>PKZD01000007.1:0-566 GCA_003133745.1 Candidatus Tyrphobacter aquilonaris
TCGTCCGCCGTCTTGGCGACGCGGCGCCCGCTATGGCTGAAGAGATGTCCGTAGCGCTCGAACATCATGCGCGTGTCGGCGTGGCCCAAACTGCCCGCGATTGCGAGCGGATCTTCGCCCGCCTCGATGAGCAGCGAGTTGGCCGTATGGCGCAAACTATGGAACGTAACGTCGGGCAGTTCCGCCGCCTTGAGCAACGGCTTGAAGACTCGGCGGATGAAGTTGCTCTTGCGCAGCGGCGTCCCGTCGGCCGCCGTGAAGACGAAGCCGTCTTGAGTGGAGCATTCGGCTTGGTGCGCGAGGAGCGCCTTAAGTGCGAGTGCCGGAAGATAGACGATGCGCCGTGATTTCGCGGTCTTCGGATCGGACCGAACAAGTTTACCGTCCAGGTCTTCGGTCAGCGTCGCGCGGACGGAGACGGTCCCGGCGGCGAGGTCCACGTCGTTCCAAGACAGCGCGAAGATTTCGCCCTGCCGCATGCCCGTCGTGATCGCCAACGCCAAGAGCGCGCGTTCCTGCGGATCGCGTGCTGCGCCGAGCAACTTCATGACCTGCTGTCCTTCGAG
>PKZD01000007.1:581-6284 GCA_003133745.1 Candidatus Tyrphobacter aquilonaris
TTCGCTGCGTGGTCGCGCCGACGCTGTCGTCTTTCCACCGCCGCACGAGAAAACGGACGTCGTCTGAGGTCAACTCACCGAGTGGGCGCGCACCGATGTGTGGGACGATGTGCTTGTGAATGAGATGTTTGCGGAGCTTGTACGTATTTGGTCGAACCACGAGCGCATCGAGCCATGCGGTGAGGTATGCCGATAGCGTCATCGCGTTTCGAGGCTGGATCGCTGTGCCATGTTGGTCCCGGTACTCACGCATCAAGTCGGCGACCGCACCGCGCGTTTTTCCATAAAACGACTTACGCACCATGGATCCGTCAGGCGCCTTCAGTGAAAGCTTCCCTTCGTACGTTCCATTACTGCGGCGGCTTATGGTGCCTTCACCGCGCGCCCGGATAGCCATTATGACGCCTTTCCTTCAAGACGTCCGCCACGCAGCCTTTTCACGAGGTGTTGGACTGCTCGATACTCGACGCGGCGGTGGCCGGTCTTCGTCTCTACGACGTAGGGAAGCAGGCCGCGCTTCATCAATTCGTACACTTTCGTTTTGTGATAGCCCAGCAACTTGCAAACCTGTGGCACGGTCAGGAGAACCGGCAGCGCTCTTACGGCGTCGCCGGCACCGCCCGGTATGGCGCCGCAGAGCATCTCGAAAGCTTCCCGTACCTCGGCAAGGTTGCTCGCCGCAGCTGCGAGTGCGCGATCAATTTTTCGAAAAGGCGTCGCGTCAAGCTCTGCCGGCCACCGCGGTTCGGAAAGTTCTTCGCGAATGACGGGAACATTCTCGATTCGTTTGACTCGTTCCATTGCAGTCTTCCCAGAACGCGCTGCCACCTGAAAGAAAAAGGCCCCGCAAGAAAGACAGGGCTCTTGGCTGGTTCTTTTCACCCGCATTATAATGCGAGTGAAAGTCGCGCGTAGTATTGCATCACTATTATCTCGCCGTGTTAGCGCACGGTCAAGAAGCGTCGCTCGTTGCCGCCTGGCGCTGTCTGCTACGGTAGAGGTTTCAGGACAGGCGATCGAGAGCATACCGTCAGAGCGGTCGATCCTCGCGTCATAGCAACGTACAAATTTCTGGCGTCAAGCCCATCGGCGTTGAGTATGACGACAACGTCCGCTTCAAGGCCTTTTAGAAGTAGGGTGCTACCAACCCCGCGCTTGGGGAGAGGTCGTCCAATGAGACGGTTTTCCTCGCGCACGCGAATCGTTGCATCGTGGAACGTCGGACCATCCGCCGATTCACACATTCGAAGTGCCCTGAGGCAGGCTCGCAAGACTGCCGGACGGTGCTGTCGCACACCGGCCTCCTTGCTTATTTCAACCAGTAGTTCAACCGCCTTCATGTAGGACGGCGCGCGTGTGAATGCGAGTGCCGCGTTCTCAACGTCGGTTCCGGGCTTTCGAGCGGTACCACTCGCTAACGTCCGAACGCGCCGCAGCAGATCCGTTGCGCCCACATTTGTCATTACGCTCTGTGCGAATGTAGCGATCCGCTCTAGCGCATCGGGACCGGCAATGTTCAATCCACGACCGAACAGCACCAAATCCTTGAGATCGACGGCTTCAACTGTGACTGCGCCCGGAGTTTGACTGGCAANNTGATTAGGACGTGACCATCTGCGCTTTTCGCGCGTACTCTTGCGGCAAGCAATCGTCTTTGGTGGTCCTCCGCCGTTCCGTCCAGTTTAACCCACGTTACGGAAGGAGGTCCGGTGCGCAGATCAATTGGATCGCCACGTACAAGGTTGTCACGTACGTCGAGAAGCCAACGCCCAAGCGCTTCCGCATCTGCGTTGATCCAGCGCCACGGGATAGTGAGGGCACCGACGATAGGAAAAAACTCACAGACCTTATCCCATTTGGGCAGGTCGTCGCCGCCAAATCCGAAGATCGCCTGCATGGGATCCCCGAGTGTGCGCGTTCGCAATGTCTTTGCAGCATAGGCGAGCAAAACGTGTTGGCGGTTCGTGCAATCCTGATATTCGTCTACGATGAGACCTGCATAGCTCGCGTTGAGGATATCGGCGATGTGCCCTTCTTTCAGCAACTGGGCCGCTGCAACACGAATTGTGGGGTAGTCGCTTTTAGGATTTGCGACGTTGAGGAGCGCCGGATCGTGGGCGCTTCGCACGGGAAACGTTGCAATTAGACGCATCGCCCATCCGTCAATCGTGGACAAGCGGTATGCAGTCGCCGGGGCGCCGGCGCGATCAAGACGAGCGCGCAGAGCTGCAACACCGGAATTCGTGTGGGTCAACACAAGAATAGGCTTGGCATCCGTATGCCGCCTGAGAGCTTGCGCTATAAGATGCGTTTTTCCGCACCCTGCTGGCGCGGTTACGGTACCGCGATCTATCGCCAGAAGGTCGATATCACCCTCGGGCACCGGCGCTCCACTCGAAGACGTCGCCAATTATTTTGCGAAATTCCTCGTCTGCTTTTTCCAGATCGGGCCCGACGATATCGCGTGCAACACCCTCCATCCATGTTACCGACTTGAACCAGCCAGACTTCTTTGTCCTAGCTGCTTTGCCAAGGATTACGCGACTTTCAGGAGAGATGCCATCGAGTAGAGACTCCGTCTGTATGGCGTTCAGATCTTTTTCGTTTTGAGATGCCGATTTGATATGATCGTTGACCAGATCCTCGCCATGCAATTCGATCGCCCGATCAATCAACCCGATCACGCCATCATCGGACAGGCTCGAGAATAGCTCGTCCTCCAGCGCGCGGCCGTTACGCCACGAAATGACCTTCCCTCGTGCATCTTTGAATGCTTGCTCCACACCCTCAGTTGGCGCCTTGTCATCATCGCGAATGACAGCGACGTGATAACCTAGCGCAAGAAAAGCACTCGCGCGTTTGAAGGGTCGGTCCGGTTCGGCGCCTCCGCTGTCTACTAGTGCGACGCCGAGCGCACCGATTGACGTATGGAACTTCGTCAACCGATATTGATCGAGCCCTCTCACAAGACCAACCTCACTCGCGCCTTCGCAGACAATAGCCGACGGAGCGAGGAAAGCGTCGGGGAATAACCGGATAGTGCTCTGGATGTCGTCGCTCACGCCTACGTTCTTTGCTTCGTGCTTGTCATCCAGACGGCGCAATACGAAAAGCTGCTCCCCCGATAGTTCACGCAGTGCGACCGGCGAGTGTGTCGTGACGAACGCTTGCAGTGGCGGCTGCTCCTCTTTCGCACCGAGTGACACGAGGAGTCGGTTAAGTCGGTGCGGCTCTAGTCCGTGTTCCACTTCATCCACGAGGATGATCGTCGATTGCTCTGCAGCGATGCGCTGGAGGCCCGCAACAAGTAGTCTGGTCGATCCGATACCAAGGCCGCCCAGCGGTACGCCGGCTTCATCATGCAGCGAGATCGTTCCGCCAGTGACGGAAACAGAATGGGCATCCAGCAGCGCCTTGGCCTGATCGCCAACGGGAACGCCGAGATCCTTTGCTGTCTTTGTCACTATCGCAAGCGTTTCGCCAAGCTGTTTTTCAGCCTCGTCGCCAAAGGCTGCACGCGCGTCTCGCGCAGCTTTCACAAGCGCCGATGAAGCATCGGGGCGCTCTTCTGTCAACCGATTGAGTACGGACCCGCGTCGCCAGCCGAGGTTGTAGTCCGCCATTGCACCGATACGAGTCGGAGCAAGGCGAAGACGGTCGGCCCAGGCCAGATTGCGCGTCTGGTTCTGTGCGTTGGCTCGATCCGAGATCAATGTCCATGACGGCTCGAGATCGCTCCCAACTGTAAGGTTGAGCGTCAAAACCGTCTCCGCATTTTTCTCCGGCTCGTCTTCAATATCGCCCGTTGTAGCGTCGAAACCTCTGACATACATGCCGTACGTGTCCATGTTTTTCAGTGCATCGTCGAGCTCGCCGATAGTGAGAGAAATGCTGATTGGCGCAGAAACGTCGAGCTTGTGGAAATCCGCATCAGTAAATTGAATGTTCCGCCGCGCGCCAAGGCAAGCGTCAATTGCATCGAGTACCGACGATTTGCCGCTGTCGCCTGGACCGATGAGGCAGTTTATACCCGCCGACGGAAGCCACGAGAACGCCTTAATCCCCCGATAATTCTGAATTTCAAGTTTCCGAATGCGCGCCATGTGTTTTCCACCCTATCGTTCAGTGTATAAAGCTAGAGCCACGTTAAGAGCAACGTGATTTAGGAGCTATTCATCTTGACGATAGACCAGCTATTCTTTCGAACACTGTTGTGAATGCAGATACGATATCGTCGGGTGTGGATAGTGGGAAGTCATGTTGGGTCGCTAGGGATTGCAATTCAACTCTCCAAGTAGCGGGTATGTCAATCGCGGGTGGCCACGCGTGCTCGTCTCGTTGTTCAAAAACGCGAATGCAAGCCGCGCGAGTTGTTTCTGTGTCAATCCGACCGAGGATATCAAGGAGAACGATGTCCATGATGTCTCTGGCTCGGTTTTCGGTTCTCGTCACGCGAGGATTCGTACACGCGTGGAGTTTTTGAGCAACCTGAACGTCGATGGTGATGCATCGCACTGGCGATGTCACGGGAACGCCGAGCTCCGCTACGCCGCGGATTGTCGGTATGACGAGGTCTATCCGTGGTTCGTCGGCGGGACCTAGATCGATCTGGATGGTCTGCAATCCGCGACCGCGATAGGCAATTGCAACGTCGACGCGCACAGTGTCGGCGAGTTCGAGATCGTGTGGAACCTTCGCGCGAAATGTAAACTCGTCGAAACCGAGCGCCAGGGCCTGTTCGAGAGATTGAAATCGCTCCCGACGATCGCCTGGCAGACCAACGTCGATGTCCTTCGTGGTTCGTGCGCGATCAGCGAACCGAAGCTCAAGCGCGGCACCGCCTTTGAGATGATAGTCGCTTATTACGCCCTCATCGATCGCGCGTTGCAATACACCACAGAGCGCGAGAAAAGAGACCCAACGCCGCAGGCGCAGTTCATCCACGTCCGCTTCTCGAGCGACGCGATAGAGAGCCTTATCAAGTCGTTCACGCCTCATGCGTTAGATTGTTCATCTCGCTTGAAAGGCGGCGGAGATCCGCCTCAGTGATATATCCTTCGCTGCGTGCCTGGACGAGGGCATCGTGTGCGAAACGCATGTTTCCACTACGTGCAAGATCGAGTACAGTGCGCTGCACGGACGTTACCGGAAGGCCTTCATGTTCGATAACGTCTTTGTCGTCGAGCTTCGCCTGGTGAATCATGACACGCGCCGGCCGCTTTCGGCGAAGCCGTGCGCCTTGCGAGATCGTGAGGTGAATCTTCGACGGATTCGCATCGGTAAGGCCAAGTATAACGAGAGCAGTCTCGTAAGAAAGTGCCACGCGCGGACCGCTGTGGGATTGGGCCCACAGGACCGCTTCGCGATACGAAGACAGCGGACTGGGAAGCAGGTGCGCCAGGCGATAGACGCCCCGAGATACGCGCTCCAGCCGGCCGCGCTCGACCATGCCGGCGAGTGTCCGGCGGGTAATCCCGGCCTCGGCGGCCCGTTGCGTGGTCACGAGCCCGTCATGCTCGGAGGCGAGTTCCAAGAGCGAATCGAGATGAGTCCTGGGCACGTCAGAAAGTTACCATAACGGTGACATTTCGACAACAGCCGGTGAACTGGGGTCTTTGGCTCCCCGAAGCCGGGCGAGGATGCGGGGCTAGCGAAGCGCGCCGCACCGCAGCCCGGCTCCCCGCTCGTAGAGCGGAACGAGGG
>PKZD01000007.1:6297-6493 GCA_003133745.1 Candidatus Tyrphobacter aquilonaris
GGCGTACAGCCAGAGTTGGTTCAGCGCGAGATGATAGCGCCCTGAGGGCCATTCCGTGAGCCGCCGACCGGACCGGTCGAACGCGAGCGGCACGCTATTCGGCAGGACGCATCCTTTGATGGCCACGCCCCGACCCGAGACCGCGACGTCGTCGCCGGGGACAGCAGCGACGATTTTCAGTAGCGGCTCGGTGTCG
>PKZD01000065.1:0-1836 GCA_003133745.1 Candidatus Tyrphobacter aquilonaris
CGCTCGAAATCTGCCCAACCTCAAACTTTCTTACCGGAGCCGCTTCCCGCGAACGGCCGCATCCGTTTCTCGAATTGCACGATGCCGGCGTGCCCATCGTCATCGATGCCGACGATCCCGCGCTCTTCGGGACGTCGATCGAGGCGGAATACCGCTACGTCGCGGAGATCGCGGGCTTGAGCGTCCTCGAAGGATTCGTGCGCAACGCGATCGACGCGAGCTTCGCGAGCGCCTCGCAGAAGGAGGCGCTCCACGCAGAACTCGAGGCGACCTGGAACCCCCCGCGCGGCGTCGAAGGTTAGAGCGGTCATGCCCGGACATTCCCATTCGCATTTCTCCGAGTCGTTCGAGATGTATATGAAGGCGATCTATCGCCTCGAGCGCGAGGGCTCGGGCGCAACGACGTCGGTGCTCGCAACGGAACTCGGCGTTTCACCGGCTTCCGTCTCCGGGATGCTCAAGAAACTCGTCGGCGACGGATACGTGGAACACGAGGCGCGCGGCGACGTTAAACTCACTCGCAAGGGTTTGCAGTCCGCGGTCAGCGTCGTGCGGCGCAATCGCTTGGCAGAGCGCCTGCTCACCGACATCCTCGGCATGCCGTGGGAAGAAGTCCACGGCGAAGCGTGCATTTTGGAGCACGCGATCACCGATCGCTTGGAGGAGCGTTTGATCGACGTACTCGGCGATCCGAAGACGTGTCCGCACGGACATCCCATCCCCCCGCGCGACCTCAGCCGCCCCGAGCCCTTCGGCGATCCGCTCGCGCAAGCGGAGCCCGGCACGCAAACGACGGTCTGCGGCGTCACCGAGGTTCTTCCCGAGATGCTCCGCTATCTCGCCGAGATAGGGCTGAAACCCGGCGCGCTCGTGCGCATCATCGAAAAAGCGCCGCTCGGCGGCCCCGTGACGGTCGAAGTCGACGGAAAGCGCTTTGCCATCTCACTCGAACTCGCGCGCATGGTGATGGTCGCGCAAGGAGCGGCTGCGCTGCGATGATCACGCGTTTTCTCATCGTCGTCAACGTCCTCGTCTTCATTTGGGAGATCGTGACGCTCGGCACGGGCATCTTTTCCGGCAACGTCGACGTGAACGGGCTCGTGAACGACGGCGCGCTCGTGCCGATCGCGGTGACCCAGTATCACGAATACTGGCGCATCATCACGGGCGCGTTCTTGCACGGAAGCATCCTCCATATCGCCGTGAACATGTATTCGCTCTACGTGCTCGGGCGCTTCATGGAAGCTGCGCTCGGATCGCCGCGCCTACTCTTCATCTATATGGGATCGCTCGTCGCTTCGGGGCTCGGTGTTGTTTTCTTCAGCGCTCCGAACGTTGCGACGCTCGGCGCAAGCGGCGCAATCTTCGGCCTTTTCGGCGCGCTCTTCGCGGTCGGCTTTAAGTTTGGGCCTCGCGGCATGGACCTCGTGAAGGCGAACATCCCGATCTTGGTCGTGAACCTCATCTTCAGCTTCACCTTTCCCGGCATCTCGTGGCAGGCGCACGTCACCGGGCTGCTCGCCGGTTTCATCATCACGTTCGCGATCTATTTTCCACCGCAACGCATCCGCCCGGAGGTCGTCGACGCCGGCAGCGGCAGCACGCTCGATACGGAGTACGAACCACCGCCCGAGAACGTCACGCCCACCGGCGCATGACCGCGACGCTCGAGCAACTCTTCGACGCGAGCGGTCCCTTCGCGCGCGTCGTCCCGGATTTCGAGGCGCGCCCCGGCCAAGTCCAAATGGCGAAGCTCGTCGAGCGCGGCATTCTCGAAGGCATGCACACGATCGTCGAAGCCGGCACCGGCATCGGCAAGTCGCTCGCCTATCTCGT
>PKZD01000065.1:1902-7655 GCA_003133745.1 Candidatus Tyrphobacter aquilonaris
TGGGCGGACCGCACGCGCGGCGGCGATCGCGCGGAGTTACCGTTTCTTCCGAATCCGCAGGAATGGGAACAACTCGATGCCGATGCCGACGACTGCACCGGCGAGTTCTGCCAACACTTTCGCGATTGCTGGTTCTTCAAGAAGCGCGACGAGGCACGGTACGCGGATATCATCGTCGTCAATCACGCGCTCTTCTTTCTCGACCTCGCGATGGGCGGCGGGCTATTGCCGCCGTACGACGTCGTCGTGCTCGACGAGGCCCACCAATGCGAGCGCTGGGCGACCGACGCGCTGACGGGCACGGTCTCGCGGCGCACGATCGGACGCATGATGCGCAAGCTTCACCGCGTCTACCGGCTTCCCGCGGCGCTCGATGCGCAGATCGACGAGGGTGTTCGCGCCTTAGATCACGCGCTCGCACGCGGCCCGAGCGATCGCTATCCGCTCGCCGCGAACGAAGACGCGCACGGCGCGCTCGACGCGTTGCGTGACGCGTTCTACCATCTCGAGAACTGGTTGCAGGGGCACTGGCACGACGCGCTCCTGCGGCCGGTCGAGAACGACGCAGAGGCGGAACGCCGGCGCGATCTCGCGATGCGCCCGGTGCTCGCGCACCTCGTCACGATCGATCGCGCGCAGACGCCGGGAGAAGAGGCGATTGCGTGGGTCGAGCGGGGTGAGGGCGAAGGCTCCTACGAGGTCAAGAGCGCACCGCACGACGTCGCGGAGTTTCTGCGCACCGCGCTCTTCGCGCGGACGCCGAGCGTCGTGCTCACGAGCGCGACGCTCTCGATCGGCGGCTCCTTCGATTTTCTGAAAAGAACGCTCGGTCTCGACGAGGCGCAAGAACTCGTCGCGCCTTCGCCCTTCGACTACGCGCGGCAGGCGCGGCTCTTCATCGCGCCGCCCGCGCTCAACCCGAAGTCGGCAGACTTCGCGCGGCTTGCGGCGCCCTTGATCGAAGAATGCTTGGAACGCACGCGCGGACGTGCATTCGTGCTCTTCACCTCGTACGCGCGCCTGCGCGAGGTGTACGCGCTGCTGCGCGAGCGCATCCCGTTTCCGCTGCGCCTGCAAGGCGAGCTCTCTCGGACGCGGTTGCTCGAATGGTTTCGCTCGACGCCGAACGCCGTGCTTTTCGCGACCGGCACGTTTTGGGAGGGCATCGATGTCGCGGGCGATCAACTCTCGTGTGTCATCATCGACCGCCTGCCGTTTCCCTCTCCGGGCGACCCGCTCGTTGCGGCACGCGTGCACTCGTTGGAATCGCGCGGACTCGACGGATTCGACCACTACATGATTCCCGCGGCGACGGTGCGGCTGAAGCAGGGCTTCGGGCGTCTCATTCGCAACACCGCCGATCGTGGCGTCGTCGCATTGCTCGACGGCCGCGCAGCTTCGACGCGTTTCGGCGCGACGATCCTCGCCGCGCTGCCCAATGCGACGCGCATCGAGCATCTCGACGAACTGACGGAGTTATTCGAATAACGTGAAACGCTACGCTGCTCTCGCGCTTGCATGCGCGCTCTTCGTTCCCGCGCACGCACTTGCATGGGGCGCGCGGGGCCACACGATGATCAATCTCTTGGCCGCGCAGAGCTTCCCGACGGAGATGCCTGCGTTCACGCGCACGGTTTCCGCGATCGAGGAGATCGCGACGCTTGGACCGGAGGAGGATCGCCTCAAGGGCGCGGGCGGTTCGTGGGATGCCGACAACGATCCCGGTCACTACCTCAATCTCGGGGACGACGGCACGATCGACGGCGTCAGCCTGCAGGCGCTCCCCGAAAGCATGAGCGCGTATGCGATCGCGCTCGAAGCGGCGCACACGACGCCCTGGCGCGCGGGCTACCTGCCGTATTCGATCATCGACGGATTCGAGCAACTGCGTGAGGATTTCGCGTACTGGCGCGTCGACGTGTACGGCGCGCGGCATGCGGGCGATGCGGGGCTGCGCGCGCGCTTTGCCGAGGATGAGGCGTTGCGCGAGACGCTGACGTTGCGCGACCTCGGCGTCTGGGGCCATTTTGTCGGCGACGCCTGCCAACCGTTGCACGTCACCGTGCACTTCAACGGATGGGGCAACTATCCGAATCCGCGCGGGTATACGGAGGCGCACATTCACAGCAGGTTTGAGAGCGATTTCGTCGATCGGTTCATCACCGCCGACATCGTGCGCACGCACGTGCCGTTGAGCACGCAGCCGCTGCCCGCGCACCTGCTCTCGCAGAGCGAGATCGCCGCGATGGTCGCGGCATATCTCGAAGGAACCTCGTCCGCGGTCGCGCCGCTCTACGACCTCGAGAACGAGCACGGTTTCGACGGCGGCTCGCCTGCCGCGGTCGACTTCACCGTGCACCAACTCGCGCGCGGCGTCGCGGAGTTGCGCGATCTCAGCGATCTCGCGTGGCTCGACAGCCTCTACGCTCCAGTCGGCTACCCTGCGAACAGCGTGCAAGACATTGTCAACGGTCGCGTGCCGCTTTCAGCCTCGCTCTTGGGAACCGTCTAAGCCGTCAGGCTCTGCTCGATCTCGAACGTGATGGCGCCCGGCCCTCGGAGATATGCCGAGCGCGTTCCCCAGGCTCGATTGACGGGAGCCTCCAACGACTCGGCTCCCCGTTCGACGGCCGCGTTGTAGTCCGCATCGCAATCGGCGCTTTCGAAGCCGAGCGTCGCGCGCGAGTCCTTGTCCGATCGGTCGAAAAACAGCGTGAAGGCACCGAATGGCACGAACGCCATCCGCTCGTTTGCAATCACCGGTTCTGCCTGGAGCACTCGTCTGGTCCACTCGAGCGCTGCTTCCAAATCGCAGACCGAGAGGTGCACGTGGTTCAATGTCATCCTTTGGGTCCTCCACACACTACAGGCTTCGTAGTTGCGCGATCAGCCACGCGAGGCCTTCGGTGTATCGTGGTCCCGGGCGTTCGAGCAGCGAAGCGTTTGCGATGACGAAGACGTGATGCAGCCGAACCGCATGCAGGCTGCGCCAGGGTTCGCGGTCGAGCACACTCTGTATCTGCGTCGAGGGATCGGTTACGATCGCATCAGGCTGCGCGCGCAACAGCGCCTCGGCGCTGTATTCGCCGTAGGCGCCGCCGAGATCGCCGGCCGCGTTGCGGCCGCCCGCGAGTGCGACGAGGGTTGCGATGTAGGAGCCGTTGCCGACGGTCCAGATCGGCTGCGCGCCGATGACGAAGAAGATCGAAGGCGGTCGCGCGAAGTGCCGCTCGCCCTTGCGCATCCGCGTGGTCGTTGCTTGTAGGCGCGCGATCTCTGCCGCCGCGTTGCGTTCGTGCCCGCTGATCGCGCCGAGCCGCCGCAGGTCGGTGAAGATGTCGGCGTAGGCATCGTCGGGAAGCTGCTCGACCTCGATGCCCCCGCT
The DNA here is from genome assembly GCA_003133745.1 of Candidatus Tyrphobacter aquilonaris. Taxonomy (GTDB): domain Bacteria; phylum Vulcanimicrobiota; class Vulcanimicrobiia; order Vulcanimicrobiales; family Vulcanimicrobiaceae; genus Tyrphobacter; species Tyrphobacter aquilonaris. The sequence continues at coordinate 5,288 of PKZD01000065.1, forward strand.
TTGCACGTTCGTGAGGAAGCGCATCTGCGCGGGGATTGCGACGACAACGTCGGGATGCAGCGCGACGAGGCGCTCCGCGTCGACGCTCGCATAGTCGGCGACGAGCGGCACGCGGCGCACCGCGGGAATGTCTTGCGTACCGCTCGAGACGCCGACGATCTGCCGCGTCGCGCCGATTGCGATGAGGTCCTCGACGAAGGAGGGGATGAGCGCGACGATGCGGCGCTGCGCGGGCGCGACGCGATGCGACGGCAGCGCGGTGCACGCGACGAGCGCGAGAAGAAGGGCGAGCGTGGAGCGGCGCACGGCGGCGGCTTTTCCGCGGTGCAGGAGCGCGCGCCTGCGGCGCCAATCACGGCGGCCTAGGCTTGCGCGGGAAGCCGGTGAGATGCCGGCACGGTCGCGCCACTGTAAGCGGGGAGCCCCGAACGCCACTGATCCGTTCAGGATTGGGAAGGCCGAGGAACGGGCGATGATCCGCGAGTCAGGATATCGTTGCAAGCCGATTGCATCATCCGCCTCGCGTAAAGGAAAGGATTGTCATGATCTTCGCGCTTGCGTTCGGCGTCGCGCTTGCTTCGACGCCATCCCCCGCGCCCTCGCCGACTTCCAACCTGCGTCCCATCGCCCACGTCGTGACGAGCGATCGTTCCGATGAATCGCTTTCGCGCACCGCGCGCACCACGTACATCGTCACGAAGAGTCAGATCGTGCAGAACGGCTACCTTACCGTCGCCGATGCGCTCGCATCGGTTCCGGGCGTCGATATTGAACGATACGGCGGTTTCGGCTCGCTTTCGAACGTCAGCATTCGCGGATCCTCGAGTGCGGAAGTGCTCGTGCTGCTCGACGGCATGCCGGTTGCGGGATCGCAGATCGACTCGATCGATCTCGGCCAGATTCCGACGAACGGCATCGATCGCATCGAGGTCGTCGAAGGCGGCGGCTCGACGCTCTACGGTTCAGGCTCGATGGGCGGCATCGTCAACATCATCACCGGCTCACCGGCGCATTCGCGCGCGATGCTCTCCAGCGGATCGTTCGGCGAGAGCTCGCTCTCGATCGAGACGCCGTACGTGTCGATCGCACGCACGATCGCCGCGAACGACTATGCGATTCCCGATAACGGCGTGCAGCAGAACGCGGATGCATCGCTCACGTCACTGCGCGCCGGCTTCTCACACGATTTCGGTTCCATTCAAGCGGCGCTCAACGGCGACATCATCGACGAGCACGTCGGGGCACCTGGGGCGTTCGGCTTCTACTCGCCGACGAGCCGCGAAGGCACCGTCGACCGCGACGCTCGCCTCGATCTTTCACATGCAGCGGCACGCTCGACGCTCACGCTGCAACTCGCCGCCTCGACATCCGACCTGAGCTATTCATGTGATACGCCGGTGGACACGGAATGCCCGAACGCGTACCTCACGCCGCCGACGCCGTACGCGCAACTTCTCACCGAAGAACGGACGATGGCGGATCTGCGCGACGTCGTCGATAACGGCAACGAGCACCTTGTCTACGGCGTCGACTTCTCGCGCGGCATCGCTCGCATCGACGACGGCACCGACCCGCTTCAGATACATTCCTTCGATCAAGCCGCGGCGTACGTGCAGTCGCAGTGGTTCGACCAGCGTGGCGACGAGTTCTATGCCGGCCTGCGCGGCGAGCGCGACGGCACGCCCGGAGGGGCGCTCTCGCCGTCGATCGGCGGGATCGAACGCCTCACGCCCGACCTGCAGTTGCGTTGGAACGCGGCGACTGCGTTTCGCGCGCCGACGGCGGAGGAACTGTACTATCCGTTCTTCTCAAACCCGGGGCTCGTACCCGAGAAGACGCGCGTGGGCGATGTCACGCTCGTCGCGCCGATGCTGCTCGGCGGCGTCAGCCTCGGTTGGTTCACGACCGACGGCACGAACTTGATTGCCGACAACCCGGTGACGTTCACCCCCGAGAACATCCGCCGGGCGATCATCCAAGGCTTCACCCTCGACGCGCGCACGCGCGCGTACGCGGGTTACAGCGCCCATCTCGGCATAACCAACCTCTACCGCGCGCAAGACCTCGACGACGACACGCGAATCGCGGGGCGAGGCCCGGACTTTACCGTCACCGCGGGCATCGACTACCTCGCGCCGCCGCAAGATCGCCTTGACGGCTTCGGCGTCGAGGCACTCTCGAAAGGCCCGCGCGGACTCGTCGATCCGTCGCTGCCGACCTTCGACCAGCCCGTCGCGTACACGCGCGTCGACGCATACGTCGGGTATCGCTTGATGCCGACGCTCGTCCTCGCGTTGCGCGGATTCAATCTGACGAACGCGCGCTACTCGGAGTTCGGAACCTACTCCGCCTCATCGGTGGCGTTCTA
>PKZD01000016.1 GCA_003133745.1 Candidatus Tyrphobacter aquilonaris
GGGCGCTCAGGTTTAGACATGCTGCTGCGCACGGCGATTCGAACTGGTCAGACACTGATCGGGCCCCTTTTCAACGAACCCATGCGAGTCGAGAGCGTCCAGGAGAATCCTAGCAATTGGGTTCTTGGTCTTGTCGGCGCGCAATCAGAACGCTTTCGCAGGGTGACGCTCACCGCTGACGATCTCTTGCATCTAACGGTTCTGGAAGCTGCCCACTCGTTCGCCGGCGATGCGCGCCTTCTGCGGCTCGGGCTCCAAGCCTATGCTCTCGGTATAGCGTACGAATTCGACCCTTACTTCGCGCTGTCGATTTCGCGCGTGGACCCATTGCCGCACCAACTCGAAGCCGTTTACGAGCACTTACTAAAGGCCGCGCGCGTTCGATTTCTCCTCGCCGACGATGCCGGTGCTGGCAAAACTATCATGGCGGGGTTGCTTCTNNTCGTGTGTCCTTCGAACCTGGCTTTCCAGTGGCAGAGAGAACTCAAGGAGAAGTTCGACGCCAAATTCGTGGTCGTGAAAGGTCAGGACATTCGGGACCAGTTCGGCTTGAACCAATGGCTGGAACGCGATCGCGTTATCACATCGCTGGACCTAGCCAAGCGCGAAGATATTTTGCCAGGATTAAAGCAGGTTCATTGGGACTTGATCATCGTCGATGAAGCTCATCGCATGTCCGCGATCGACGAGTCGCACAANNCCGCATAAGGGCGATCCCGCAAACTTTAGCCTATTTCTACAGTTGCTCGACGCCGACGCATACGCCGACGTCAGTTCAATTCGCGAGGCCATGGATCGCCGAAAGGCGCCGTTCTACTTGCGCCGGACGAAAGAGGCGATGGTATATTTTCCCGAACTGCGTGAAGATGGAACCTGGGCTGCAAATAAGATATTCACGAAGCGCATACCGCACACCGTAGACTTCCAGATTGACGGCGCGGAGTTTGAACTCTACCGAGATGTGACGCGCTTCGTTAAGCGCGAGAGTGCCCGCGCCGCTGCCGAAGGCGAAGACCCGCGGGCTCGTGCGATTGGTTTCTTAATGTCGCTCTATCAGCGCCGTCTTGCCTCCAGCACGTACGCGATGCGGCGCTCCCTTGAGAACCGGGCGCGGCGCCTCGAAGAAGGATTGAAGCGCGCGCAAGAGATGTCGCTCCTAGCACCGGTGCAACTTCCAGATCCCGAGGAAATCGAGGAGATGGAGGAGAGCGAGCGCGAGCATCTGGAGGCTATGCTTGAGGCCGTGACGCTGACGAGAAACGCCGATCAGGTTCGCGCGGAGGTTCAAGACCTCCGACGGCTCGCCGAACAAGCTGGCGTCGTGGAAGCTTCCGGTAGCGAGGTAAAGCTCTCGAAGCTGAAAGATTTGCTGGAGAAGCAAGGATTCTTCGACAATCCGGATCAGCGACTACTGATTTTCACCGAGTTTAAGGACACGCTTGAATACTTGGTGGAGCGACTGCGGTCGTGGGGATTCCGTGTTGGCTTTATCCACGGTGGGATGAGGCCAGGGTCGCGTGATGAGCCTGGAACTCGTCTGTTCACGGAGCAGCAGTTCCGTGAGGGACAGATTCAGGTTTTGGTTGCAACTGAGGCTGCAGGCGAAGGCATCAACCTTCAGGTCTGCAACATCATGTTTAACTATGACATTCCGTGGAATCCCAATCGCCTTGAGCAACGCATGGGGCGCATCCACCGCTACGGCCAGCGCAAGGACTGTCTGATCTTCAACCTCGTCGCGACGAACACCATCGAGGGTCGCGTATTGCAACGACTCTTAGAAAAACTGCAAGAAATTCGTGATGCCCTTGACGACGATGCGGTCTTCAACGTCGTTGGAGAGATATTGCCGGCGGCTCACGTGGAACGCGTCCTGCGCGACTATTATGCAGGACGTCTCGGTGATGCGGACCTCGAAGAACGACTACTTCGTAACGTGGACGAGGGGCAGTTCCGCGCAATCTGCCAGAACGCGCTTGAGGGTCTTGCGTCGAAGAAGCTAAACCTTGAAATGCTCATCGAGCGGCGCGCGCGCGCGCAAGAGCGACGCGTAGTGCCGGAAACGATCGCGCGCTTTCTGCAGGAGGCGGCCGAAACGGTGCCGCTAACGCTCAAGGTCGTTCCGAACTTGCCGCACACCTTTGAGCCAGCTCGGATACCGCCCGTGTTGCGCCGATACGAAAAGGAGCCGGATTGGAAACTCCCGGCGCTTTCAGATCGCTATCCACGGTCTTCGACCGATCGCGAGGCGGCCGAGACGCACAACCTTGAATGGGTGACGCCGGGGCATCCGCTCTTCGAAGCAATTCGCCGGCATACCCATGCCGAGGCGCGCGCAGCCCTTGCAGCGGGCGCGTCGTTTCACTCCCTCCAACACGAGCAGCCTGCGCGCATTGACTTCTATCGAGCTCGCGTCGTGGATGGACTCGGACACGTCATCCACGAGCGTCTCTTTGCCGCAGAGACTACTGAGGATGGCGAGATCCGGCTCCGCGAGCCCAGCGTTCTCGGGGACTTCACAGCAGCCGATCCGCCCGCTCAACTTCCTGCGGTCGCCGATATCCCGGAGCCGACGCTCTGGCTTCACGAGCATGCACTTGCGCCATTCGTTGAGGAAATTCGTGGAGAACGGATTAGCGAGATCGAACGGGTGGCCGAGCACGTCAACCTTTCATTGACGGAGCTCCTGCAGCGCGCGGACGAGGAGATCGGCAGAGCTGCTGCCGAGGTTGAACGCCAAGTAGTTGGAGCCGAGGGGCGACTCGCGCAAGCGGAGGCACGACATGCTGAGTTGCTAGCTCGACGCGACCGTCGCAAAGGTGATCTCGAGCGCCAACGTTCGTTGACCTTACAACAAGTCGAGCGAATCACCAGCATACTCGTGCTGCCTCACCCCGAAAGGGGCGCGTCAGACGTACGCCGCCTCCGCCCGAATCCGGAGACCGAAGCCACCGCTATGCGTGTTGCAATGGAGTACGAACGAGCCAAGGGCTGCCAAGTCACCGATGTCTCGGAGAAGAATCTTGGCTACGATGTGACGAGTCTCGATCTTACATCCGGCGAGCTGCGGCTGATTGAAGTGAAAGGCCTAGGTGCGCCGAGCGGTACGGTCCTGCTCACGCCGAATGAACGTCGCGTTGCAGAGGATCGGCCAGATTGCTACTGGCTGTACGTTGTTACAAACTGTGGTAGCGCTCATCCCGAACTGCGACCGCCGATACGCGATCCAGCGCGCTTACCATGGTATGAGGTGACGAAAGTTGCACACTATTACCTTGATGTGAATACGATGACTGCGGAGCCTGGGCATTGATTCCAAAGGAATGCAAACGCCTGGCCGAGGTTGATTTCCCGTTGTCAGCCGTAAACCTGGCTTGCGTGGAAGAAAACAACAGGAACNNCCGGATAGACAGCGGTCATATCTCTTTGCTTCACAGTTGGTGGGCGCGTCGGCCGCTGTCATCTTGCCGAGCCGTACTCCTCGCGATGCTTTTGCCCGATCCAACAGACATTCTGTGTCCGAAGGAATTCAAGGATACGGTCCGGGCTGAGTTGACTGCATTTGCGAAAGTCGGACCAACAGATGCCGACCTGCAAAACGCATTACTGATGTTCGTCGCGAACTTCGCGGATTGGACGTTTCCGGACCTCAACCGGTACACGTCGATCGCACGAATACTCGTCGCTAAGGCATACGATAACGCACCGCCCCAGGTCCTCGACGTCTTTGCCGGCGGTGGATCGATTCCGGTAGAAGCCTCAAGACTGGGCTGCGACGCAACGGCGATCGAGCTGAACCCGGTTGCGTGGACCCTGCTGAAGATCATGCTTGAATGGTCCGGCCAAAATGGCGCCAGGCTCGCAGAAGACTTCGAGATTTGGTCGCAGTGGGTGCTCGACGAGATCGCTCNNGATAAAGAACGGAGAAAACCGCTCGCCTATCTCTGGGCTCGTACCATTCGCTGCGAGGCGCCGAAGTGCGGTGTTGTTATTCCTCTCGTGCGAACTTTGTTACTATCGAATTCGCCAAAACGGAAAAAGGCGATACGCTTCAGGTACGTTGGAATTGCAACGGAGCCCACGGTTGAGGTTTTCGCGCCGAAATCTGAAGCAGAAGTCGGGCGTGGGACTACGGCTGGGTTTAAGGCGGTCTGCCCGAAGTGCGAAGCACCGATGACCCGCGAGCGCGTTCAGGCGCAGTTGCGAGCGCAGCATGGTGGCGCACATAATGCGCTATTGCTAGCCGTTGCGCGTGCAAACGCAACGGGTCGGGGGAAAGACTATCACGCGCCAAATCCCATGGACCTGGAGGAAATTCGCGAGGCTGCGAGGCTGGCGAGTGAAATCGAGATAGTAATGCCGCCCTTCCCTCCAAACGATACCAGAGCATTCCCGCCTGGGCCGTATGGATTTGCGACCTGGGGTGATGTGCTAACGCCGCGGCAACGGTTGACGCGCGCCATCATCCATCAGGTCATCGAGGATGCGCTCACGAACGCCGCAGCCGAAATCAAGGATGCGCAGCAGCTCAACGCGCTTGCAGCCTGTCTTTA
>PKZD01000069.1 GCA_003133745.1 Candidatus Tyrphobacter aquilonaris
AGACCAGAAGACCGAGCGCGGCGCAAACCGTACGATTAAGCGCGTGCGCGACCTCGTAAAGCAACTCTACGCTGAGGCTGCGCAGAACCCGTATAAAGTCGAGCGCATGATGAAAACGGAGATCGCCGGGCGCATTTCCGATGCTCTGCAGGGGGACTAGGTGAAGCGTTCCCCGATGAAGCGATCGCGGAAGCCAATGCGCAGGGCCAAGAAAGGCACGCCGTATCGGCAAGCGTTGCAGCGTAAGTCCCTTCACGAACGCTCTGGNNTGGGCGCTGCGAGGCTGAGAAGTACGTCGTACGCACATGGATGCGATGCACGCACCAAGGCGTTCACGCCGCGCACGTCTATAGCCGGAACAAGTGCGGGAGCGATGCGATCCGCGACGATCTGCGCGCCGTCGTCCATCTTTGCTACGGCTGCCACACGACGCTTGGAAACGAGAATCTCGAGAAAGACGACGTTCGGATCCCGGCGAAGTACGCGCGCCTCGCTTGGGACTTCATCATGGAGAAGTCGAAGGACGAGCCATCGTCGCGCGCGCTCCTTGGACCGAGGCCGTGAGCGCGACCGACGAACGCTATTGCGAGCCCANNTACGGGTATGGCAATCTTCACGAATGGGACAGATCTCTTTGGGGAGCCGTGCAACGGAGAGTGTAAGAGCGATGGCTACGGTGCCTTTCTCGAACGCAAGCACGTAACCGCTCCCGCGTGCGGCTTCGACGCCGCGGCTATATCGGCGCATACATTCGACTTCCAGGAATCGATAACGAAGTGGGCATTGCGTCTTGGACGAGCCGCGATCTTCGCATCGTGTGGTCTTGGCAAGACGCTCATGCAGCTCGAATGGGCTCGTCACGTTACTCTCAAAGCGAAAGGGCCGGTCCTAATCTTCGCCCCGTTAGCCGTATCGCAGCAGACGCATCGCGAAGGCGAGAAGTTTGGCATCGCGGTCAATGTCTGTAAAGACTCAGACGACGTTTGCGACGGCATAAATATCACGAACTACGAACGTCTCGACCGCTTCGACCTCTCACGATTCGCGGGCATAGTCCTTGACGAATCTAGCATATTGAAGTCCGTCGACGGCGCGACGCGCACGGCTCTCATCGAGCAATCGCAGGGCATCCGGTATCGCCTAGCGTGTACGGCGACTCCCGCGCCAAATGACTACATGGAACTCGGGAATCATTCAGCCTTTCTCGGGCTAATGACCCAGCAGGAGATGCTCTCAATGTTCTTCGTCCACGATGGCGGGGAGACGCAAAAATGGCGGCTGAAGGGACACGCGGAGGATGCGTTCTGGCGGTGGGTGTGTTCGTGGGGCGTGATGATCGAGTCACCTTCGGATATTGGATTCGACGGCTCCACGTTCGAACTGCCGCCGCTACGGATGCACGAGCATATCGTTGCATCGAAGGAAACGCCAGAGGGCATGCTGTTTCCGATGGAGGCGCGCACGCTCAACGAGCAGCGCGGAGCACGCCGTTCTTCGATGGCCGAACGAGTCGCCGTAGCTGCCAAGCTCGTCAACAAAAGCAAGGAGCCGTGGCTTCTCTACTGCGATCTCAACGCGGAGGGCGACGCGCTCGCTGCTGCTATTCCCGATGCTGTGCAAGTCGCCGGCGCCGATAGCGCGGACTTCAAGACGAAAACGATGCTCGACTTTGCGGAAGGCAGGCTCCGCGTTCTCGTGAGCAAGCCTTCGATCTGCGGACTTGGGATGAATCTGCAGGTCTGCTCGCATGTCGCGTTTGTTGGCGTGAGTCACAGTTTCGAAGCCTTCTATCAAGCGATTCGGCGCTGTTGGCGATTCGGCCAAACGCAGCCGGTTAATTGCCATATCATCAGCTCCTCGACGGAAGGCGCAGTCGTCGCGAATCTCAAGCGGAAGGAAGCAGACGCGCAGAAGATGCGTTCCGCGATGGTGGCGCACATGGCGTTGCACGGCTTGCTCTACGAGAATCGGCACGGCAAAGAATACAAGCCGATACACAAGATGGAGGTACCGCAATGGATACAGACCACAGCCTAGTCTGCGCGCAAGCCGAAGGTCGCGATTGGGTTCTCTACAACGGGGATTGCATCGAAGCCTTGCGAGGGCTCCCCGATTCGTCCATAGACTACTGCATCTATTCCCCGCCGTTTTCATCGCTCTATACCTACTCGAACTCCGACCGCGACCTTGGCAATAGCGTCAACTACGCGCAGTTCTCGGAGCACTATGGCTTCGTTGCGCGAGAACTCTTCCGGGTCATCAAACCGGGGCGGCTTGTCTCGTTCCATTGCATGCTGTTGCCGCTATCGAAAGTGCGCGATGGGATTATCGGATTNNGATTGCGAGACTTTCGCGGTGATCTAATACGAGTACACGAGAAGGACGGCTTCGTTCTCCATTCCGAGGTGACAATCTGGAAGGACCCGGTAACTGCGATGCAACGCACGAAAGCCATTGGATTGTTATACAAGCAGCTACGCAAGGACTCAGCAATGAGCCGCCAGGGGATACCTGACTATCTCGTCACGATGCGCAAGCCTGGAATCAACCCGCGTCCCATCGATCACAAGCCGGAGGACTTCCCGCTCGACCTTTGGCAAAAATATGCCTCTCCAGTATGGATGGATATCAACCAAAGCGATACCTTGCAGCGCGAAAGCGCGAGAGAGGAGCGCGATGAACGCCATATTGCGCCGCTCCAGTTAGAGGTCATTCGTCGCGGCCTCATGCTATGGTCGCGCCAAGGCGATACGGTGCTTTCCCCGTTCGCCGGCATTGGAAGCGAAGGGTATGAGGCCATTCGCGCGGAGCGAAAGTTTATCGGCATCGAGCTCAAGGGGTCGTATTACATCCAGGCGGTCGAGAATCTGCGTGCAGCCGAGCAACTCCGCACCGGAACGCTGTTCGACGCCTCTGCATGAGCGAGACGCTGTTCGGCGA
>PKZD01000051.1 GCA_003133745.1 Candidatus Tyrphobacter aquilonaris
TTCTTGTAGAGCTCTTCCTCGATGATCTCGTTGCAGAGCTCGATACACTCATCGCAGATGTAGACCCCGGGTCCCGCGATCAACTTCCGAACCTGCTCCTGCGACTTGCCGCAGAAACTGCACTTCAGTTGACCCTTGTCGTCTCCGAACCGAAACATTGACTCCCCCGGGGGTCCGCCGCCGGCCTAGGCCGGCGTGGGCAACGCCCCACGACTTTCGATGATGTGGTCGATTATCCCGTATTCCTTGGCCTCCCCGGCCGCCATATAGTAGTCCCGATCGATGTCCTTGAGCACCTGCTCGAGGGGCTTCTTTGTCGTTTCTTCGTAAATTTTTGCGACCGTCTGGCGCGTGGCGACGAGGTCTCGGGCGGCGATCTCGACATCGGTCGCTTGCCCCCCGATCTGCGAGACCCAGGGTTGATGGATGAGAATCTTCGAGTGCGGCAGCGCATACCGCTTCCCGCGCATGCCCCCGGTCAGGAGGATGGAGCCCATCGACGCGGCCATGCCCATGCAGATCGTCGCAACATCGGGCTTGATGAAGCGCATCGCATCGAAGATGGCAAGTCCCGCCGTGACGCTGCCGCCGGGTGAGTTGATGTACATGTCGATATCTTTGTCCGGGTCTTCCTTTTCAAGGAAGAGCAACTGCGCGATGACGAGGCTCGAGAGATGGTCGTCGAGCGGTCCGCCGACGAACACGATGCGGTCTTTGAGCAAACGCGAGTAAATATCGTAGGCGCGCTCCCCGCGAGCGGTCTGCTCCACGACCATCGGCACCAGGTGTCCCATCTCTTCAAATACTCCCTAAAGCGTCTATCGGCACAGATCCGCCGCGCCTCCGCGGCATACCCGGCGCTTCATCAAACTACCACGCAATGTAAACGGTTGCTTCAAGGCTCCTTCACCGCGGCGTGATCGATGAGGAACTCTAGGGTCTTCGTGCGGACGATCCCCTCCTTGAGGGAAGCGAGCTTCGGCCCGATAGCCTTGCGGATGCGCTCCGGCGGCTGCCCGTACTGGCGCGCTAACGCCTCGATCTCCTCGCGAACGTCCTCGGGTGTCGCCTCGACGTCTTCGGCCCTCGCGATCGCCTCGATCGCGAAGGTGCCCTTCACGCGCGAAACCGCTTCCTCCCGGTAGCGGCTGCGAAGCTGATCCTCGGTTTGACCGATCCGCTTCAAGTACTCTTCGAATCCGACGCCGGCGCGCGCCGCGTTCTCCGCCGCCTCGACGAGCATGCTCTCAACCTCGCGGTCGAGCAAGCCCGACGGAACGGGAACGTCGAGGCGAGCGAGCAGCTTTTCCATCACGGCACTGCCGATCGCGCGGCGACGCCGCCCCGTCGCGACCGCTTCGAGGCGTTTGCGGATCTCGGCACGCAGCGATTCGAGGCTCTCGCACTCGGAGGCGGCCTTCGCGAGTTCGTCGTCGATCGGCGGCACTTCGATCTCTTTGACCTCGTGGAGCGTCACGTCGAAGGTCGCGGTTTTCCCGGCGTACTCGGATTTCGGATAATCCTGCGGAAACGTCGCGTCGAATCGTTTGCTCTCGCTCGGCGTCATGCCGGCGATTCCCGCCGCGAAGCCGGGAATGTATCGCTCCTCGACGAGTTCAGTCTCGTGTCCGGAGGCGCTGCCGCCTTCGAACGGCTCGTCGTCGATGCGTCCGACGTAGTCGATCGTGACGACGTCGCCGATTCGCGCGGGACGCTCGACCGGCACGAGCGTTGCGCGCTCCCGAGCGATCGACTGCAGGCTGCGCTCGACGTCATCGTCGCTCACGGCGATCGGCGCGACATCGACCGCGATGCCCTTATATTCGCCGAGCTCGATCTCCGGACGAACTTCGACCGTCGCCTTCAGTCGCGCGGGCTTCCCTTCTTCTTGCGGGAGCAGTTCGATCGTCGGCCGATCCACGGGATCCAAGTCGTGTTCGCGCACGGCTCGGGCAAACGCAGCCGGCGCCATGTCGTCGAGCGCCTCGCTTTCGATCGCGTCGGTTCCGTAGTTCTGCTCGAAGATTCGACGCGGGATCTTGCCTTTTCGAAACCCCGGCAAGCGCACGTTGCGGGCGAGGCGCGCGAAAGCGCGCTGCTGCGCGGCAGCGATCTCTTCGGCAGAAAGTGGGATCTCGAGCTCAACCTGCGTTGGCGCAAGCCGAGTCAGCGTCGATGCGGTATCAGTAGTCATGAGAATCAGCGGAAGACGAGATTCGAACTCGCGACCCTCGCCTTGGCAAGGCGATGCTCTACCACTGAGCTACTTCCGCACGTCATGGGCAAGCAGAGATTTGAACTCTGACGGGTTTCCCCACTGGAACCTAAATCCAGCGCGTCTGCCATTCCGCCACTTGCCCCCGTATTCTCCTTCCGGCCCATGCTCGCTCACCGCGTTTCGGGGGATCATTCCGTCCTCCCCCAGGGGGCGAGCAGGCATTGACGAAGGCCGACGCATTCACGGCTCCGGAGGAAGTGCTATGTTCTCCCATCGCTCGTTTCTGTCGTCTGCGATCGCTGCCGTCGTCGTTCTCGCCTTGACCGCGGCTGCTGCCGCGGGTGTTTCGCCGACGCGCATCTCCACGTACCATCCGACGGGGCTTCGCGGCTCGACGCTGCACGGTTCATGCTGGACGAGTTCAAACGCGGTCAGCCGCTCCGACGCCTACCGCTGCATGGTCGGCAACAACATCTACGATCCGTGCTTCCGATTGGGATCGAACCGCGTCGGCTGTCCGAGCGACCTCGCCGCGAACCGCGGCGTCTTTATCGACGTTCCGAACTTTCCGTCGAACCCCGCCCAGACGCCGTCGGCGTGGGCGATGGAGCTGTCGAACGGCCTCTCCTGCAGCGTCATCACCGGAGCTGGCATCTCAGGTTATCCATTCGGCTGCGGCGGTTCGATGACGTGCTCGACACCGCGTCGCGGATCACCGCGCTACACGGCGATGTGCGGAAACGCGAACGGCGGCCGAGTTCGGTCGCCGCGCGCCTATAACGTCATCCAGATCTGGATGTGAGGTTCAGCCGCCGCTAGCAGCAGTGGTGGTGCCAGCCGCCGAAGCGAACGCCGATGCCCCACGCGGGATACGGATAGCCATACGGATCGCCATACGGATCGCCATACGGATAGCCGTAGTACCCGGGGACGTGGTGGTACGGCGTGTCGATCTCNNTCGACGCGATCGAGGTAACCATGTTCGTCGCGAACGTACATCGTATACGCGCCGTCAAACGAGCGCACGATTCCGACGATCTTGTCTTGGTGAACCGCGTAACTCGGCTGCGCTTGCGCTGCCGTACCGGCAAACAACGCGATGCTTGCGGCGGCGAGCATTGCCGCTGCGAAGCGGAGTTTCGGTGAAAATCGTTGCAACATCATAGCGCCTCCATGTATACCCGTTTTCCCAAAAAACGCGCGCGGAGACGTCGAGGGTTCCAACCTGAGAAAAAGCGGCAGGCGAGTGGTGCACCGCGAGGGACTTGAACCCCCAACCAAGTGATTAAGAGTCACCTGCTCTACCAATTGAGCTAGCGGTGCACGCCGCGTTTTTTCTATTTGCGCCCTGCCCGCGGCGCCCTCTCGAACGCCGCGGACTTGGGCGACTCTGCGCCCTCCGGGACTCGAACCCGGGACCAACGGATTAAAAGTCCGCTGCTCTACCGACTGAGCTAAAGGCGCGTGGGGTGACTGACGGGACTCGAACCCGCGGCCTTCGGATCCACAGACCGACGCTCTAACCAACTGAGCTACAATCACCACGTTTTCGCGTGCCCGAAGTTCGCGCCCGGAGGGACTCGAACCCCCATCTTCGAGTTTAGAAGACTCGTGCCTTATCCTGTTAGACCACGGGCGCAAGGCCGCTTCCAGAGGCTAGGATAACACGGCGCGGCAATATGGTCGGGACGACTGGAGTCGAACCAGCGACCTCTGCGTCCCAAACGCAGCGCTCTACCAGGCTGAGCTACGTCCCGGAATCGGCGCGGAACCAACCCAACTGACTCGCCGTACGGCGCCTGTGGCAGTTCGCGCAACGGACGACACATTTCGCGATCTCGGCCTCTATCCTGCGCCAGCTGTAGCCACGACCCAGAAGAAAACTCACCTCGTAAGACTTAGCTCCCCGTACGTGGTCGAATTCGAGAACCACGACGTCTGCCTCGCCACAATCGACGCACGGGTGCTCTCTTAAGTATGCGAGCAAAGCGCGGCGATTTCTCCTTGTGTACCGGATCTGGTTAACATGTCGTCTCGCGTTGTGCTCCGCAGCGTGCGCCCTATAGTGTCGTTTGCAATACTCACTCTGGCAGGCGCGACAATACGACGATGGTCTACCCCGTGGAGGTCGCGACGCGAACATTTCCAGCGGCATGTACTGCTTACATGCGGGACAAAACTTCATACGAGTATTTTATCGATTCAATATGCCACCAGTATTGCACTCAGCAATCATGTTAGCGGGTCGGCTAGTATAGCAGCGGATGGCAAGCGACGTACCGGCTCGCGTCGCCGGCCTCACTCGTGCGTGCCGTCAGCCACGCCGTCTCGATCGTCAGTCCGAAGCCGATCGCCGCGCGGAGGATGCGCGTGTTCTCGCCCGGCACGAGGCATTGCGCCCATGTCGCGCCGTGCCCCCGCATGAGCGCGGCGAATGCGAAGGCGAATATCTGCTCGAGGTACGACGTCGACGATGCGATCACCGGGCCGATCCGCCCATCCGGCCACACGTACGCGTAGCCGATGAGTTCGTCGTTGATGAAGAACGCGCTTCCGCTCGCGAGCCCGCCGAGGATCGCGTGATCGGCGCCGAGCGGCGCGCCGCGTACCTCACGTTCGAGTGCCTCCACGGCAAAGCGTTGCGCGCCGATGTCCAGCGGAGCGACCTCGAAGCGCCGCCCTTCGGAGGCGGCGAGGCGCAACAGATCCTCTTCGCGCGGAACCGCTCCGGTGCATTGCAGCAAAACGCCCCGCATCGCGGCGCCATGCCGAATCGCAAAGGCTTGCGAGCCACCATCGGCGGCATCCAGGGTTGCGAAGCGCGAGCGCGCTTCGCGCGTCGCTTCCTCCAGAAGCCGAGAGCCGAATCCGTTACGGCGATGCGGCGGCCGCACGAACAACTCGTGAACGTACGTCTCGTCGTCACCGCCGCCGGCAAAGACGATGCCGGCGGCTTCTTCGTCCTGGCGCACGATCCACACGGCGCTCCGCTCCGCCAGCGCCAGGTAAAGGCCGCGCAACGCCTCGCCGCGACAGCGCAGCTCGGCGAAGAGCCGTAACTCGTCGTCGGTCGGCGTCGTGAAGACCGGTTCGCTCACGAGCGCATCTTTTCGAGCAAGGCTCTCGCCGCGCGACCGCGATGGCTCATCGAGTTCTTCTTCTCCTCCGCCATCTCGGCGAAGCTTTGCGTTGCGCCCTTCGGAATGAATATCGGATCGTAGCCGAAGCCGCCGCTCCCGCGCTCCTCGGAGCTGATGCTGCCTTCGACTTCGCCGCGCGCAACGAACTCGGCGCCGTCCTCACGCACGAGCGCCATCACGCAGACAAAACGCGCCGTCCGCAAATCGTCGGGAACACTGCGCAACTCGCCAAGCAACTGCAACCGTCGCTCCGGCCACGTCGCAGATTCGCCCGCGTAACGCGCGGAGAGCACGCCCGGCCGTCCGCCGAGCGCATCGACCTCGAGGCCGCTGTCGTCCGCGAGCACCGCACCATCGATTCCCGCCTCGCGCAATTGCTTCGAAAGCGTCCGCGCTTTCAACAGCACGTTTTCTTCGAACGACGCATCGCCCTCAACAACGTCTGCATACGAACTGTACGTTTCCAAGGCAAGCGATGAACCCGCAAAGATCGCCTGCAGCTCCGCAAGCTTCCCCACATTCTTCGTCGCGACGTAGGCTTTCAGCGCCTAGTCCTCGAGCCGCAGGACCGCCATGAATGCCTCTTGCGGAAGCTCGACGCGACCGACGCGCTTCATGCGCTCCTTGCCGACCTTCTGCTTCTCCAGCAGTTTGCGCTTGCGCGTGATGTCGCCGCCGTAACATTTTGCGAGGACGTTCTTGCGCATCGCGTTCACCGTCTCGCGCGCGACGATCTTGCCGCCGATCGCCGCCTGGATCGGCACGTCGAACATCTGACGCGGAATCAGCTCTTTCAGCTTCTCCGTGAGCGCGCGGCCGCGCTGCGCGGCCTTGTCGCGCGCAACGATGAACGAGAGCGCATCGACCGGTTCGCCGTTGAGCAGGATCTCGAGCTTCACGAGATCGCCTTCGCGGTAGCCGATCAACTCGTAGTCGAGTGAGGCGTAGCCCTTCGTGCGCGATTTCAACTGGTCGAAGAAGTCGACGATCACTTCGATGAGCGGCATCTCGTAGGTGAGGATAACGCGCCCGTCGTGCAGGTATTCCATGCCGGCAAGCGCGCCGCGACGGACTTGCGTGATCTCCATGATCGCGCCGACGTAATCGGGGGGCGCAATGATCGTCGCTTTGACGTACGGTTCCTCGATCAAGCGAATGAGGTTCGGCACGGGCAGCTTCGAGGGGTTGTCGATGGTGAGGACTTCATCGTCGGTCTTCGTGACGCGAAATACGACCGACGGCGAGGTCGCGATGAGATCGAGCGTGTAATCGCGCTCCAGGCGCTCCTGCACGATCTCCATGTGCAGCAGGCCGAGGAAGCCGCACCGGAAACCGAACCCGAGCGCGACGGAACTCTCCGGCTCGTAGACGAGCGCCGCGTCGTTGAGCTTCAGCTTGTCGAGCGCGTCGCGCAGGTCGGCGTATTCGACGCCCTCGTTCGGATAGAGACCGCAATAGACCATCGGCACGGCTTTCCGATATCCGGGGAGCGCGACGTGCGCGGGACTGCTCTCGCCCGTGATCGTGTCGCCGACGTCGATCTCGCCAAGCGATCGAATGTTCGCGATCACGTAGCCGACGTCGCCGATTCGCAAGGCATCTGACGCGCGCATCTCGGGCGCGAAGAAGCCGACCTCGACGCACTCGTAGACGCGCTCGTGCGCCATCGACAAGAAGCGCGTACCGGTCTTCAACTCGCCGTCGACCACGCGGACGTAGCAGACGACGCCGCGATAGGGGTCGAACTGAGCGTTGAAGACGAGCGCGCGGAGGTGGTCGCGGTGTCCCTTCGGCGGCGGGATGCGCGCGACGATCGCTTCGAGGATGTTATCGACGCCGATGCCGTTCTTCGCGCTCGCGAGGATGCACTCGCTGCGCTCCATGATGAGCAGTTCCTCGACCTCACCCATCACGCGTTCCGGATCGGCCGCCGGCAAATCGATCTTGTTGATCACCGGGATGATCGTGAGGTCGTGCTCGACCGCGAGATGGTAGTTCGCCAGCGTCTGCGCCTCGATGCCTTGCGCCGCGTCGATGATGAGCACCGCGCCTTCACACGCGGCGAGCGACCGCGAGACTTCGTATGAGAAGTCAACGTGTCCCGGCGTGTCGATGAGATTCAACTCGTACGTCTGGCCGTCGGCCGCGTTATAGCGCAGCGTCACCGGGTGCATTTTGATCGTGATCCCGCGTTCGCGCTCGAGGTCCATGGCATCGAGCAACTGCTCGGACATCTCGCGCGCGTGCACCGTCTTCGTCAGTTCGAGCAGGCGATCGGAGAGCGTCGTCTTGCCGTGGTCGATGTGCGCGATGATGCAAAAGTTACGAATCCGGCTCGCGATCTCAAGCCGGTGCGGGTGTTCGGCCTTGACGCTCATGCGATCAATAGATCGCGGCGCAGGCGTTGACCATGAGGTCGATGACGAGCGGTCGGATCAGAAACTGCAGGATGAGGATGAGCACGAGGAACGCGATGTCGAGGCCGCCCATCGGCGGGATGATGCGACGCAGCGGCGTGAGCAACGGCTCGACAAAGATGCCGAGAAACGCTTGGAAGCGGCTGCCGCGCAAGTCCGGAATCCACGAAAGCACGGCGTAGATCAACAGCAGAATCGTGTACGCCTGCACGAGCCAGCCGAGCAGTTGCGTCAGGTCGCAAAGCAACCCGTCCATCGAAGTCTACCGCAGCGCGGCGAGAACGGAGGAAGGAACGCCGTGGAGGAACGGCGCCGGGTCGATCGCCACGCCGTTGTACATGAGTTGATAATGGAGATGCGGTCCGGTCGCAAAGCCGGTCGCGCCGACCGCTGCGATCGTCTCGCCCTTGTAGACGCTCTGCCCGACGTGAACGTCGATCCGCGACAAGTGCGCGTACCACGTGTGATAGCCGTTCCCATGGTCGATGTCGACCTTCATCCCGTAGCCGCCGTCCCATCCCGCAGCGGCAATCGTTCCGGCTGCTGCGGCGTGAACGGCTTCACCGTAATCGGCGTCGAGGTCGACGCCCTTGTGGAACTCGACCGACGGCGAATAGCGATAGCAGAAACAGCCGACGACGACCCCGCCGTTGATCGGATCGATCGATGGAATGAACGCGATGAGCCTCGCGAGCGCGAGGTCGCGCACGTGCCGAAGATTGAGCACGCGCAAGACAAGATTCCGAATCCGTTCCGCATCGCTCGACGTCGTCTGCGACGCGGCGGCCAACATCGTGACGCGCTGCTCGACGCCGGCGAGGTTTGCAGGCGGCGCGGCGACCCAGGACGTCTGCTTCGCACGGTGCGCGGGCGGCACGCCGATCAACTGCGTGATCTGCTGGTTTTCGCGCTGGACCTGTTGCAGTTGGCGATCCAGCGCTTCGGTTTGGCCGGCGACGCGCGCGAGCGCATCTCGCTCCTGCTGCGCGCGCCCGACTTGCACCGCCGCAAAGCCTAAGGAGCCGAGGATGCAGAGCAGGAGAAAAATACCGAGCAGTGCGGCATGGCGCTTGCGCACGACGAAGCGGTGGATCGTATCGCCCCTCTGCGGGACGATCTTCACGTAATAGCGGTCCTCCATCAGGCCGCCTTCGCTCTTTGAATCGCTTGAAGTTCCTCCTCGGATGCCGTCCCGACCGGGACGAACTTTGTGACGGCCTTTCCGTACGTGCGCGTATCGGTGCGCGAGTAGATGCTGGTCAGAACGACCCCATCGCCCTCGCGGTTGAGCAGGGCGGTCGCGTACGACAACTCCGAGCCGGTGTCGTCGAAGGCGTTGTACCTGACGAAGCCGACACGCGAGATATCGGTCCGAGCCAGGCCTTCGAGTTCGCCCATCCGCCGGGCCACCCTTTCCAGCTCGCCTGCTAGCTCTTTTCGGGACCGCTCGAGGCGCGCGAACCACTCCGCGGCGGTCGCTCCTCCTTCGCCTGCGAGCAAGCCGTCGTGCANNCTCGAGGAGCGCCCGAAGGCGCCCGAGTGCCGGCCGCGCGACGGCGACGTCATAGATGAAGACGGCGAGCGCGGCGATCACGACGACGCCCGCTGCAAGAGCGGCAAGAACTGCTGGTGTTAGTGTTTGATTCATCAGAAAAGATAAACCACGACGAAGGCCAGGTTGCTCACGGCACCCGTAAGGGCTCGCTTACCGTTGCTCCCTTCCGGTCCTGGCGGGATTCACGAGTTTACGCCGCGTGAGGCCCGACCCCCATCATGGCTCGCCCATGATACCACAGGGGCGCGTCGAAGCCTCCGGCCATGCTCGCCGCGGCGCTTGCCTTCGTGCTCATGAGTGCAGACTTTACGAACAACGCAAGAATCCCGCAGTGGGCGGCCGGAGGGCGCCCGAGTTGCCCCGGCAGCAACCGCTCGCCGGAACTCCATTGGACGAATCCGCCGCCGGGAACGCGGAGTCTCGCGCTCATCGTCTTCGATCCCGATGCGCCGCACGGATTTTACCATTGGGTGCTCTACGATCTTGCGCCGACGACGCGCGAACTGCCCACCGGCGCTCACGTCCTCGGCTACAACGGACCGTGCCCGCCGCCCGGGCCGCCGCATCACTACGTCTTCACGCTCTACGCGCTCGACGCGGCGACACTCACGCAGGGCCTCGACGGTCCAAGTTTGCTCGCGCGCATGCGCGGTCACATTCTCGCGACCGCGCAACTCGTCGGGATGTACGGAGTCTAACGGTTACTGCTGCCGCGTGAACCCCGGCGGAATCGAGAAGAGCGCGTCGGCTTCGGGCTTGTAGAGCCAGCGAACGTTTCCGGCGACGGTTACCGTTCCGAACATCTGGCCATTCGTCTGGGCACCTCCGAACTGCGCCATCCGATACATCGCAAGCCGATTGCCCGCGCTCATGCCCCCCATGCCTGCCATGCCCGATGCCGAGCCATGAATGCGCGGCACGCAGCCGCCGCGGCTCATGTATTCCTGCGGTGACGATGGAGCGCTCGTCCGCGGCAGCGGACAGTATGCGCGCGGAATGCCGACATTGGAGATGTACTCGACGGATCTCATCGAGAACGAGCCGTCGTTGCACGAGCCCGTCGCGTTCGTCATCGCCATTGAGACGGCCGAGGAGTCGCCTTGCGTCGGGACACTCTCGAGCGTTCTCGGCCCAAGGTTCGAGCGCGTCGCGGTGACGGTCATGTCGACGGTCCCCGGCGCGCTGGACGTCGTCGGTCGCTGACCCGGCATTCCCGGCTGGGGAGCGGGTTGCGGTGACGGCAGCGTGCTCGTGATCGTGTACGTGTGATGCGCGAGATCGAGCTGGATGTACTGATGCAGATCGCATTTCACGATCGTCGCCGTTTGACGCACGACGTCGTCGGTCCGCACCCAGTTGTGATAGTAGGTGAGCCGCGTAAGAATGCCGCTCTGCATCGATTGGATTCCGCTCATCGCCGACTGGTAGCCGTTCACGATGTTCCCGAAGAGGCCATGATGCTGGGCAGCCGGTGCGCTCGCGTTCGCCATGATCGCTTGACGATCGTCTTGGAAGAAGCCGGGCGGTTCGGGCGACGCGGGCGGAATCGCAAAGCGAGAAATCTCCTCGTATTGCAACGCGACCGGTGTCGGCGTCGTGTAGGGCGCTGCCGCGCTCGCGGCGGAGTGCAGCCCTCCGGCAACGGCAATCGTAATGGCGAATGCGGCGATCGCCGCGGAAATAAGACGCACCATACTCCCTCCTTGGGTAGGGCAACCGAGTTCTCCCACGACGAAGAGAGCCCTGGTCCGGCGCCGAACTCGAAAGGCGATGCCGAGTTACGTGCGGGCCGGCGCGCTGCCGCCGAAGCGCCACATCCAGTTCCGCCGCCCCGACGGCGGCCTCTACGCCGAGGAGCTGCTCTCCACGCAGGGCTTCGAGAGCCTCTATTCACTGCTGTATCATCTTCGGCCGCCGACGGCGACGATCGACGTGCGCGCGTGGGATCGGCGCCAACCCGCGCTCTCGCCGAACGAGCCGTTGCGAAATCGGCATTTCAAGACCGCGCAGATCGCAACGCCGGGCGATGCGATCTCCTCTCGAACGCCCGTGCTCGGCAACGCCGACATCACGATCGCGATCGCGCAGTTCACGCAGGCGGCGCCGTACTTCTACCGCAACGTGCGCGGCGACGAGCTGCTCTTCGTGCACCGCGGCAGCGGCACGCTGGAGACGCCGCTCGGAAATCTCGACTATCGCGCGCACGACTACCTCGTCATCCCCGTTGGGACGACGTATAAGGTGCAGCCCGCCGAGCCGACGCGCATGCTCGTCTACGAAACGAGCGGTCCCGTGCAGATCCCGCGCAAGTATCGCAACGACTTCGGGCAACTCGCGGAGCACGCGCCGTACTACGAGCGTGATTTCCGCGCGCCGGTCCTGCAGAATCCGATCGCCGAACGCGGCGAGTTCGAGATTCGCGTCTCCGGCAAGGAGCGCAACGCGATCTACACGGTCGCGAACCATCCCTGCGACGTCGTCGGCTGGGATGGCTACTGCTATCCGTATGCCTTCAACGTCGACGAGTTCGCGCCGATCACGGGAAAACTCCACCAACCCCCGCCCGCGCACGCGACATTCGAAGCGCCGGGTGCGGCCTTCTGCGCGTTTGTGCCGCGCCTCTTCGACTATCATCCGCTCGCGATTCCCGTTCCGTACAATCACTCGAGCGTCGATTGCGATGAAGTGCTCTACTACGTCAGCGGAAACTTCATGAGCCGTCGCGGCGTCGAAGAGGGTTCGATCACGCTGCACACCGCAGGTGCGCCGCATGGTCCGCAGCCCGGGACCGTCGAGGAATCGCTCGGGAAGAAATCAACCGACGAGATCGCCGTGATGGTCGATACCTTCGGTCCGCTGCAGATCGCGAAGGCCGCGACCGAATGCGAGGACGCGGAGTACTACCGCTCGTGGCTCGAGGCGCCCGCGAAGACCTAATCGGCGGCGACGATACGGCCGCGGCACGCACCGAAGCCGATGCGCAAGCCGGGACGTTCGCACCAGCCGCGNNCCGCGCCACGTCATTTCAATGAGGCTGCCGTAACTCGCCGGATCGGATCCGGAAATGGTTCCCGAGGCGAAGAGATCGCCCGGACGCGCGGCCGCGCCGTTGCTCGTTGCGTGCGCGAGCTGCTGCGCCATGCTCCAATACAACTCGCGCGCGTTCGTGCGCGAGATCGTGAGCGGCGGAGCGCCTGCGGCGCGCATCGCTTCCGTTTGTATATCGACTGCGAGCGCGATATCGTACGCCGTGTCGTTTTCGACACGCAGGTGCGGAAGCGGCGGCGGATTCTGCGGCAGAGGCGAGACGCGGAACGGCGCGAGCGCCTCGAACGTGACAACCCACGGCGAGATCGTCGTGCCGAACGATTTTCCCAGGAAGGGCCCGAGCGGTTGATACTCCCACGCTTGAATGTCGCGTGCGCTCCAATCGTTGAGCAGCACGAGCCCGAATATCTCGCGGTTGGAGCCGGTGAAGAATCCGATCTCCAACTCGATGTCAAGCATCGCGCTCGGCGCGAAAATCGGCGCGTCGGAATCCGGCGGCTTGCGCTGGCCGCGCGGACGGCGAATCGGCGTGCCGTCGACGACGATGCTCCCCGCGCGTCCGTGGTAACCGATCGGCATCCACTTCCAGTTCGGCAGCAACGGCTCGGCGTTCGGCCGGAAGATGCGCCCGAGATTCGTCGCGTGCTGCTCCGAGGAGTAGAAATCGACGTAGTCACCGATCTGGACCGGCACGAGCATTTCGGCGGCGCTTTGGTCGGCGAAGAGTCGCGACGCGTCCAACTCCCGTAACGCAGGATCGCCGTCCTTTCGCAGCAGCGCGTGCAGACGAGCACGCAGCGCGCGCCATACATCTTTGCCCGCGGCGAGCAGCGGGTTCAGGGAGCCGGCTTGCAGCATCTCCCGCGCGCAGACGCCTTCGAAGAGCCCGCTTTCACATGCGACGTGCAGATCGAGAATCCGGTCGCCGATCGCAACGCCGAGATGCGTCGCGCCGTCGCGCCGAAATGCTCCGTACGGCAGATTCTCGATCGGAAAATCGCTTCCGTCCGGAATCTCGATCCAGGAACTGCCGCTCATTGCGACCGCAGGATGCCCAGCGCCGCGAGATCCTCCACCGGTTCCGCGAAGCTGCAGCTTCCAAACGAAAGGAAACGCCGCGCACGCACTTCTTTCAGTAAGGTCTCGTCCGCGACGTCGTCGCGCCAGCGAAACCCGCGCTCGTCGAAACCGAAGGCGCCGGCATCTTCTTCCGCGACGATCTGCGCGATCATCGCCGCGTCGAGATCGGGCGCGAAGCACGCGGCGGCGAGCATGTTCAAGAAACCGTGCATGACGAATCCGGCGCCCGCATTGAGATGACGAATCGGATGATGCAATCCCGCGGTTGCCTTGAACGGGACGTGCGCGCGCACGGCCGCGAGCACGAAAGCGGCAACCTCGTCAACCGACGGCGTTTTCTCCGCCGTCACGCCGCCGCAGCGAAACTTCGCCGCAAAACCTCCCTCCGCAAGCGCACCCATCGCCTCCGCCAAGAGCGTGGAACTCAAACCGCGCGGCAACTCGACGGCGACGGGCAGCGCGGGGGCGAGCGTCGACAATCCTTTGCGCAACGCGCGCACCGCCGTGCGAGCGGCGCCGGCCTCGCGATCGAGACGCAATGCGATCTCGCAACTTTCGACTCGCGCCCGCGGCGTCGTCGCGATCGCCGTGTCGCCGTCGAGCAGAACGGCAAGCGGAACCGCGTCGCTTCCTTTGATCGCCGATTCGAGCGCTTCGATCTGGGCCGCGGGCACGACGAATCGCCCGAGCATCCAGGCATGCGGACCGTCGCGCTCGCGCTCGTATTCCGCCGCTGCCGCTTCCATCGGAAGGCGCGCGGGAGGAAAGAGGCCTGCGTAGTCCACGATACGCTCGAAAGCGGCCCGCACGGCCGTCGGGATCGGCAGCGAATCCGGCATGGGCGGCTCTTTCGACAGGGCCGCCTGGTTCGCTTCGCCAAGCCCATGAGCATGAGCACCGCCGCGCAGCCGCAAGCGCACCCGCTCGCGCAAATCGACTGGGATCACGTCGAATTCTATGTCGGCAATGCAAAGCAGGCGGCGCACTTCTACATGTCCGCCTTCGGTTTCGAGCAACTCGCGTACGCCGGACCGGAGACCGGAATCAAAGACCGCGTCAGTTACCTGCTCGCCCAGAACGACTTGCGCTTCGTGCTCACGTCGAGCCTTCGCCCCGACGACGCAATAACCGAACAGGTGCGACTCCACGGCGACGGCGTGAAGGATGTCGCCATCCTCGTCCAAGATGCGCGCGCGGCATGGAAGGCCGCCTGCGACGGCGGCGCACGCTCGCTGCTCGAGCCGACCGTCCTCAAGGATGCGGACGGCACATTCATCCGCGCGACGATCGCGACGTACGGCGACACCGTCCACTCCTTCATCCAGCGCGACGGCTATCGCGGCGTCTTCGCTCCGGGATTCGTCGAGGAGCGCAAGTCGTTGCCTTCGCGCAAACCGGGACTGCGTGCAATCGATCACTGCGTCGGCAACGTCGGTTGGGGCGAGATGGACCAATGGGGCGACTTCTACGCACGCGTCTTCGGCTTCTCGCAACTCGTCTCGTTCGACGACCAAGACATCTCGACTGAGTACACCGCGCTGCGCTCGAAGGTGATGACGGACCCGCGTCATCGCGTGAAGTTCCCGATCAACGAGCCCGCGCAAGGCAAGAAAAAATCGCAGATCGAGGAGTACCTCGACTTCTACCACGGTGCGGGCGTGCAGCACATCGCGATCCGCACGGACGACATCGCGGAGACGATCCGATCGCTCTCCGCAAACGGCGTCGAGTTCCTCGATACGCCCGACTCGTACTACGACATGCTCGCCGAGCGCGTCGGCCGCATCGACGAGGCGATCGAAACGCTGCGCGAGCTACGGATTCTCGTCGATCGGGACGACCAAGGCTACATGCTGCAAATCTTTACCAAGCCGCTCCAGGACCGCCCGACGCTCTTCTTCGAAATCATCCAACGCAAGGGCAGCCTCTCGTTCGGCAAAGGAAACTTCAAGGCGCTCTTCGTCTCCATCGAACGCGAACAGGAGAAGCGCGGAACCCTATGACGGCGACGCTGTTAGACCCCTCCCGAGATACCGCGCTTGCGCGCAAGCACGTCCGCGTCGACGCGGTCATGCTCGAATCGCGCGCCGCGGAGCTTGCGAAACGTTCGATCAAGACGTCCGCAAAACTCGCGGGCATCGATCTCGCGATCCGCTGTACCGATCTCACGACGCTCGAAGGCAAGGACTCCGTCGGGCGCGTGCGATCGCTCTGCGCGAAGGCGATATCGCCGCGGCCCGGTTGGAGCGGCATTCCGAGCGTTGCCGCGGTCTGCATCTATCCCAACCTCGTCAGCGTCGCGAAGGAAGCGCTCGCGGGAAGCAGCGTCAAAATCGCGTCCGTCGCGACGGCATTCCCGAGCGGCCTCGTCGATCTCGACATCAAACTCGCCGATACCGCGCAAGCGATTGCCGCAGGCGCCGACGAGATCGACATGGTGATCGATCGCGGCGCCTTCCTCGCCGGGCGCGAAGACCTCGTCTTCGACGAGATCGCGGCGATCAAGAGACTCTGTGGTCCGGTTCACCTCAAAGTGATCCTCGAAACCGGCGAACTCGGCAGTTACGAAGCGACGCGCCGCGCGAGCGATCTCGCGCTTGAAGCGGGCGCGGACTTCATCAAGTCTTCGACCGGCAAAGTCGGCACGAACGCGACCTTCCCGACCGCGCTCCTCATGTCCGAAGCGCTCCGCGACTTCCACCGCCGCACGGGCGAGATCCGCGGGCTCAAGCTCGCAGGCGGCGTGCGCACGACGAAACAAGCCTTGACCTACCTCGTCATCGTCAAAGAGACGCTCGGCGATGCCTGGTTAAACCCCGATCTCTTCCGACTCGGAGCGAGCTCGTTGCTCGACGACTTGCTCATGCAGTTGGAAAAAGAACGCACCGGCCATTATGCCGGCGCGGACTACATTCCAAAGGATTAAACGATGGCTAGCGCTTTCACGTACGCCCCGGCTCCCGAGCGGGTCCGCCCGCACCTGCGGGACCGCTACGGTCTCTTCATCGACGGCCGCTGGACCGCGCCGAAGAGTGAGCGCTACATGGAGACGATCAACCCGGCGGACGAGACGCGCATTGCGGAGGTCGCGTACGCGAACGCGGAGGACGTCGACCGCGCGGT
>PKZD01000033.1 GCA_003133745.1 Candidatus Tyrphobacter aquilonaris
GGAGCTGACCGGTACTAATCGCTCGGAAATTTTGATTACCCACAAAATGCTCTCGTCGGCACCTGGAAGTTCTTCTCTGCGCAGCTTTCCCACCGCGATCGGTTCGAGCTACGGCTCGCCATCGCGGCTGGGGATCCAGTTTCTGGCGCCTATGGCGGCGGGGTCACACCCGTTCCCATCCCNNTAGCAATGCGACGGGCTCACGCTTTTTATGGAATCGGACGGATGCGGTAGATGTTGCCGGTCTGATCGTCGGCGACGAAGAGCGAGCCGGTCGGTCCGACGGCGATGCCGGTCGGGCGCCCGATGCGCGTCGTGGCCCCTTGCTGAAAACCGCCGAAGAACGTCTGCCATTGCGCTGCGGGATTGCTCCAGCTCACGGCAGTGACCGGGACGTCCCCGTTCATCGCGACGAACGCAACCTGCGGAATCGCCGCGGACGACCCGTTCGTCGTGTGCCACGATCCGTGTGCGGTGATGAAGAGCCCGCCGCGATACTGCGCGGGGAACGCGTTGGCGCCCGACGACGCCGGATAGAACGTCTCGCCGATCGTCGTGGAATACGCCGGAAGTTCGACGATCGGCGCAATCGTCGACGCACAGTTCGAGCCGGTGACATACGCGATGTGATTCTCCTCGCAGTTCGGCCAGCCGTAGTCGGCCTCGCCGGCGTGCGCGCTCACATCATCGGAGAACTCGTAGGGATGTCCGGATGCGAGGTCATCCTGTCCGGCGCCGCCGACCCAGAGATGGCCGCTCGCGGGATCGGCGGCCAACGCGATCCCGTTGCGAATGCGCGTTGCCTTTGTCGTGGAGTTTCCGCCGGTCGGGCCGAACTGCAAGACGACGGCGCGCGTCGGGTCGACTTCGGTGCAGGCGTTGCACGACGAGCCGACCGAGACGAAGAGCGAGCCTTGCGTAAATGCGACGGAGGTCGTCGTATGCACGTCGCCGTCGCTACCAGGCGAGACGCTGCCGGTGCGGACGCTTGCGATCTGCTGCGCCGATTCCGCGTTCTGGTCGCCGGGCCTATAGCGGATCATCCAGACGCTCGTGTTGCCGGCGACGTAGAGCGCGCACTCCTGTAACGAGAGCGTAAGTCCGGCGTTTGGCGCGTCGCCGTTGTTGCTCGCTTGCGGATGGCTCCAGAATATCTGCGGCGTGCCCGCCGCGCCGGCGTCGTCCGCGTGCGGCACGATGTAGACTTGCGTGCTTTCGGTGCCGACGAAGAGATCGCCGTTCGGCGCGACGGTAAGTTCGCGGGCGGAGGGAACTTGCGCGATCACGCTTCCGGAGAACCCGGAAGGCAGCGTCAAGCCGGCGGGAAGCGGCGCAGGCGAGGGACCTGTCGGGTTCGGATCGGGCGTCGCGAAGCCGGTCGAACAGGAAGTGGGCGCCGCCCCGCCGCCTGCGCCCGGCGCGGCGTTCGAGGCCACCGAGCCGCCCCCGCCTCCGCATGCAACGCCGAGAGCGAGCACGATTGCGAACGCGAAGGGGCGCATTGCGGAAGCGACGAGCGCGCTGTCATGCATGCGTAGAGTATACCCGCTTTTTCACGCCGAACATGCTCGGCAGACCCATGGAGAAGAGAGGAAGGTCGCCCGGTCAATGATGATGCGGTACTCGCTTGTGCTCGTCGCCTCGCTCTTCGCGTTGCTCCTCACGACGGCTGCCGCGCAGACGTCGGAGACGACGAGCCTCGACGTGATCCATGCGGAGAGCCTCATGAGCGGCGGCAAGTATCAGGACGCGCTCTTACTGCTCAATCACGCGATCGCCGCGCATCCAACCGACGCGCGCGCCCTCGTCGATCGCGGTGACGTCTACGAGTATCTCAACGAGCAGCAGACGGCAATCGCGGATTACAGCGCGGCGATCGCGATCAATCCCGACTATGCCTACGCCTACGCTTCGCGCTGCGAATCGCGGCGCGAGCTCAATGCGGACGACGCCGCGCTTGGAGACTGCAGCCACGCGATCGAGTTGAGCCCGCACGATCCGTACGCGTACCGCGAGCGAGCGCTGATCTATCTCGACGACAGCGACGCGGACAAAGCGCTGCAGGACGCGCAGGAGGCCGTCGATCTCGACGGCGGCAGCAGTTTCGGCTTCACCGTGCGGTGTCGTGCCTACGTTGCCTTGCAGCGTGCCGATGATGCGATCCGAGACTGCACGACGGCGCTCCAGATGGGCAGCGCGATGAGTTGGCCGAATTACTTTCGCGGTTTGGCGGAGATCCAGAAGGCGTCGTGGAGCGCGGCCGCCGCCGACTTCACCGAGGCGCTCAGCCGCGCAGCCGAAGGCACGGGCGCGTACTACTGGCGCGCTCTTGCGCGACACAATCTCGGGTTGGAGGCCGATGCGCTCACCGACGTCTCGGCGTATATTCAAGCGAGTCCGGAAGACGGCGACGGGTATCTGCTGCGGGCTCGCATCCAGTTTGCGCTCGGACACGCGCCGGACGCCCTCGCGTCCGCGCAGTCCGCATTGCACCTCTATCGCGTCGCGAACGACACCGACGGCATGGCGAAAACGCAGGCGTTTCTTCAAGCGCTGAACGCGCCGGCGCCCGCACCCGCTGCCACGCCTCATTGAGCGACCGCTACGCGGCGGCGCTCTTCGATCTCTTCGGCACCTTGGTGGACGGACGCGGTAAGGCGGCTGCGGGAGCGAGCGACGTCCTCGCTCGAACGCCCGGCGGACGTTGGGGAATCGTCACGTCGTGCCCGCGAGAGCTGGCGCGAAGCCTGTTGCGCGGCGCCGGCTTACCGGAGCCCGAGGTTCTCGTCGGCGCGGATGACGTCGCGCTGCAGAAACCGGCGCCCGAAGGGTACGTGAAGGCGGCAACGCTCTTGGGTGCCGCGCCGGAACGCTGCGTCGCGTTCGAGGATTCCGCATCGGGCCTCGCGGCGGCGCGCGCCGCCGGAATGCGAGCGATTGCTGTCACGGAAGGTTGGAAACGCGTCGAACTCACCGTCGTGAACGGCGAGTTCGATGTGAACCTACGGAGTGAGGCCTAGCGCGAGGGCGGCGGCGTCATGTCGGGCGCCGGCGATTGCTGCGCGTGCTGGGCACGCATCTGCTGAATCTCAGCCTGTAACTGCGCCTGCTGCGCGGGCGTGAGAAGCTGCATGACCTGTTGCCGGAGCGTGCGCATCGCCGTGTGATCGGTCGAACTGCCCGGCGGATGACTCTGCTGGTACTGGCCGACGAGCGCTTCGATCTGCTGCCGTTGCGCGGGCGTGAGCCCGGTGAGGCCATTGAGGAGACGCATCATCATCGCGCCGTGGCCGCCGTGACCGTTCGGGCCTTGTCCGGCATTGGGGCCGGTGACGGTTCCCGTGGTTGGCGGGGGCGGTTGCTGGGCCGCCGCCGACGCGGCAAGCGCGAGCACGAGAAATCCGGTGAGGAGGAAAGGCTTCATGCGCTCACTCTACGCCAAAGCGCCGTGGGAAAGCCTGAGAGAGGCATGAAAAGCCTACGCGACCGGCTTGATCGCGACGCGTTTGACCGCCTCGCTCGCTTGCGCTTCAAAGCGACGGAAGTTGTCGGCGAAGAGCTGTGCAAGCGCTGCGGCCTGCGCGTCGTAGGCGTGAACGTCTTTCCACGCGTTGCGCGGGTTGAGCACCTCGGCGGGGACGCCGGGGACGCCGGCGGGCACGAGCAAACCGAAGAACTTCTCCCGCTCGAACTGCTCCGGAATGCGACCCTCGATCGCCGCGTTGACCATCGCGCGCGTGTGCGCGATCGACATGCGTTTGCCGACGCCGTACGGCCCACCGGTCCAGCCGGTGTTGATGAGCCAGCAATCGACTTTGCGCTCCGCGATCTTGCGCCCGAGCAGCTTCGCGTAGACGGTTGGATGATGAACCATGAACGGTGCGCCGAAACACGTCGAGAACGTCGCCTGCGGCTCCGTGACCCCGCGCTCCGTTCCCGCA
This sequence comes from Candidatus Tyrphobacter aquilonaris, assembly GCA_003133745.1. Classification (GTDB taxonomy): domain Bacteria; phylum Vulcanimicrobiota; class Vulcanimicrobiia; order Vulcanimicrobiales; family Vulcanimicrobiaceae; genus Tyrphobacter; species Tyrphobacter aquilonaris. The sequence goes on from PKZD01000033.1 coordinate 3,942, forward strand.
ACTTTTGCGGTGTAGCCGGAGAGGAAGTGATACATCGCTTGCTCGTGCGAGAGCTTCGAAATCGGCGGGAGCACGCCGAACGCATCGGCGGTGAGCATGAGGATGACGCTCGGCTGTGGGCCTTTGCTTCCCGCAACGATGTTCGGGATGAACTCGAGAGGATAGGCGGAGCGCGTGTTCTCGGTCTTTGCCTCGGAATCGACGTCGAGCTCGCGCGTGTGCTCGTCATAGACGACGTTCTCGAGCACGGTCGAATAATGGTTCGTCGCTGCCCAGATCTCCGGCTCCGCGGTCGGCGAGAGACGAATCACCTTCGCGTAGCATCCGCCTTCGAAGTTGAAGACGTCGTCGTCGGACCATCCGTGCTCGTCGTCACCGATGAGCGGCCGGTGCGAATCGGAGGAGAGCGTCGTCTTTCCCGTTCCGGAAAGGCCGAAGAAGATCGCGAGGTCGCCCGCGGCGCCGACGTTCGCCGAGCAGTGCATCGGGAGCGCGTCGCGCAGCGGCAAGAGGTAGTTCATGACGGTGAAGACAGACTTCTTGATCTCGCCGGCATAGCGCGTGCCGCCGATCAGGATCATGCGGCGGCGGAAGTTGACGAGGATGAACGTCGAGGTGCGCGTGCCGTCGCGTTCCGGTTCGGCTTCGAAGAGGGCCGCGTCGACAACGGTGAACTCGGGAGCGAAATCGCTCGGCAACTGCTCCGGCGTGATGAAGAGATGCCGCGCGAAGAGGTTCTGCCAAGCCAGCTCCGTGTAGACGCGCAGCGGAAGCCGGAAGCGTTCGTCGGCGCCGACGTAGCAGTCGGTCGCGTAGACGTCGCGGGTCGAGAGATACTCCTCGACTCGTTCGAAGAGCGCGTCGAAACGCGCCTCGTCGATCGGCTGATTCACGGCGCCCCAGTCGATGTGCGACTCGCTGCTCGGCTCGCGAACGAAGAACTTGTCCTTCGGCGAGCGTCCGGTCTGCGGGCGCGTGTCGACGATGAGCTGGCCGTTCGCGCCCAGCGCGCCTTCGCCGCGTCGCAGGGCGTGCTCCATCAGTTCGCTGGCGGAGAGGTTCTCCCAGAGATGAGCCGCGCGCAGCCGCTCGGGCACCGTGAGCATCGCATATCTCCTTATCGGGGGCGGCAGGTCGTGCCTGCAGGCGGGGTTGGGCCTAAAGTTTCGAACTCGGGATCTTATGCTTAGGCCTCTCCTCCCCGCCCTTCTCGGCGCCCTCTTGCTCGCGGCGCCGGCCTCGGCCGCCCTCCCGTTCGAGTTCGGCGCCTTCCCGAGCGGACCGCTCGACGGCATCACCGACGTCCCGGGCGTGCGGGTCGGTCAGTTGACGAAGATCGAGGGCAGCGCGATACGAACCGGTGCGACCGCCGTGCTCCCGAACGAGGATCCGTGGGACGAGAAGGTCGCGGCCGCGTTCGTTGCCGTCAACGGCAACGGCGAGATGACGGGAACGCACTGGATCGACGAAGCGGGTTATCTCGAGGAGCCGATCGTGCTCACCGACACGCTCGACGTCGGGCGCGCCGCCGACGGCGTCGTCTCGTGGCAGATCGCGCACCACCCCGAGATCGGGCGGAGCGACGACGTGCCGCTGCCCGTCGTCGCCGAGTGCGACGATCAGCTGCTCAACGACATTCAGGCGCGCGCCGTCAGCGCGGAGGACGTCGTGCACCTCCTCGATTCCGCCCAGCCCGGCACGTTCGCACGCGGAAGCGTGGGCGCGGGAACCGGGATGCGTGCCTTCGATTTCAAAGGCGGCATCGGCTCGGCGTCGCGCGTCCTGCCGGCATCGCTCGGCGGCTACACCGTCGGCGTGCTCGTGAACGATAATACGGGAAGCACGCGCGAGCAGTTGACGATCGTCGGCGTCCCCGTCGGCGAACGCCTGAAGGACGTCGATCGCACGACCTTTCCGCATTCGACGTCGATGCGTGGACGCATGGCCTCGGGCTCGATCGTCGTCGTCATCGCAACCGATGCTCCGCTCGAAGCACGACAACTCCACGCACTCGCACTGCGCGCTGCACTCGGCATGGGTCGCACGGGGCTCACCTCCGACATCGGCAGCGGCGATCTCTTCATCGCGTTCTCGACGACGCGCGTCTACCATCATACCGGGCACTTTGACGTGAGCGCGCCGGCCGGCGCCGTGCTCGAGGACGACGACCGCCTCGATGCGCTCTACCGTGCGACCGCCGAGGCGACGCAGGCCGCGATCTACGACGCGCTCTTCGAGGCGACGACGATGACGGGCAACCGCGGCGTGACGGTGCACGCGTTGCCGAAAGCGCGCGTGCTCGAGATGCTGCGCGCCGCAGGCGCGATTCGATGAAGGTGCGGATCGGAACCGTCGGGCACAGATAGCGGAAAAGCGCGCCTTCTAACAGAAGGACGTGAGCAACGCACTACATTCCGAATTCTCTTACGGAAGGGCTCCTCCTTGACGTTACTTAAGCAAGCAAGCTTGCTCGCAGTCGCATTAGTTCTCGCGTCGGCGGGCTGCAGCAGCACGAATGCGATTCCTCACTCGAATACGACGACCCATCTCTACGTCGGCAACTCCGGCGCATCGACCGTCGCAGTCTTCTCAACCTCGGCGACCGGCAACGCGGCCCCGGCGTCGAGCATCGCCGGGGGCAATACGGGCCTCGCCGACATCCACAATGTCACCTTCGACAGCAGCGGCAAGATGTACGTGACGAACGACGACTGCGGCAGTTCCTTCGTTAAGGTGTACGCTGCGGGTGCAACCGGCAATGCGACGCCGGTCGCCACAATCAGCGGCGGTGGCACCTCACTCGACGGTGCCACGGGCATCGCACTCGATAGCTCTGGCAAGATCTACGTTGCCAACGAGTGCGGCTCGACGATCACCGTCTATGCGGCGGGGGCCACGGGCAATGCTACGCCGGTGAGCACGATCAGCTCGGGCCTCAGTTGTCCGCATGGTCTCGTCATTAGCGGCAGCACGATGTACGCCACCGACGAGTGCAACAACGCGATCTATATCTACGCGGTCGGCAACAGCTCGCCGACGACGACGATTACCGGCGGCAACACGGATCTCGATAATCCGCACAGTATCGCAGTCGACGCCTCAGGCAAGATGTACGTTGCAAGTGCCGGCAACAACGCAGTGCTCATCTTCGCGTCCGGCGCGACCGGCAACGCGACGCCGACGGAGATCGTGGGAGGAAACACCGGCCTGGGTCACCCGAACGGCATCGCCGTGTACAACAACGAGATATATGTTTCCAACAACAACAGCAGCTCGATCACTGTCTACAATACGACCGCGAGCGGGAACGCGTCACCGCTGACGACGATCAGCGGAGGCACGACGACGCTGCAGAGCCCGAAGGGTCTCTTCATCCACTAGGAGCTATCGTTTGGTGGGCGCTCTCAGTCGTAGATTGAGAGCATCCACTGGACGCCGAAGCGATCCGTGACCTGTCCGAAGCGGCCGCCCCAAAACGCTTTCTCGAGCGGCTGATCGATCGTTCCGCCCTCGCAGAGCGCTTTGAAGACACGCTCGCCTTCGGCGGCGTCCTTCGTTGCGAGCGAGAGTGCGATGTCGTCTTCACCGTCGGGGCCCGGTCCGGGGCGCCCGTCGGAGGCCATGAACTTGATGCCGTCGGCGACGAAGGTCGCGTGCATCACGGCATCACGCTGATCGGTCGGGAAGTGCTCCTCCATGGGAGATCCGGCAACGCGGCTCAGGTGAACGATCTCGCCGTTGAAACACGTGGCGTAGAATTTGAGCGCCTCTTCGCACTTGCCGTGGAAGAAGAGATACGGTTCGAGTTGCATAACCTCGCCCTTGCGAGAAAGATGCGAACCGCCCCTGCCGCGCGCGGGCGTTGCCGGGCAAGTGCTACGAGGTCTGCGACGGTCGCGTCATGCGCTCGCGGAATGCGAGAGCGGTAAGGGTACCGAGGGCGAAGCCGGCGACGACCTCCATGGGGTCGTGCCAGCCGAAGCGAACGAGCGCGTAGCCGAGGAACGCCGTGAGCGCAAAGGCGAGAAGCGCGAAGCGCCGGTTCTCGAGAACGATCGCGGTCGCAAGGCACGCGGCGAGCGTTTCGTGACCGCTCGGGAAATACGGGTGTGCGGGCCAGAGATCGAACCAGCGGTTCACGTGCGCGATGATGAAAGAGATGACAACCGCCCAGAGCGTCGCGCGGAGCGAGCCGCCCACGCGCTCTCCGCGGCGCCGCCGTGCGACGATCGCGAGGAGCCAGAGCAGCACGAGCAGAGCGACAAGGCCGTCGATGACGACCGCGCCGAGAGAATTGTGCGGCAGCACGTGCAGCGCGTAGAACCCGCTACTGAGCAACGCCGAGCGGCGCCTCTTCGGGGTCGCTGTAGAAGCGGTAACAGTTCTTCCCTGCGCTCTTCGCTTCGTACAGTGCTTCATCGGCGGCAAAGAAGAGCGACTGCGCGTCGCGTCCGTCATCGGGGAACATCGCGATGCCGATCGAGGCCGGGAGATCGTGACGCCGCAGCGCCCCGAGGATTCGCTCGATGCCCTTCACGGCGGCGTTCCGATTGCTACGCAGCATCACGAGGACAAACTCGTCGCCGGCGTAACGCGCGACGATGTCTCCGCGCCGCGCATTCTGCGTGAGCACCTGTGCGAAGCGTTTGAGCGCGANNTTCCCGATGCCGGTGAGGCTGTCGGTGAGCGCGAGGCGCTGGGTCTCCTCGAGCAGGCGCCGCGTCTCGTCGTAGAGGCGCGCGTTCTCCACGGCAATCGCCGCTTGTGAGGCGAAGTCGAGGAGCATGCGGATCTCGGTTTCGCCGACCTGCTCTTCGAGAGCGTTGTCGGCGTAGAGCACGCCGCGGACGACCCCGCGCATGGTCAGCGGCACGGCGCAGTAGCGTCCGCGCGTGTCCTCGAGCGGTGCGTCGGGATCGTCCTGCAAACCGACCGCGATCTGCGCGGCGCCGCGCGCGAGCATCTGCAGCGTCGAATCGGCACGATAGCCGCGCTCATCGGCAGCGGGCTCGACGCCCCCGTCGGCACGGCATTCGAGCCGGCGCAGGATGGCGCCGTCGCCGAAGACGTCGAAGAGAATGACGCGCCCAAACTTCAGCGCTGCGACGACGCCGCGCAAGACCGTCGAGAGGATGTCGGTGATCTCCAGCGTGGAGTTCAAAGTGGAGAAGACCTGCTGGAGGACGAAGAGTTCCTCGACTTGCTGCGCGTACTCGTCTCTCTCGGCTTCCAGCGTTCTCAAACGCTCTTTCAGCCGCTCGACCTCCTCGCGGAGGGCGGCATCGCCGGGAACGGGAGGAATTGCGTCGGGCATCCGCGTCTACCGGGGATTGAGAAGTAAGGCTTGCGTCAGTTCGTACATCTTCACGTTCACTCGGAATACTCGCTCCTCGACGGCGCCTGCCGCATCGATCGGCTTTGCCGTCGAATAGCGGAGTTCGAATCCCCAGCCGTTGCCCTCACCGATCACGGCGTCATGTACGGAGCGATGGAGTTCTACCACGCAGCCCGCCGTGAGAAACTCACCCCGATCATCGGGTGCGAGGCGTACGTCGCGCCGCGCGGACGCCTCGACCGTACCGTGCGCGACGAAGCACACGTCACCCTGCTTGCGGCCAACCTCGAGGGCTACCGGAACCTCACGGCGCTCGTCTCCAAGGGCTTCCTCGAGGGCTACTACTACAAGCCTCGCATCGACCTCGAGCTCCTCGCGCGGCACCAGGAGGGCTTGCTCGTCCTCTCGGGCTGCATCTCCGGGCTCGTCGCAGCCCCGCTCCTGAAAAACGATCGCGAGGGCGCCGTTCGCAATGCGAAGCGCTACCTCGAGATCTTCGGCGACCGTTTCTACGTTGAGGTCATGCGCCACGGGATGCCGGAGCAGGATCTGGTCAACGACGGGCTGATCGCCATCTCCCGTGAGTTGGGCATCCCGCTCGTCGCGACGAACGACTCGCATTATTTGGAACAGAGCGACGCATCGGCGCACGACGTGCTCCTCTGCATCGGAACCGGGCGCACCGTCTCGGACGAAAATCGTCTGAAGTTCGCGACCGATCAGTTCTACGTGAAATCGCCCGACGAAATGTACGCGTTGTGGAGCGATCTGCCCGAGGCGTGCGAAAACACCGTGAAGATCGCCGAGCGCGTCGAGCTCGAGCTGCCGAAGCGAAGTTTCAGCGTTCCCGAGTATCCCGTTCCCGATGCGCAGCGCAGCGCCGACGAATATCTCTGCGAGCTCTGCGAGACGGGCCTCATCGAGCGATACGGCGCGGAACGCGCGCGCGCCGATTCCGCGCTACGCGAACGGCTCTCATACGAGTTGGGCGTGATCATGGCGATGGGCTACGCCTCGTACTTCCTCATCGTCTGGGATTTCATCAAGTACGCGCGCGATCGCGACATTCCGGTCGGACCCGGGCGCGGCTCCGCTGTCGGCTCGCTCGTCGCGTACTGCCTGCGCGTCACCGATCTCGATCCGCTCGCCTTCAACCTCTTCTTCGAACGCTTCTTGAATCCGGAACGCATCTCGATGCCCGACATCGACACGGACTTCTGCGTCGAGCGGCGCGACGAAGTCATTGCCTACGTGACCGAGAAGTACGGCAAAGATCGCGTCGCGCAGATCGTGACGTTCGGTACGATGGCGGCGCGCGCGGCCGTTCGCGATGCGGGACGGGCGCTCGGCGTACCGCTTCCCGACGTCGATCGCGTCGCGAAGCTCATTCCCTCCGGGCCGACCGGGCTCTCGATCGCCGCGGCGGTGGAGCAGATTTCCGACTTGGCTGTGCTCTACCAGGGCAACGCGGAGATACGCAAGCTGCTCGACACCGCGAAGACGATCGAGGGGCTCTCGCGCAACGCCGGAACGCACGCGGCGGGCGTCGTGATCTCGGATCGGCCGCTCATCGAGTACGTGCCGCTCGTGAAGTTCGACGGCGGCGTGAACACGCAATACGACATGGAATGGATCGAGAAGATCGGTCTCTTGAAGATGGATTTTCTCGGCCTGCGCAACCTGACGGTGATGCACAACGCCGTGCGCGAGATTCGCCGCACCGCATTTCCCGACTTCGAGATTGCCCGGATCCCGCTCGACGACGCGAAAACGTTCGAAATGCTCAGCCGCGGCGAGACGATGGGCGTCTTTCAACTCGAATCCGACGGGATGAAACGCGTCTGCACGGAGCTTAAGCCGTCCCGCTTTGACGACATCATCGCGCTCGTCGCGCTCTTCCGGCCGGGTCCGATGGAGTGGATTCCCCATTACATCAGCAACAAACACGGGCGCACGCAGGCGAGCTATCTGCACGCGGACTTGGAACCGATCCTCGCGGAGACCTACGGCATCGCCGTGTATCAAGAGCAAGTCATGCAGATCGCGCGCGACCTCGCGGGATTCTCGATGAGCGAGGCCGACGAGCTTCGCAAGGTCATGGGCAAGAAGCTCAAGGAGCAAGTGCCCATCTATCGCGAGAAGTTCATCGAGGGCGCGATGCGTACGTCCGGCGCGACGAGAAAACTCGCGGAGGAGATCTTCGCCTTCGTCGAACCGTTCGCGGGATACGGCTTCAACAAGTCGCACGCGGCGGCATATGCGATGATCGCTTACCAAACCGCGTACTTGAAAGCCAACCATCCGCTGCCGTACCTGACCGCGCTCATGACCTCGGTGCGCGACCGCACCGACAAACTCGCCGAGTACATCGAGGACGCGCGCCGCTACGGCATCGCCGTCTTGCCGCCGGACGTCAACGAATCGCTCGTCGACTTCACCGTCGTCGGCGATCAGATCCGCTTCGGGCTCTCGGCGGTCAAGGGCGTCGGCGAGGGCGCGGTTCGCAGCATCATCGAGGCGCGCGACCGCGACGGTCCCTTCGCGGATCTCTTCGATCTCGCCGGCCGCGTCGATGCGCGCCAGGTGAATCGCCGCGTCTTCGAAGCGCTCGTGAAGTGCGGTGCGACCGACGCGTTGCCCGGGAATCGCGGGCAGAAGCTCGCAGCCCTCGACCTCGCGCTCGACTTGGCGGCGCGTGCGACGCGCGACGCGGAGTTGGGGCAAGCCTCGCTCTTCGGCGACACAGCACTCGTCGCGCCCTCTCTTGCGCCGGCGTTACCGTTCATCGTGCCGCCGAGCCGCCGGGAGCTGCTCGCGTGGGAGAAGGAGACGCTCGGAATCTTCGTCTCGGGGCATCCGCTTGCCGAAGTGCAGGATCTGCTCGTGCGGATGGGCGCGACGCCGATGAAAGACCTCAGAAGCCTCGACGACGACACGGCGGTGACGATCGCGGGCGCGGTGATGAGCGTTCGGCGCGCGAACACGCGCGCCGGCGGCCAAATCGCGATCGCGCAACTCGAGGACACGACGGGCGGCTGCGAGGTCATCGTCTTCCCGAAACTCTACCCGCAGGTGCAGCAGCTTTTCGAAGTCGGCCGAATTCTCGTCGTGAAGGGACGCCTGCGAATTCGCGAGCGTCCGGGCACGCAGCCGGGAGAGGAGCCGCCCCTCGAGTTGTCCGTGGGCGTGAACGAGGTCGCGCTCTTCGAGCCGCCGCCCGAACGCATCGCGGCGATCGTGCGCGGCTGGCACGTCGAGGTTTCGCAGCGCGAGCAGATCGATCGGCTCGCGGCGCTCATGGACGAGTGGCCCGGCGATGCGCCCGTGTTGCTGCACTCGCGCGGCAAGGTGCAGAAGCTCTCGAGAACGATCGCCGGCGACATTCGCTTACAGCCGGAGCTCGAACGCATCTTCGGCGGCGGCCGCGTGCGCGAGGGCACCTCCGAATGAAGATTCCGCCCGGCGTGCGGGATTGGCTGCCGCAGGAGTTCGCCTTCAAACGCGACGTCGAGGAGCGTATCCGCGAGGTCTTTCGCGCTTGGTCGTACAGTGAGGTTCTGACGCCGACCTTCGAGAGCTACGAATCGCTCGAGCGCGGGCTCGGCGAGCACCTCATGCAGCAGACGTTTCGCTTCAGCGACCCCCTCGGTCAGTCGCTCGCGCTTCGAACCGAGATGACGACGCCGATCGCGCGCGTCGTCTCGGCAAGGCTGCGTCAGGCGACGTTGCCGATTCGGCTCTGCTATCTCGCGACGGCGTTTCGCTACGAGGAGCCGCAACTCGGCCGGATGCGTGAGTTCACGCAGGCCGGCGCGGAGTTGATCGGTGCGAGCGGCACGAGCGCGGATGCGGAAGCGCTCTTCATGGCGATGGAAACGCTCGACGCCGTCGGGCTCGCCGACACGCGCTTCGACATCAACGACGCGGCGATCGTCGCCGGCGTCCTCGCGAGCGTCGGTCTCGCGGGCGAAGCGGCCGTGGAGTGCAAGCAGCACATCGCCGAGCGCAACCTCGTCGCCCTTCGCGAGTTCGGCGCGAACCACAGCGTCGATGCGGCGGGCTTCGACGTGCTGCTACGGCTGACGATGATGCGCGGACGCGACGACGTGCTTGCGATCGCGAAGCCGATCTGCGCTACCGAAGCGTCGCGCGCCGCGCTGCAAAGGCTCGAGTCGATCCTCCATCGCGCCGACGCGCTCGGCTATCGCGAGCGCCTGAACATCGACTTCGCGCTCCTGCGCGATCTGCGCTACTACACGGGCTTCGTCTTCGAAGGGTATATCGACGACCTCGGCTTCTCGCTCTGCGGCGGCGGCCGCTACGATCAACTCCTTCCGCGCTTCGGCTACGACGTGCCCGCCGTCGGCTGGATGGTCGGCGTCGAGCGGATCCTGCTCGCGCTCGAGCGGCGGCGCGAGGACGAGCGTCCGCGCAACGAGGTCGACGTTCTCGTGAGCGGCTCGGATGCGATCGCGCAGCGCGAGCGAGCGAAAGGCTTGCGCGTTCGCGTGGAGGTTCGCGGTCTCGACCGCGCGGCGTTGCTCGAGTACGCGCGACACAAAGAGATTCCGCGCGTGATCGTCGCGGACGGGGATCGCGTCGAGGAGATCATTCTCGCGGAAGAGAGCCCGTGAGCGATCGGCTCGTCATCGCGTTGCCGAAGGGCGCGCTCTACGAAGAAACCGCGGCGCGGTTGCGGCGTGCTGGAATCGACGTGCCCACCGACGTCGGACGGCGCTTGCAAGTCCTCGCCGGAGATGGCGAAACGGAGCTGCTCGTCCTGCGTTCGAGCGACGTGCCGGCGTACGTGGAGTTCGGCGCGGCCGACTGCGGCATCGTCGGCAAGGATACGCTGTGGGAGAGCGATGCTTCGGTGAGCGAACTCGCCGATCTCGGTTTTGGAGCGTGCCGTTTGGTCGTCGCCGCCCGCCGCGGCGACCGATACCACGAAGGCGCTCGTTATCCGACGTTCTTGCGCGTGGCGACGAAGTTCAAGCGCGCGGCGCAGGCCTATTTCGCGGAGCGCGACGTGCCGTGCGAAATCATCGCGCTCCACGGCTCGGTCGAGCTTGCGCCGCTCGTGGGACTCGCGGACGTTATCGTCGATCTCGTGGCGACCGGGGGAACGCTGCAGGCGCACGACATGGTTGAGGTCGACGAGATCGCGCGTTCCTCCGCGCGCTTCGTCGTAAACCCCGTGCGTTTTCGCGCGAAGTACGACGCGCTGCTCGACCTGCTCGAGCGGCTCAAGAGCGCATGACGCAAGGGATCGTCGCGGCATCCGATCCCGAGTTGGCGTCGTTCTACCGCGCCGGGTGGAATGCGCCCGCCGAGATCGCCGACGGCGTGCGCGCCATTCTCGCCGACGTTCGTGCGCGCGGCGACGCGGCGCTCGCCGAATATGCGCGCCGCTGGGACGATCCGGCGTTCGATCTACGCGCCCTGCGCGTCGCGATTCCGATGGAGGAGCAGGCGCGCTCGCTCGTGCCGCGCGACGTCGCGTGGGCGCTCGCGCTTGCGCGGGAGCGGGTGACGCGCTTCCACGAGCGCCAGCGGCGAGCGGAGATCTCATACGAGGATCCCGACGGAACGCACTACGCGTTCGTGACGCGGCCGCTCGACGCGATCGCCGCCTACGTCCCCGCGGGCTCGGCGCCGCTTCCGTCGACCGCGGTCATGACGATCGTGCCGGCGAAGATTGCGGGCGTCTCGCGCGTGGTCGTGCTGACGCCGCCGCAGCGTAACGGACGCGTCGATCCGTCGGTGCTGTACGTCTGCAGTCTCTGCGGCGCGGACGAACTCTACGCGGTCGGCGGTGCGCACGCGATCGCAGCCGCCGCCTACGGCACGGCATCGATCGCGCCGGTTGACAAGATCGTCGGTCCCGGAAACACCTGGGTGACCGAAGCGAAACGGCAAGTCTACGGCGTCTGCGCGATCGACGGGCTTGCGGGGCCGTCGGAGGTGCTCGTCGTTGCCGACGACGCGACGAACTCGGAGTACGCCGCAGCCGAGTTGCTCGCGCAAGCCGAGCACGACCCCGCCGCGCGCGTCGCCGTCGTCTCGGAATCGCGCGAGTGCCTCGAACGCATCGCGAGCGCGCTCGACGCGCAGGACCTTCGCGCGCTGGCGCGCGGCGAGATCGTCGCGGAGGTCATCGAGCGGCGTTGCCGTCTGATTCACGCGGCGAGCTTCGAACAGCTCTGCGAGGCGATCGAGCGCTTCGCTCCCGAACACCTCTCGCTGCAGACGCGCGATCCCGCGCGCATTCTCGCTCGCGTGCGGCACGCCGGTGCAGTCTTCGTCGGGCCCGAGACGCCGGTTGCCTGCGGCGACTATCTCGCGGGCACGAATCACGTGCTGCCGACGTCGGGTTCGGCGCGCTTTGCCTCCGGGCTCTCGCTCTCCGACTTCACCCGCACCTTCTCGGTCGTCGAGAACAGCGCCGAGCGCATGCGCAAGGACGCCCCGCTGCTCGCGGCGCTCGCCGAGTTTGAAGGGCTCGAGCAACACGCGCGAACGGCGCTCCTTCGGGTTCGGGATGACGTGAGCGGGTGATCCAACTCGTTGCGTACGATCTCGACGGCACGCTCGTCGGGCGTGACCTCGTTCTGCGACCGCGCGTTCGCGCGGCGATCGCGCGCGTGCGCGCCACCGGCGTGAGAGGCTGCATCGTCACCGGCCGCATGTACCAAGCCTCGCTGCCCTACGCGCGCGAACTGGAACTCGACGCGCCGCTCGTGTGCTATCAGGGTGCCGCGATCGTCGATCCACAGACCGATGAAGTGCTCTTCGACATGCCGCTTCCGAACGCGACCGCGCTCGAGGTCGTCGAGATGGCGGAACGCGACGGCATGCACGTGCAGCTCTATCGCAACGACACGTATTACTGCGAGCAGCGTAATCGATTTTCGGATCTGTACGCGCACCTCTCGCGGGTCGAGCCCGTCGTCGTTCCGTCGCTGCGCGAGCTCTTCGGGACGAGCGTCGCGACGAAGGCCGTCGTCATCGCGGATGCGCCCGTCGCGGAGCAGTACGCAAAGCAGCTTCAGGAAAAGCTCGGCAAGCGCGCGTATGTGACGCGCAGCTATCCGGAGTTCGTCGAGATATTGAATCCGTTCGTCGACAAGGGCGAAGCGCTCGAGTTTGTTGCCGCGCGTCTTGAGATTCCGATCGGGAACGTGCTCGCGATCGGCGATTCATGGAACGACGCACCGCTGCTCGAGGCTGCCGGCATCGGCGTCGCGATGGGAAGCGCACCCGGGGAGATTCGCGTGCTCGCCGATGCGGTCGTCGCGGACGTCGAGCACGACGGCGTCGCCGAAGCCCTCGACCGCTACATTCCACAGGATCCTTCCGCATGAGTTCGCGGCGGCGGAAGGCCTCGCGCCTGCGGCCGTTTTGGATGCTCTTCCTCGTGGCGCTCGTCGTCGCGGTTCTCCTCGGGTACGTCGGCGCGAGTTGGCCGGGCTTCCGGCCCAAGCACGTGCGCGTCGTCGGGAATGTCATCGTTTCGACGCAAGAGATCCTGGCGCAAGCGAACATCAATCCGCGCGGCAACGTCTGGCTGCAGAATGCCGGCGCGATTGCGCGGCGCGTCGAGGAGATTCCGTATGTGCTCACGGCGCGCGTTCGCCGCCGTCCGCCAGGCGACGTGACGATCGCGATCGTCGAGCGCCGTCCGTTCGCGGTTGCGCGCAGCGGCGGGGACGATGCGCTCGTCGACGCGTCCTTGCGCGTCCTCGAAACGGATGCCGGCGCAGGCGCCACGCTCCCCGTGCTCGTGCTTGCGCCAGGGATCGCATTCGTCCCGGGGCGTTACCTGAAAGAATCCTCCGCACGCGCGCTGCGCGACGCGCTGCTTTCGCTGCGCGCGCACGACGTCGCCGCAACCGAAGTCGACGACGAAACCGGCGACGTGAGCGCCGTGCTTCCCGGCGGCGTACGCGTGCTGCTCGGCGACGAGAGCGACGCCCCCAAGGCCGTGCCGCTCATCGAACCGATTCTCACGCGCTTCGCATTGCTCGGGCGAACGGTGCGGACGCTCGACCTGCGATCTCCGACGACGCCGGTCGTCACGGAGGGCAGTGCGAGCGAGCCGCCTCCGGTTAGGGCGTCGCCGTCGCGGCCGGCACCACGCCGTAGTCTTTGAAGACGAGGACCGTCCCCTTCGAGGTCGAGAGCATCAACGTATCGCCCGGGTGAACGCTCGTGAACGTCATGGCCGGACGTCCGGCCGTCAGCGTCGTGTGGGCGCCGTTCTGCATCGTGACCTGGACGTGGGTCGCGTCGTCGACTTGAACGACCACGACCCGATAGGTCGTGTCCGGTAGGGCCGCGGCGTTGATGGTCGGCCCGGCGGACTGGGCGGCAGCGGCGATGGGCAGGGCGATGAACCCGATGATAGCGGAATAGAACAGATGCTTAAGCATAGGTTTACGATGATAGCGCAAAAGGCCCAGGCTCTTCTAGTGCCTCCGAGGCGGCACGGCGACCATTTTCCAAACCGGCCTGTCCGGTTTCGAACTGGCCGACGAGCTCCTTGATGCCGCCGGCCTGGTCGGAGACCTCGTCGGCGCTCGCCGCCATCGAACCGACCGCCTCGGCGTTCTGCGCCCCGAGATCGCCCGCGCGCTGCACGCGGGTGCCGAGCGCGCCGATCGCGACCTGTTGCTCGCTCGAGGCCTGCGCGACCTCACCGGTGCGCCGCTCGATCTCGGAGACCGAGGCGAGGATCTGATTCGAGGTGACCGCCTGCTCGCGCATCGTCGCGGCGGCTTCGTGCGTCATCGCGCCCATCTGCTCGCTCGCCTTGGCGAGCTCTTCGGAGCCGCGCGCCTGCTGCGTCGTCGCGATCGATATCTCGGCCATGAGGCGGGCCACTTGCGCGATGCGCTCGCTGACCTGCTCGATCATCGCGCTGACGTTGTGCGCCGATTGCGCGTTGCTCTGAACGAGGTTGTTTGCGCGTGCCGTGCGATCGAGCACCGCGGTCGTTCGCCGCTGGATATCCGCGACGAGCGTCCCGATTTGCTTCGTGGATCCCGCGGAGTCTTCGGCGAGTTTGCGGACTTCGTCGGCGACGACCGCGAAGCCGCGCCCGTGCTCGCCGGCGCGCGCCGCTTCGATCGCGGCGTTGAGCGCGAGCAGGTTCGTCTGGTCGGCGATGTTCTCGATCAAGCCGAGGATATCGCCGATCTCGCGAGAGGCGTGATCGAGCTCCTGCATCTCCGCGACGACGTCGGCGACCGTGTCGCTGATGCTCGACATGCCGCGTGAGAGCGTGAGCACTTCGTTGCGCCCTTCGCGTACCTGTTCGTCGGTGACTTTGGATTCCGCGCGCACGCGCTCGGCGTTGCCGGCGACCTGAACGATCGACGCCGACATCTCTTGCGTGTTCGCGACCGCCTGCTCGACGACGCTCGAGAGGCTGAGCAGGTTGTGATCCATCTCGGCAACCGACGCGGTCATCTGCGCGACCGCGCTCGAGATGTCCGACACGAGTCGCGCGACGCCGTCGGCGTTTTCCGCGACGGTCGCCGCCGCGGCGCCGAGGTCGCCGGAGTACGTGAGCGCTTCGGAAAGCGCCGTGCGCTCTTCGCTCGCGCGCGTTGCCACCTCGCCTGCAAGGCGGCTGCTCCGGGCGCTCGCATCCTGCAACGTGAGCGCGGCGTGCTGCACCTTCGCGATCGTGACGCCGAGCCGGGCGGCGAGCGCGTCGACGGAACTTCCCAAGCGCCCGAGAAGGTCGGAGCCGTTCCAATCGGTGCGACCGGCGAGATCGCCGCGCCCCATCGCCTCGAAGATCTCGGCGCAGCGTCCGATGCCGCGCAGCATGGAGTTGCGCAGCCAGAGCATCGTGATCGCGACGATGCCGAGCAGAAGAAGCGGTGCGAGGATCACGATGCCGACGCCGAAGTTGCGCGCGTCGAGCAGCTGCGCGTACTGCGTGTCGGCGACGGCGGCGAGCGCATCGAGCATCCGCCGGCCATCCGCGCTCTGCCGGTCGTAGGCGAGCGAAGAGGCGCCGCCGATCTGGCGCAGCGCGTCTGCGCCGCGTCCCTGCGAGAGCAGCGCGACGGCGTCGAGTTCTTGAAAATCATACGCGCTTGCGCTCGCGTTGAAGCGGTCGGCGGCCGTCGCGAGATTGGGATCGCGATCGAGCAGCGTCTTCATCGCGCGCGCGTCGTCGGGAAACTGTCGCACGAGACGCTTGGCTTCGTCGAGCGCGCCGGCGGCGAGCGGCGAGTTTCCGTTCATCGCCGCTTCGAGCGTTGCCGCGCGCAGGCCGTCCGCATCGGCGGCAACGCGCGCGTAGGCGAGTTGCGCGCGCACGACCATGTCGTGCAAGTGCTGCGCCTGCTGCGTGATGCCGACGAGCGCCCAAAGCGCGATCGCGACGTTGAGCAGCATGACGAGGACGACCAAGCCGAAGGCACGGGCCAAACCGGATTCAAGGATCGTGCGGCGACGCGCGTCCATCTTCTCATTCCATCGGTCGTTGCCGAGGAGGGCTTGAGGGGACGAACGCTTCACATCCACAGCCTTTCTTGGGTTACTCACACGTTTTCACACCTTGTCCTCAAGGAGTCCCGGACGCCCTCGCCAACCCCAGGCAATCCGGCCCGGAACCTCTACAGATTGTAGGGTTTCTAGGGCCAAACCTCAATATATGGGGTAGGTGAGCGCATGAAACCGGGGACCGTCTGCGGTCTCGATATCGGAACGACCAAGACCTGTGCCGTCGTCGCCGTAGAGGGGCCGGGCGGTCTTGAAGTCGTCGGTGTCGGAGAGGCTCCGTCGCTCGGCATGCGCAAGGGCGTCGTCGTCGATTTGGATCAGACGATCAAGTCGATCGAGGCGGCGACCGAGCAAGCCGAGCGCATGGCCGGGCTCAACGTGCAGGACGTCTACGTCGGCATCACCGGCGATCACATCCGCAGCACGAACAATCGCGCCGTCGTCGCGACCGCGAACGACAGCCGCGAGGTCTCTTCGACCGACGTGCGCCGCGTCGTCGACGCGAGCAAACTCATCAACCTCCCCGCCGATCGCCAGATCATCCACGCGCTGCCGCGATTCTTCACCGTCGACGGGCAGGACGGGGTCGAGGATCCGGTCGGCATGGCCGGCGGCCGCCTCGAGGTCGATACGCACATCATCACCGGCGGGGCGACCTTCATCACAAACGTGCTCAAGTGCGTCCACCGCGCCGGGCTGGAAGCGGCGGGCGTCGTCTTCGAGCCGCTCGCGAGTTCGGCATCGACGCTGCTGCCCGAAGAGCGGCAGGTCGGCGTCGTGCTCCTCGACATCGGCGGCGGCACGACCGACCTTGCGGTCTATTCGCTCGGCAGCGCGATTTACACCGCGACCGTGCCGATCGGCGGCAGCATCCTCACGAGCGACATCTCGCTCGGATTGAAGACGTCGCGCGACGAGGCCGAGGGCATCAAGCGCCGCTACGGCGCGGGCGTCCGCGACGGGGTCAACGAGGAATCGTTCCCGGTCCACACGCTCGACGGCCGGACGACGAAGGAGGTCTCGACCGCGGAGCTGCGAGCGATCGTCGTGCCGCGCGTCCTCGAGACGCTGCGCATGGCGCGACAGAAGATCGTCGAGAACGTGCCCCGCGATCTCGTGCTCGGCGAAGTCGTGCTCACCGGCGGTGGCTCGCTGCTGCCGGGCATCGATGCGATCGCGGAGGACGTCTTCGGACTCCCGGTTCGCACCGGCATCCCGAAGAACGTGAGCGGCCTCACGGAGACCGTCGCGCAACCCCAGTATGCGACCGCCATCGGATTGCTCTTGTTCGGCGCCAACGGCGGCGGCGAACTCATCGAAGACTCACGCCGTACCGGGTCGATCTGGTCGAGGGTCCGTAAGTTCGCTTCGGATTTATGGAATTGAACTTCTTTTCGTCATCGGAGGAACATCGAATGGCAGACGGACGCCGCTACGTACCCGAGCATGCGGCCACCATCAGAGTAATCGGCCTCGGCGGAGGCGGCTGCAACGCCGTCAATCGCATGATCGAGGCAGGGCTCACCGGCGTGGAGTTCTATTCCGTGAACTCCGACGTGCAGGCATTGCGGAGTTCGCTCACCGAGAACACCGTGCACATCGGCTCGGGGATGACGCGCGGTTTAGGCGCGGGCGCAAACCCGACGCTCGGACGTGAAGCTGCCGAGGAATCGCGCGAAGATATCTCGATGCTGCTCGCCGACGCCGACCTCGTCTTCATCACGGCCGGCATGGGCGGCGGCACCGGAACGGGCGCGGCGCCGATCGTCGCGGAGCTCGCGCGTGAAGCGGGCGCGCTCACGATCGCCGTCGTGACGAAACCCTTCGCCTTCGAAGGGCGCAAGCGCATGCAGATCGCCGAGCACGGCATCGCCGAGCTCGAGCAGAAGGTCGACACGCTCATCACGATTCCCAACGAACGCATCCTGCAAGTGATCGAGAAGAAGACGCCGCTCAACGAAGCCTTCGCCTACGCGGACGACGTGCTGCGGCAAGGCATCCAGGGCATCAGCGACCTCATCACGCAGCCGGGACTCATCAACCTCGACTTCGCGGACGTGAAGACGATCATGACCGACGCGGGCTCGGCGATGATGGGAATCGGCGAAGGCTCGGGCGAGCACCGCGCCGCGGACGCCGCGCAGAAGGCGATCGCGTCGCCGTTGCTCGAGACGACGATCGAAGGCGCGCGCGGCGTGATCTTCAACATCACGGGCGGCCCCGACATGGCGATGTACGAGGTCAACGAAGCGGCGGAGATGATCAGCCGCGCCGTCGATCCGGACGCGCAGATCATCTTCGGCGCCTCGATCGACAAGAGCATGCAGGGCAAGGTGCGCGTGACCGTGCTCGCCGCCGGCTTCGGCGTGGGGCGCAGCTATCGCGGATCGGTTGCGGGCTTCACGTTTGATTCCGGGAAGTTCGAAACCGTCGCTCCCGTGAACATGGACGATATCGAAGTCCCGGCGTTCCTCCGTTATCGCGGCTAGCGATGGCCTATGCAGCGCGGGTGCTGCTGGATAGTATCAGCGAGGCGGGGATACGGCTCACCACACTGGAGGTGACGTTTCCTCGCTTCGTGTTATCCGAGTTTAATACGCACCGGGCGTTATCAAGAAACTCGGCGAGTTCGCGCGCCATCCCGACGAGCAAGCTGATCGAGCGCATCGAAGCGGACCCCGTGCTGCCCGTGGAGTGGGGGCGGAATCAAAAGGGCATGTCCGCGAGCGAGCACCTCGGCGAAGAAGAAGTCGAAGAGGCGAAGCGCGCGTGGCTCGACGCGCGCGATGCCGCCGTCGCGCAGGCGCAGCGTCTGCAGCACCTGCACGTGCACAAACAGGTGGTGAACCGCGTGCTCGAGCCGTTTCTGTGGCATACGGTGATCGTGACGGCGACGGAGTGGGACAACTTTTTCGAGTTGCGCTGCGCGCCGAACGCCCAGCCGGAGATCCGCGAGGCGGCAGCGCGAGTTCGCGACGCGATAAGGGCGAGCACGCCGGCGTCCGTGGCGGAAGGCGAGTGGCATCTGCCGCTCGTACAGCCCGATGAGCGGAGCCTCGACTTGGAGGTGCAGAAGAAGGTCGCGGTAGCGCGCTGCGCGCGCGTCTCGTACTTGACGCACGACGGCAAACGCGAGATCGAGAAGGATTTAGAGTTGTTCGAACGCTTGAAGAGCGATCGGCATCTTTCCCCGTTCGAACACGTTGCGACGCCCACGGCAGATGCAGAATACCACGCGAACTTTCGCGGTTGGACGCAGATGCGCTACGAGTTGGAGAAGGGCCTCTTACAAAGTACCCCGTGACCACGCCGTTGGGACAAGTTTGCGCGTGCGCGCGGTTTCGCACTTGCGGCCCCCGTCGATTTATGGCATAAAGGAGTCACTAAGGCAGGCAGGGGTGGTTGCCGCCGCGTTCGGGGACGTAGAACAAGAGGTCGGGTGTGGCTCTTTCGAAAGAGCTTTGGGCGCAGGCTGCGTCTGAAGCTGGAATGCTCTCTATCGAAGCCGAGGCTCTTCGCTATATTCCAGCCGGCTTCGCGTTTCGACACAATGTCCTGGCGTACGGAGTAGACGGGCCCGAACTGCTCGTGGCTATTCCCGACGGTGAATCATCAACCGTCGATCGCATTCGCCTGCTGACCGGAATGCAGGTGCGCGCGGCGACATTTCCGAGGGAGGTGATTCGCAAGCAGCTATCAACTGTCTATGCGAATCCAAGCGACGAACGCGACGACGATGCCGAGATTTCCTCTCCCGCGATTCGAGCTGTCGACGAGATCCATGAAGTGGCCGTACGGTCGCGCGCATCGGACATCCACATCGAGCCGCACGGAGACGGCGGACGCGTGCGTCTGCGCATCGACGGCCAATTGTCGGTCATTCGTCGCCTCGACGGCAGCCTTTTCGCACAAGTCGTGTCGCGGATCAAGATACTCGCGGGTCTGGACGTTGCCGATCGGCGGCAGCCGCAGGACGGCCGATATAGTTTCTCAAGCGACGGGTCGAGCGTGGATGCGCGTCTATCGTCGATCGCGACGTTAGGCGGAGAGCAACTCGTCATTCGGCTCTTCGACGCGCGTTCGCAACGGCCGATCCTAGAGAACCTCGGGATGGAGGCCGGGACGCTGCGCCGGGTTCGGTCCCTGGTTCGGGCCAGCCATGGGTTTGTCATCATCTGTGGCCCCACCGGTAGCGGCAAGACGACGACGCTCTACGCGTCCCTGGCCGAACGGGACAGCAGCGCGGAGCACCTTTGTACGATCGAGGACCCAATAGAAATTCGACTTCCTGGCATCGCGCAGGTGCAGATCAGCGCCCGCGCCGGGATGACGTTCTCGCGCGCACTTCGTGCCATTCTCAGGCAGGCTCCCGATGTGATCATGATCGGCGAAATGCGCGACGCTGAAACCGCTAACGCGGCGATTTCGGCGGCACTGTCCGGGCAACTTGTGCTCACGACCCTGCACAGTTATGACGCGGCCCGAGCTATCGACCGGCTCGTGGACCTGCAGGTTTCCCGCCACGCGGTGGCTGCCGCCTTGACGGGCATCATCGCACAGCGGCTTGTCCGAACGTGCTGTTCAGCGTGCCGCGGCGGTGACGATTGCGCTCGCTGTGCTGGAACCGGATTCTCGGGTCGGACCGGAGTCTTCGAGTGCGTCGAGACAACCGAAGCGCTACGAGAAGCGATCGTGGCTGGAGCTCCGGCGGGCGAGATGCTCCGGCTTGCGGAGCAAGACGGGCTGAGAAGTCTCTCATGTGACGCCATGCGGCACGTGTCTGCGGGCCGCACGACCGCATCGGAAGTTGAGCGGGTGCTCGGTCTCGCCGCTTCGCGATGACAAGCGCGTTGGCGACGGTCATGCTCTCCGATGCGCTTCATGCCGCACATACGCGGCATGCGTCGGACTTGCATCTCATTCCATCGCTTCCACCCGTTCTACGAGTCGACGGGAAGCTTGAACTATGGGAAGGGCCGGGCTTATCCGCGGAAGACCTTGCAGGCGTCGCCGGTTCGTTCCTCGACGAATCTGAGCGCGAAACTCTGCAGCGCTCCGGCGACGTCACGGCGACTATCGTAGACGCCGAGGTTCCCGTACGGGTCCACGCGCACAGAACCGGCGAAGGAACGGCATTTGCGCTTCGCTTTCTTGCGCGTGACGTGCCCACGTTCGCGGAGTTAGAGTTGCCGCGCGTCGTGGCAGAGTTAAGTCGCCGGCCACACGGGCTCATCGTTCTTGCGGGGCCGACTGGAAGCGGAAAGTCCACGACGCTCGCAAGTCTCGTAGCGCTGATGAACGAGGAGAGTTCGCGGAAGATTGTCATGATCGAGGACCCGATCGAGTATCGACTGCGATCGAAGCGCTCGATCATCGTGCAGCGGCAGGTTGGACGAGATGTTCCTACGTTCGCTCATGCTGTCATTGGCGCATTGCGTAGCGATCCCGATGTCATCGTAATCGGCGAGATGCGGGATCCGGCAACCACGTCATCCGCGATTACCGCCGCAGAAACGGGGCATCTCGTGTTAGCAACCCTGCACGCCGGCGATGCGTCGCAAAGCATCGACCGGCTTGTCGATGCCTTTCCCTCGGAGCGTTCGGAGTACGCGCGCGCCAGGCTGGCCCAAGTGCTCCTCGGCGTCGTTGCGCAGCGCTTGGTGGAGCGCGCAAGCGGCAGCGGACGACGCGCGGCGGCGGAGGTTCTGATCGTAACCGATGCGGTTCGGCACATGATTCGCGACGGAAAGCAGCATCAGCTGCCGACCGTCATGGCCACGGGGAGGCAATTCGGCATGCAGACGCTCGACGTCGATCTCGCAGAACTCGTGGCGAACGGACACATCACCCCGGCAACCGCGCGTAGCGCGACGTCATGACTTCGGGTGTCTATCATTACACGGCACGCTCGGATGAAGGGCGGTTCGTAAGCGGCACGATGCGCGCACAGTCATATCGCGAAGCAATCGCGCGCCTACGAACGCGCCACTTGTTTGTGACGTCGTTAGAAGATGCTGCAGGCGCGCGCGGAAGAATGCATGCACTCGTGTTGGGTGGGGCGCGTCGCAGCTCGCGATTGGTCTTCATGCGCTCATTAGCGGCATTGATCGGTAGCGGTACGCCGCTGAACCGGGCGCTGCAGGTTACGATCGATCAATGTCGCGAGCGACGATTTAGTGAGACGCTGCGCTCGATCGCAAGCGAGGTTGACGGCGGAGCTTCTCTCTCCGAAGCGATGCGACGGCGACCGTTGGAGTTTTCCGAGCACCTGGTCGCGATGATTTCGGCTGGTGAACTCGGAGGCATCCTGGATGACGTATTGCAACGAGCGGCGACGTTGCTCGAGAAGGAAGACACGCTGCGGAGGCAGGTGATTGCCGCCGTTGCGTATCCCGCCTTCGTGCTTTGCTGCGCCTTCGGCCTCGTCACATTCCTCTTGATGTTCACCGTGCCCGCTTTCGCTTCGATCTTGGCGCAGTTGCACGCTTCCTTGCCGCTTTCGACGCGAGTCATGCTGGAAGCCGGCGCCATCGTGAGGTCGCCCGCAACCTGGGCGTTCGGCGTGCCGGGGACGTTGGCGGCAGTCTTCGTCATCATTGCGCTCCGCCGCAGGAAGAGCATTGCGGTCTGGATCGACCGCAAGAGCCTCGATCTGCCGGTCCTTGGAAACGTGCAACGCTCGGCAAATATCGCGGCTTTTTCACGAACCATCGGAACGCTACTCGAGTGCGGGGTTGTGATCACGGACGCGGTGAGGACCGCTTCCAATGTCGTCACCAACTCCGCATATCGTCTCGCTGCCGAGGAAATCGAACATTCGCTCCACGCTGGGATGGCGTTCTCGCCGCTCCTGGAGCGCAGCGGGCTCTTCGATGCGATGGCCCTTGAGATGGCCTCCGTCGGTGAGGAATCGGGAACGCTCGACGCGATGCTCGTTCGCGTCTCGGAGCATCATGAAGCTGCTGCGGCTTCGGCCCTGACCACGATCGGAGCAGCCTTAGAGCCTGCGTTGATCCTCGCTCTCGGCGGCGTCGTGGGCGGGATTGTCGCTTCAATCCTTATCCCGCTGTACTCGGCGATCGGTAGTATCCGGTGATCGCGCCGTCCTCGCCTCGCGACGACGCTGTATCGCGCTATCATTATCTGTGTGTACGAGCCGCTCGACGATTTTTGCGTCCCGGCTTGGATCGCGCCGATCTAGAGCAAGTGGCCGCCATTGGGCTGATCAAGGCCGCCGATCGTTTCAATCCAGAATCGCGAACGCCGTTCGAGGCGTATGCGTGGCTGCTGATGATCGGCGAGCTGATGCATTACGTACGAGACTGTGAACGCGTGTTGCGTGCCCCGCGACGCGTCCAGGTATTGGAACGGCGTTGGCTGGCAGCGGAGCGCGAGCTGTGGGCGCGCTGCGGTCGAGAACCGTCATACGGTGAGATCGTCGCGATCGTCGGTGCCAGCGCGGTCGATTGTCGTGAGCTTCGACAGTACCGAGCGGCATGCCACGTGATTCCGTTCGACGCGTTGAAGCCGTACGACCAACATGCGCTTGCGTATACCATGGAGGACGAGCTCGATCGCATCAGCATGGATAGCGTCTTCGCGCGTTTCTCGCCGCTAGAGCAGACGATCCTTCGTGAGATCTACGAGCTCGATACCTCAATGTCGGACTTGGCGGCGAAGCTCGGTTATTCGAGGCGCCACGTTGCGCGCCTGCATCGGCAGACTCTGCGAAAGCTCGCGATGATGGTACGTCCGGCGGAGAGCTGCAGCGGGCACTTCTAAAGTTGCGGAGGTCAACGAATGCGCAACGAAAGAGAACGTGGATTCACCTTGATCGAGATGATGATCGTCGTAGCGATCATCGCAATCCTGGTAACGATTCTGGTTCCGAACTTCATGAGGGCTCGGGCGCAGGCACAGACGGCCGCGTGTGAGGGGAACCTCAAAGAGATCGCCACTGCCCTTGAGCTCTATCAAACCGACCACGATGCGTATCCGCAAAGCGGGTCGATCGACGAGAGCAATACCGACTTGCAGCCATACCTCCAACAGACGCCCGTCGATCCGGCGGCAGGCCCTGGAAAACCGTATACATTTGCGGTGACCGACGATGGTACGGGATCTCCGTCATACACGATCACCTGTCCGGGGACGCATGACCCGGCGACGCTGCAGGCATTCAGCCAGAACAACGGCGGGACTCACATTCAGTACGGGTCTCAGACGGGCTTCTCGGCGGTGGCATCGCAGTGATTCACGTCGTCGACGAACTGCTGAACGCCGTGGCAGGGGGTTCGCCAATAGCGCCGGCGATCGCGTTTGGGGTCGGGATTGTCACGTCCGCCGGACCCTGCCTCGGACCGCGGCTCGCATCGCTCGCGGGTCTGGCGGCGAACGCACGCGGTGCGCACAGGGTACGCATCGTTACCGCATTCGTTGGTGGTCTGTGCCTGTCATACACCTTGATTGCGGCCTCGAGTGCGCTCTTCTCGCGAGTCACTGCGCTCTCGATGTGGGTCTATGCGGCGCTCGCGGCGCTCCTTGCTTGGAACGGCCTGCGAACGCTCATCGTCGGCGAACGTGCATGTGTGCATGGTGCTACGGGTGCTGGCTCCTGCGGCTCCGCGTTCGTGAGCGGAGCGTCGTTCGCGTTTGTTGCGTCGCCTTGCTGTACGCCGATCGTGGCGTCCGTTGCCGGGATCGCCGGTCTGAACGACGCTCACTGGTTTGGGCTCGGCGTCGCCGCTGCATTTGCGCTGGGGCATGCCGTACCGGTGATACTGGCGAGCCTTGGCGCGGCGGGAGCTCGCGTTGTCGGATTGAGCCATGCCTGGCGCCTTCCCCTGTCGGTCGTCGGTGGCGGCGTCATGCTCGCTCTCGGCGGATACTACGCGTTGCTCGCATGACGCTTGCAGACTCATCATGTCGGCGTCTATCGCTAGCCGTGCTGGGCATGAGCCTGAGTGTAGCGCTCCTGCGCCCGCAGCTCTCGGGGGCTCTGGTCATGCGAGGCGACGACCTGCTCTATCAGTCACGGGACGGCCGGGCATTGCAGTTTTATCGCCGAGCGCTCTTCGTTGATCCCGAGAACGCCGCCGCCGCCGATCGTTACGTCTTTGTCTCGCTGATGGGGCATGGAAGATCAAGCCTCGAGCGCGCAGTTGTGGTTGCCTCAATCTTTCTCGCCCGACATGTGGATGATGTTACGCTTCTCATGGACCGGGCACTCTGCGAGCGTGTGCTCTCACGTAACCAGGCCGCGGAATCGGACTTTCTTCGGGCAGGCTTGATATCGCACGATGCGCGCGCGCTCGTCTTTGCGGGTTACGCAGCATTGCGAGCAGGAGGGCGATCGCGAGCGCGCCGGTGGTGGCGCCTCGCGCTGGCGATGCGCTCCGGATACATCCCTGCGGAACGGGCTTTGAGGTTACGATGAATGCGATGGCCGTTGTAACGGCCGGTACCGGGCTCGTCGTGATTTGCTTTCGGCTCGCATTGGAGGCGGCAGGACGCGCCGGGTGTCGTCTCGATCCGGGCGCGTGGACGTGGAAGATCGCGGCCATTTCCGTGATCGGATCAGCGGTCATACACGCTGGAAGTATCTCGTCGCTCCTCGAGCTGCCCGCTCTGAGTGCCGCGGGCGTATCGGCGGTTACGGACCTGCAAGCGGGATATGTCTTCGATCGCGTGCTGTTGTTTTCCGCATCGGCACTGTGTGTGATCGCGCTCTCGGTTGGCGCGGCGGCAAGCGCGGCGACCGGCGCATTTCTCGCGGGCGGAACGCTCTGGACATTGCACGCTGTGACGAAAGGCGCGGGACTCGGGCTCGGCGACGTGAAGCTTGCCGCGCTTCTTGGGGCCGCCGCGGGAGCGACGGGCGCTCTCGAACTCTTGACGGTAGCGTTTATGGTCGGCGGTGCTGTGGCCGTACTACTCGTGCTATCGGGACGTTGCCGGCGAACGGATTCAATGGCATTCGCGCCATTTCTAGCCGTTGCGGCCTGTGTCGTTGCGGCGACGGGACGGTCACGATGAATCGTCTTCAACCGTTGGGTGTCGATATCGGGTCGACGCGCGTGCGCGTGGCGATGAGTGAGTGTGGCCTTGAAAACCGGTTGCGGCTGCTCGCGATCGCGTCTCGCGACCTTCCTCACGATTCATGGCGGCATGGGCGCAGTGAGTTGGATCTCGCGGCGGCGATTCTGGAGGAACTCTTGCGCGAGCTCGGTGCACGAAAGAAGGAGTGCATCACAGCCATCGGGGCCCCATACGCGACACTCCGCGTCATGCGCTTCCCTAGAATGAGTCGCATCGAGCGAATGCGTGCCGCGAGGTTCGAAATGCTGCAGGACGCAACATCCGAACGGCGACGCATTGTTCGGCTTCATCCGGTCGATCGGCGCAGCGGCATCTTTGCAGTTGCGGCGATTGACGAGGCGGCCCTGAATATCCACGTCGAGGTTCTCCGGAGGGCCGGCTTACGGGTCGTCGCCGTCGATCATGATGCGTACGCCCTACGTCGCATCCTCCCTGAGTTTGATGCAATTGCCGATATCGGTCGTGACGGCATGCGCCTTCACGCCTTTCGAAGCACCGGCGTCACTTCGTGGTCGGCACTGTTTGGCGGAGCACATGTCACCCAGGCTATCGCCGCCGACCTCTCCATCGATGAGGAAAGCGCAGAGAAGCGTAAACGAATTCTCGGTGCGGCTGGTGGCGGGGAGTCGGCCTTGGCCGCGCTGGCGCAGGAGTTGAGCGCGATGCTCGGAGATGCCCAAGGGTCGGGCGCGAAGATCGCGCGCCTCGCTCTGGTCGGCAATGGCGCGCGACTCCCTGGCCTCGCCGAGCGAGTTGAGCAGTGTACGGGAGTGTCCGTCGAGCTTCCCGTTGCGGCGCTGCTGCGAACGTCGGAGATAAGCGATGAGATATTGCGGGTCGCATCGCCGGATTGGACGCTCGCCGCTGCGCTGTCGGGATGGGCCGCCGCCTGATGCGGTTTGATTACCTTCACGACGCGCCGCCTGAAGCCGTCGGGCGTTTGCGACTCCTGTGCGCGACGCCGCATGCGCGCGGCATTTTGAGCTTCCTCTCGATGGCCGCCGTCGTACTCTTGTGTGCCGGGAGTCTGGAAGCATTGCACTTGCGGTCCGCTCAGGGAGCGCTCGCCGACGCGCAGGCTCGGCTCGATCGTACCAGCACAGCCGTGGCGATCGTGAATGCGCGAGCGCGCAAGTTGCGCGCCTGGATTACGCTCGATCGTCAAATACGCGCCATTCGAGAATCCGGGTCGCTGTTCGCCGAGAAACTGACGCTCCTGGCGGATCGTGTGCCGGCGCGCGCTTGGCTGACTTCAATGGAATCAGGAACCGACGGTTACGACTTGACGGGGCGTGCGCTCGGGATAGACGCGGTCGGGGACGCGCTGGACGCCAATCCGGCCGCTCGCCTCATCGCTTTGCGTGCCTCTGTAGGTCGCGACATGCGGATTGTGGATTTCCAGATGCACGTCCCAACACCATGATGCCGCTAACATCGGCAACAAAGCTGCGAGCCATATGGGGCGTTTGCATCTTGATCGTGCTCGTTTCGTATTGCGCTATCGTGCTCCCCGAGCACCGCGCGATCGAGCGAGTGCAGGAGCAGGCCCGTGACCTGTACGATCTCGCCAATCGTAACGAGCGCATTGCCGCGCAAGCGCCTGCGATCGACGCGGAGTTTCGCCGTGTCAGCGACGAGATTGCACGTCTTGCGGGAGCGTCGGGTTCATCCACCACAGCGCGTGTGATCGGCGCGCTTGACGACGAGCGCCGTCGCTTCGGCGTCCGTGTCATGAGCATAAACCCCGACGCCGGAACGACTTCTGAGCAAACCCAGGGCGCGCGCGAGACGCTTCGCGCTCAAGACGTGGCTATCGAACTTCGAGGCAAGTTCGTCGACGTCGTACGGGCCGTTGCCGATCTCACTCGAGGGGAGACATTGGTGGGCGTTCGATCGATCGCGCTCAACGTCGTGGCTTCCGCGGCCGAAGGGTCGCCGGAGCTTCGCGCAAGCGTGACGGCAAGCGTCTACGCGTTGGATCCGAACTGGAAGGAAGGTAACGCCGATGCTTCCCGCTCTCTGCGATGAAGAACGATCCCTCGTGTTTCGGTGGGCGCTCCTGATCGCCGGAGCAGCCTGTGCGCTGGCTCCGCTGAATGGATCGTCGTCGAATACTAGCGTGCGGCTCCGCACGGCTGGCGACTCATTGTCGGCCCGGTATCGCTTGTCTACGTTTCACCCGCAGGGCTTTCAGGTTGCACGCGATCCGTTCGTTCCGCAGGCGGCCGATCTTCCTGCAAACGCGGTCGTACGCGCGGTGCTTCTTGGCGAAACGCCCCATGCCCTGATCGAAACGGGCAACCGGACGATTCTCGTTGGAATCGGCGATGTGTTCGCGGGTGTCCGGATTACACGGATCGACGATGGCGGGGTTCTACT
The DNA here is from genome assembly GCA_003133745.1 of Candidatus Tyrphobacter aquilonaris. Taxonomy (GTDB): domain Bacteria; phylum Vulcanimicrobiota; class Vulcanimicrobiia; order Vulcanimicrobiales; family Vulcanimicrobiaceae; genus Tyrphobacter; species Tyrphobacter aquilonaris. The sequence continues at coordinate 32,275 of PKZD01000033.1, forward strand.
GTCCGACGGCAGCCGCATACTCTTGCCGGGCGTGCCATGAAGCGTACCATGATCGCGGTGTTCCTTGCGGGCTTGCTCGTCGGCGCTACGGCGCCGGCCGATCCTCCGATCTCGCTCGACGTTCGCGACGCGCCGATCAGCGACGTGATCGCGCTGCTTGCAAAGCAATCGGGGGCCAACGTCGTTGCGGACCAATCAGTTCGCTCGCAGCGGGTAACGCTTCGCCTCACAGGTGTAGGGTTTCTCGAAGCCCTGGAGGTACTCGCCACGGCGCATGGCCTACAAGTGCAGCGACGCGACGGCGTGTTGATCGTAGGAAGCGCCGATGCACTGAACCGTCAGGCCGGCGAGGACACCGGATTCTCGGGAATATCGTCGACCGTCGTCCTTCCGCTACGCCGCGCCGCGCCGGAGGACGTGGCGAAGGAGCTGCTCTCGATCCTGCCCTCGGGTGCCATAGTCGTGCCGGATCATCGAAGCAGCGCGATCCTTCTGACAGCGGACACGCGGACCATTGCTCAGGCACGGCACATCGTGGAAATCCTGGACGGCAGCTCGTCGCAGCTTGCGAATCGCTCTCTCACCCATGCGTACGTGCTTCGGTTCACGCGGGCCGAAGACGTCGTGAAAGAGCTCAAAGGCGTGCTCCCCGATGGCACGTTTGTGGCCGACGATGCCCAGAACGCGGTGTTGGTGACCGGTAGCAACGAAGCGCAGGAGTTGGCCATGCATGCGATCGCACAGATCGATGTCGCGGGTCCTCAAGTGCTGTTTGAAGTGCGCGTGGCGGACATCACGCCCACGAACGATCAAAGCGATGTCGGCTTGGAGTTCGGTGGGCTCGATCTGCAGGGGCAACCACTATCCGGAGGAACGACATACGCGTTCACGGGCGGCACGATTTCTGTGAACGTGCGTTTGAACGCATTGGTTACGAGCGGCCACGCGCAGATTCTCGCAACGCCTCGCCTCGTGACCTTGAATGGCAGAGAAGCGGACCTTCTGATCGGCGAGACGTACCCCATTGTCTACAACACGTCGGTACTCGGCGGCCAAAACGTGCAGTTCGTGGACATCGGAGTCAAGCTCCGGCTCACGCCGATCATCGGGCCGGACGGGAGCGTAACAGCCGAGATCCATCCCGAATACAGCGAACTGCAGGGGTTCACGTCCTCAGGCTATCCGATCATCGCGAACCGCAAGATCGACTCGACCCTCCGAGTCCGGAACGGCCAAACGATCGTGCTTGGCGGCCTGCTGCGTGACGTTTCCAGCGATACGATCGCGCGAATTCCGTGGCTTTCGCAGATTCCGGTCCTCGGCAAGTTGTTTCAAGACAAGCAGAGCTCCCACGAACGGGATGAGATCGTCTTCCTCATCACGCCGCACATCATCGATCCGAATGCCGTTCCTACGCATTAAGGCCCGCTCATCGGAAGGTAGGGCGGTTGCCGCGCGCCGCGGAAGGCGCGGTTATGAGAGCCGGTGCCGCGTTCTTCGCGCTGTTCGTTGCGATCGCCACGGGAATCGCCGCGAGCGCGCAGCATTCGACGTTGGAACTGGCCCAGATCACAGCGCGTGGTCGCGCGCTCTATTTATACGATGCGGCGGCGGCCCGGGCGACGGATGCCGTCCAGGCGCGATACGGTCGCCAAACGCCAGCGCCGATCGCTCCCGGCGCGCGCTTGTCCTACATCGGGCATCCGAGTTTCAGCGGTTGGGTCTTCGACTTCGGGATGCTCACGCCGGACAAGACCGCGTTCACGGTCGCCTACCGGGCGGTCGAGGCCGGCCCGAACGATCCGACTTTCGACGTCACGCGGCTCAACGCGGCGGCGGAGACGCCGTTTGACGTGGAGGCGACGCGAGCGCTCGATCTCGCGATGGACGACTTTCAGTTCGTGCGATCGTCGTCCTCGTATGACTATGCGGTCTTGCAACGGCAGGACGGCGAGTGGTACGTCTATCTTTATCCGGGCTCGACCGAACACGATCATCCGCTCGGCGGCGACGGCCGCTACTTGATCTCCACCGACGGCACGCAGATCCTCGAGCGCCATCGGATGCATGACGCGATCATCGATCGGTCCCTGGGGAACAGCCAAGTTCCCGCGGGAACGCAGCTCGCGGCGGGCTTCCACACCGATGTCGTCGAGGACGTTCCGCAGGATACCGACGTTTTCGACGTCTTGGTGCGCCAGCCGAGGATCCCCGAGTACGTCTCGGCGCAGGGGCACATGTACGAGATCGATACGCAGGGCGCGATTCAAGACCTCGCACAGGGCGCGCATCCTTCGCCCTCGCCGTCACCGGCGCCGTGAATCTGGATTTTCGGCGCCCCGCGATGGATCTGATCCCCGCATTCGAAGCTTTTCGCGATGCGTTCTTGCCGACGGACGTCGACATGTGGAGCGGCGTATTCGAATCGGGCCGCACGAACGTCCCGGCCTACGTGGAACAGGCGGGGCGCCTCGCGTGCGGCGAGATCGAGGCCTTGGTGCCGACGGACACCTTCTGGGTTTTCAGCGGTGAGGAGATGGCGGGTGAGCTTCACGTGCGTCACTACCTGAGAAAGACGCTGCTTCGCCACGGCGGCCATATCGGCTATTCCGTGCAGCCGAAGTTCCGCTCGCGCGGCGTTGCGACGGCGATGCTGCGCTTTGGCATCGATCGACTACGCGAGCTCGGCGAGGTAGATGCATTGGTGACGTGCGATGAGGGGAACGTCGCCTCGGCGCGAGTGATCGAGAGATGCGGCGGCGTTCGGATCCCGGATAGCATCGCCCACGGCCGCCCCCACCGCCGCTACCTGATTCCGGTCTGACGTGCTCAGTCGCGAGATGCGCGCGAGCTACTTGAGAGGCAATTCAAGGGAAACGCGATCATGTCGGACTCTCGGTATTAAGCGACCTTGCTTGCGCTCGAGATGCACAAGCCCATAGTGCTCCATCGTCTTCAGCGTGCGAGATAAGTTTGATTTCTCCCTGCCCGCAGTCTCAGCGAGATCCTGAAGCGATTCCGGCGCAGTTTTTGCAATCATCCTAAGCAAGTCACGATTTCCGGCTGACAGCACTTTCGCCAGCGATTCAAGTGACGTAAACCATACTCTAGGTTCCCCGGCCTCCCGCCTGTGCTTGCCATGGGCGATCGCCCTTGTACGCGCCTTCATTTGCTCGTACGATGCAATTCCGATTCTAAGTGTCTTCATGGGTTGAGTCCTCGTTCGCAGAGTGTTTTATCTACTGCAGTCCAGAACGCCTCGAGCAATGAGGCTGCATCACGGTATACATACCGGCGGATCGAGTCGTTCCTGTGCTGATGGTCATTAGGCTCGCCTCGTCTTGCCCGCGGAGCCCGGTGGGCATTATCAAATCCGACGATCCGTTCGTTATCGGGTCCGTGGAGCGTCAGCGAGTAAGCGAGGCCGTGGGGTCTTTCGAGAGTGTCGGGGACGCGCCTGACGGTGAACTTCACCCAGTAACCATCCGAGTGAAGCACCAAGACCTGCCCATCGAGGTCCAAGAGGTAGTCGAGGCTGGTATCTCGGCTTGCCACGGCCGGATAAGGTTATCACGATGTGATAACAAAGTAAAGGCTAGGCTGGATGGGCGATCTAACTACATCCCGAAGTTGAGCCGCACGAGTCACACTTCTCGCAGCTTCCGTTGCGCACCATCGTGAGCTGGCCGCATTCGGCGCACGCGTTACCGGTGTAGCCCTTGGCCTTTGCAGCGTTGACGGCTTGGATCTTCGGCCGCACCGCGACCGCCGTTGCGATGGCGCTCGCCTGAGCGAGCGGCGTTTCCGGAGCGCGCGTTTCAGCTTGGATCGATGGCTCCAGCGCGCTTCCCCCGAGGTGCAAATGCTCACTCACCGGATGCAAGCGTTCCGCGACGCCGGCGGGACGCACGTTCACGCCGGCTTCTTCCTCGGCGACGTACTCGTCCTCGGTCGTCTCCGGGCCCATCGCGTCCATCTCCATCGACGGCTGCACGTGAGCGAGATCGTAGCGACCGAGATACGTGACCGCTAACTCGCGGAAGATGTAGTCGAGGATCGAGGTCGCCATCTTGATGTTGTCGTGGCCGATGACGGGCCCGTTCGGCTCGAAGCGCGTGAACGTGAAGGCCTCGACGAACTCCTCGAGCGGCACGCCATGCTGCAAACCGAGCGAGATCGCGATCGCGAAGTTGTTCATCAGCGAGCGGAAGGCGGCGCCCTCCTTATGCATGTCGATGAAAATCTCACCGAGCTGGCCGCCCTCGTACTCGCCGGTCCGCAGGTAGACTTTGTGGCCGCCGACGATCGCTTTCTGCGTGTAACCGCTGCGGCGTTCCGGNNCGCCGTCGCCGCCGCCGAGATCATACGTCGCGGCAAGCGGCTGCGAGAGTTTCGAGCCGTCACGATAGAGCGCGACCGCCTTGATCATGCGCTCCCAGGCGTAGCGATACGCCTCCTTGACGTCGGCGATGCTCGCCGTCTGCGGCAGATTGATCGTCTTCGAGATCGAGCCGCTGATCGAGGGCTGGGCCGCGGCGAGCATGTCGACGTGCGCGAGCGGGCGGATGTAACGCGTACCGTATTTTCCGCACGGCGTTGCGCAGTCGAAAACGGGGAGATGCTCGTCGTTGAGATACGGCGCGCCTTCGAGCGTCATGCGCCCGCAGATGTGTGCCGAGGCCTCTTCGATCTGCTGGGTCGAAAACCCGAGCCCGTCGCGTAGGAGCGAGAAGCTCCAGTCACCGAGTTGTTCCAGCGTGAGGCCGAGCTTCGTCGTGCAGAACTCGTCGCCGAGCACGAATCGGTTGAATGCGAAAGGCAGTTCGAAGGCCGTCGGAAGCGCCGTTTCGACGTGTGCGATCGCTTCGTCGTCGAAGCCTTTCGCGCGCAGGGTGGCGCGGTTGATGTGCGGCGCCTCCTCGAGCGTGCCCGTGCCTTTGGCGTAGGTTTCGATCGCTGCGATCTGCTCCTCGCCGTACCCGAGGCGGCGCAGGGCTTGCTCGACGGATTCGTTGACGATCTTGAAGTAGCCGCCGCCGGCAAGCTTCTTGAACTTCACGAGCGCGAAGTCCGGCTCGATGCCGGTCGTGTCGCAATTCATAACCAGAGCGATTGTTCCGGTCGGCGCAATGACGGTCGTTTGCGCGTTGCGGTAGCCCGCGACTTCGCCGGTTGCGAGCGCCTCGTCCCACATCTTGCGCGCGAGATCCCACGTCTTCTGCGTAAAGAGCGTCGGCGTTTGCGTGACCGGCGTGATCGTGAGTCCCTCGTACTCCTCCGGCTTCGCTCGATATGCAGCACGGCGATGATTGCGGATCACGCGCAGCATGTCGTCCGAGTTCTGTTCGTAACGCGGGAACGCGCCGAGCCCGCGCGCCATCTCTGCCGAGCAGCGATAGGCTGCGCCCGTCATGAGCGACGTGATCGCGCCGCACCAGTCGAATGCCTCGGGAGAATCGTACGGCAGGCCCATGCGCATGAGCAGCGTGCCGAGATTCGCGTAGCCTAATCCGAGCGTGCGGAAATCGTAAGACTTCTGCGCGATGACGCGACTCGGGAACTGCGCCATCAAGACGCTGATTTCGAGCGTAAACGTCCAAATTCGGCACGCTTCCGCGAAACGCTTCGCGTCGAACTCGCCGCGCTCGTCCTGAAACGTGACGAGATTCAAACTCGCGAGGTTACACGCGGTGTCATCGAGGAAAAGGTATTCACTGCACGGATTGCTTGCGTTGATGCGGCCGTCGGAGGGACAGGTGTGCCACTCGTTGATCGTCGTGTCGTATTGCACGCCGGGATCGGCGCATTGCCAGGCGGCGAGGCCGACCTGCTCCCACAAATCCGCGGCGGGAACGGAGCGTGCGACGCCGCCGTCGGTGCGGCGAATCATGTCCCAAGAGCCGCCTGCGTCGAGGACCCTGAAGAACTCGTTGGGGATGCGCACGGAGTTGTTCGAGTTCTGCCCCGATACCGTGCCGTACGCGTCGCCGTCCCAGTTGACGTCGTAGGTGTCGATCTCGAGCGAGGTGTAGCCTTGCTTCGCGAAGTCGATCGCGTACTGCACATTCGCCGGCGGAATGCCCGCCGCGAGAGCGGCGCGTAGTTCCGCGCGCAGCAAAGGGTTCAACGCGGGATCGAGGCGCGCGCCTTCGGGCACGCTCGGGTCGTGCGCCGCCTTCATGATCGCGTTCAGGTGCTTCTGCACCGCGATGGAACCGGCAACGAGATCCGATACTTTTTGCTCTTCCTTGACCTTCCAGCCGATGAACTGCTCGATGTCGGGATGATCGAGATCGAGCACGACCATTTTCGCGGCGCGGCGCGTCGTGCCGCCGGACTTGATCGCGCCGGCGGCCCGGTCGCCGACGCGCAGGAACGACATCAAACCCGACGACGTGCCTCCGCCGGAGAGTTTCTCGCCGACGCTGCGTAACTTGGAGAAATTGGATCCGGTTCCCGAGCCGAACTTGAAGATGCGTGCTTCGCGGACCCAGAGGTCCATGATGCCGCCCTCGTTGACCAAATCGTCGTCGACGCTCTGGATGAAGCAGTTGTGGACGACGACGTTGTTCGTCAAGAACGTGTGGCTCTCGGTTTCGATGTCGTAGACCGGCAGCGGCTGCGGCAATTGATCGATCGCGACGATCTCGACCGCATGCACCTCGAGTGCGGTCGCGCGCTGCGTCGAAACGGTTCCCGCGTTTACCATTTGCGTGGCGAGGAAGGGAGCCGGGTCGATGCCGCCGCGCGCGAAGAGCACGTCGCCCGTCTGGAGATCGCCGAGTTGGCGCCAGCGCGCCGCTTCACCCTGCTGGGAGTAGACGCGATGATCCGGCGTCGCCTCGATGTAATCGCCGTTTGCGAGATGCACGCGCAGCACCGGCTTGACGCCGGTGCGCTTCGCGGCGACGACGCGGGTCATGCCGCGCGCGTCGTACACCTCAAGGCCGATCAGCCGGCGTTCGACGATGCGGCCGATCGGAATCGGGCCGTCCGGCGTCGAGACGCTCGCCCAATACGGAAGGCACGCGTGCGGTGCCGGGTGTTCGTACGCGCTCGTCGAGCGTTCGAGCTCACCGCTCTTGGCATCGACGTACCAGTGGCCTTGCGCGGGGCCGGAGATGCCGTACGCCCAATGCAAGCCGGTGTTGAACCACTGCGGCGAGTTCGGCGCGGCCATCTGGCGCGCGAGCATCGCGCACATCTCGTCGTAGTACGTGCGCGCATCGTCTTCGCCGTCGAAGTAGTCGTGTTTCCAACCCCAATACGTCCAGCATCCGGCGAGACGGTTGAAGACGTTGCGCGCGTCGCGCTCGCCGCCGAACTGCTCGTTGCGCGGCAGCTTTGCCAACTGCTCGTCGTCGGCGATCGAGGATTGCAGCCACTCCGGCACGCCCTCTTCGGCGACGCGCCGCAGCGCGGTCGGAACGCCCGCCTTGCGACAATACTTCTGCGCGAGCACGTCGACTGCGACCTGACTCCAGCCGGTGGGGACCATGACGCCCTCGGCCTCGAAAATGACCGTGCCGTCGGGATCGACGATGCGTGAAGTCCGCGGCTCGAACGTCAACCCAAAATAAGGGTCGCCCGAGGCGGAATAAATGCGGCGGAACTTCATAGATTGCGCGTGCTCCTTGGGGCATCTATTGTGGCATATTCCGGGCAAAGACACAAGATATTGTGGGTAGCCGGTGGATTCCTTGTGGGCGGCCTGTCGATTGGCGGTGGAATTGCGGGGGAGAGAGCGCCGCGGCGAGGCGCCCTGTGGAGAGAATCGAGGATACCGGGGATAGCCGGTGCAAACGCTCGGGCGATGCTCGGGCCCGACCGCTTCGCTCCCCGCCTCGGTGAGGTCTCGCTCGAGGAACTCGAGGCCGCCGGGATCCGGGGGCTGATTCTGGACTTGGACAACACGGTCGTGAGCTGGGGAGCCAGCGAGATCGCAGAGGAGCACCTCGCGTGGGTGCGGCGCGCTCGCGATCGCGGACTGCGCCTCGTGATGCTCTCGAATAATTTCTCCGACCGCGTGACGATGATCGCGCGGCAGATGGATATCCCGTTCGTTGCCAACGCGCTCAAGCCGTCGCCGATCGGATTCGTGCGAGCGCTTCGCGTGTTGCGCCTTCCGCGGCGTCAAATTGCCGTCGTCGGCGACCAACTCTTCACCGACGTGCTCGGTGGAAAAATCTGCGGGCTCTACACGATCCTCACCGAGCCTCTCGAACCGCAGGACCATCCGATCACGAACTTCTTTCGCTTCTTCGAACGGTTGATGCTGCCACAACGGCGCGCGCCGTGAAGCTCGCGGTGATCGGCGATCCGGTCGCCCATAGCCGCAGTCCCGCGCTGCACGAACGCTTTCTGCGCGAAGCCGCGATCGAAGGAAGCTACGCCGCGATCCGCGTGCCCGCCGGCGAAACCGCGGCGGCACTCGGGCGCATGCGCGCGGAGGGTTTCACCGGCTGCAACGTGACCTCGCCGCTGAAAGAAGAAGCCTTCGCGTGCTGCGAGGATCTGCTCCCCGAAGCCGAGCGCGCCGAAGCCGTCAACACAATCTATTTCGGCAAACGCATCATCGGAACGAATACCGACGGCGTCGGCGCGGTCACTGCGTTACGCGCGCTCGTCGCGACGCCGCTTGAGAAGGGCAGCGTTGCCGTGCTCGGCACCGGTCCGACGGCGCGCGCGGCGCTCGCGCAACTCGGCGCGGAAGGCATTCGCGCTACGCTCTGGGGGCGCGATGCCCAAAAGGTCGCCGCATTGAGAGCCCGTTACGGCGCGGCGGCTTGGAACGAGGGCGAGGCCGAGGTCGCGCTCTCGACGCTGCCGCCCGGCGCGGTGCTGCCCGAAGACGTCGCCGCATGGCTGCAGCGCGTCCCCATCGTCATGGATGCGAACTACGGCGAGCGCTCCACGCTCGGCACGCAGTTAGGACGGTCGGTGATCGACGGCGCCGCAATGTTGGAAGCGCAAGCGAAGGCTGCGTTCGTTTTTTGGCAAGAGCGGATCGCGGCGAAATAACTCGGAGAGGGGGAGATTCGAACTCCCGAGAGGCTTGTCACCTCTGCTCGCTTTCCAAGCGAGTGCATTCAACCGCTCTGCCACCTCTCCACATGCTCCGCGCCGCACTGGACCCGAACTACGTCTTGAACACCAGGCCTCCGCGGCGGTACTGTGCGTAGAGCCCTTCGAACTCGTCGGGCGGCAGCGGGCGGCCGAAGAGGAAGCCTTGCGCCAACTCGCATTCGCATTCCCGTAGGAACTCGGCCTGCGCGTCGGTTTCGACGCCTTCGGCCTGAACTTTCAGGCCGAGCGCGTGCGCCATCGCGATGATCGCCGAGACGATCGCAAGATCGTTGCCGTCGCTCGGGATGTCCCGAACGAAGGTCTTGTCGATCTTCAGTTTGTCGATCGGGAAGCGCTTGAGGTGCGCGAGCGAGGAGTAGCCCGTGCCGAAATCATCGAGCGCGAGCCCGATGCCGAGGTTCTTGAGTTGGCGCATGATGCCGATCGAGTCGTCGGCATTCGTCATGGCGACGGTCTCGGTGATCTCGAACTCGAGGCACTCGGGCTTGTACTGCACGTTGCGGAGCGCGGCTTCGATCGACTTCACGAGATTGTAGTGCACGAACTGGCGTGCCGAGAGGTTGACGGCGAGCAGAATCGGATCTTCGAAGTGCTGCTGCCACCGGGCGACTTGCTCGATCGCGCTGCGCAGCACCCATTCACCGAGTTGCACGATGAAACCCGAGGACTCTGCCTGCGGAATAAACGTCTCGGGCGGCGTGAAGCTGTTGTCTCCGTGCGGCCAACGGCAGAGCGCTTCGCAGCCGATGATCTCGCCGGTCTGCAGATCGACCACCGGTTGGTAGAAGAGGACGAACTCGTCGTTTACGAGCGCATTCGCAAGCCGGCGATGGAGCGGCTGGCGGTAACTCAGATCTAGACTCCGGCTGGGTGCCAGATCGTCTTGATCTCGGAGAAGGCTTCGATCTCGTCGAGGCTCTGCGCCGCATCGGAGAACCACTCGTCGCGCGTGCGCGCAGGACGAGGCCGCGTCCGCTTCACGTTCTCGGCGGCATCTTGTTCGATCTGCGTTGCGAGCTCCGTGTCTTCGGCACCGTATGCGATCGCGTTGACGTCCATGTGCTTGGCGAGCACGGGGCCGATCTCTTCGCGCGAGCCGGTGAGCACGTTCACGACGCCCGGCGGAAGATCGCTCGTCGCGACGGCTTCGGCGAAGACGATCGCGGTGCGCGGGTCGGTTTCGGAGGGGACGACGACGAGCGCGTTGCCCGCGACGAGCGGCGGAAGCACGACCGAGACGAGGCCGAGCAGAACCGGCTCGTCGGGTGCGAGGACGGCGACGATGCCGGTCGGCTCCGGGGTTGAGAAGTTGAAGTGCGGGCCGCCGACGGGGTTGCGCGTCGAGAGCAGGGCCGAGTACTTGTCGCACCAGCCGGCGTACCAGATCGTCCGGTCGATCGCCGCGGTCACCTCGGCGCCCGCCGTCTGCGCATCGCAGTCCGCGCCTTCGCGCACGCGCTCGACGAGCTCGGCGCGGCGCGCCTCCATCATTTCGGCGAGGCGATAGAGCACGAGCCCCCGGGTGCCGGGCGCCGTCTTCCACCAGACGCGCTGCGCCGCGCGGGCGGCGACGACCGCGTCGCGCGCGTCCTTGCGCGATGCCCGGGCGATGTTTGCGGCAAACTCCTTCCCGTCGTGCAGCGGGTCGCTGCGCCCGGATTCCGAGCGCACGAAGGCTCCGTTGATGAAGAGCTTGTACATCTTGCGGACCGGGAGCCGGACCTCGCCGTTCTTGGACATTGCCGACGACCTACGACGCCGGGAGGCGTGGGCCCTAGGCGAGCGGGTTTGACCGGAGCCTTAGTGAGGAAAAGCCGCAAGAACGAAAGGGAGGGCCATAGTGGCGAAAGATCAACCATTCCTAACCGACGTCAAGGAACTGCGCCGGCGCGCGCGCGAGCACATCGACAAAGGTGCGATCACGGAAGCCTACCGCGGCGATCCGAAGGTCGTCTGCGACGTGCTGAATCAGGCGCTCGCGACGGAGATCGTCTGCGTGCTCCGGTACAAGCGCCACTTTTTCATGGCCAAGGGCCTGAACAAAGACGCGGTCGCGGCGGAGTTTGCGGAACACGCGGTCGACGAGCAGCAGCACGCCGACAGCATCGCGGAGCGCATCACGCAGCTCGGCGGCGAGCCCGATCTCAACCCCGAAGGGCTCGCGTCGCGCAGCCACTCGGAGTACGTCGAGGGCGACAC
>PKZD01000070.1 GCA_003133745.1 Candidatus Tyrphobacter aquilonaris
AAACGCGGCGCGCGGAGCCGCGCATACGGATTCACGAGTAGCGATCGTGCCTGAGCTTCGCTTTCGCTTCGGCGATGCGAGCCGCATGCGCGCGGCAGATGTTGCATTCGAGCGCATCGACGCGGCATTCGCTGCGGTGAGCATCCCGCGCGGCGCGGCGGATCGCAAGCTCGGACGCAGCATGAAGAAACGCGGGCGAGATGCCGGGGACGCGGTCCCGGCCGCTGGCCGGGACCGCATGCTCCTCCATTACTTGCCCTCGGCGCTACCAGCGGCCGCGACTTCGAACTCTTCGCCGCACTCGACGCACGCGGCGCGAGCGGGGTCGTCCTCGTACGGCTCGACCTCGTCGTGGAGGCAGATCTCGTCTTCTTCCTCATCGATGCGGCTCGGCGTCACGTTCTTGGGGCCGAGCGGATCGTCGATCACGTTGTAGCCGGCAAGAACCGATTCGTCGAGGCCCTTGCGCCCGATCGTGCCGCCCATGCCGACGTAGTCGCGCTCCTCGACCGGCGCGAACAGCTCCAGCGCGCGCTCGGTGGCGAGATGCGAGCTGAGTTCGCCGATGATGTCGCCGAGCTGTTTCGTGAACTTCGAGACCTTGGGTTCGCTCTCGTTTCCGTACTTGAACTGGCGCGCGGCGATCGCGGCGAAACGGCTCTGCAGATGCTGCAGGTCGCGTAGCAGCGTGTGGTCGATTCGGTCGGCGCGTCCGTACTCCGCCTCAAACTGGCGGATGCGTTCCTCNNGGCGGCTCCACGGTTGCGAGAGCGGTTCCGTTTGAACCTGGTTTGTGTTTTCCGTTCGAGCTTGGCTTACGACTTCTAGGCATGTCTTTCTCCTGTTGTGGTGATGCGGTATGAAAAGCACCGCGGCGCCCGTTGCCGAGCGCCGCAGTGCCGATGTGGTTAGCGTCGCTTTTTACGCGGCGCGGTTTGCACGGGGCGCGGCCAGCTTGTAGCCGANNATACGCGCGACGTGGACGTCGACGGTGCGTTCGTCGCCTTCGAACTCGCGCGGCCACACGAGGTCGAGTAGATGCACGCGTGAGAACACCTGGCCGGGATGGCGCGCAAGGACTTCGAGCAGACCGAACTCGCGCGGTTTCAGGTCGAGCTCTCGTCCCTGGTAGTGAGCCGCACGGTGCATCGGATCGACGACAAGTCCACTGACCGCGATTGGCTGCGGTGGAATGGCGAGAGCGCTGATTTGCGCTCCGCGATGAATCGCGTAGCCGGCGCGCTCGAACATGAGCGCAGCTTGGCGCACGCATTCGAAGCGGAGCGGATTGTCGTCACGATAGGTGCCGTCGGCGATCGCGCGGATCTCGTCATCGCGCAGTGATCGCGTGGTGAGTCTACTATGCGACCCGGCAGGGTCGCTTAGGAAATCTGCAAACGTTGAGATCATCGGACTATCTCCAAGCTGGACGAAGAAAAGCGGAGAGCCCGCCGATGTGGCGGGCTCTCGTTAAGGTCGTTGCGTGGGCTGCTGCTACGCGGCGTTACGTCGGCGGCGCCGGCGAGCTTGCTCGCGCGCCTCAAACTCGGATGCGTCGAACGCCGCAGGCTCTTCGTTATCAGGCTGCTCGACGTCGTCGAGCGGATGCACACCGAGGACACGGCGCACGGCATAGCCGGCAGCGAGAAGTTTGGAAGCTTCAGTGCGATCGAGGTCGTCGATCGCCAGCGGCTTCTCGGCCGGATCGAAGCCCCACGCGAGGGCGCCGGTGCCGTCGGTCACCATGGTTTGCAGAGCCTCACGCATTGCAGCCGTTGGGCGCGTCACGCGGTACAGTTCGGCTGCAGCGTTCGCGTGATCGCTCGCATCGTGGAACATCCATTCGGAAGTCACCGGATTCCACTCGCCGCCATTGGCCTTCATCGCCGCTCGGCAGTACACGGTACGTTCGTCTTTGATCGTAAACAGTTGAGACATCTTGGATTCTCCTTTCGCGCTCGAGGCGCTCGCCGTTGATGGGTCCGGCAAAGCCGCGCCCGGCGAGCCGCGCAAGGGCGGAGCGAAGCGGAGAGGCGTGGACCGGAACGCAGTGAGGACCGGAAGCCGGCCCTTGCGCGGCTCGCCGGGCGCGGCTAGGATCCCATCCTCAACGGCGAGCACCTCGAACGCGAAAGGTAACGCGTTCATCACGAACGGAGACGCGGATTGATACTACGTCATCACGGCGTCCATTCGACCCCGTAGCCCAAACGCTCGGCCGCGCAGCGCGCACCTAATGTTTAGTCGACGAGTCCCATGGCTTTCCGGAAGAACCGCGCGGACTTGAGCCGCGCACCCTTTTCTCTTGCGGCTCCAAGAACGTCCATGACATCGATCTCGTCCTTCCGTGTGTGCATGACGTTACGCATGTCAGGGTTGCGCTCCATGCCCAGCCCGATCATGGTGACTTCGAGCGCCTTGATTGCGCGGACATTGTACTTGGTGTCGAGCACTAGGAAATACATTTTCGGCCGTCCGTGATGTTCCGCGAGAATCTCGTTATACTTCTCGATTTTGTGAGGCTGAAAGCATTCGGACGAAAAGCCACGTATCGTGTGGCCGACATAGTACGGGTATTCAGCTCCCCGAGCCGTTGTCAACGTGAATACGTAAACGCCAACGTCGTCTCCGCAACCGTTGATCTCGAAGAACGCATCGATATCGTCCCTAACGATGCGCCGACCGTTCTTGAGCTTCTTTACCGGCAGTTCAAATGGCCCGTAGGGAATGAACGTCGCCATGCAGCGGCCGTTTGGCTTGCGAGTCGAGCGAATCCCCCGCGCAAACCGAAGTCAGCACGCCCCGGGGGTTCCACAAACCCAGGAAACCGGTTAAACTATATCCCAGGATGCCAGCGAACCAGGATGACGTGGTAAAGGCCACTTTCGATATCTCCCGCGCCGCTAAAAAGCGTCTCGCGGACCTTAAGAACGACCTCAAGTACGTCCGCTCGGTTCCAGCCACTGAGAAATCCATCGTCGAAATCCTAATCGAACAGGCCGACCCCGCCGCCCTCGCTCAGGCATTACGGCGTAAGGCCAAACGGGCTCGCTGACGATATGGCAGCGATCGCGGACGAGCGACCCACTCAGCCCTTCCCACCCAACGGAGTGCAATTGGTGTTCGACTTCGCAAATCAAGACGTGCTCTTTAGCATCAAACCCAACTATGCGGACAAGATTCTCGACGGTCGCAAGACCGTCGAGCTGCGTCGGCGATTCACCAATTCGGAGGTGATCGGGTCGTTGGCATTCATCTACTCGACGTCGCCGGTTCGCGAACTGGTAGGCTACGCGCGGATCCGAGACGTGCGCCGGTTGAGCGTGGGCGACATCTGGCGCGAGTACCGCGACGCAGCCGGCATCGACAAAGCGGACTTCGACTCATACTTCGAGGGAAAACGCGAAGGCTACGTCATCGTGCTCGATGAGCCGACGCGCCTAGCGGACGGCGTGCCGATCGCAGACCTGCGCGAACGATTTGGGTTCGTTCCGCCGCAATCGTTCCGATATGTGCCGCGCGAATATCACTCCTTAATACGGAGCGCGTGAAGCCACGAACAGACCATCGTTCTGCGCCGACACCAATATCGTCATTGGCCTTGAGGACGACAAACCGGTGGCGGAAGCCTTCGCGCGGTTTAGCCAGCTATGCTCCACGCACAGCGTACGCATCTTCGTGCATGAAGCGTCCCTACAGGACGTAGCACGCGACAAGAACATCACGCGGCGGAAGATCACAGGATCCAAAATCGAAAAGTTCGAGGTGCTGCGGGGCGTACCGACTCCCAGCCAGTCCGAGCTCGAGCGACGGTTCGGCGCCATCGTCAAACACAACGATCTGATAGACTGTACGCTGTTGTTCGCCCTCGAACAGCGTGTCGTCGCGTTTCTTGTGACGCAAGACGCCGGCCTGCAGAAGCGAGCGACAGCACATGGACTAGGTGGACGGGTGTTCACGGTCGAGGAGGCCGTCGAATGGCTACGCCAGGCCTACGAGCCCAAGAACGTCATTCTCCCGTATATCGAGGACCGCTACTGCTATGAGATTTCGTCCGACGACCCGATGTTTGACACCCTGCGTGCAGACTACCCGCAATTCGACGCGTGGTTTAGAGACAAATGCGTCGCGACGCATCGTAAGTGCTGGCGGCTTGCCGTCGGAGGGGAGACAGCTGGCCTTCTGATCTGGAAAAATGAAGAGCCCGGCGATACGACCACCAAGCTCGCCGGCGACCGAATACTGAAGATTTGCACATTCAAGGTTTCGGATCGCTACCTTGGAGAGAAATTCGGTGAGCTACTGCTCAAACAAGTTCTGTGGTTCGCGCAGCGTAACCGATACCAAGTCGCTTACGTAACGGTCTATCCACGTCACGTCACGCTAATATCGCTACTTGAGGAGTTTGGCTTTCGCCGGACGTTAGGCGACGCAAGCCTGGGCGAAGAGCTGCAGTACGAGAAAGCTATGGGATCGGGGCCGGTAGCTGACGTTGGTTCGCCGCTGGCACTCGACCGCGAGCACTATCCGAGATTCGTCGACGACGCGCGCGTACGAATTCTCTGTGTTCCGATTAGACCAGCCTATCACCGCCTACTGTTTCCAGAAAAAGCCGAAATGGTGCGCCCAACCCTGTTCGGTGTTACTGACGCAACGCGGGCGCCCGGCAACACGATACGCAAAGTGTACCTTTGTCGTTCGACGATCACGAAGATGTCACCGGGGGACGTTCTACTCTTCTACATGTCCAAAGATCCGGAGTATTTGTACTCACAGACGATGGCAAGCGTCGGCGTTGTCGTGGACGTTGAGCANNGTGGGACACTTCGACGCGCCAGTGCCTTGGAAGGAACTGAAGGCGATCGGCGTACTCAACGCGCCGCCCCAATCCATCGTCGAAGTGGACCGCGCTGCATACGGGCGACTGGAGGTTTACGAACGGCTCGGTTTCGCCGGAACAGCATAGTCTAGCGCACCATCGCTCACCAGCAGTTCTGGCCTTGCGCGGAGGCAGCGAAGGGTCAGGACGTGAGTTCGGCTACATCTTGCTCTTCGGCGCCGGTGTAGCTGACGGCGCCATCGCCCGACGCGCGAGTCAGCATTTGCACGAACGAGACGACGACTTCGGCAGCCTTGTGCTTTTCGCCACTTTTCGATTCGTAGGAACGAATCGACAAGCGGCCTTCGACGAGGACAGGCATGCCTTTCTTTAGGTACGTGTTGCTCGTCTCGGCGAGCTTGTCCCACGCAACGATGTCGATGTAATCGACAGCATCGTCTTGCTTTGCTCTGCGATTGACGGCAATCGTGAAGTTCGTAACAGGCGATCCGCTTTGCACGTACCGGATCTCCGGATCGCGGGCGAGGTTGCCCACGAGGATAATGCGATTGTAGTTTCCCATCGCTTTCTCTCCTATGCGCTCAGGGCGCCGCTAGATGATAGGAAGCGAGTTGCCCGCACGCGATCGCGAACGCAAGGGCATTAGAGGCGCGAACCGCAACCCGTGAGGACCGCAAGCCGTCCCTTGCGTCCGCGTGCAAGCGCGTGGCATCCTGAACGATCATTCGGGCGGCACCTCGTTCGAGGGAAAATGCTCGTCGACGTACTCGTCAGCAAGTTGCCCGAGTGATTTTCTTTGGCGTCGCGCGTGCTCGCGCAAAAGTGCAAGTTTCGAGGGCTCAATCGTAGTGGTGATGCGCAAGCGTCTTNNGGAAGCTCCCGTGCGTAATCATCGAAGACGTCGGCCAGCGTTATGCCGTGTTTCGTGAGTACTTCCCGAGTTCGTTGCGCGATCGACGTCTGGACGTAGACGCGAACTTCATTGCCGATTACCGGACGACCCATGCGCGCCGTTTGCGCCGGCTCCTGCGTTCGCGCGGCGTGGTGGCTACTTGAGACCGCTTTCGAAGCCCTGCGGCGACGTCTGCCGCGCGACCCACCGAGCCGGACGTTGACATCGCGGCGCATCAGTTCGGCAATCGATGGCGCACGCTCGTCATCGTCGGCGTCGCGCATGTCATCGTCGGGCATCGCTGGAAGGCTCACGATGATGCGGCCCTTGTGATCGATCTGTACCCCGCGATCTCGCAGCCACTCGAGTTGATTGTCGTAGGCCANNTTGGTCGGAACGACCTCTGGTGGCGGCGCGAACTAGGCGGGCTACCTCGTCGGCGCAAATATTGCGACGTTCAAAAGCGCAATGCAAATGGTGGCGTTGTTCGTCGGAGAGCGGCGCGGCGGTCGTGATCATCCGCGTGAGCATGCGGTCGATGAGGTG
>PKZD01000072.1 GCA_003133745.1 Candidatus Tyrphobacter aquilonaris
CACGATTTTCGTTCCTTCTGCGGCGCGCTTCCCGAGAGTGGGCAGAGCGTGCGCCGCGTTTCACATCTCGCGCTGGAGCGTCGAGGCGAACTGCTGCGGCTCGAAATCGTCGCCGACGGGTTCTTGCACCACATGGTTCGCACGATCGTGGGCACCCTCGTCGAGTGCGGACGCGGCCGTCGCGACCCGGGATCGTTGCCGGAGGTGCTGGCAGCACGGAACCGCGCCGCGGCCGGTCTCACGGCTCCGCCGCACGGGCTCTACCTCGCCGGCGTGACGTACGAGGATGGCTACGACTCCTTCCGCGAGCCCTGGCCGTTCTCGTGATCGGGGCCTCTCGGGAGGGGTCAACCGTCGAGCCCGGAGCCTTGACCGGGGGTCCCTTTCCCGATAGAATCCGTTGGTTGTGCGGACCTACCAGCAAAAGACTGCCGAGACGAAGCACGAGTGGTTCATCATTGACGCTGCCCGGCAGCGCCTTGGGACCCTCGCGGTGCACGTCGCGAAGGCGCTCTCCGGAAAGCACAAACCCACCTGGACGCCGCACATCGACGACGGCGATCACGTCGTCGTGATCAACGCCGCGCAGATTGAGTTGGGCGGAAAGAAGTGGGATGACAAGCTTTATCGCCGCCACAGCGGTTATCCCGGCGGTCTGCACACGCGCACGGCCCGCCAGGTCCATGCAAAGCGTCCCGAGCGTTTGATCGAAGCCGCGGTGCGCGGCATGCTGCCGACGAACAAACTTCGCGCCGAGCAACTGCGTCGTCTCAAGGTCTACGCGGGCGCCGAACATCCGCACGCGGCGCAGCAGCCGCGTTCGCTCTCCGAGGTTCCATCGCGTTGAACGCTGACGTCATCGCGGCTACCGGCCGCCGCAAGCGCGCGGTCGCGCGCGTGAAGCTCACGCTCGGTCAGGGCGTGATCACCATCAACAAGAAGCCCATCGATGAATATTTTCCGCGCCCGCAGCTGCGCCAGATCGTGCGCCAGCCGCTCGAAGCGACCGAAAGCACGTCGCGTTTCGACATCGAGGTGAAAGCCGAAGGCGGCGGTCAGACCGGACAAGCCGGTGCCGTGCGTCACGGCATCGCGCGTGCGCTCGTCGAGTTGGACGAAGCATTCAAGGAAACGCTGCGCAAGAACGGCTTCCTCACCCGCGATTCGCGCGAGAAAGAGTCGAAGAAGTACGGCCGCAAGCGGGCGCGCAAGCGCTTCCAGTTCAGCAAACGCTGACCTTTCCTCGATAGTCCTGCGGATTGCCGCGATTCTGCTCGGCGTGCTCGGGCTATGCGTGCACCCGAGTTTCGCATGGGTCGAGCGCGTCTACTCCAATGGCGCGTACGCGCGTTGGGAACCGATCGCCGCGGCGATCGCGAACCCGGTGCCGTGGTCGCTCGGCGATTTTGCCGTGCTCGTGGGCGCGGCAGTCATCGCATGGCGCATCGTCGTTCGCGTGCGCGAAGCACGGCGCGAGCGCCCCTGGCGCGCGCTCGGCTTCGCGCTCTTCGACATCGTCGCGATCCTCGCGTTGTACGCGGTCTGGTTCGAGGCGAGTTGGGGATGGAACTACGACCGCGCGCCGATCGAAATGAGGTTGCGGTACGAGGCGTCGCGCATCGATCCCGCAGCGCTCGCGGCATTGCGCGCACGCACGATCGCGCAGATGAACGCACTCGCGCCCGCGGCGCACGCGCGCGCGAACGAACCACTCGATCTCGATGCGCTGCGCGCTGCGTGGCTGCCCGCGGTGCAACGCGGGGGCGACGACTGGACTCCACGGACCGATCCGCCGAAACCGACGCTCGCCGATCCGCTCATGGACGCGAACGGAACGAGCGGTTTCGTCAACCCGCTGACGCTCACGGTGCAGCTCGCCTCCGACCTGCTCTGGTTCGAACGCCCCTTCGATCTCGCGCACGAGTGGAGCCACGACGCCGCGTACGCGCGCGAGGACGAAGCGAACTATCTCGCCGTCGTGACTTGCCTGCGTTCGCGCGATCCCGTCGTGCGCTACTCCGGCGAACTCGAACTCCTGCTCTCGCTGCCGCCGCTGCGCTCCTATCCGCGCAAGACGTTCGCGCCGCTCGTGTGGGGCGACTTCCTCGCGATCCGCGCGCGCGATGCGAGCCGCATCAACCTCGCGTTCGCGCACTGGTCGTGGGGCACGTACAACGTCTATCTGAAGAGCAATCGCATCGCCTCGGGCATCGCCAACTACGGTGAGGTCACGCGACTGATGCTCGCCATTCCGATCGACCGAGAAGGCCTCCCCGAAGCTCGATAACCGCGCGGACACATCTTCGCTCTACGCCGGTCATCTTTGCGGTGCAGACTGGAGGCGTGTTCGACGTAGGCGATTCTCTTCGCGGCGGCTTCGAGGTTGCCGATCAGCGGTTGCGCGACGCGCAACGCGCGGTGGCGCACGCCGAGGTCGATGGCGGTGGTGGTGCGGACGCCGCGATGGCGCAAACGGCGCGAAGCGTGATCTTCTCCGAGGCGCTGCTCAGTGCAACGCGAGCGAGGCTGCAAGAGATCCAAGCGGCGGCGAAAACGTGAGCGTCGACCTCCTGGCCGCCGCGGCGAGCGGGATGGATGCGCAAACCGCGGCGCTCGACGTCGCGGCGCGCAACGTGGCTGCCGCCGAAGCGGCCGGCCCGAACGCTTCGTACCCGCGCGAAGTGCCGCAGTTTCACATCGTGGAAAGCGCGGCCGGCAGCCTCGTCGAGTTCGCCGGGACGCACGAAGAGCGCGGAACCAACGTCGACATCCTCACGGAGATGCTCGCCGTCATGAACGCGTCGCGTGCCTACGACGGCGAAGCGGCGATCTTCGACGCAGGAAAGACCTTGGAAGAGCGCACGATCGAGCTGGGTCGAGTATGACGGTCCGCGTGCTCCAACCCGATGTGCCGCAACCCGACGTGGGGGCGCCGCCGGAAGGAAGTGACGCCGGCGCGTTCGCGCGTGCGGTCGATGCGCTGGGCGCGATCTTCGGCGACGCTAAAGCCGCTGAAGACGCCTATGCCGGCGGCGGCGGCAGCCTTCGCGAAGCGGTGTATGAACGGGCTCGCGCCGACGTGGCGCTCGCGGTCGGAGTTGCCGCCGCGCAGCGCACCGCGCAGGCGATGCAGAGCGTCTTCAACATGCAGATCTGATGCCGACGTCGTGGTCGTCGACGCTCGCGCGCTTGGCATCGTTTGGCGGAGCATCGCGCGTGCTTGCCGCCGCGGCAGTGCTCGCTCTCGCGCTCGTTGCGATCGGCGTTGCGATCGCCGTCCACCCGTCGGCGAGCGACCTCTTTGCAACGCCGTTACACGCCGAGCAGTTAGAGGAAGTCGAGGAGCGGCTTGCGAGTTGGAACGTGCCGTTCACGCCGACGCAGGATAACGTCATGGTCGACGCGCGCCGCCGCAACGACTTGCTGCTTCGCTTATCGCTTGCCGGAATTCCACACGCACATCTCGCGGGTACGGACGAAGCGCTCGCCGCAGTCGGTGCGCTGACGCCGCAGAGCGTCATCGACGCGCAGACGCTCGACGGGCGCGCTTCCGACATCGCCTCCGCCCTGCGCGACGTTGCCGGCGTACAGGATGCGCGCGTGATCATCGCGCCGGGAAAGACCGGCGAGTTTGCCGACGAGAGCGGAAGCACCGCGACGGCGAGCGTGCGGTTGCGTCTCGAACCGGGCACGAGGCTTTCCGCTGCGACGGTAGCCGGCGTTCGCGCGTTCGTCGCGGCGGCGGTTGCCGGCCTCGATCCCGCGCACGTCACGATCCTCGACGATCGCGGCATCGCGCTCGGCTCCGCGAGCGACGGCGGCGACGACTCCGCGGATCTTCAGGGCGGACTGCAATCGGCGCTGGACTCGGCCTTCGGCGCGGGATCGACGATCGTGCGCGTGCACGCGGAGTATGAGCCCGCATCGATCGATCGCCACGACATCACGCGCGCTCCGCTCCTGGGCGGGACGATCGAGCGAAATACGTCCGCGCGCGCCTATCGACATGGCGCAGAAACCTACCACGAGGCAACCGAGCAGAGCACGCGCGGATCGCAGACGCGCGATGTGACGTCGAGCGTCGGAGCCGGCGCGCTTGCGCGAATCTCCACCGCCGTCTTCGTCGACGCGTCGCACGCGGCCGACCTGCTGGCGATTCGCGATCTTGCCGCGGCGACCGTCGGCTTCGATTCACGTCGCGGCGACACGCTTGCGGTACAAGCCGTGGATTTCGCGCGCCTGCCGCCGGCGCGCAAGGATGCGTGGTGGCTGCTCTACGGGAGCATCGTCCCGCTCCTTCCGACGCTCGCGTGCGTCGCGGGCGCGTTGATCGCGCTGCATTTTGCGATGCCGCCGCTGCGCGCGGCCGCGAGCGCGTTCCTGGAACGCTCGCGCATCGCCGAAACCGCGAAGCGCGCGCCGGAGATGCCGCCCGCGCACGTGCGCACCTTGCTCGCGTCCGAGCCGCCGCACGCCGCGGCGGCGGTGATCAGCGCGCTGCCCGCCGCAACCGCGGCCGCCGTGCTCGAACTCTACCCGCCGCACGAGCGCGACGCGATCGTGCGGCGCATGCATCGTACGCCGCCGCCACTCTTTCCCGATCCGAGCGAACTGCTGCGACATGGGTGAGTTCATCTCGCTGGACCGGTATGTTCGCATGGAACCGGCGGAGGCTCAAGTCACGCTCGCCTCCGAAGCCCCTGCTCGCGTCGATCCGTCCGAGGACGTGCGCGAGGTGTTGCGTGACGTGCGGCGGTTCTATGCCGCGCTTCGCGATGCGTTCGATGCCGCGCGAGAGGAGCTGCTTCGCGATCTCGCCGCCGACGTGTTGGCGCGCGAGCTGGCGTGTGCGCCGGTGGAGATCGAGCGCATCGCGGCGCGAGCGCTCGAGCGCGTCCGCGACGAAGAACCCCTGCGCATTCTCGCACACCCCGACGATGTGACCGCGCTCGGTGGTCTCGGGCTTCCGGTCGTCGCCGAGATGCGGCTCCGGCGTGGCGATCTCCAGCTCGTGATTCGCCACGGCACGATCGACGTCTCGCTCGGCGTCCGCCTCGCGCATCTGCTCGAGGCGCGGTGATGGTGGTGGCGTGCGGAGTCGTCGAGCGCGCGGAGGGAGGCCTGCTCGTCGCGCGCCTTCCGCGCGCCGCGATCGGCGACGGCGTTGCGATCGAGGGTGGTCCAACCGGCGAGGTGCGGCGCATCGACGGCGCGCACGCGCACATTGCCGTGCATGGAGCGATCGAAGGAATCGCCGCCGGTACGAGCGTTCGCGCCGATTCGTCGGCGCAGCATGCGGCACTCGGGACGTGCGCGCTCGGGCGTGCGATCGACGCGCGCGGGCGTCCGCTCGATGCCGGGCCGCCGCTGGCCGGCCTGCGCGTACGCATCGCACCGCTNNTGCTCACGCTCGGCGTCGGTTCGCGCACCGGCGTCTTCGGCGCCCCGGGTTCCGGAAAGACGACGATTCTCGAAATGCTCGCGCGCGGCTGCGCCGCGGACGCGATCGTCCTCGCACTCGTCGGCGAGCGCGGTCGCGAAGCGCAAGCATGGATTGCGCGCTGCGATCGGCGGACGACCGTCGTCTGCGCCGGCAGCGATCGCCCCGCCGCGGAGCGCCTGCGTTGCGTGCGGGTAGCGCTCGCGCATGCCTGCGCGTTGCGCGAACGAGGCCTCGACGTGCTGGTGCTGCTCGACAGCCTCGCGCGTGCCGCCGCCGCGCTTCGCGAGTTGGCGGTTGCGAACGGCGAGAGCGTTGGGCGCGGCGGATTTCCGCCGAGCGTCTTCGCCGATTTGGCCCGCATCGTAGAGGTAGGCGGCGCGGCGCCGAATGGTTCCATTACGCTTGTTGCAACGGTGCTCGACGACGGAGACGAACGCGATCCCGTCAGCGACGCGGCGCGCTCGCTGCTCGACGGACACCTCCAACTTTCGCCGCTCCTCGCTCGCGGCGGGCGCTTTCCCGCACTCGACGTTCCGGCGAGCGCGAGCCGCACGATGCAGCAGGTCTGCGACGCGCAACAGCTTCACGCGGCACGCGTCGTCCGAGGCGCGCTTGCAGATCTCGAGCGGAGCGCGGATGCGCGCTCGCTCGGCGTCGCAATCGAAGGCGAAGCGATGCAGCGTGCGGTTCGCTGCGAACGGCAACTTGAAGCCTTCTTGCGTCAGGACGCGGAGCCGCACGACCCGCTGGCAACGCTGGCCATGCTCCTCGATCTCGCACACGACTTGGAGGAATGAATGTCGATCGACCGCGATTTCTCCGCGCTCGCGCAGCGCATCGTTCAGATCGGCGGCACGCCGGTGCGGCCGATTGACGTCCCGGAGGGCGATTTCGGCGAAGTGATCGAGTCGTCGCGCGAGCGGACTGCGGCGCCCTCCGGCGTTCGCGCGTCCGTCGCGCGTATCGCGCGCGCACAGGGCGTCGATCCCGCGCTCGTCGATGCCGTGATCGAACGCGAGTCGGGCTTCGATCCGAATGCAACGTCGAGCGCCGGCGCTCGGGGTTTGATGCAACTGATGCCCGGGACGGCACAAGCACTCGGCGTTTCGCGGCCGTACGACCCCATCGAGAACGTCACGGGCGGCGTACGCTACTTGCGCGGTCTCATTGAGCGGTTCGGCGGCGATCTGCGCTTGGCGCTCGCGGCGTACAATGCCGGCCCCGCGGCAGTCGAGCGCTACGGCGGCGTCCCGCCCTTCGCGGAGACACGCCGCTACGTCGACGGCGTGCTTGCCGCCTACCATCACAAGACGGCAACAGGACGTTGACGGTGCGGCCATCGCCGTGCCGCAGGCTGTGAAGCATGACGACGCTCACGCAACCGCTCGAACTGAGCCTCATCTCGGCGCCGGTCGCGGCGATCGACCGCCGCGCACTCTCGCAGGCGTGGTACTCAGCGCTCGACTTTAGGCAATCGGCAACCAACGCGTCCTTCGACAAGCTCAGGATGACAAACAGGCTCAGGAGGACAAACGCCGACAAGCTCGGGACGACAAACAGGCTCAGGATGACAAACTTCGACAGGCTCAGCTTCGACAAGCTCAGGACGACAAGGGTTCGCGGATATGCGCGGGATGAGAAGCGCGGCGCTCACGCTCAGAACGGCAATGTGTCGTCGAGTGGCCGCGCGACGCAAGAGCGGAGAACGTCCTCGCCGCTCGCACAGCGCATCGAGCGCAAGTTGCTCGCGGCCCGCAAACCGCAGCGCACGAGCATCGCGCTCGACGGCGCCCAGGGGCGCGTCCATCTCATGCTCCAAGGACGCGAAACGCGACTGCGCGTCGTAGCCATCTGTCCGCGGTCAATGGAGGCGCGGGTCGCGCGCGCACTCGGCGAGGCACGATACGCGCTCGCGCGGTGCGGGATTCACATCGATGTACTTGCGAAGGGCGGCGGGACATGCACGTGAGCCCGATGATCGCCGCGGCCCTCGGACGCATCGAGCAACGTGCAAGCGACGTCGAGCGCGCCTTCACTCCCGGCGCGCAACCTTCGTTCGATGACGCCGGGCGAGCGGAAGGCTCGTTCCCGACGCTCAACCCGCTCTCCGTTGCGCCGCCCGACCACGCCTACTTCGTCGAGCGGAGCGGAACCGGCGAAAGAAGATACACACGAGACGGCACCTTTGCATTTCGCAACGGAATGCTCTGTGCTGCCGATGGGCACGCCATTCTCGGATACTCGAGCGAGCGCGGGCTTGCGGATATTCGCTTGGATCCCGTCGATGCCGCGCTTGGGCGCGCGCGCGACGCACGCATCGAGTCGAACGGCAGCGTCGAATATGAACGCACCGTCGTCGATCCGCGCAGCGGGATGCCGGAGGCACAGCGCGTCGTCGCCGGACGCATCGCGCTCGCACGCTTCGTGGCCGGAACGCGCTTGAACGAGGATGCATCCGGCGCGCTCGCCGCGCCGCCCGGCGCCGAGCCGCACGTGGGCGTTCCGGGCGACGGCAACTTTGCTTCGGTCGCGCCGATGCGCCGGGAGAGCAGCGGCATCGAGATCGACGAGAGCCTCGATCGGCTCAGAATCGCGTACCGGGATTTCGACGCGATGCAAGCGGTCTATCAGGCACAATACGGCGCGGCGAAGAGCGCGATGGATCTCGTACGATGAAACATCTCGTCTTCGCGCGATCGCCCGGCGTACGTCGTGGAACCTTCGAAGAACGCTCGCTGCTTCCGGTGAGTGCGGCGTGCATCGTCGCGAACGCGATGCGCGAGCGCTTGACGACGCTCTGCGGCAGATGCGTTGATCTCAGGCTCTGGCCGCCTGCGGTCCCGTGTGCTTCGGCCTGGGAAACGATTCTGCGCGGCGCACAACTGCATGTCATACGTGGGAGTTTGTGCGATGCGGCGTTCGTGCTGCGGCCATTCGATGCCCAGGCGCTTGCGACGCTGCTCTTCGGCGAGCGGCCGTGCGAGCATGCCGAACGTGCGCTCTCGCCGCTCGAGTCGGAGATCACGCGACGTGCGATCGCTGCCGTCGCCGTCACGCTCGCGCCGGTCTGCGGGGAAGGCACCGTCGAACCTCGGTCGAGTCGCACCTCCTTCGTCACGTACTTCGAGTTGCACGTGCTCGAGCCCGCGCCGCTGTGCATCGGCATCGCGCTCTCGCGCGAACCGCCGCAGACGAGCGCGGCGGCGATCCTGCCGGAGCACGTGACGCGCGCGAGCGTCACGGCGTCGGTGGAGATCGCTCTGGCGCCGGCGCGCGCCGCGGACGTTGCCGAGTTGCGCCGCGGCGATATCCTCCCAGCGCTTCTGGAACGCGCGGTCATGCGCGTGAACGGGCATCGCTGCGCGGTGGGGCGGTGCGGCGTGCGCGCGCCGCGGTACGCATTCGAGGTTAGCGATCGCGCATGATGCCGCGCGAGGAGAAGAGCAGCCTCGATGCCCTGCGCGCCGTTCCGCTCGAGGTCACCGCACTGCTCGGCACGTGCCGCCTTTCGGTTGCGCAACTGATGGAGCTGGGCCAGGGAAGCGTCGTCGAGTTGGATCGCCCCGCGGGC
The DNA here is from genome assembly GCA_003133745.1 of Candidatus Tyrphobacter aquilonaris. Classification (GTDB taxonomy): domain Bacteria; phylum Vulcanimicrobiota; class Vulcanimicrobiia; order Vulcanimicrobiales; family Vulcanimicrobiaceae; genus Tyrphobacter; species Tyrphobacter aquilonaris. The sequence continues at coordinate 9,015 of PKZD01000072.1, forward strand.
GCGCCGGTGGATGTGCTCGTGGGTGGAACCGCGATCGCCCGCGGAGAGATCGTCGCCGTCGGCGACTGCTTCGGCGTCCGCGTCACCGAGATCGTCGCACCGCCGGAGCATCGATGAGCGCGTGGACGGAGCTCGCGTCGCACGCTCGCGCGGGCATCCCGCTCGACGTGCTCGTGACGTTGACGCTGCTCGGCATTGCACCGTTCCTGCTCGTCACGTGCACGTCGTTCGTGCGCATCGCCGTCGTGCTCTCGCTCGTGCGCTCGGCGATCGGCGCCTCCGCCGTTCCTCCGAATGCCGCGCTCACGGGCCTCGCGCTCGTGCTGACCCTGGTCGTGATGTCGCCGACCCTGCGCGCGGTCGAACGTGACGCGATCGATCCTTACGCTCACGGCCGCATCTCGCAATCGCAGGCGCTCCTCCGGGCCGCGCAGCCGGTGCGCGCCTTCATGCTCCGTCAAACCCATACCGCCGACATCGCGCTCTTCGAACGCGTCGCCGGCCGAACCGGCGAATCGCCGGATCGTGCGCCGACGCTCGTCCTGCTGCCGGCATTCGCCGTCGGCGAGTTGCGCAGCGGTTTCGCGATCGGCTTTGCCCTCTATCTGCCGTTCGTGGCGATCGATCTCGCGGTGGCCGCGACGCTGATGGGATTGGGGATGGTGATGCTGAGCCCACCCGTCGTCTCGCTGCCGGTCAAGCTCTTGCTCTTCGTCATGGTCGACGGTTGGGCGATGATCTGCGGAGGCGTCGCCACCAGCTTTCGTTAAATACAAACCAATGAGAATCGTGCAGGCGCTGGCGACGACACGGCCGTTCTTTTCCTTCGAGTTCTTTCCGCCGAGGGACGACGCGGGAACGGATCAGTTGTTTGCGACGATGGAAACGATGCGTGCGCTCAAACCCGCCTATGTTTCGATCACGTACGGCGCGGGAGGCTCATCGCGTGCGAGGACCGTCGAGCTCGCGAAGCGCGTCCAGCGCGAGATCGGTTTGACCGTGCTCGCGCACGTGACGTGCGTTGGATCGACGCGTGCCGAACTGCGCGCGCTCTTCGACGATCTCGCGCGAGCGGGAATTGAAAACGTGCTCGCGCTGCGCGGCGACCCTCCGCGCGGCGAAGCCGTCTTCACGCCGCCTCCCGGCGGTTTCGCGCATGCGAGCGAGTTGATCGCGATGCTGCGGCGCAACTACGATTTTTGCATCGGGGCGGCGTGTTATCCCGAAGTGCACCCCGAGGCCGAAAGCGCGGAGCGCGACCTCTCGCATCTGCGTGAGAAGGTCGATGCCGGCGCCGAGTTCTTGATCTCGCAGTTGTTTTTCGACAACGATGTCTATGCCGGTTTCGTCGAGCGCGCTCGGGCCGCCGGAATCGAAGTTCCGATGCTTCCGGGGCTCATGCCGATCACGAACTACGAGCAGATCACGCGCTTCGTCGCAATGTGCGGCGCGAGGATTCCTCCGAAACTGCACGTCGAGATGGAGATGCGTCGAGGCGATGCCGCGGCTGTAGAAGACCTTGGCGTCGCGTTTGCCGCAATGCAGGCGATCGACCTATTTCGTCGTGGCGCGCCGGGCATCCACTTCTACACGCTCAATCGCTCGCCCGCGACGCGCGCGATCGTTTCGGGCATGCTCGCCGCCAGCGCTTGGCGGCCGGATTTCATCGCCGCTACGACGAGATGATGATCGAGCGAGAGACCAACGACGCGCCGCGCCCGGGATCGTTGCCGGCATCGACTTCGATCGCAGCGCCGCGCGGGCCGCTCCAATGGTAACTCTGGGAGCCGCCGTCACATTCCAGTTGTCGTCCGGTGAAATGGAAATAGCTCGGGATGAGCGGCGCGACGAGCGCTCGTAGCGCATCCAGCGTGGGTCGCACGTCCGTGGTTACGTCCGGAAGGGAGAGGTTGAAGCTCCACGTCGCCGTGCTGCCGCTCTTCGTGCGGTAGATCTCGATCTTGCACGTCGGGCAGAGCGCGCGAAGCGAGGGCGTCGCCGCGTAGACGAGGTAACCGTCACCGCGGGTCGCCGCGTGCCGGTGGTCGATGAGCGAGGCGAAATAGCTCGGCTGTTGCGCGATCGCTCGCGAGAGGACGGCGCGCACGGCGGGATCGGTGCCGGCGGCATGCGCCGGAAGCGCGACCGCGACGAACAGAGCAGCGGCCGCGACGGTGAGAATTCGCATGGGCGATTGTTCTCGCATACACGCTCGCAATCATTTGCTCACGTAGCGGCAAAGCCGATGCCGTAGCGTCGGAGGGTGAGCGCCTTCGACGGATTGTTGCGAGAGATGCTCGTCACGACGGCGCTGCTCGCGCTGCCGATCGTAACGCTGGCCGCCCTCGTCGGTGCCGCGATCGCGATCGTTCAGGCGGCGACGCAGGTCCAAGAGCAGACGATCTCGCTGCTGCCCAAGATGGTCGCCGTCGGCCTTGCGGTCGGACTTTTCGGCGGCTTCGGCATGCGCTTGTGCGTGCATCTCTTCATCGACGCGCTGGCGGCGATTCCGCAGCTCGTCCGAGGATGAGCGCGACCGCGCTGCTCGTCTTTGCGCGATGCGCCGGCTTCATCTTTCGCGCACCGGGTTTTTCCTATCCGGGCGTTCCTCCGCCGTTGCGAGCCGCGCTCGCGATGCTCTTGACTCCGGCGATGCTCGCGGCTGCGCGTGCCGCGCCGTCGCTCGACGGCGCGCCGCTCGTCTTGGCGATCGCGCTCGAGTTCTTCGTCGGAAGCGCGATCGGTACCGGCGCCTCGCTGCTCTACGACGCCGCGTACGCGGCTGGGCGCGCCGTCGACGATTACGTGGGCGTGCGCGCGATCGCGCCGAGCGTGGGGCTCGTGGCTCCGAGCGGCTTCGGCCGCATCTGGTCTCTCGCGTTCACCGGCGCCTTCTTTCTCTTGGGCGCATATCGGCCGGTGATTCTCGCATTCGCATCGAGCTTCGCCCGCGTGCCGCCGGGCGAGCCGATCTCAGAGCACGCGTGGCTGCTCTATGCGGCGACGCTCGCGACGACGATGCTGCGCGTCTGCCTCGAGGTTGCCGCTCCCGCAATCGCGGCCGGTTTCATGGTTCAGGTGGCGCTCGGTGCACTCTCGCGCACGATCCCGCGCTTCGGCAGCCTGACGCTTTCATTTCCGATCGTCTTCGGAGTCGCCCTCATCGCGAGCGCGCTCTGCCTCGCGGGTGTCGTACGCCACGCGACGGTGCTCCTGCCCGCGCCGTGAACGAGGAGAAGCAGCTCGAAGCGACACCCGCACGCATCGCTCGCGCGCGTCGCGAAGGGAACGTTCCGCGCTCTACCGAGGTCGTTGCGGCCGCCGCTTTTGGAGCGGCCGCAATTGCGGCCTGCGGTGCTGCAACGCCGATCGCAGAGTTGGCGCGCGATGCGCTCACCACAGCGGCGCACGGCGCTTCGGCCCAGCGACAAGTCGCCGCGATGCTGGCGTTCGCGCTCTTGCCGGCGCTCCTGGGCGGCATCGCCGCGGCGTGCAGCGGAATCGCGCAAGGCGGCGGCCTTCGCGTTTGGGGACTCGGCATGAAAGCAGAGCGTCTCGATCCGCTCGAAGGCTTGCGGCGCATCGCTTCGCGGGAAACGCTCGTACACGCTGTGCGGGCCACCCTCGCATTCGCTGCGGCGGTCGCCGTGCTCGTTCCCGCAATCGCGCGAACGATCGCCGCCGCGGCCGATGCGAGCGGCGTCGAGGGCGTTGCCGCGGCCGCGTGGTCGGGCGTGCAACGCACGCTCTTCGTTGCGGGCGCGATCGGTCTGCTCTTCGCGGGAGCGGAGTACGTCGTGCTCCGCGGCGCGTGGCTTCGGAAGCTGCGCATGAGCCTCGAGGAGCTGAAGCGCGAGATTAAAGAGCAGGAGGGAGACCCGCACGCGCGGGGGCGGCGGCGCACGTTACGTCGCGAACTGCTGCGCGGGCCGATCTCCAAAGTGCGTGAAGCGGCGTTCGTGATCGCAAATCCTTCGCACGTTGCGATCGCGCTCGCGTATCGGCCGCCGGCGATCCCGATTCCCGTCGTGCTCGTGCGCGCCGCGGAAGCGGCGGCGTTGCGCGTGCGCGAACTCGCATCGCTCGCGCGGATACCCGTCGTCGAAAACGCGGTGCTCGCACGAGAGCTCTTCGCGGATGCACGGCCGGGCCGGCCGATTCCCCCGGGTCACTATGTCGCCGTCGCGGAGATCGTCGTCGCATTGGTGCGCGCGGGAGCGCTCGACGCGTCGTGAGCCGCGCTCCGGTCTATGTTTTCGCCGCGATGCTGCTCGCGGTCGTCGGCATTCTCGTCGTGCCGCTGCCGCCGTGGCTCCTCGATCTACTGCTGGGGCTCAACATCTTCGGATCGGCGCTCGTGCTGCTGCTCTCCGTAACCGTGGAAGACCCGCTAGAGTTTTCAGCGTTCGCACCCGCTCTGCTCGTCGCGACGCTTTTCCGGCTCTCGCTCGACGTCTCCGCAACGCGGCTGATCCTCACGCAAGGGCAGATGCCGGGCGCCGTCGGTGCGATCATTCCGGCCTTTGGTGAGTTCGTCGTGCGCGGAAATCTCGTCGTCGGGATCATCGTCTTCGCGATCCTCGTGACGATACAGTTCGTAGTCATCGCGAGCGGATCGCAGCGCGTCGCAGAGGTTGCCGCGCGCTTCACGCTCGATGCAATGCCCGGCAAGCAGATGGCGGTCGACGCCGACGTCCACGCCGGATTGATCGACGCCGAGGGAGCACGGCGAAAGCGCGAGGTAGTGCAGCGCGAGGCCGACTTCTACGGCGCGATGGACGGGGCGGGAAAGTTCGTCAAGGGTGACGCCATCGCGGCGCTCGTCATCGTCGCGTTGAACTTAGCGGGCGGCATCGTTGTCGGCGTTGCTGACCACGCAATGGCGCCGCTCGACGCCCTTCACACGTATGCGCTGCTCTCGATCGGCAACGCGCTCGTGACAACGCTGCCCGCTTTCCTGATTTCGACGGCCATGGGCATGATGGTGACCCGGGTCGCGGCGGAAGGTGCCCTCGGTGCCGATCTCGCCGCGCAAATGCTCGGACGTCCCGACGTGTTACGCGGCGCGGGCGGACTCTTGCTCGTGCTCGCGTTCGTGCCCGCGTTGCCGCACGTGCTTTTTCTCGCGCTCGGCGGGAGCGCGTTTGCCGCGGCGCAATTCGCGCACGAGCGCGGCCGGCACCGTGACGCCGTCGCCCGGGCGCAACGCGACGAATCGACGCGCCGCGCGATGCGTCGCCCCGAACTCGCGCTCGGGCTCATCGGCGTCGACGCGATCGCCATCGAGTTCGGCGGCGCACTCGTGCGTCTGCTCGCGCCGCCGCTCTGCGACGCGCTCCTCGATCGAGTCGGCGAAGTCCGGCGCGCGCTCGCTTCGGAGATCGGGCTCGTGCTCCCCGGCGTGCGTTTGCGCGACGATCTGGATTCGCAGCCCGATGCGTACGCTATTCTCGTTCGCGATCGCCCTGCCGGTCGCGGACGGCTCGAGCTCGAAAAACTGCTTGCGGTCGCCGACGCCGAGCAACTCAGAAGGCTCGGCGGCATCCTCGAGAGCGAGCCGGTCTACGGATTGCCCGCGGCGTGGATCGATCCGGCTTCGCGCGAGCGATTCATCAGCGCGGGAGCGCTCGTTTTCGATCCGATCTCGATTCTCGGTTCGCATCTTGCCGAGATCGCGCGCACGCATGCGAGCGCACTGTTCGGACGACAAGAGCTGCAAACGCTGCTCGAGCACTTGAAACTGCGTGCGCCGGCGCTCGTGAAGGAAATCGGCGGCGAGGCGCTGCCGCTCGGCGCGGTGCAACGCGCCTTCCTCTTACTCCTTCGTGAGCAGGCTTGGCCGCGCGATCCCATCGCCGTGCTCGAAGCGATGATCGAATCCGCGGCACGCGATCCTTCCGAACTGGCGGAAGCGGCGCGGCGCGCGATCGTACCCGATCTGCTGCGACGGCGCGGCATCGCCGTTCTCGCGCCACTCTTGCTCGATCCGCTCTTCGAACGCACGTTGCTGCAGGCATGGTCGAATGCGGAGTTGCTCGATCCCGCGCAGACGCTCTCCCTGCGCCAAAGAATCGAGGCGTACGCTGCGCGCGTGCCGCGCGAGCGCGCGGCGGTCGTCTGCACGACGCCGCTGCGCCCGTTGCTCGCCGACCTCTTGCAGCGCTCGGGCCTGCGTCTCGACGTCTTCGCCTACGGCGAGCTGCCGCCGGAGTTACGCCTCGAACCCGCCGAAATCGTGCGGCCCGAGGCTGGTTTGACGGCGTCCGGCAGGCCCTGATACCGCGGGGGCGGTATCACTGCGGGCTCGATGAACTGGAAGAACCTCAAGAATCCCCTCAAGGCTCTCGTGATCCTCGCCGTCGTGGCGATCTCGATTGCTTCGGCGTGGCCAATTCAACAGAAGATTCATCTCGGGCTCGATCTCGAAGGCGGTTCGCGACTGCTGCTGCAGCTCTATCCGACCGCCGAGGTTCCCCAGATCACGTCGCAGGTCCAAGAGGAGACGCTCGAGGTCATCGAGCGCCGCATCAACGGGCTCGGCGTCTCCGAACCGACAATCACGAAGCAAGGTCGCGATCGCATTCTCGTCGAGTTGCCCGCGGTGAAAAACCCCGACGAAGCCGAGCGCGTGCTCAAGCAGGTCGCGGTGCTCGAGTTCAAGATCGTTCCGCCGAACATTGCGGCGCAGGCGCAGCAGTACCTCGACATGCTCAAGGCGCCGAACATTACGGCAGCGCAGCGGGCGACCGCGGAAAAATACGTGAACGAAACCGCGTACGCGCTCTCCGGTCCGGTCGTCTACTCGGGTAAGGACCTCAAGGGCGCGCAAGCGGGGTATCAGCAACAGGGCGGCGCGCCGATCGTGCTCTTCCAAACCAAAGACGCCGCGACGTTTGGAGCGTTGACGACCAAGAACGTCGGTCGTCCACTCGGCATCTTCCTCGATCACGTCTACGTCGAAGCGCCGAACATCAACAATCCGATCTTCGGCAGCGGCGAGATCGAAGGCAACTTCACCGCAGAGGACACGATCCTGCTCGCGAACGAGTTGAACGCCGGCGCGCTTCCCGTGAGCGTGAAGATCATCGAGAAGGAGACGATCGGCCCGACGCTCGGCCGAATCGATCTCGAGGAATCGCTGCGCGCCTCGGCGCTCGGCTTGGGCCTCGTGCTCATCTTCATGATCGTCGTCTACCGGTTGCCCGGATTTCTCGCCGACGTCGCGCTCGCGCTCTACGTGCTCGTGATGGTCGCGATCTTCGCGATCTCGCACGCGACGCTCACGCTCCCGAGCATCGCGGGTTTCGTGCTCTCCGTCGGCATGGCCGTCGATGCGAACGTCTTGATCTTCGAGCGCATCAAAGAGGAACTTTGGAACGGGAAATCGCTGCGCGCCGCGGTGCGCGTCGGCTTCCAACGCGCCTTCACCGCCGTTTTTGACAGTCACTTTACGACGATCGTCGGCGCGGGCGTGCTCTACATGCTCGGCACCGGCACCGTGCAAGGTTTCGCCTTCGCGCTCTTCTGGGGCACGGTGATCTCGCTTGTCACCGCGGTCTTCGTGACGCGCTTCTTCGTCGACATGCTCGTCGACAACGATCTCGCGACCGCGCCGGCGCTCTACGGCGTCAAGCGCGAGGAGGTCGGCATCTTCTCCAGGGGCGCAGCGGAGACATAAATGTTCTTCCGCAAACTCAACTGGAACATCGTCGGCTGGTTCAAGATCGTCTCGACGATTTCGTATCTCGTCATCGCGCTCGGCCTCGGAGCGATGATCTATCATGGTTTCCAAGGCGGCCAAGGCTTCCAGGCCAAGAACATGCTGCGTCTGGGGCTCTCCTTTACCGGCGGCACCGACATCGACGCGACCTTCACACGCACGGTGAGCGTACCGGACGTTGCGAGGGCGCTCGGACCGTTGAACCTGACGGGCGTGCAGATCACGACGGCGGGCACGAAAGGCAACGAGGTCCTCATCGACACGCAGACCGCGCTCGCGAACAATTCGACGCCGATTTGGAACGCGCTTGGTACGGTCGCTCCGGTCGACCGCTCCGCATCGCAGATCACCTCCGTCGGACCGTCGCTCGGCGCGGAGTACCTGCGCAACGCGCTCTTGGCGCTCGTCATCGCGCTCTCGATCCAGTTCCTCTACATCGCGTTCCGCTTCGGTTGGAACTACATTTTCGGTCTCGTCACGGTCATCGCGCTCGCACGCGACGCCGCGATGATGATCGGCATCTACGCGCTCGCGAACAAGCCCGCCGACGACGCCTTCCTCGCGGCGGTGCTCACGGTCATCGGCTACTCCGTCATGGACACAATTGTAATTCTCGATCGAATTCGAGAGAACACGAAGCTCATGCATGACCGGCCGTACGACTACATCGTAAACGAATCGATCAAACAGACGATGACGCGTTCGGTGAACACGCTCGCGACCGTCGTGATCACGCTCGTTGCGCTGCTCGCGCTCGGCGGCAACAGCCTGAAGAACTTCGCCTTTGCGCTGCTCGTCGGCATCTGCTCGGGCGGCTATCACTCGATCTTCTTCTCGGCTCCGCTCGTTCTCGGGTTCCGTCGCCGGCAGTTGGAGCGCGCCTCGCGCAAGCGCGCCGCGGGCCGCGTGCCCGAACGTGTCGCATCGTCGCGCGGGTCGGGAACGGCGTCACCGAGCCGCGGCGGCCCGGCGCGCGAAGACATCATCGCCGCGCGCCGCGAACGGCGCGCAAAGGAGAAGGCTGCGCGGGCTTCGTCGCAGCAGCCGTCGCAGGGCGCGCGGTACCGCCGCAAGCGCGGCGACTCGACGGCCGCGCTGGCAGAGGAGTACGATCCGCTCGACGCCGAGAACGCGGGACTGCACGATGCCGCGCTGGAGCAAGGGCACGAAGAGATCCGGCTCAACCTCGAAGGCTTCGAGCCCGAGTCCGCGCCTGCCGATCTCGACGACACGCAGCAACACGACGAAGACGGCGAAGCGTAGCCTTCCCGCGCCGACGCCCTCGGAGGCCGCCTTCGAGCGCGCGCTCTCGGCGCTCGTCCAAGACAGCGGCCCTTCCGGCGTCCGAGCCTTCGTCGAGGATGCGTTCGCGCGACGCGACGAGTTCCTGCGCGACCAGTACGCGTCGATCGGCGAGGCGTCGTCCTTTCACTCGAAGATTGCCGGCGTCTCCTTCGAGGGGCGCCAGGATACGATCGCGGGATTGCCCGAGGGTGCCGCGCTACGGCTCGTGCGCGAGCCGCACAACGAGCACGACGCCAACGCGATCGCGGTCTTCTTCGGTGCACTGCACCTCGGATACGTGCGCGCGGGCGTTGCCAAGCATCTCGCGCCGCTCATCGACGCAGGCGCGCGCTATCGGGCCCGCGTCGACAACGTTACGGGCGTCCTTCGACAAGCTCAGGATGACACGCGATTTCGCGGGGTCAACATCTTCATCGAGCGCGACGCGGTCGCCACCGTCGAGGAGCGCTCGCAGGAGCGCGAGGCGTTGCGTTCGGCGTGGCACGGAGACGCGGAGGTGGTTCGGGCGGCCCTGATCGGCGAGTCGATACCGCATGAAGCGCAGCGCGCCGTGCTCGCCCGCGTGGAGCGCGGCCGCAATACGCTCGCGCTCTTCGGAACCGGGCGCGGCAAGTCGTTTTGCTTCCAATATCCGGCCGTGCTCCGGGCGTTGGCGAACGCCGGCAAGACGCTCGCGATCTATCCGNNCAGTACGAGGCGCTGCAGCGCCGTCTCGAGCAGTTCGGATTGCGCATCCTACGCGCCAATGGTTCGATCGCCGCGCAGGAGCGCGAGGATCTTTTCGCAGCGTTGCGCGAGGGCGCATGGGACCTGGTGCTTGCGACGCCGGAGTTCCTCACCTTCCATCGCGAGGCGTTCCTGGGCCCAAGCGCGCCGTCGTTCGTCGTCGTCGACGAGTCACACCACCTCCACGAATCGCGGCATCGTCGCGCGTACGAAACGCTCGGCGAAACGATCGCCGCGCTCGGCAACCCGCAGGTGCTCGCGCTGACCGCGACCGCAGGGGAGGAAGCCTTCGCGCGCATCGTCGATGCGCTCCGCATCGATGCGTGGGTCATCGATCCAACGGTGCGTGAGAACCTGCATCTCGTCGATGCACGCAACGAGCGGGATAAGATCGGCTACCTGCACCGCATCTTCGAGGGCGGCGAAAAGGGGATCGTCTACTGCAACTCGCGCAGCGAGACCGGCAAGGTCGCAGAGCAGTTGCGCAAGACCGCGGGGGACGCGGTGATGTTCTACCACGCCGGCATGCCGACCGCGCAACGCCGCGACGTCGAAACGTATTTTCGCGAAGGCGCGCTGCGAATCGTCGTCGCGACGACGGCGTTCGGCGAGGGCATCGATCTGCCCGACGTCCGTCACGTCGTGCTCTATCACCTGAACTTCAACTTCACGGAGTTCAACCAGCAGGCGGGGCGCGCGGGCCGCGACGGAGCGCCGGCCTTCGTGCACTTGCTCTTCGGTGAATCCGACCGTCGCATCAACGAATACATCATCGACTTGAGCGCGCCGACGCTGCCCGTCCTGCGGCATCTCTACGCCGGCATGAAAGGCTTGGCGCGCGACGGAATCTTGCGCAGCACGTTTGCCGACATCGCGCGCACGCTCGAACTCGACAAGGCCGACGAGCGAACGGTGAGCGCGGCGCTGCGGATATTCCAAGACGAGGGCCTCGTCGAGGCGGCGGAGGACGACGAGGGTCGCTACGTTCGCTTTCTGACGGTCACCGAAAAGATGGACCTCACGCGCAACGAGCGTTACGCGGAAGGCGAGGCGGAGCGCGAGAGCTTCAAGCGGCTCGCCGAGATCGCGTTGACGGCCCGCATCGAAGACCTCGAGCGCCTCGTGAACCGCCCGATCTATCCCAACGTCGAACTGCAGCGGTAAGACTGCGAGGGAAGCGCGGCTCGACGCTGGAACCCATCCCCGAAATCCCTCGTAGGAGCATCGTATGAACAAGCGTTGCCTTTTCGTGATTCTCGCCTTCGCGTTTGCCGCGATCGCGCTGCCTGCGGCGGCGCAGACGAGCGCGAGCCCGCCGAGCGCCTATGAAACCTTCGTCGCCGGCGCGGTCGTGCAACCGGGCCTGATCCCGATCATCACGAAGGGCGGCAACGTCTATCTCGCGCTCTCGCGGTCGCAACTCGGAGCGGATTTCATCGAAACGTCGGTGCCGGCGAGCGGCTTGGGCGGCTTCGGGCCCGCTCAAGGCGAGCCGTACGTCGCACCCGCGCGCATCCTGCACTTCGATCGCGTCGGGGACAAGGTCGTCCTACGGTGGCCGAACACGTACGCGCGCGTGAATCCGGCGACACCCGAAGCCGACGGCGTCGCGGAGTCGCTGCCGAGTTCGGTGATCGCCGTGGTTCCGATTTCCGCGGAGGATCCGGTGACCGGAACCGTCGTGATCTCGGCTTCCGCGCTTCTCGGCGACGTCGCCGATCTTCAAGCCATCTTCGATCAAGAGATCGCAAGCCCGCTGCACGGATATCGTCTCGACACGAACCGCACGTTCTTCTCGGCGACGAAGGCGTTTCCGGAGAACGACGTCTTGCGCGTGAGCCAGACGTGGGCGAGCGGAAGCCCGGACACGATCGACAACGCTCCCGATGCGCGCAGCATCGAAGTGCTGATGTCATACAACCTCATCGCCGCCCCGCACGACGGATACATGCCACGGATCGCCGATCCGCGCGTGGGCTACTTCGAGCAGGCGTTGCTCGACTTTGGCAGCGATCGTCATCCGACGCGAAACGTGTACTACGTGTCGCGGTGGAACTTCGCGCCGGCGCACCCGGGCGCGCCCTCGAGCGCGACGAACCCCATCGTATTCTACTTGAGTAACGATATCCCGATTGAGTACCGCAACACCGTTCGCAGCGCGCTGCTGACATGGAACGACGCGTTTCGGCACATCGGCATTCTCAACGCGATTCAAGTCGTCCAGCAGCCCTCCGATCCGGCCTGGGATCCGGAGGACATTCGACACAACGTCGTGCGTTGGATCGACACGTCGTTGCCCCAGTATGGCGCGGAGGCGCTCATCGTCACCGATCCGAGAACGGGCGAAGAGATCAACGTCGGCGTCAACGTCGACGCGGTCGAAGGTTTAGGGCGGCGCATCTACCGCTATGTCGTCGCGCCGGCACGCGGTCTGCCCGATAATCCCGTGGCCGAGGAGCAGTTCGAGCAGGGCCTCGTGCGCTCGACCGTGCTCCACGAGTCGGGTCACGATCTCGGTTTGCAGCACAACTTCATCGGCTCGACGGCCTACACCGCGCGCGATCTGCAGGACCGCGGCTTCACGAGTCGCTACGGCGTTGCGACATCGGTGATGGAGTACGCGCCGATCAACCTGTGGCCGCGCGGAACGTCGCAGGGCGACTATTGGCAGCTCGTGCTCGGTCCTTACGACTATCATGCCGTGCAGTACGGATACGAATACGTGCCGGGCGCATCGACGCCCGAGCAAGAACTGCCCGCGCTACGCCGCGTGGCTTCGATGTGGAGCAATCCGCTCTATCGCTTCGCCTCCGACGAGGACGTGCAGTTCTCGAATGGACACGCGATCGACCCGCGCGTTCAGCAAGACGATCTTACGAACGATCCGCTCGGATGGTGCGCCGTTCAAGAGTCGATGATGCACCGGCTCATGGACTCGGTCAATCAGCGCTTCCCCGCCTCGGGTCAAGCCTATGACGACGCGCGGCGCGCGTTCCTGGCGCCCATGACGTATTACGTTCGCTGCTCGGTCATGACCGCGCACGCAATCGGCGGCGAGTATCTCTCGCGCGCCGCCGCGGGTGATCCGCGTTCAATCGCGCCGTTGACGCCGGTCTCGCGCGCCGACGAGGAACGCGCGTGGCATCTCCTTGGCAGTGGACTCTTCTCCGATCAAGCGTGGGCCTTCAACCCGAACGTTCTCGATCGACTGACCTACTCGGAAGTGAGCGCGTTTACGGGAGCAGATTGGGCGTACAATCCGACGCCGCGCCACGACGTCGCGGTCTCCCAACTCGCAGCCGCGGCGCAGGACGCGGTGCTGAACGAGCTTTTCGCGCCGCTCACGCTGCAGCGCATCGACGATCTCTCGCTCAAGTACCGACCTGGATCGACGATGAGCCTTGCCGATCTCTTCGATTGGGCACGCGCGAGCATCTTCGGCGATCTGGAATCGGGCGCGGTCAACGGGGACGGCGTGGTACGGCGCGATCTTCAAATCCGCTATGCGAAGCGGCTCGCCGCGCTGTGGACAAATCCGATGCGTGGAACGCCGACCGACGCGCAGGCACTCGCGCGGCTCCAGCTCGTCGATCTGGAAAGCGACGCGACCGCGGCAGGCAGCCGTCGCGGCCAGAGTGAGATGACGCAAGCGCACCTCGGCGCGCTCGCGGCGATTGCGAGGCAGGCGCTCGACGCGCGCGCAACGATCGGCGGGACGTAAACGGGCGTCGCCGACGCCCTACGTCCGTCGCGAAAATCGGTCGGCATAGCCGGCGCGCTTCAGCAGTGCTCGGAGCGTCCCCTTGAGCTACGCGATGGCTCGGGTGAGCGCCGGAGCGTCGACCGCGCGGTAGAAGGCGTTTGTCGTCTCGCGAACGCGCGGCGCCCAGGGATCGATTTGCGCTCGCGACGTCGGCATGTGGATCGTCGGACCGACCGCGTCGCGGTAATCGGTGCCGTCGACGGGCCCGAAGGAGCGGCTCTCGCGATGCCCGAGGATGATGTTGCGCACCGCACGCGCAGCCGCGGCAGCGTCGCCGCGCACCTCCGCGCCGAGGCGGGCATCGGAAGCGAAACGGTCGTAGACCTCGATCGCAGGGCGATCCGCGCGCCACGGTAATCCGGCGCCGCTCGAAATGCGGGCCATGCCGTCGACGGCCTTTGTGTCCGCGCGGATTTCGTCGCGGGCGTGCGAATCGCGAGCGCGCGCGACGAGCGCGTCGTTGAGGCGTTTGATGGCGGCCTCCGCGCTGCCGATCTTGCGCGGGTCGAGGTCGAGGACGTCGAAGGCGGCGGCCGGCCCGAACTTGCCGAGCGGCCCCGCATCGTACGCCGTATCCATGACGTTGCCGACGACGGCGCCGGCCATCGCGCTCGGATCGTTTTCATTTGCGGCGATCGCCTCCGCGACGCTCGTCGGCACGCCGGGAGCGAACATCGTCTCCGGGCTCGCAGCGAGATACTTGACGCCGGCGCGCGAGAGCGCATCGGCGAAGCCCATCGTCGCCATCAAGCATTGATTGGCAACGACGCCGTCGATTCCGCGCCCGGCATCCTCGGGATGCGCGCGTGCGTGGAGGGCGACGCCTTGCGCGACGGCACGTGCGAGTTCCGGCATGGGCATGACGTGTCCGTCGCTCGTCTCGAGTCCACCGCCGTCGCCGCCGCCGTGATCGACGAGATCGATCCAGGTTTGCTTCGCGTGGCAACGCTCGGCGTCGTCGAGCGTGTGCGCGACGAAGGCCGCGAGATTTGTTGGATCGCTCATCTCCTTTGCGTCCTGAACGACCTCGTGGCGCTTGGTGCCCTCGACGAGTTCGAAATCGTCCGTCGTCAGGCGATCGGTGATGAGAAAGTTCGTGTCTTCTACCGTGAAGGCAATCCGCGGATCGCGGCGCGAGACGGCGACGGCCTGGTCGACCGTCGATTCTTGGATTTCGTCGAGGTTGTTATCGCCGTCGCGGTAGAGACCGAACTCGAGCGTTCGGCGCGGCGGCGCGGTTGTGACGTACATGATTCCTCCGTCGGAGTAGGTGCGTTCACGGTCCTACTCACGACGAAGGAAAGGAATGACTAGGGCTTGCCGCGGCCTCTTTACGATTTCTCGATTGCGATCGAGCCGCTGATCGTGCTCACGTCGATCGAGCCGGCCCCGTTGCCGATCGTCCCGCCTGCGCTCGTGCCGACGGTCTGGGGATGCGTCGGGATGTTGAAGTCGCTGTGGAAGCCGCCCGAGATGCTGCGCGCGGTCACGACCGCGCCGCTATTGGGCGGAATGACGAGCCGGATCGAACCGCTGACGGCTTCGATGGTCGCGCGGTGCTCCGCGTCCATATGCGACATCGAGACGTCGACGGCGCCGCTGACGCTGTGCACAGTCGCGCTGCCGCCGTTGTGCATGACCTCGACGTCTCCGGAGACCTCGTTCACGTCGACATCGCCGTTGATGCCGTTCGCCTCAATGTCGCCGCTCACGTTGCTGAGCCGCAGCGAGACGCCCCTGGGAACGTGGATCGTATAGGCGACCGAGCCCGAGTGTCCCCAGAAGTTGAAGTTTTCGTTCGCGTAGTGCGTCTTGATTTCGACGTCGGAGACGGGCGCGCCGTCGCGCGTCACCTCGATGGTCACCTGCCGCAGACCCGTTACATCCGCGGCGCCCTTGACCGCTACGATATCGAGCGAGGGGTTATTCCAGGGGATGACGGTAATGCGCCCGGAGACGTTTTCGACGCTGACGTGCGCATTTGCCGCAACCGCGAAGCGCTCGTGGAGCGTTGCGTGCACGCGGTCGCTGCCCGCGAAGGCGTCGTCACAGCCGGCGAGCGCCAAACTTGCCAAGAGAACCGAAATCGTCGTCAACCGAAACATACTACCTCCGAGCCCCCTGCTCCGAGGAGGCCATTCAAGTCGGTCTACCGCCGGACCCTCGCCGGGGTTTCGTTCGGAAGGGCCGGAGGCGCCCCGAGGCCCTTCTCGAATCCCCGTTGCTCGTGAGCATGGAAGACCTCATTCGCGCGATCCCGGATTTTCCGTTGCCCGGAATCCTCTTCCGCGACATCACGCCGCTGCTGAAGGACGCGCAAGGTTTCAAGGCGGCAATCGACCTCTTCGTCGAGCGCTTCCGGGGGCAAGAGATCGGCCACGTGGTCGGCATCGAAGCGCGCGGTTACATGCTCGGCGCGCCGCTCGCGTACGGCATCGGCGCGGGCTTCATTCCGGTGCGCAAGCCGGGCAAGCTGCCCTACAGCAAGCTCTCGGAATCCTATGCGCTCGAGTACGGAACGAACTCACTCGAGATCCACGCCGACGCGCTCGGAAACGGAGACCGCGTCGTCGTGATCGACGATCTGCTCGCGACCGGTGGAACGGCTGCGGCGACGCGCCGCCTTCTCGAACGACTCGGCGCGAAGATCGAAGCCTTCGCATTTCTCATCGAGCTCGATGCACTCAAGGGACGCGACGCGCTGCCGGGCGTCGAGGTCGTTTCCTTCATTCGGTACTGACGGAGTAGGATGTCTCGTTCAATCGCTCTTTACGTCGGCTGCGCGGCTCTCGCCCTCGCCCTGTTCGCGACCCCCGCGCAGGCGCGCCGTCATGCACCGCCCACGCCGTCGCCGTCGCCTGTTCCGCCGGCCGATCCGGCGGTCACGCAGATGGCGCGCAGGCAGTTCGTCATGTGGCAAGCCGGCCGCATCGATCGCGCCGAGTACACCGCGCAGTTGAGCGCGCAGACCGACGATCAGAAGGTGCAGCAGGCCTCCGTTCAGCTCGGCTCCCTCGGGGCGCTGACCGGCATGAACTACCTCGGCCCGCTGAGCATTCCGAATCTCCCGCCGGGCGTCAACGTCTACCTCTACCAGATGCTCTGCAGCGACGGCTCCATTTACGAGCAGTTGGTCCTCGACCCGACGGGCAAGGTCGCGGGCATCATCTTCCGAGACACGATCCCCACGCCCGCGCCGTAGGCGGGCCCCGGCGGGGTTCTCGAGGGGTGTTACAATAGGCGGATATCGCCTCATGAGCATCGATGAACTGGTAGCCAAGGTCAACGCCTACGACCCGAGCCTTGACGGGACGTGGCTGCGGCGCGTCTACGAGACCGCCGATCGGGCGCACGAGGGGCAGCACCGGGCCTCGGGCGAGTCCTACATCGCGCACCCGCTGGCCGTGGCCTCGATCCTCGCCGATCTCGAGATGGATCGCCAAACGATCGCCGCCGCGCTGCTGCACGACGTCGTCGAGGACACGAGCGTCACGAGCGACGAGGTGGCGGCGCAGTTCGGTGAGGAGATCGCTCAACTCGTCGACGGCGTCACGAAGCTCACGCGCATCCCATACCAGTCGAAGGAAGACGCGCAAGTCGAGAACCTTCGCAAGATGTTCATGGCGATGGCGCGCGACATTCGCGTCATCATCATCAAGCTCGCAGACCGCCTGCACAACATGCGCACGCTCGCGAGCCTTCCCCCCGCAAAGCAGATGACGATCGCTCGTGAAACGCTCGACATCTACGCGCCGATCGCGCACCGCCTCGGCATCTTCCGCATCAAGTGGGAGATCGAGGATTTGTGCCTGCGCTATCTCGATGCGGATGCGTACCGCGAGATCGTCGAGCGCGTCGCAAAGACGCGCACGTCGCGCGAGGCCGACGTCCGGCAGGCGATCGACCGGCTCGAGAGCGAGTTTTCGACGCTCAAGATCAATGCCGAGATCCAAGGGCGGCCGAAACACTTCTACTCGATCTACGCGAAGCTCAAACGCGGACGCGAGTTCGAGAGCATCTACGATCTCACCGCGATCCGCATCATCGTCGATTCGGTGAAGGACTGCTACGCGGCGCTCGGCGCCGTGCACGCGATGTGGCCCCCGCTGCCCGGGCGCTTCAAGGATTACATCGCGATGCCGAAGCCGAACATGTATCAGTCGCTCCACACGACCGTCGTCGGGTCGCAAGGCGATGCGCTCGAGATTCAAATCCGCACGCGCGAGATGCATCGCACGAGCGAATACGGCATCGCGGCGCATTGGCGATACAAAGAAGGCGGCAAGCAGGATCAGTTCGAGAACAAGCTCTCCTGGCTGCGCGCGCTGCTCGAGTGGCAGAAGGACATGCGCGATTCGCGCACGTTCATGGAAAACCTGAAGCTCGATCTGTTCGACTCCCAGGTCTTCGTCTTCTCTCCGCGCGGCGACGTGTACCCGATGCCGGCGGGCGGCTCGCCGCTCGACTTTGCATACGCGGTGCACACGGACGTCGGCAATCACTGCGTCGGCGCGAAGGTCAACGGGCGCATCGTCCCGCTCGACTATCAGATGCAGAACGGCGACATCTGCGAGATCCTCGTCAACAAGTCCGGCGGACACCCCTCGCTCGATTGGCTCGCGCTCGTGAAGACGTCGAGCGCGAAGCACAAGATCAAACAGTGGTTCCGCAAGGAACAGCGCTCGGAGAACGTGCTCTCAGGCCAGGAAGCGCTCGAAACGGAGTTGGTACGCCACCAGGTGCGGCTCGATGCTGCTCGCGGCGAGGTGATCGAACGAATCGCGAAGCGCATGAACTACGCCTCGGCCGCCGATCTCTTTGCGGCGATCGGCTTCGGCGACGTCTCGTTGCAGACGGTCGTGAAGCGCTTGCGCGACGAGCTGCGAACCGACAAAGTCGTCGACCTGACGAAGGTGGGGCGCAAGGCGCCCGCGCGGCGCGCCGCGCGCAATGCGAGCGGCGTGCGAATCGCCGGAGTCGACGACGTGCTCGTGCGCCTTTCAAAATGCTGCTCGCCGGTGCCGGGCGATCCGATCATCGGGTATGTGACGATCGGACGCGGCGTGAGCGTTCATCGCGCCGACTGTCCGAACGTCGCCTACATGACGGCGACACCCGAACGCATCCTGCAGGCGCAGTGGAGCGGTGCGACCGAGATGACGCATGCCGTCGACATCGAGGTCGAGGCCGCCGATCGCCCGCAGCTGCTGCAGGACATCATGGCGATCTTCGCCGAGCGCAAGACGCAGGTCAGTTCGGTGACCGCGCGCGTTCGCCGGGACGGGATCGCGGTGACGAGCCTGACGGTGCAGATTCGCGATCTCGAACATCTTCACGGGCTCCTGACGCGACTCGAGCGTCTGAGCGGCGTCCGCCGCGTCTATCGCGTGACGAAGCGCGAGCGCACGCAAAGCGTCTAGAAGCGAATCTTGACGCTCCTGCGCTTTCTGCCCGAGGGCGCCGCATTCGTGGCGGGGATGATGAACAGCGTAGCCGGCGGCGGAGGTTTTCTCTCCTTTCCCGCGTTGATCGCCGCCGGCATTCCGCCGATTCCGGCGAATGCGACGAGCAACGCGGCGCTCTGGGTCGGGAACATCGGGAGCGCGCGCGGTTACTCGACGGAGTTGCGCGAACAACGCGCGCTGCTCGCTCCGGTGCTCGCCGTGAGCATCGTCGGTGGGGTTCTCGGCGCGGTGCTGCTCGTCGTCACGCCGTCGACGATCTTCGAGCGATTGATCCCGTGGCTGCTCCTCTTTGCGACCGCGCTCTTCGCGGCAAGCCCCCTCCTCGTGCGGACGCAGCGCCGCGCGCCGCACCACGCGTGGTGGCAGCTCGTCGCGCAGTTCCTCGTCGCGATCTACGGCGGATACTTCGGCGCGGGCATGGGCATCGTGATGCTTGCGATCCTCTCGTTCACCGGATTCCCGAACTTCAATGCGACGAACGCGGTGAAGAACTTGCTCTCGGTCGCGATCAACGGCGTCGCGCTGATCCCGTTCGCGATCGCGCGCCTGGTCGATTGGCGCCTCGCGTTGCCGATGGCCGTCCTCGCACTCGCCGGCGGCTATGCCGGCGCGCGGTTGTTTCGCCGTCTTCCTCCGATCTACGCGCGCGTCACCGTCATTACGATCGGCACCGTGATGACCGTCGTCTTCTTTCGCCGATGATCTACGTCGTGCTGGCCGCGGGCGAATCGCGGCGGATGGGTTTTGAAAAAGTGTTCACGCCGCTACGCGGCCGCTCACCGCTCGAGCGCATCGCCGCGCTCCTCGATGGCCGGTCGGGGCTCGTCGTCGTCCCGCCGGAACGGCAGCGGGAGGCGCAGCGCTTGGCACCGCAAATGCGCGTGCTTTGCAACGGCGAACCCAAGCGCGGCATGACGCACTCGCTGCGCCTCGCGATGGAAGCAGTCGAGGAAGAGACCGATTTCGGCGTGTTGCTCGGCGACAAGCCCTTCGTCGCTCGAGCGACGCTCGATTGCATGGAGCGCGCGTTTGTCGATGTCGATGTCGCCTATCCCGTGGATGCGAGCGGCGTTCCAGGCCACCCCGTGCTCTTCACGTCGCGCGCGCGCGCGCTGCTCGCGAAACTTCCCGACGGGGACACGCTCGCGGGCTTGCGCGACGATCCGTCGTTGAAGCGCTCGGCGGTGCTCGTCGACGATTCCGGAGCCTTTGCCGATCTCGACGAACCCGCGGAATGGCAGGCGGCCGATGCGTGAGACCTACGGCGCGATCGCGCGACGGCTGCGCGATGGCGTGCCGTTTGCCGCCGCGACGCTCGTGGCGACGCGGGGCGCGAAGGCCTCCGCGATCGGCACGACGCTCATCGTCGAGCGTGACGGGTCGTTTTTCGGCGACATCGGCGCGGGCTGTCACGAGGGCGCGATCGTCGAACGTGCGGTCGCGATGCTGGCGAGCAACGATGCGAAGGCGGAAGTGCTGCGCTTCGAGCTCGACGACGAGGTGCTCGTTGGAACCGGCTGCGGCGCCTCCCTCGACGTCGTCCTGTGGCGACCGGGAAGTGATTTCGCGCCGACCGCCGAGCGCATCGCCGCCGGTGACGAGGAGGCTCGGTTCGAGCTGGAGGGTGCGACGATCGCCTTTCCTCGACGTGCGCGTTTGGTGATCGTCGGCGCAACGGCCCTCGCCGCCGAGCTGACCGCGTTCGCGCATCGCGCCGACTACGCCGTCGCGCTCGTCGATCCGCGCCCCGCGTTTGCAACTCGAGCGCGTCAGCCCGACGCTGACGAACTCATCGTCGCGTGGCCGAACGACGGCTTGGCGGCGAAGCTGTTTGCGGAGGCGACGGCGATCGCGATCCTTTCGCACGACGTCAAGCTCGATGTCCCGGCGCTCCATGCCGCGCTCGCTTCGGGCGCGCGTTACATCGGATTGCTCGGCAATCGGCGCGTGCAACGCGCCCGGCGCGCGGCGCTACGCGAGGAAGGCTATGACGATGCGCAACTCGCGCGTATCCACGGGCCCACGGGCCTTGATCTCGGCGGCACGACCGACGGCCAGACCGCGCTTTCGATCCTTGCGGAGATTCTCGCCGTGGAACGCAATCGTTCCGGCGCACCGCTCGGCATCACGACGGGCTCGATTCACCCGTAGGGTTACGCCGGGGCGGGGTGGGGTTCCGACGGCGTGCCCGATTCCGGCGGAGCGTTCGCCGCGGTGATTCGCTCCGGAGCGACTGCCATGTAGACGATCGGAATGAGCAGGAGCGTGAGGCAGAGCGAGCTGACGACGCCGCCGATGATCACGATTCCGAGGCTCGCGCGCGCGCCGGAGCCGGGGTCGAGTGCGAGCGCGAGCGGAATGTTCGCGGCGACGATCGAGACGCTCGTCATGACGATCGGCCGGAAGCGCGTGAACGCGCTCTCCTTGATTGCGGCGAGCTTGTCGCGGCCGCGCGTGCGCAACGTGTTCGCGTAATCGACGAGCAGGATGCCGTTCTTGCTCGCAATTCCGACGAGCAGAATCGTGCCGATCAGCGAGAAGAGGTTCAACGTGTGATGCGTGACGACGAGCGCGCCGATCGCGCCGACCGCTGCGACGGGCACGGAGAAGATGATGATGAACGGCGAGCTGTAGCTGTTGTAGAGCGCGATCATGAGCAAGAAGACGAGGATGACGGAGAGGATCATCGAGGTTCCCATGCCGAGCAGCGCCTGGTGCATCAAGTCCTGCTGGCCGAGCGGCGCGGGGCGGACCGAGATGTTCGGCGGCAAGTGCAGCGACGGCAGGCGCCGCACGAGGCCGCTCTCGACATTCGAAAGCGACGCGCCCGGCGCGACGTTCGCATCGACGTGGATCACCGTATTGCGGTCCGTACGCGTGATGAGCGGCGGCGTCGGCGTCGATTGGAACGTCGCGATGTCACCGAGGTGAACGATCGCGCCGTTGTTCGCGCGAATCGGGATGGCGGCGAGGTTCGCAAGATCCGTCTGATCCGCGAGCGGATAGATGACCTGGACTTGCTCGAGGCCCGAGGTGGTCTCGAACTGCGTCGCGACGTTGCCGCCGAATGCCGCGCCCGCAGCTTCCGCGGCTTGGCCGAGATCGACGTCGAGCGCTTGTGCTTTTTGGCGATCGAAAACGATTGAGACCTCGGGCGCGAGCGCCGTTCCCGAGCTATTCACGCTCGTCGCCCCGGGGACGGTCTTCAAGAGGTTGAGCACCTGAGTCGCGGCCTGCGTCGGATCGCCGCCGGTGAGATCGGAGACGAGGAAGTCGACCGGTTGCGCATTCCCGCCGCCCGTTCCGGTCGAGGGCACGACGACGGATTGCGCGTCGGGCACCATTCGTCGCGCCATCTCCGTGAACTGCGTCACCCAGTATGTCGTCGGGTGCTTGCGAGCGTCTTTGAGGAAGACGTGAATCTGCGCGACGTTGCTTTCGACGACGAATCCACCGAAGGACGCCGAATAGGCGCCGGCCGAGGTCGTTTCGTGCTGGACGTCGGGCTGCTTATCGATCTGCGCCTCCAGCGCGAACGCACCGTCGCCGACGTGTGCGACCGGCGTGCCGAGCGGGTAGGTGAGTTGGACGAATATCTCCCCGCGATCCGTTGACGGAATGAACTCCTCGCCGACGACGCCCAACGGCACGAGTGCAATGGAAACGATGAACGTGAGCGCGCAGGCCACGATGACGATGGCACGATTTTCGAGCGCCCACGGAAGCGCGCGGTGCGCGTACCACGCGCGGACGTTGTCGAATCCTCGGCCGAAGGAGTCGATGACCTTCCAGGGCTTCCAACGCGAACGCAGCGCCCACAGGCCCGCGAGCGTCGGCGTGACGGTGAAGGAGACGAAGAGAGAGGTCAGCGTCGAGATGACGACGACGATTGCGAACTCCGAAAGATTGCGTCCGACTTGCCCCTGGATGAACGCGATCGGAAGGAAGACGACCACGTCGACGAGCGTGATGACGACGGCGGCCGCGCCGATCTCCATCCGTCCTT
Source organism: Candidatus Tyrphobacter aquilonaris (assembly GCA_003133745.1). Classification (GTDB taxonomy): domain Bacteria; phylum Vulcanimicrobiota; class Vulcanimicrobiia; order Vulcanimicrobiales; family Vulcanimicrobiaceae; genus Tyrphobacter; species Tyrphobacter aquilonaris. The sequence goes on from PKZD01000072.1 coordinate 32,000, forward strand.
CATACGCCGCATCTTCGGGCGCCTGTTTGAGATCGGTGAAATGGCGCTCGATGTTCTCTAAGACGACGGTCGAGTCGTCGACGAGAATCCCGATGACGAGCGACATGCCGAGCATCGAAACCGTATCGAGCGTCATGTTCATCGCGCGCATCACGGTCAGCGCGATCGCGAGCGACGTCGGAATGGAAATGCAGACGACGAGCGCGTTGCGCCACGAGCGCAGGAAGAAAAGCATCGCGATCGCCGTGAGGAAAATCGCCTCGAGCAGCGTTTTCGTGACGATGTTGATCTGTTGCTGCGTGAACGTCGATTGAACGTTGATGACGCCGAATTGAATGGCGGGAAACTCGCGCTCGATCTGCGGTAGCTCGCGCAGCACGGCATTTGCGGAATCGATCTCGCTCGCATCGGAAGCCTTTTGAATCGAAAGGAAGAGACCCGGCTTGCCGTTGATCTGCGCGTAGACTTGCCGCGGCTCGTAGCCGGATACGACGGTTGCAACGTCGCCGACGCGCGGCACCTGCCCGCTCGCGGTCCACGGGTCGATCGTTCCCGGAAGGCTCGAGAGCCCGGAGTAGCTCTCGATCGCGCCCGCCGTTTCCGACGTCCCCGTACCCGCGCCCGCGACGAGAATTGGAAGCGCGCGCACCTGATCGAGCGTCTGAATGTCGCCGCGCACGTCGATGGTCGTCTGGCGGTTCGGCTCGTACGCGAAGCCGCCCGGAACGCGTTGATTGTCCGCGGAAACCGTGTTGATGACGTCGTTGATCGTGAGATTGCGTGCCGTGAGCCGCGTCGGGTCGACTTGGATTTCGTAGGCCGGGGTCACGGCGCCACCGACGTTGGCGTACGAGATTCCCGGTACTTGCTGCACCTGTGGCGACACGACGTTGTTCGCATAGAGCGAGAGCTGGCTGAGGTTGAGCTTGTCGGAGAACAGCGAGAGCGTAACGACGGTCGACTCAGAAGGGTCGCGAATGTTGACCGTGGGAGCCTGCATGTTCGTCGGCAACTGGCGCTCCGCAGCCTGCACGGCTTTTTCCGTGAGCGCGAGATCGGTCGCTTCGTCGGAACCGATCGTGAAGGTGCCGGAGATCGAGGCTTGTCCTTGCTGGACAACGGAGTTGATGGTTTGCAAATCGGTCGTGCCGGCGAGGTTCTCTTCGATCGGCGCGACGATGTCGTCGCGCATCTCGGTGACCGAGGCGCCGTTGTACCCAGCGCTGACGGTGATCGTCGGTTGCGAGACGTTCGGGAAGAGTTCTTTGACGATCGTCACGAGCGAGAGGATCCCGGCGAACATCATGACGGAGACGAGAACGAAGACCAACGTCGGCCGCTTGAGGAAGAGGCGGGTGAGGTTCACTGCAGCGTGACCTTCTCGCCGTCGCCGACGCTCGTCGTGCCGTTGCTGACGACGCGCGTGCCCGGTGCGATGCCGGTGACGATCGACGTTTGACCGTCGTTTCCGACCTCGATGACGTGCGCCACATGGACGATGCTGTCGGGCGTGACGGTCATGATCGTCGTATGGTTGTCGTCGGTGAAGGCTGTCTCCGGGATGCGCACGCCGTTCATACGCGGCAGGTCGACCGCGGCTTCAACCGCCATGCCGGGGCGCAACCGATGTCCCGGATTGCGCAAGAGAATCTTCACGATGAAATCCGTCGATCCGGGAACGACCTGATTGAGCACGCCGACGACCTTGCCGACCAGACGCGTCGTGCCGAGGTCCGATGCCTCGACGATCGCCGTCGCGTCGTTTTCGATCTTTGCGATCTGAGCTCCCGAGCCGTGCACGATCGCGAAGATCGGATCGACTTGCTGGAGCGTGAATATCTGGCGGTTTCCCGGATATTCGCCGGGATTCAGATTGCGGTTGACGACGACGCCGTCGATCGGTGAGACGATCGTCGCCTTCGATATCTGCACGCGCACCTGCTGCGCCTGCGCCGCGGCTTGCTCGACGCTCGATGCCTGCAATCCGCTGCCGCCGAGCGAGCCGTTTGCCGAAACGGTCGCTTGATCGGTCGAGACCGTCTGCTCGTCGTTGCGCACGGTTTCCAGTTGACTGTCGACGACCTGCCGCGCGATGTATCCTTGGCGCAAGAGCGACTCATCGCGCGCGAGATTGACCTCGTCGGTCCGCAGCGTGGTCTCCGCCTGCGCAAGCGTGTCGGCGCCCTCCGAAATCGAGAGGCCGCCTTGGTAGACCGTGTGCGACGTGTTGGCTTCATCGGAGGCGAGTTCTGCTTCGAGGTCCGCGGTGTCGAGTTGCGCGAGCAGCTCGCCGCGGTAGACCGTCTGGCCCTCCTGGACGGTCACGCTGTCGGCCGGCTCGACGACCGTCGTCTGAATGGCGACGTTCTCGTACGGCGCGACGATGCCGGCGAGCTGCGAGGCGGGTTGGATCGTGCCTTGGCTGGCGATCGAGGTCGCGACGTACGGAGCCGGAGGGGCCTGACGCCCGCCGTGGCCGCAGCCGCCCAGGCAAAGCGCGGCGCACAGCACGGCCAGGAGCGGCCGGCTATCGCGGCTACTAGCGAAGCGAGCGATTGACACCGTTAACGTCTTACCCACAGACGCTAGCCTTGTGACCTTCGAACCGACTGAGAGGCCCTGGAAAAATCCGGCGCCTCCTTCCCTTGTCGCGGCCAAAAGGCGCGTGATAGCATACGGGGGCTATGAACGACTACGAGGTTACCTATATTCTGCGCCCGTCTCTCGAGGAGTCGGAGGTCGAGGAGCGCGCAAACGCCATCGCCGAGATCATTCGCGGCCAGGGCGGCTCGATCGTCGCGATCGAAAAACTCGGCAAGAAACGGCTCGCATACGAGATCGGGGAGGTCCGGGAGGGCTCCTACGTCGCGATGCAGTTCAACGCACCGCCTGAAGCCGCCAAGGAGCTCGAGCGTCTGCTGAAACTGCACGAGGACGTGCTGCGCGAACTGCTCGTTCGCCTCGACAAGCAGGCGCTGGCGCAAATGGCGACCGCCGCGCACACGCAGGCCCTCATGGCCGAGGCCGCCGAAAACGAGAGTGCCCGGCCCCCGGCACACTCGTAGCCTAGGCTTTCCCTACAAGCCTCTACGTGATCGAAAGAGAGAGAAGCGATGGCAGGGTCCTATAACCGCGTCATACTGGTCGGCAACCTGACCCGTGACCCGGAGATACGTTACACTCAGTCCGGCAAAGCGGTGACGAAGTTCTCGCTCGCCGTAAACAACCCACGCAATAAGGAAGAGACGACGTTCGTCGACATCGTCGCGTGGGATCGTCTTGGCGAAACCTGCAACACCTATTTGAAGAAGGGGCAGAACACGCTCGTCGAGGGGCGGCTCGTGATTCGTTCCTACGACGACAAGGACGGCAACAAGCGAAAAGCGACCGAGGTCGTCATCGACAACATGCAGATGCTCGGTAGTCGCCGCGACAGCGGCGCCAGCGGCGAGGAAGAGTTTGCGCCGGTCGGCGCACGCGCGGCCGCTCCGGCATCCGGCGCGAGCGACGGCTTCGGCGGCGACGATCTCGACGACGAAATCCCGTTCTAACGTTTTAGCGTCTGACGTTCTAGTCAAATCAAGGGCCTCGCGACTCATCGCGAGGCCTTTCTTAGGCTTCCCAGGCGAAAGGATGGACTTCGATAAATAGTTCACCCCATGGGATGGGATGAGATCAGTGCGCTTGCCGCTATTGCCGGCGCTCTCGTCGTGTTGGTCGGAGCCGTCGCTGCGATCGTGCAACTCAAACATTTGCGTCTGACGTACCAAATCGGGACATACGTAGATTTGATGGGGCGCCTGAACTCCCCAGAGATGGTGGCCGCCCGCGAGTATGTCGAAACCTGCGACTTTCACGACGCTGCGTTGCTGGAGAAGGCGATGCGCGAAGGCATAGATCACCGAGTGCTGATGTACGGTGGGTTTTATCAAACGATAGCAAGGCTGATAAATCACGGGATCGCAGATCGTGATTTGTTCGCTCCAATTATCATGACGTCCCCGGACGTATGGAAGAAGCTCGGTCCGCTCGCATACGCATGGCGTGAACGCCGTCCGAGTAATCCGCGATGGGCCGATTTCGAATACCTCGTTTTCGATGCCCTCAATAGGCCGCCATTCGATGTCCGCAAGTACAGTGCTCCGTTCAGAAAGCGCATTCAGTTCGAGAGCGCCTTCGAGGCTTGGCGCCTTGAGGCGCAGGAGTCGCTTGCGCCGTAGTTTGCAGTTAAGGTGAAATGTAGCAGTTTTCGCCGAGTTAGGGTGAAATGAAGCCAAAACGTGAGACAACGCCGTTCTAACGTTCTAACCTGGTCTAGCTACGCCGCGCTTGCCGCGTGAGTTTTTCGGTGTAGCGTGCGGTCGAGGCCGTTCCGGTTCGTCTTCATCCTCGGCGTCGTGAGCCTATTCGCGGACATGACGTACGAGGGCGGGCGCAGCATCGCCGGGCCGTTCCTCGCGCAACTCGGCGCAAGCGGGTTGATCGTCGGGTTCGTCGCCGGATTCGGCGAGTTGCTCGGCTACGGATTGCGCGTCTTCTCCGGCGCCGCCGCCGATCGCACGCGTCGCTACTGGCCGATCGCCTTCATCGGTTACGCGGTCAACGTGCTCTGCGTTCCGGCGCTCGCACTCGCCCGTTCGTGGCCCGCGGCCGGAGCGCTGCTGATCGGCGAGCGCGTCGGACGCGGCATCCGCAAGCCGACAGTCTCGGCGATGCTCGCGCACGCCGGATCTCAGCTCGGCCAGGGCTGGGTCTTCGGCTTTCACGAGGCGATGGATCAACTCGGCGCGACGGTCGGGCCGCTGCTCGTTGCGGCGATCCTCGCACTGAGCGGCGGCTTCAGCTTGGCTTTCGGCGTGCTCGCGATTCCGGCGGCGCTCGCGCTCGCCACGCTCGGAGTCGCTCGCTTCGCGTATCCGTCGCCGAGCTCGCTCGAGCCGCACCCGGCACCGAGCACGCGCCGCTTCGGGCGAGCCTATTGGCTCTACGCCGCCGCGGGCGCTTGCATCGCCGTGGGCTTTGCGGACTTTGCGCTCGTCGCGTTCCACTTCAGCAAGGCGCACGTGATCGCGAACCCGGTGATACCGATTCTCTATGCGGCGGCAATGCTCGTCGGCGTCGTCACGGCGCCGCTCTTCGGCCGTCTCTACGATCGCTTTCCGCTCCCGACGCTGCTCGGCGCGTTCGCCGCCTCAACGCTCTTCGCACCGCTCTGCTTTCTTGGCGGAAGCGCGGCGGCGATCGCCGGCGTGATGCTGTGGGGCCTCGGGATGTCCGCGCAAGAAACGCTGCTGCCGTCGGTCGTCGCAAGGCTGATCTCGGCGGAACGGCGCGCGACGGCGATCGGCACCTTCGACGGCGTCTACGGCGTCGCGTGGTTTGTCGGAAGCGCGGCGATGGGAGCGCTCTACGACCGATCGCTGATCGTGCTCGTCGTCTTCTCGGTCGCCGTGCAAGTTGCGGCGCTCCCGCTTTTCATCATCGCCTCCCGCGAGCGTTAGCGCCGCCCGCGGCGCATGAGTTCGCACGGCACCGGCGAACTACACGTTAGGAATCAAATGGCGAAACTCTACTTCCGATACTCGGCGATGAACGCGGGCAAGTCGACCGCGCTGCTGCAGGTCGCGCATAACTACGGCGAACACAAGCGGGACGTATGGATCTTCACGTCGGCGCTCGACGATCGTTACGGAACCGGCATCGTCACGTCGCGACTCGGGCCGCAACGCGGTGCCCGGACGTACGACGAGGGCGTCGATTTCTACGAACGGTTGAAGGACGCGAAGGACGTCGCGTGCGTTCTCGTCGACGAAGCGCAGTTTCTGACCGCCGATCAAGTCCGCCAGTTGCACAAGGCTGCGCACAAACTCGGCATTCCGATCATCTGTTATGGCCTGCGAAGCGATTTTCTCGGCGAGCCATTTCCAGGCTCCGCGTACCTGCTCACGCTTGCGGATAGCATCGAGGAACTGAAGACCGTCTGCTCATGCGGGCGTAAGGCGACGATGAACGTCCGCATCGATGCCGACGGCAACCGAATCACGCAGGGCGAGCAGATCGCCATCGAGGGCGAGCATCATTACATCCAGGTCTGCGGGAGCTGCTTTTACGAACCACGGCGCGTGACGACGGCCTGAAGGGAAGCCTCGCGGGGCATCGAACAAGCGTTCGATTGGAGAAGCGTCCGTGCGGGCTGGAATCTCGGCGCGCGGCGTGATACGATTCCGCCCGTTCGTCCCGCAGCCGGGACATGGCTAGGGCCGCGCGCTCCGCTGGAGGCGACGCTGCCGTATCCCACCTAGTCGATTGAAAGGAAAACCCAGTGCCACCGAAGGCAAAGAAAAGCAAAGTCAAACGCACGACGAAGGATCGTCGCCCGAAACGCAAGCCGTGTAGTTTCTGCATCGAAAAGGCGGTCGACGTCAGCTATCGCGACGTCAACCGGTTGCGCAAGTACGTCTCGGAGCGCGGAAAGATCGTCCCGCGACGCATCTCGGGAACGTGCGCGAAACATCAGCGGATGGTGACGACGGCCGTCAAACGCGCGAGAATCATCGCGTTTCTTCCATATACGTCTGAATAATGAAGGTCATTCTGCTCGGCGACATCGCGTCGCTCGGACGCAAGGGCGAGGTCGTCGACGTCGCGGAGGGCTACGCGCGCAATTACCTGCTGCCGCGCAGCCTCGCGCAGGAGGCGAGTAAAGGCGCGCTCGCCGCGCTCGGCGACCAGAAGAAGGCGCATGCAAAGCATGAAGCGCAGGTGCTCGCCGAGGCGAAGGAGCTCGCCGGCCGCATCGAATCGGCGACGCTTGCCGTGACGGCACGCGCGGGCGGAAACGGGAAGCTCTTCGGAGCCGTCACGAACGCCGACGTCGCCGCGGCGATCAACGGCGTGTTGTCCGTCGCGATCGATAAGCACAAGGTCGAGATCAAGAGCCAGATCAAATCGCTCGGCTCGTATCCCGTGGAAGTGAAGCTCCACAAGAACGTCGTCGCAAAGGCGACGGTCGACGTGGTCGCTTCGTAATACACGTGCCCGCTGCCGCCGAGCACCCCTATCGCGCGCGCCTTCGCCGTAAGTACGGTGTCGAAGACGAGCTGAATCGCTACGTCACGGCGCTGTATGAGATGCTCTCCGGCGTTCTCGGGCAGGACAAGCTCGTGTTACGCGCCGGAAAGGTGAGCGCGCTGAAGATGATGCGCTCCGCGAACCTTTCCGATCGCCTCTGCGCTTTGCAGCGACTCGTCTTCGAAGATCCGACGGTCGAGCGCGCGTCGACGCGAGCGCAGCAGCGCAAGGCGATCGCGGAGATCGAGGAGACGATGGCCGATCTCATCGCGCAGAAGAGCGTCGAGGACGAGATCGAGCGGCGCGTCAACGTCAAAATGAACGAGCGGCATCAAGAGTACCTCAAGGATCTCAAGATCGAAGCGTTGAGCGAAAACGGCGGTCCGGAAACGCCGGCCACCCGCGCGAAGCTCGACGAGCTCACCGCGCTCTCCGAACGCAGCCTCGCCGCCTCGGCGCTGCAGCGGCTGCGCCCGCAAGCGTTGCGTGAGATCGTTGGACAGGAGGCGGCGGTGCGCGCGTTGCTCGCAAAGATCAGCTCGCCGTTCCCGCAGCACGTGATCCTGTACGGGCCGCCCGGCGTCGGCAAGACGACGGTCGCGCGGCTCGTGCTCGAGATCGCAAAGGCGCGCCCCGGCACGCCGTTTGCGAAGGACGCGGCGTTCGTCGAAGCGAGCGGAACGACGCTGCGATGGGATCCGCGCGAGACGACGAACCCGTTGCTCGGCAGCGTGCACGATCCGATCTACCAGGGCACGCGGCGCGAGTTTGCCGAGTCGGGCATCCCGGAGCCGAAGCTCGGCCTGGTTTCGCGAGCGCACGGCGGCGTGCTCTTCATCGATGAGATCGGCGAGTTGGATCCGCTCATGCAAACGCGGTTGCTCAAAGTGCTCGAGGACCGTAAGGTCACGTTCGAATCATCGTACTACGATGAAAGCGCGCCGAACGTTCCGGAGTACGTGAAGCGTCTTTTCCGCGAAGGGGCGCCGGCGGATTTCGTCCTGATCGGGGCGACGACGCGCGATCCCGAGGAGATCGACCCTGCCATTCGCTCGCGTTGCGCGGAGGTGTTCTTCCAACCGCTCACGCAGGCGCAGATCCTCACGATCGTTCACGGTGCGATCAAGCGTCTCGGCGCGAAGGCCGCACGCGGCGTCGCGCCGCTCATCGCCTCGTACACGATCGAAGGGCGCAAGGCCGTTCAAATCGTCGCCGATGCCTACGGCCAAGCCCTCTTCCGCGTCGGCGCGGCGCCGAAGCGCGATCTCGCGATCACCGAGGAAGACGTGCGCGCGGTCGTGCAGACGAGCCGGCTCGTTCCGCACACGCCGGTGCGGGCGCGCGCGACGCGCGAAATCGGGAAGACGTTCGGCCTCGGCGTCGTGCACTATCTCGGAAGCCTGATCGAGATCGAGGCGGTGGCGTTTGCGGCTACGCAGCCCGGTAAGGGGACCGTTCGGTTCAACGAGACCGCGGGTTCGATGGCGAAGGACTCCGTCTTCAACGCGACGAGCGTGTTGCGCGCGATCGCAAACATCGACACGAGCGATTACGATCTGCACATCAACGTCGTCGGCGGCGGGAACATCGACGGTCCCTCCGCGGGGCTCGCGATCTTCCTCGCGCTCTACTCGGCGATCGCGAAGATTCCGTTGCCGCAGGACGTTGCGATCACCGGCGAGTTATCGATTGCGGGACGCGTGCGCGGCGTGGGCGGCATCGTCGAGAAGCTCTACGCCGCCCGTCAAGCGGGGATGCGGGCGATATTCATCCCGCGCGAAAACGCGCGCGAGGTCGACGCCTCGCTTGCGGGGCTGCGAATCGTGCCGCTCGAGCGGGTCGAGCAAGCGCTGCGGCGCCTCCATCTCCACAAGCCATCCACAAGGCGGTCCACCGAACGGCGGCGCAAAGGCGCCTCACGGTCATGAACGTCACGCACCTTCCCTCCGTCGATCGCATTCCGCCGCACAACCTCGAAGCCGAGATGGGCGTCATCGGCTCCGTTCTTGTCGATCGCGAGATGATGGCGGTGGTCGGCGAGATCGTGAAGGCCGGAGATTTCTACGCGCACGTTCACGAGACGATCTTCGCCGTGCTGCAGGAGCTGTTCGATCGCGGCGAGCCGATGGACAAGATCACCCTCGCCGAAGAACTGCGTCGTCGTGACGCCCTCGAGCGCGTCGGCGGGCTCTCGTACATCAACGCGCTCATGGACACCGTCCAAACCGCGGCTTCCGCTTCGTACTACGCGAAGATCGTGCGCGAGAAGTCGATTCTGCGCGCGCTCATCCACGCTGGGACCGAGATCGGCAAGCTCGGCTACGACGCCGAGGAGGACGTCGGCGGCGCGCTCGATCGGTCGCAGCAGATTGTCTACGAGATCAGCGAGCATCGCAGTCGCGCGGACTTCACGCCGGTGAACCGCCTCATGAAGGACGCCTTCGAGCACATCGATCGCCTCTACCACATGCGTGGCGACCGCACGGGACTGACCGCCGGATTCCGCGACATCGACGAGATGACGACGGGATTCCAGCCGGGGAACTTCATCATCGTCGCCGCGCGCCCGGGGATGGGCAAGACCTCGTTCGCACTGAACATGGCGGTCGCCGCCGCCCGCGAAGCCTCGCAGCCGATCGCATTCTTCTCACTCGAAATGTCGAACAACGAGTTGCTCCAGCGTTTGATCTGCTCCGACGCGCGACTGTCGATGCACGACCTGCGACGTGGGAACATCAAGGAGCATCAGTGGGAGGATATCTCTCGCGCGATGGGAGTGCTGAACGAGCTGCCGATCTATCTCGACGACACCGGCGCGCTCACGGTGAGCGAGGTGCGGACGCGGTCGCGCCGCTTGAAGTCTAAGTATGGCCTTGCGGCGATCTTCATCGACTACCTGCAGCTCCTACGTCCCGGGGCGCTCTCGCGCAACGCGAATCGCAACGAAGAACTCTCGGAGATCTGCCGGACGCTCAAGGTTACGGCGAAGGATCTCGACGTCCCGATCATCGCCTGCGCGCAGCTGAACCGCGGCGTGGAGACGCGTAACGATAAACGCCCCATGCTCGCCGATTTGCGCGACAGCGGATCCCTGGAACAGGAATCCGACATCGTCGCCTTCCTCTATCGCGACGGATACTATAATCCCGAGGGGCCCGATCCGAGCGTGACCGAGTTCATCATCGCGAAGCACCGCAACGGTCCGACCGGGACCGTGAAGTTGCGATTTGAAAAGGAGTTCACGCTCTTCGTCCCCTACGCGGACGAATCGCGCTACCCGGCTCCTTAGGCCTGCAGTTCTCGAAAAAACTCGAGCGCGCTGTCGCGCAGCACGTCGAGCAGGCGTCCGAAATGCGGGCGAACTTCTTCCGGCGTCGCGACGCAGAGCTCGACGGTGAAGAGCACGTCGTTTTCAGATTCCCAGAGCGCGACCTTGACGAACTTCTTGCGCGCGTTGAGCGCGTTCGTCACTCGCATGACGCGTTCGGGATCGGCACCGTTCGGCAGCGACCAACCCGATCCGATCATGACGAAGTTTGGATCGTCGCGGTAACTGACGATGAAATACCGGTCACCCTCGCTCTTGAAGGCGATGCGCAGTGCGTCGCCGTCGTCGTCGCGCGTCGAGAAGAGGCCCTCTTCCTCGAGCGCCGCTTCGAGCGGCGCGAGCCGATCGACGTCCATCACTCCCCTTGCTGGAGCGACTTGATGAACTTGTTCGCGGCGGCGCGGCTCTCGCCGCGGTCGAGAATGCGCTCGAGCGCGGCGATCCCGGCTTCGCGAACGCGTGCGACGTTCGGCCAGAAGCCGCGCAAGAACGCCTCGAGTGGCTCTTCGCGCTCGATTGCCACGACGAAGTTCTTGCCGTTCGGCGCGAGCGTGAACCCAACGCCTCCAACATCGACGGCGACATCTCGCAACGTCGTCTTGTTCTGCGCGCGCTCGCGCGCCCACGGCGGGATCTCGTACGCGGTCGCGATCGCGAAGCGGGGCGGCTCGCCTTCGTGCACGGCGATCGAAACGACGTAGCCGCGCGTTCGAAAGAGCAACTCGGCGGTACTCTCATCCTCGCCGAAGAGCCCGAACTCAACGCGATGTCCTTCACTCTGGATGAAACGCGCAAGTTCCTCGCGCACGACGGTCATGCCGACGGTCGTGCCGCCGCAGAGCCGAGGTTCTCGGCAAGGTAGGAGCGCGAAAGTTTCACGTACTCGTCGGCGGCCATCTCGATCCAATGCGCCGCGTCGCCCTCGAGTGGTTTGCGCACCGTTGCCGGCGCGCCGGCCGCGAGGACGCGATCGGGAATCCGCGCGTTGGGAGCTACGACGCTGCCGGCGCCAATGAGCGTTCCTTCGCCGACCGTGGCGCCGTTGAGCACGACCGCATTGCTGCCGATCAGCGCGTGGTCACGGATGACGCAGTCTTCCATGACGGCGGCGTGACCGACGGTCACGTCATTGCCGATGATCGTGCTGCAGCCTACGCTCACGTGGATAACGGCATTGTCCTGCACCGACGTGCGCGCGCCGACTCGAATCGGCCCCATGTCCCCGCGCAAGACCGTGCCAAACCAGATGCTCGACTCCTCGCCGACTTCGACGTCGCCGATGAGCGAAGCGGTCGGCGCCACGAAAGCCGAGGGATGAACCTTCGGCCGTTTGCCGCGATACTCGAAAAACATGGATTCGGCTTTCTAGAGAGTGCGCGGCCATGCCCTGCGCAGCACTGTGTCGCCTCCGCTTATTGGCGCGTGCCCCCTAGCGCATCCGCGCCCTCCTTCGCAAAGCGCACGATGTCGGGATCGAGCGACTGTTCCGCAGCGACAAACTGGGTGAGTGCGAGGGCGCTCTCTCCACGTTCGCGATAGATGTAGCCAAGCATGTAGTGCATGCGCGCGTCGTCCGGCGCAAGCGAAAGGCCTTGGAGCAACGTGTCTTGTGCCTTGTCGAGCGATCCATGCTCTTCGTAATCGAAGGCGAGTTCGACGTACGCATCGACGTCATACCGCCACACGTACAAGGCCTGTGCGTAGAGCGCGACGCCCTTCTGCCAATCGCCGCGAGCATCCGCGAGTCGGCCGAGGCCGATCAAGGCCTCCGGACCTTCGGGCGCAAGCCGATACGCGCGATCGAGTGTCGCCTCCGCATCGTCGAGTTTGCCCGCGTCGACATCGAGTTCACCGAGCGCGACGAGGCAGCCATAGCTGGAGGGATCGAGTGCGAGGCATCGCGTCAGCGTCGCGGCGGCGGAAGTGTACGCCCGTTCCTGCGTCTGCGAAAGCGCGAGCCCTTGCAGCGCGTCGAGCGAGTTCGGCGAGTCCGCTAAGGCACGCGAAAACTCAAGCGCAGCATCCCGCGGCAGGTAGAGCGCGTCAAAGAGTTGCGCCGCCTCGACCTGCGCTTCGGCGTTTGCCGGATGCGTGACGGCGGCTTGTTGCATTTGCTGGCGAAATGCCGTGAGATCGCCTTTGCGCTGATGGAGCAAGACGAGAAAATAGATCGACTGCACGTCGGGAAGACTGTCTCGGAACTGCGCCATCGCTTCGTCGTTACGATTTTCGATCGCATAGAGCTGACCGAGCCGGAAGTGCAGATCGTGATCGAGCGGATACGAGTCGATCATTTGCCGGTAGAGCGACTCGGCATCGTGGAGGTCCCCGCTGCCGAAGTAGAGGTCGCCGAGGAAACGTTCGACGTTCGCCTCTTCGGGGTGGTTCGTGATGTAGCGCTGCAGGGCGACGACGGCGCCGGGCAGGTCATGGTCGTAGATGCGCTCGCGTGCGAAGCGCAGTGCGTCGTTCGGGTCGGAGATCGTGGAGAGCGCGGCATTCGGCAAGGTGTAGCCCATGCCGGTTTCGTCAGCGCGAGCGCCGGCGCCGAAGCACAGAGGGAGCCCTACCAGGAGGGCGACGCAGAGGCGGAAGCGGCGGTCCTTCATGGGGCATTCCTTTCGCCTCCATTATCTCACGAGCGGCGGCTTCAGGGTATCCCCCAGGCTCGCATCGAAGCCTGGGCGCGCATGACAACCCATCGCCATCAGACGCCGCTGCGCGGCGTGAAGGTCATCCCGAAGCCGCCGGAGGCCGATCCCGAGTACAAAGCGGTGAACTACGAGTACGCCGGGCGCGAGGGGCGTATCCACGAGGTCGTGGAAATTGCGGGCCGCGAGCTCGCGAAGGTCGGATTCGAGGACAAGAAAATCGTGTACTACTACCTCGAGGATCTCAAGCTCGACGAATCCGCCGAGCGCCGCACCTTCGACGAATAGATAGACGTCGTCTAAGACCAAGGACCGCGCCGACGTAGCTCAGTGGTAGAGCAGCGGTTTCGTAAACCGCAGGTCATCGGTTCGACCCCGATCGTCGGCTTTCTCTTGCTCGCTTAGTAGGGCGAGCGCATCAGCCAGGCGCATCCATAGGAAGGAGTGCGTTTCGCGCGCTTCGTACTAGCGGTGTTGGAGTTCTTAGCAGGTGCGGGGAGTACGCTTACCCGACACCGGTGGTTGCTTTTTTTTCGGAGGTTCTTCGCATGTTTCGGACGTCTGACGCCCGCGTTTTCTTTGCAAGTTTTCTTATGCTTGCGCTTGCCGCATGTTCCGGCGGCAACTCCGGCGGATCGATGCCGTCGACCCGGGGCGGCACGGCGCCGGCCGGAAACGGCACGGCGACCGCCACGATGACCATCACGATTCCGCGCGGCACCGGCACGACGTCGAACAGTCGTGGCACGCAGAGCGTTCGCCCGACGTATATTTCGACGAACACGCAGTCGATGTCGATCACGATCAACGGCGGCACGGCACTCGACTTCGGCCTGACGAACACGTCGCCCGGCTGCAGCGGCACCGGTTCCTCGACGACGTGCACGATCTCGGTCGCCGCGCCGATCGGTACCGGCGAGACGTGGGATTTCGCGCTCTATTCGTCGACGGACGAATCGGGAACGCCGCTCTCGATCGACAGCGAGACGGGCATTACCATTACCGCGGGCGTGTCGAACAATCTCGGGCCATATACGCTCAATCCGGTGGTCGGTTCGTACTCGGTCGCTTGGGCGTCAACGCCGTCGTTCACCGTCGATGCCGGCTCGACCGGAACGATCGATCTGAAGGTCGAGGATCCGAGCGGCGCGACGATCCTCTCGCCGGGAACCTACGAGACGTCGGGAGGCTCGACGGTTACGTTCAGACTTTCGGACGGTCTTCCGAACTCCGCGCCGTTCAACGACACGTCGTGGTCGTATGCGCTGTCGTTCGGCACCGGCAACTCGACGCAGCCGGCGACTGCGGCGCGGGCGGTGAAGCCGCAAACCCCTGTCACTGTATCGGAATCAAATCAAATCAGCGTGGCCTACGGTGGCCTCTCGGTTCCGGCAACGAACTTCTACGTGAACGACGATCAGAGCATCCAAACGGAGAATGCGACGTACGTCTCTGAGGGCGCGCTTCTTGGGACGCCGTCACTGTCGGTAACATGCAACGAGGTCGCAGATGCTTGCACGAGCGGCACGCCGAGCACGGTCTCGTTCATCAACGGCGGCGACACCGCATCGCTCACGCCATCGGAGCCGGGCTGGACGGATGCGCCGTACGAGCAGGCGTTCTCGACGTCGGCCAACACATGCACCGGCGGCACCGCCGGTTCGACGCTCTCCGCCATGTCTCCGACGTGGGCGTTGCAGGCAAACTACGGCGACAATCCCGGGACGTGCTCCGTAACGTTCGAGGATAGCACGACGCTTGGCCAGACGGTGACGGCGAACGCCTCGTACACGTACACGTCGGTCATCATCGAGAAGACGCACAGCCGGCCGTAGGCGATTGTTGGGGGATACCATGGCGCGGACTTTGGAGAGGCGCGGCGCGAGCGCAATGATGCGCCTTGGCGTCGCATTGCTCGTCGTATCGGCGACGCTCGGGGGCTGTCAGGGTTGCGGCGGTGGCGGCGGCTATACTCCGCCGGTGACGCACCACACGGCCACGCCGACGCCGACGCCAACGGCGACGGCAAGTGCAACGCCGACGGCGAGTCCAACGCCGACGCCAACCCCGACGCCGACGCCAACGCCAACGCCAACGCCAACGCCAACGCCGACTCCAACGCCAACCCCGACGCCGACTCCAACCCCGACGCCGTCATTAGGCGCCGTAACTCCCAATCCGACGTCGCTGAGCTTCCTTGCGACCGGGGCGAGCTACGCGCAGAACCTCGACGTCTCGCAGACGAACTTCACCGGAAGTTATAGCGAGAACGACACCTGCTCCGGCATCGTCACGATGAGCGCGACGAGCAATTCGGGCGGGTCGGCCATGTACAAGGTAACGCCGGTTGGCGTGGGCACGTGCCAGATTACGATTACGGGCGGAGGCTCCATGCAAGCCGTCGTCGGCGTGACCGTGACAACGACCGGCGTCATCGTACATTAAGAGGGGAACACAAATGTTATCGACTCGGCTTTGCACTTTGCTCGCGCTCGCGTGTTTGCTCGCCTCGTGCTCGGCTGGTGGGCACGGATCGTCGTCGGTCATTCCGTCGCAACCGGCGGCGGGGAGCAAGGGGACCGGAACCGCGGTCTTCGTCATCAACGTTCCACAGCAGCAGAGTACGACGAGCGCCCTTCGACAGGCTCAGGGTGACACAAGTAGAGCTCAGGGTGACACCTTAGCGCCTTTAGTCCTGAGCGAGGTGNNAGCACCGAGTCGAAGGGTCAGGGTGACAGGAGCAGCGTCAGGCCGCAGTATCTCTCGGACGCGACGCAGTCGATCACGATCGACATTAGCGGTCCGACGAACTATACGGCGACGGCGAACCTCACCGTCAACTCGAGCGGCTGCACGAGCACGCTCGCGAGCACGATCTGCACGCTCAGCGTTCCGGGCTTGCTGCCGGGAGACTACACGGCAACGTTGACGACGTACGATCAAACCGGCGGCACCGGGAACGTGCTCTCGTCAGCGCAGGCCGTCGCGTTCACGATTACGGCTGGACAATCGAACAACATCGATATCTCGCTCTCCGGAGCGCCGGTTTCGACGCTCGTAGTTCCGGTCGGCGTCTTCACGGAATCCAATGGAACGGGCGGCTACGATCTCATCGGCCTTGGCGCGCACAGGTTCGTCGTCGAGACGCTCGATGCGGACAATAACATCATCGCCGGGCCCGGCGCGCCGACGTTCACTGTCGGGAGCACGTCGGGCTCGCTCGGCGTCACCGTCGTCGCACCGAAGACGACCTCGCCGAACGAGTTCAGCGTCACGCCGCCCTCGTCGTATAGCGCGAGCACGGCCTCGTTCACCGTGACGCCGACCTTCGCCGGTCAGCAGACGAACGGGTGCACCCTCACCGGCGCGAGCTGCACCGGCGCGAGCGTCAACGTCGACATGAAGCAGATGCTCGCGGTCGCGAATAACGGCACGGTTCCCGGCAACGTCAGCCTCTACGTCTTGGGCGCAACGTCTCCGTTTACGACGCTCACGAGCGGCATCAACAATCCGACGCATCTCGCAGCCGACGCTGCCGGAGACCTCTTTGTTGCCAACTGGGATGGTGTCGCGGCGAGCAACGTGCTCGAGTTTGCGGTCGGCGGAACCGCGCTGACGAATACGATCTCCGCTGCCGGCGGCTATCCCGAGGGAATCGCCGTCGACGCTCTCCATCAGGATCTCGGAATCATCACCTGCGGGACGTCGTGCTCCGGTACGAACGCCGACGCGCTCGAGATCGTCGCGCCGCCGTATAACGGCACGCCCGCCGCCGTCACGACGCCGATCAGCGACCCGAACTCGATCGCGGCCGATGCGTCGGGAGACTTCTACGTCGCGAACTGCGCGACGTGTGAAACGACGGGCCTGGACAACATTCTCGAGATCACGACGGCGGGCGCGACGCTCTACACGTACGAGCTCGTCGATTCCTGTCCGTGTCCAGGCCTCTTCGTCGATCCCTCCGGCTACATATTCGTGACCGATACGGTTCGCACGAGCATCGACGAGTACGCGCCAGGAGGGAATCCCTTGCCCGCTGACACCATCACGAGCGGCGTTGCGTCCGGAGAGCAAGTGCTGGCGGGGAACGCCGGCAATCTCTTCCTCGCGAACTACACGGGGACGGGCGGCAGCGTCGTCGTGTACGACTATGAAGAGTCGACCGCGAGTGAGACGATTACGAGCGGGATCAGCGGCGCCGATTCCCTGGCGTTCGATGCGGCAGGCGATCTCTACGTGAGCAATCTCGGCACGAGCCCGGGCATCAAGGAGTACGCCGGCGCGGGGACGACGCTCTCGCAGACGGTGACGACCGGCGTCTCGAATCCGCAGGCAATCGTCATCATCCCGTAGCTCCGGCGGCGCGCTTATTCCCCGATTCGCCCGGCATTAAAACATCGCGCCGGCCCTATTAAAACGCATAATCTCCGGATGTAACATAGCGGCAAAAAGAATGTCGAGCGGAGGTGTAAACCCATCGCTTGACTGGGTATCAATCTGCCTGGCAATCGCCCCGCTACGTTTTCTTGGAGAGGAAGAGTAATGAAGAGGTTGTTTCTCGGAGCGCTCACGATCGGGCTCGTGACGGCTTCCTGTGCTGGTCATGGCGGCACCGCCGGTCTACTCCCCAGCACCGGAGTGTCTTCGCAATCATCAGCGACAGCCGCCGGAGGCGGCACGGGCACGACGCGACGCGCGACGGCGTCGGTGGCAGCGCCATCGGGCTGGACGACGACGAACACGCAAGCGCTCTCGCTTTCGGGCGCAGCCGATCTCGGCGCGCTCAACTCCGCGCAGCCGATCACGGTGCGCGTCGGCCTGCAGCTGCAGAACGTATCGGCGCTGCAGTCCGCGCTGAAATCGCACACGCGATTGACCCGCGCGGAGGTCGCGAGCCAGTTCGATCCGAGCTCGGCGCAGGTCCAGCAAGTGGAATCGTATCTGCAAGGCGTGGGGCTTTCGAGCGTCTCGGTGACGCCCGACAACCTCATCGTGAGCGGCACGGGCACGGCGGCACAGATCGATAAGGCCTTCAATACGTCGCTGCATTCGTTTTCGCTCGCCGGGAAAACGGTCTTTGCGAATACGACCGCGGCGTTCGTTCCGAGCTCGCTCAGCGGCGTCGTCGTTGCGGTGCTGGGATTGAACAACGTTGCGGCCATCGTTGCCAAGCCGCAGAAGACGGCGCAACGAACGAACGTCACGCAGTGCGAGGAGGGTGTGACCGTGCCCTGCGTCCGCTTCTACGATCCGGCAACGTTCCAGGCCGCCTATGACGTCGGCAGCATGCCGGCAGCG
Organism: Candidatus Tyrphobacter aquilonaris; assembly: GCA_003133745.1. Classification (GTDB taxonomy): domain Bacteria; phylum Vulcanimicrobiota; class Vulcanimicrobiia; order Vulcanimicrobiales; family Vulcanimicrobiaceae; genus Tyrphobacter; species Tyrphobacter aquilonaris. The sequence goes on from PKZD01000072.1 coordinate 50,351, forward strand.
ACGAACACCTCGATCGCGATCATGGCCGAGGGGAACACGTCACAGGCAATCGCCGATTTTAGAACCAACGAGTCCGAGTTCAGCCAGCCGCAGGTGCCGCTGACGGTGATGCCGGTCGGCTTGGCAAGCACCGACACGTCGGGCGACGACGAGTGGACGCTCGACATGACCTACTCGACGGCGATGGCCGGGAACGTTCAGATGCTGTACGTCTATCAGACGACCTCGCTCACCGATTCGGATATCGCGCTCGAGTTTGATAAGTGGATGACCGACGATCTCGCGCCGGTCGCGAACGCGTCGTTCGGCGAGTGTGAGGCGTTCGCATACGCAGACGGCTCGATGGTCCTCGACGACGAGGTCCTCGTGCAGGCCGCGGCGCAAGGGCAGACGCTCTTCGCGTCGACGGGCGACAACGGCGCGTACTGCTACGGCGTGGAGAACGGCGTGCCGGGCGGCGTTCCGTTGGTCGAGTATCCGGCGGCATCGCCGTACGTCGTCGCAGTCGGCGGCACGGATCTTTTCACGAATGCGGACGGAAGCTATCAGGGCGAAACCGCATGGGAAGCCGGAGGCGGCGGNNTTCCCGACATCGCGATGGACGCTGCGATCGAGACCGGAGCCGAACTGTGGACCTCCTCGCCGGCGGTCAATGGAGCGTGCACGCCGTGCACGTCCGGTGGTACGAGCCTTGCCTCACCGCTTGCAGCGGGCTCCTACGCGCGCATGCAGAGTGCTGCGAACAACACGCTCGGATTCGGCTCGATTCAGTTCTACACGATCTACGAGACGAACCCGAACGCAACCGAGGACAGCACCGGCGTGGGT
>PKZD01000055.1 GCA_003133745.1 Candidatus Tyrphobacter aquilonaris
TTCTGCGCGACGTAGACGCGCACGAGGTGGTTGACGCCGGGTGACAACTCGTCGCCGCTTTCGCGCGAGAAGACCTTGACGTCGATGATCTTGCCCTTCTCGCCGTGCGGAACTTTCAAACTCGTGTCGCGAACCTCGCGCGATTTTTCACCGAAGATCGCGCGCAGGAGCCGCTCCTCCGCCGTCAGCTCGGTCTCGCCCTTCGGCGTCACCTTGCCGACGAGGATGTCTTCGGGGCGCACTTCCGCGCCCACGCGAATGATGCCGCGCTCGTCGAGATCCTTGAGCGCGTCCTCGCCGACGTTGGGAATGTCGCGCGTGATCTCTTCGGGTCCGAGCTTCGTGTCGCGCGCTTCGCATTCGTACTCCTCGATGTGGATCGAGGTGAAGTGGTCTTCCTTGACCATGCGCTCGCTGATGAGGATCGCGTCCTCGTAGTTGTAGCCTTCCCACGGGAGAAACGCGACGAGGACGTTCTGTCCGAGCGCGAGCTCTCCGTTGTCCGAGGACGGGCCGTCGGCGAGAACCTGTCCCGCGACGACGCTCTCGCCGATCGTGACGATCGGGCGCTGATTGATGCACGTGCCGGCGTTGGAACGCACGAACTTGAGCAGTTCGAAGGTCTTCTCATCGCCGTCCGCGGTCGTCACGACGATCGCCTTCGCGTCGGCGCTCGTCACGGTGCCCGCGACGTCGCAGACGACGAGCGATCCCGAATCCTTTGCGGCGCGGTACTCCATCCCGGTGCCGACGGTCGGCGAGTGCGGCTGCAAGAGCGGCACGGCCTGACGCTGCATGTTCGCGCCCATGAGCGCGCGGTTCGCGTCGTCGTGCTCGAGGAACGGAATGAGCGCGGTCGCGACCGAGACGATCTGCTTCGGCGAGACGTCCATCAACTGAACGCGCGAGGCCGGCTCTTCGATGTACTCTTCCACGTACCGGCAGATGACCGAATCCGAGAGAATGCGCCCGCCCGCCGGATCGACCGGCGTGTTCGCTTGCGCGATGATGAACTCGTCCTCGCGGTCGGCGGTCAGGTAGACGATTTCGTCGGTGACGATGCCGTTGCGCACGACACGATACGGCGTCTCGAGGAAACCGAACCGATTCACGCGCGCGTACGTCGCAAGCGAGCCGATCAAGCCGATGTTCGGTCCTTCCGGCGTCTCGATCGGGCAGATGCGGCCGTAGTGCGAGTGGTGGACGTCGCGAACTTCGAAGCCGGCGCGCTCGCGCGAGAGGCCGCCGGGGCCGAGCGCGGAGAGGCGCCGCTTATGCGTCAACTCGGCGAGTGAGTTCGTTTGATCCATAAACTGCGAGAGCTGCGAGGATCCGAAGAACTCTTTGATCGCGGCGACGACCGGGCGAATGTTGATGAGCGCCTGCGGCGTGACCGTTTCGATGTCTTGGACGGTCATGCGCTCGCGCACGACGCGTTCGAGGCGAAGCAGGCCGACGCGGAACTGGTTCTGCAGCAGTTCGCCCACCGAGCGGATGCGCCGATTGCCGAGATGGTCGATGTCATCCTTGCGAATGACGCCGGTCGCGACGCGGGTCAGGCGGCGAATGACCGCGATCATGTCCGCGCGCGCAAGGCAGCGCGTCTCCATCGCCGGCGTGTCGAGGCCGGCGCCGGTGTACTCGTCGATGACGAGGTACGGATGCTCCGCCCGCTCCTCGACGTTCGGGTTCGGGATTTGATAGTGGAACTTGCCGTTGAGTTTGTAGCGGCCGACGCCCGCGAGATCGTAGCGCTTCTCGTCGAAGAACAACGACTCGAGCAGCTTCTCCGCGTTGTCGGCGTTTTCGGGCTCGCCGGGACGTAGTTTCTTGTAGATTTCCTTCAGCGCGTCCTCACGCGTGACGACCTCCGCATCCTTGACGAGCGAGTTCAAGATGAAGTTGTCGGGTTCGCGATCGGGGTAGAGACGCTCGAAGAGCGCGCGCAGCTCGCGCTCGCGACCTTTGAGGTCCTCGTCCTTCTTCGTCGAGACCTTGCTCGGCGTTTCGCGGCGCTTCGGATAGAGATCCGCAAAGAGGTTGAGGATCGCTTCGTCGCTCGCCCAATCCGCGCCCATCTCCGGACGCGCGAGCGCGCGAATGAACGTCGAAACGTAAATCTTACGGTTCTTGTCGATGCGCACGCCGATCGTGCCGTCGGTTTCGTCGTTCTTCGTGCCGTTATCGGTCTCGAACTCGATCCATGCGCCGCGGTTCGGGATCACGGTCGCGTTGAACGTCGGGCGTCCGTTCGTGTCGGAGTCCTGGCTGTAATAGACGCCGGGGGAGCGGACGAGCTGGCTCACGATCACGCGCTCGGCGCCGTTGATCATGAAGGTGCCCTTGTCGGTCATGAGCGGGAAATCGCCCATGAAGATTTCTTGGTCGGGGATGCCCTTGATCTCGCCCGACTCCGCGGTGATGAGGCGGACGCGCACGCGCAAGGGCGCGCTGTACGTCATGTCACGTTCGCGGCACTCTTCAATTGAGTACTTCGGTTCGCCCAGCGCATGCTCGCCGAACTCCAGGATCAGATTCCCGGTGAAGTCCTTGATCGGGGAGATCGAGGCGAAGGCGTCGCCGAGCCCCTCGGTCTTGAACCATTCGAAGCTCGCCTTTTGGAGCTCGATGAGGTTCGGGATCTCGAGGACGTCGGGAATTTTCGCAAAGCTGTAGCGCTCGCTCTTCGGCCCCGGCTCCGGCGGCTGCTCAACGGTAAACGCTCCCGTCGGCATCGGAAAAGACGCCGGGAGGGCTGCTCCCTCGCGCTTGCCGGTCTTGCTCGGGCCTTCGCCCCCTCGCTTCGACCTGCTCTTCGCGCCCCCGCTCGCCAGCGTTCGGGACTTCGGAGCCGCCGTTTTCGCCATTCAATTTCCTTCTCTAAACCGGAAAGCACGCCAAAAAAGACAAGTACGACCGGCCGGCCCGGACGCTCTCGTCCCGAAATCGGTTGTGGGATTACCCGCCTTGGGGCATAGGAAGTTACCATAGCACCAGGGTCCCGACCCGTCAAGACGTCGGGGGGCCTCCGACTGGGCCAGCAGATTGAGAGGCGGCTGGCGGGGCCGGTTCTACCGCTTCCTGCGCGCGGCTTTCCGGTATGCCTTGTCGTGGGGATCGAAGGCCAAGACAAACACGGCGTGCGCTGATTCGTCAATAGCGAAGGCGGCTACAAAAGTCACGGTCTTGAATCGAAGATGCGCTGCCCTCGCCTTCTTCAGCGGGCCCTTTTTCTTTGGAAACTGTTTGGGGTTCGCTTCAAGAGCAGCCAGCAGTTCTCGTAGCGGAGGCGAGAAACCCGGATCGCGCAAAGCGTAGCCTGCGATATCCTTACCTACGTCGCGGTGAAACTCCACGCGCCACGGTTCTTGGCCGGCCGGCACGACTGTATCGAACTTCGTTGGCTTCGTCGATTGCGTCGAGTAACACTCGGGCGTCGACGAACTCGCTGCGCGGCGCCTTGGCGCGTCTCGCCAATTCAGCGTTACCAACCCGTAGAGAGCGTGGTGCGAAGAGCTCATCGACTCCACAGCCGAGAACCGTCGCGATTTTTTCGAGGACATCGACGGTGACGTTTCCGTTCCCGGACTCGATCTTAGAGACGGTGGCCCGTGCGATACTTGCTCGCTGTGCAAGGTCGCTTTGAGAGATATTGTGCTCCGCTCGCTTAAACACGACATTCCGGCGCAGTGCCTCCATGGCGTTCATGTGGGGTAACCTCCTAGTTAAGCGAAACGCGGCGTCCAAATCATAGGCGTCTCGCGGGCTATTGTCAACGAAAATAGACAATCCCCGCCCGCAGAGGCGGGCCTTCGGCACGTCGAAGCCATCCGGCCATGCCCCTCGTAACGCTCGATGACTTCATCGCTGCCGCCCTCCGCCTTTCCGGCGGCGATTTTGAGGTCGAGCCGATGACCCGTCTGATGACNNCCGAGGAGGTCGAGATTCTCGCGCTCGCATGGCCTGCGGGCAGCGCGACGCCGATTCACGATCACGCCGGGCAGCGCTGCTGGATGGTCGCGCAGTCGGGCGTCTTCGTCGTCGACGATTATCGCCAGATCGCCGGCGTTCGCGCACCGGGACATGCGGTCGTCGAGCACCTCGGCACGACGCTAGGCGTCACGATCGGCATGCCGGATTACCGCGGAGAGGGCGAGCGCGACATCCATCGCGTGCGCGTTGCGCCGGAGTCCGCCGGCGCCGTTTCGATTCACGTCTACGCACGGCCGTACACGTCGTGTCTGATGTTCGACGAGGTCGCACGAGAGGCGCGAGAAATTCCCATGGACGTCGACCTCGCGCCGCTATGAGCCGCGGATCGCTTTGCGTCGAGATGCTCGCATCGCCGCGCAAGGAAGTCGCACCGGGAACGATTCTTTCGCTCACGCTCTTGCTCGAGAACGCTTCAAGCTCTGCGGTTTCCGGAATTGCGCTCGCCGTTCCGGTTCCCGTCGGCGCATCGTACTCCGAGGGCTCGCTCTTTTGCGACGCCGTCCGTAGGCGTGAGACGGCGTTCTTCGCCGACGGTTTCGAGCTGCCGGATCTTGCGCCGGGCGCGCGGACGGCCTTCATGTGGAAACTGCGGGTCGAGGACGGCGAGGAGCCGATTCGGATAGTGCCCCAGATTTGGGCCGGTCAGACGCGCGTCGTCGGAGCGGAGCCGTTAGAGATCGCGCGCTGCGCGGAGATCCTGCTCGTAGACCTCTGAACGCAACACCTTCAGTTCCTTGGGCGCTTGGATCCCGAGTTTGACCACGCCCGCCGCGGTGACGTCCATGACGACGATCAAGATGTCTTCGCCGATCCTGATCGATTCACGCGCCTTGCGATTCAAGCACAGCACGACGAAATGCCCTCCGTAGAAACGGTTGAGTGAATGAGGGCTTCGGTGCGCGCGTGGGCCTCCCTCGGTCAGCCGCCCAAGGATTTGCGAGCGCGCGTGCGCGCGTGCGGATAGAGACGCTGTTGGGCGAGCTCGCCCGTTGCCTTCGCAAAGAGGTCGCCGCGCGCGGCGATGCGGGCCGGGAAGCTCTCGGCGCTGCAGACGATCGCGGAGCGCAGTCCTTCGAGTTCCGCCCATTCCACCGGCGAGCAGACCGGAAGGTTCGGCATCCCCCGCAGGCTATACGGGAGCGGGCTGTAACGCCCCGGCGCGTTCGTGGCCGCATCGATGCGGACGCGCGGATGCGTCGCCGCAGCGCGCAGAGCCAGGCGCTGCAGCTTCGAGCGCATGCGCGTCGCGGGCGGTGCCTCCGAAAACGGCAACCAGAGCGCGATTCCGCCGATGCCGTCAACGAGGGGAATAGCATCGAGCTCCGCCGTCAACAGATGCTCGCGCACCGCCAGCGCGGCTTCCTTTACACGCGCGAACCCCGCGTTGCTCGACGGCTCGATGAGGATCCGGCCGAAACGCAGACGCTCCGGATGCCCCGGCAGCGGCGCCCACGTGTGAAACTCGATCGCGTATTCCCGTTGCACGAGCCAGCCGAGGCGCGCGCTCGAGAACGGGATGTGGGTGATGCGAAAGCGCGCCGCGCCGTGTAAGCCCCGCGGAAAATCCGCGAAGACGATCGGCGAGCCCGCGAAGCCGGCTTCCAGGAGCGGAGCACAGCGAGCGTAGTGGGCGAGCACGCGCGGAATAACCCCCGCATCGTTGATTCCGGGCGGCACCATGGCTTGGTTATCGGACAACCAAGCACGATTTCTTAGGCTGCGCCCTTTCGCACTTGACTTTATGTTTTACTTAAACTAAAGTGTGTTTTAACACGATCACTTTAGCTTTTAGCGGGAGGTTCTAGTGCCGAAATCTACCTTCTCCACGGGCGCCCTCCTGACGCGGATCGCCGTCGTGGGACTCGGGCTCGCCTTGTTTTCCGAGCACGGCCGGGTCACGATGACGCCCGACTATTGGGTCAGCCTGCTCGCGCCGGCCTTTTTCCTCGGGGCGTTATGGGCAGCGTCGAACGCCTTCGCCCGCATGGATCGGGGCGACGCCTTCGGTCCGGCGATGGTCAGAGGGCTGAAGGCAATCGGCGGCTGTCTGATGCTCGGATCGTGGGCCGTCATCGTGGCGCAGCCCGGCCTGATCTTTCTTATCGGCAACGGGTTTCGCGAAATGAGCGGCGTCAGGTTCAACTGGGACGTCGAGAACCTCACGCTGGCCTTTGTCGGGCTCGTGCTCATCCTGCTGGCGCGCCACGGGCAGAAGCTGAAATCGAAGCTGGACCAGTTCGTCTGATGCCGGTGCGCGTTACATTGGACGTCATACTGGCGCGGCGCAAGATGCGCGCCCGCGACGTCGCCGAGCAGATCGGCCTCTCGGAAACCCAACTCAGCCTGCTGCGCACGGGCAAGGTCAGGGGCATGCGCTTCAACACGCTCTCGAAGCTCTGCCTCGTCCTCGACTGCGCACCGGGTGATATCCTCGACTACGATCGGGATGAGACGGACCTGCGCGCGAACGACGATTAGCGCGGAGCCTCCAGCGCGAACGTGAGCACGTCGACGGCACGTCCGCGCAACGATGCGCCGTGCTTCAGCACGCCGTCCTCCCGAAAGCCGATCCGGCGCAGGAGCTCTCGCGAGGCCTGATTCTCCGGCAAGCAGTACGCGCGCAGCGCGCGTAGCTTTCCTTCGTCGAATGCCTCGCCGACGAGCGCACGGACCGCTTCGGTCGCGAGCCCTTTGCCGCGGTGCTCCGCGAGGACGCTGTAGCCGATCTCACCGCTCTCGCCGCTTCGCTCACCGATGCGCAAGGAAACCCAACCGATGGGAACTCGGGCCTCCCCGTGCTCGATCAACCATTCGAAGCGCCCGGAGCAGCCGGGGCCGAAGCGGGAGCCGCGTGAGGACATGAGCGTCACGAACTGCGCGCAGTCCATCGTCGGCAGGTCCTGATAGGTGCGCAGTTCGGTGCTCTGCATCACGCGCCAGAGCGCCTGTGCATTCGATCGATCGACGGGTACCAGCCGCAGCCGTTGCGTGGGAATGGTGCGCATCGCGAGTGGCCCTGGTTCGCGGCTCACCCGCGGACCTCTTGTCACGTTCGCGGGCCGTGGGATGGAACGGCGATGGACCTGGTGAGCGCCTACCATGCCGCGCAGCCGGCGCAGGTCGATTTCAGCGGCACCGTGCGCGGCGCGCCGCACTTCTTCTATGGGCGCCGCACGCACGCCGAGCATGAAGCGTTTCGCGTCCGCAGCGACGCCGGCCCGATCGAGGTCGTCGACAACGTCTCGCTCGCTCCGCCGGTTCCGGTTCGCGACGGCGACCGGGTCGAAGTCAGCGGCGAGATGGTGCACGATCCCGGCCGGATTCCCGTCGTGCACTGGACGCATCACGATCCAAGCGGACGCCGCGCGGGCGGATTCATCCGCTGGGATGGCAGACTCTACGCGTGAAGCCGGATCAACTCCGGGATCGTCACGAAACGATACCCGCGGCCTTTAAGCGCTTCGACGATCATGCGCGTGGCGGCAACGCTGCCGCTGCGGTCGCAGAGGTGCGGCTCGGCGCGGTCGCAGAGGATGCCCTGGTTTCCATCGTGGAGCACGATGATCGAGCCGTTGCGAACGTACCGCAGGATGCGCGCGGCGATCACGCCCGGCGGCGGATTCTCCCAATCGCCCGCGAGCGGCACCGACCACATCACGGGCGTGTAGCCCAGGCGGCGCGCCTGCGCGAGCACGAACCAATCGCGCGCGCCGAAAGGAGGACGCATCAACGTCGTATGCGTGCCGGCGGCTCTGACAATGGCGTCGTTCGTGAGTTCGAGCGAGCGTTGAATCTGCGATGCATCGAGCACGAGGAGATGCCCGTGATCCCACGTGTGGTTTCCGATCGCATCGCCGTCGCGAACCTCGCGTCGCACGACCGCCGGATACGCCGCAACCGCGCGGCCGACGACGAAGAATGTCGCGTGAACGCGCTCGCGCTCGAGCACCGCGAGGATGCCGTTCGTATACGGCGGGTTCGGACCATCGTCGAACGTCAGCGCAACGACGTGACGGTCCGCGGGGCCGCTGACGAGCGTTGCGCCGAAGAGCTGGCTCGCGGGGCTCTCGCCGTATTCGTAGGCACCGAATCCGAGCGTTCCGAGCAACGCGAGCGCGGCGGTCGAGATCACGCCGAAGCGGAGAAACCCCACTACCGGCTCCTCGCGGCGGAGGCGCGGGCGCTCACGACGCCGCTCCGAAACTGGTTCGAGCCGAAGTTGCGAAATTCGTCGACGATCTGCTCGTAGCGCGGATCGCGTAAGGCCGTGCCCTGCAGTTGCAGCAGGTTCGGGTCGGGACCGTTGGGCGTGAGGTGGATGTGAAACTCGCGACCCGCCATGATCGCCCAATAGTGCGGATCGGTGAAGGTCACCGTGCGGGAGCCGCTGCGATAGTCTTCCGTCTGACGCATCGTGAGCGTGTAGTGCACGCTCGTGTTACCCCGCGGCGGGCGCGTCGGAATCTCCCAGGCGCCGTCGTTCACGATTTCTCCAAAGAAGAAACTCACGTCGTACATCGCCTGCGGCGGCGCTTTGAGCGTGATCTGCTTTCCGGCGTAACTCTGGACGACGTAGGAAAAGCTCGACACGCCGTTTTCATCGCGCATCTCGTACGTCTCGCGGTAGATCGGCGGATGATCGTAGTGCACGTTCAACGCCGCGTACAGAATGCTCGGCGCGTTGCGCACCGCGAACACTTTGGCGCGCTGCTTCTGCCCGAGTTCGGGCGGCCCGAAGAAGCGCCAACTCAAGGCGAGCGCGAGGACTGCGAAGATAAAGATCACCAAGCCGAGCGGAAATCGCCGCATCACTCACGTACCTGCAGCTCGTCGAGGACGCGGTTGACGACGCCGTCGGCCAACTTGTTTTCCTTGCGCGGGACGTGTTTGATCTCCACGTACTCGAACTTCCGTACGAGCGCGCGCGCCCGACGATAGAGCGGCTGCAAGTCCACGTGTTTCACGCGGTACTCTCCGCACATCTGCTTCACGACGAGCTCCGAATCGAGCCGTACCGCGAGGCGCCGGATCCCGCGCTCGAGAGCGCCCTCGAGGCCGATGCAGAGCGCCGTCCACTCCGCGACGTTGTTCGTCGCGGTCCCGAGGTAGCGACCGATCTCGGCCATCACCTCCCCCGAGACCCCGACGAGGACGGCACCGCTCGCAGCGGGGCCGGGGTTTCCACGCGCGCCCCCGTCGGCGAAGAGCGTCGCCTCGACGGGCAATGCGTGGGCATCAAAGAGCGTGACCACGCTGCGGAGATTCCCGAACCGCGTTCCCGGACGCCTGCTGCGAGGCTCGGTTGCTTCACCGACAGCAGACAATCGAGCGTGAGAATGCGCGCTCGGGCGGGTATATCCGGGAGATGAACTTATCCAACGTTCGCCGCTTCGCGGTCACGATCGTCGCCGCGGCAGCCTTCCTCGCGCCGCAGATCGCAATGGCTGCCTCGACGTTCTACGGCGAGACGGTCCACGTCTCGACGACGAACATCAAGGTTCGCGATCCACACACGGGGCAGATTCTCAGCTTCGAAATCCTGCCGCATTTCTATCGCATCTTCTCCGCCAACGGGAAGACGACGTACCAGATGAAGGACATCCACAACGGCCAGTACGTCGCGGTCATCTACGATCAAAAGGCGCTCGGCATGCGCCACGCGGATGACATCTACATCATGAACAACGCGAACCAGAGACTGCAGAAGCCCTAACTACCGCAAGACTCCGTGCACTCGTAGAAACTCGAGCGCGAGCGCAAGCGCCTGCTGCGCCGCGCCCGGGTTATACGAGGGGCGCTCGTCGCAGTTGAACCCGTGATCCGCCTTTGCGAAGACGACCTGTTCGTGGTCGGCTCCGGCGGCGGTGAGCGCGTCGGCAACCGCGCGGTACTGCTCGGGCGGAATGTGCGTGTCGAGGCCGCCCCAGAACATCAAGATCGGCGCGTGCTGCTTGGCGGCGCGATCCAACAACGCCGGCGCAATGCCGCCGCCGTAGTATGCGATGCCGGCGGCGAGCGGAAGTTCCGCATTCGCGAGATAGACGCAGCGGCCGCCCATGCAATATCCCACCGCGGCGATGCGTTCCGCCGAGATCTTCGCGTCGGTCGTGAGCCACTCGTACGCAGCGCGCATGTCGGCGAGCATGCCTTCCGTCGTCAACGCGCTCATGTGCGGCTGCACCGAGGCGAAATCGCCGTACGAGGCTTCGAAACCGGGCGGCGCGCTTCGATGGAATAACTCGGGCGCGATCGCGGTGAAGCCGAGCGCCGCGTATCGCTGCGCGACGTTGCGAATGTGTCCGTTGACGCCGAATGCTTCTTGCAAGACAAGCAGGCCCGGTCCGTTCTCGGTCTTCGGACGAGCAACGCAAGCCTCCATCGTCGTGCCGTCGGCGACCTGTAACTTCACGCGTTCTAATGACGTGCTCATGTTGTGACGCTACGCGATGCGTTGCAGAGAAGCCTTTGCACGGAAACTCCCAGGCAGTTCTATGCAGCCAAGCGTACAACCAAGTCATGAACAACAAAGCTCTCGCCCTCCTCCTCTCGCTGGCGTTCGTACCGATCGCCGCTTCAGCGCAGACTCAACCGCCTCCGCCGCCTGCCGCGGGCGCGGCGCCCGCCGGACCGATGCAGATGTCGCCTGCGCAGCGGCAAGCACACATGCAAGCCTTCCGCGCGTTTGCAGAGCAAGCGCGCAACCTGCACCGCACGGCACGCGCAAACATGCTTGCGGCGCTCACCTCCGCACACCGCGCCTTACTCGCGCGGTTGGTCGGCAGCCTCGCGATCTCCGCAAGCCCCGATCCGCGCGCGGTCGCACGCGAACTCGACGCCGCGCTTTCGAGTGGTGAACGACAAGCGGTGCTCAACGCGCAGCACTCCGAAATGACGCAGATGCGAGCGTTGCACGAACACATGATGGCACAGATGCCGTCGTCGCACGCGGGTCAGATGCGCGGGCACATGGGCGGCATGGGAACGCATCGCCACGGTCATCGCACGCCGGATGCGGGATTCATCCTCCTGCGCAGCGCGCTACCGGGCGGCGCGCCGAAGCTCTTCGGCATGGGCCACCACTCCGCTCGTCGCTAGCGCCGAGCGTTCGAACTCGATCAGACGGAGGCGCGTAGAGCGCGGCGTAATGCCGCGCGGCCTCCCGTCTGATCCGACGACGCGATGCGCGGGAACGAAGAGCGCGTGTTCCGTGCGGCCGATCGCGCGAGCGACGCCGCGATGCGCGAAGGGGCGCCCGATCGCGCGCGCGACGTCGGCATACGAGACAAACTCGCCGAATCCCAAATCGGCGACGCAGCGCCAGACATCGCATTCGAACTCGGTGCCGTCGAATGCGAGGGGAAGATCGAAGCGCGCAAGCTTGTGCGCAAAGTAGGCTTCGACTTGCCGGCGGGCTTCCAGCAGTAGTTTGGCGCCGTCCTTCGACAAGCTCAGGATGACACGGTCTGCGCTCGGGATGACACGGTCTGCACTCGGGATGACGCGGTGGGGCGCGCTCGGGGCGACGCGACCACGAACGAAGCGGCTTGTCACGATCTGGCCGGCGGTGGCCTCGACGAGCAGATCGAGCCCAAACGGCGTGCGGATGCGCGCGCGAGGATATCCCTTCACCCGCGTCATATTAAGGCCATCTTATGCAAGCCCCCTCTAGAGTCCGGAGCGTGGGGCATTTCATCGCCGGCAAAGAGCAAGGCGATGATGCGGCGCGTTTCGGTGACATCTACGATCCCGCGCTCGGCCGAGTTCAATCGCGCGTCGCTTTTGCCGACGACGCCGTCGTCGAATCCGCCGTCGCCGCCGCGGAAGCCGCATATCCGAAGTGGAGCCGCCTTCCGTTAGGGAAGAGAGCGGAGATCCTCTTCGCGTTCCGGGAGCTCGTGAAGTCGCATGCCGACGAGTTCGCGAGCATCGTCGCGAGCGAGCACGGGAAGATCGTGAACGATGCCGGCGGTGAGGTGACGCGCGCGCTCGAGGTCATCGACTTCGCCTGCGGCTTGCCGCACCTGCTCAAGGGTGAGTTGAGCGAGAGCGTCTCCACGAACATCGATACGTATTCGCTGCGGCAGCCCGTCGGAATCTGCGCCGGGATCACGCCCTTCAACTTTCCGATGATGGTGCCGATCTGGATGCTCGCGCCCGCGCTCGCCGCCGGAAACTGCTTCATCCTCAAACCCTCGGAGCGCGATCCCTCGGCGTCGATGCTCAGCGCGCGCCTACTCCAGCAGGCCGGATTGCCCGACGGCGTGCTCAACGTCGTGCACGGCGATAAAGTCGCCGTCGACGCGCTGCTCACGCATCCGCGCATCAACGCGATCTCCTTCGTCGGCTCCACGCCGATCGCGCACTACATCTATGAAACCGCCGCGAAGCACGGCAAACGCGTGCAGGCACTCGGAGGAGCGAAGAACCACCTCGTCGTCATGCCCGACGCGGATCTCGACGCCGCGGCCGACGCGATCGTCTCGAGCGGCTACGGTTCGGCGGGACAGCGCTGCATGGCGATCTCCGCCTGCGTCACCGTCGGCGATTGCGCGGAGCCGCTCATGGAGCGAATCGTGGAGCGCATCAAGGGCCTGAAGATCGGCGCCGGTCACGACGCGAGCAACGACATGGGGCCCGTCGTCACGGCCGTCGCGCGCGAGCGTATCCTCGGCTACATCGAGAGCGGCATCAAAGACGGCGCGGCGCTGCTCGCCGACGGAAGAAACATTCGCGTGCCCGGTTACGAGGACGGCTTCTTCGTCGGGCCGACGCTCTTCGACCGGGCGACGACCGCGATGTCGATCTATCGCGACGAGATCTTCGGACCCGTGCTCGTCAACGTGCGAGCGAAGTCGCTCGACGACGCGCTTTCGATCGTGAACGCAAGCCCGTGGGGCAACGGCACGTCGATCTTCACGCGCAGCGGCGCGGCGGCGCGCAAGTATCAGAACGAAGTGCAGGCCGGCATGATCGGCATCAACGTGCCGATTCCGGTTCCGGTCGGGTACTACTCGTTCGGCGGCTGGAAGGCGTCGCTCTTCGGCGACCTTCACGTCTACGGCCCGGACAGCTTCCGTTTCTACACGCGCGGCAAGGTCGTCACGAGCCGGTGGCACGAGAGCAATGCGGGGATGAACCTCGGTTTTCCCACGCACAAATAATGTTTCCCGGTAAACCGATTCAAAAGGCGCTCTCCCACCTCGAGGTTTCCATCGAGGCGAATCGCTGTCTCTACTGTTACGACGCCCCGTGCACGCGCGCGTGTCCCACGCACATCGACATCCCCGCGTTCATCGCCAAGATCGCAGACGGCAATATCAAAGGAAGCGCGCGCACGATCCTCGAGGCAAACCCCATGGGAGCCTCCTGTGCGCGCGTCTGCCCCGTCGAGGAACTCTGTGAAGGGGCGTGCGTCTACAACACGGAGAGCGACACGCCGATTCGCATCGGCGATCTCCAGCGTTATTCGACGGATCACGTACGCGAGCACGGCATCGCGATCTTCGCAGCGGGACCCGAGACCGGCAAGCGCGTCGCCGTCATCGGCGGCGGACCCGCGGGACTCTCGGTGGCACGCGACCTGCGGCGGTGCGGTCACGGCGTGACCATCTTCGAGGCGCACGAACGGCTCGGCGGTTTGAACACGTACGGCATCGTTCCGTTTCGCCTCTCCTCCGAGGTCGCACTCTGGGAGGCGCAGCAGGTGCTCGATCTCGGCTGCGAAGTCCGCAGCGGCGTGCGCGTCGGTGACGACGTCGCGGCGGAATCGCTCGTCAAGGACTTCGACGCCGTCGTCCTGGCGTGCGGCATGGGCGGCGTTCCGCGCCTCGGCATCCCCGGCGAAGAGCACGTCTGGGACTCGATCGAGTTCATCGAGCGCGCGAAGACGACCGGAACCGCGCCGGGCCTCGGCAACCGCGTCGCGGTCATCGGCGCCGGGAACACCGCGATCGACGCGCTGACGTGCGCGAAGCGCCTCGGCGCCGCGTGCGTGACGATGTACTACCGTCGCGGTGAAGCGCAGATGACGGCGTACGAGTTCGAGTACGATTTCGCGAAGGAGGAGGGAATCGAGTTTCGCTTCTTCTGCGCGCCGACGCGCGTGGTCGTCGAAGGCGCCAACGTCACGGGGCTCGAGCTCGTGCGGACGAGCCTCGTTGCCGGGACCGACAAGCTCGAGAGCATCGCTGGGAGCGAGTTCATCGAGCCGTGCGACACGATCATCAGCGCGATCGGACAGAGCCGGTTGATTACGGCGATCGAAGCGCTCGGCATCGCCCACGACGGCGGCGTGGTTCGCGTCGACGACGATATGCGCACGAGCCGCGCGGGCGTCTTTGCGGCGGGCGATGCGATCTTCGAAAAGGGCGCGCGCGAGGCGATGGTGGTCGAAGCGGCGGAACAGGGCAAGATCGCGGCCCGTAGCATAGACGGGTACCTTCATGGTTCGACAAGCTCACCATGACACGACACGTCGAAGGGTTGAGGTAAACCATGGCAGACCTTCGCAGTAATCTTGCGGGCATTCGCAGCCCGAATCCGTTCTGGCTCGCTTCGGCGCCGCCGACGAACAGCGGCTATCAGGTGCAACGCGCCTTTGCGGACGGTTGGGGCGGCGCGGTCTGGAAGACGCTCGGAACGCCGATCGTCAACGTGACCTCGCGCTTCGCGGGCTTCAACTACCGCGAGCACCGCATGGTCGGCATGAACAACATCGAGTTGATCACCGATCGCCCGCTCGACGAAAATCTCAAGGAGATCGCCGAGTGCAAGAAAGCATTCCCGGATCGCGCGATCATCGCATCGCTCATGGAAGTCTGCGAGCAGAAACCCTGGCACGATCTCGTGAAACGCGTCCAGGAGGTCGACATCGACGGCTTCGAGCTGAACTTCGGCTGCCCGCACGGCATGAGCGAGCGCGGCATGGGCGCCGCGGTCGGCCAGCATCCCGATCTCATCGAACGCGTGACGACGTACGTGAAGGAAGCCGCGCGCGTTCCCGTGATCGTGAAGCTCACGCCGAACGTCACCGACGTTCGTTTTCCCGCGCGAGGCGCCGCACGCGGCGGCGCCGACGCGATCAGCCTCATCAACACGATCAACAGCGTCATGGGCGTCGATCTCGATTCGTGGAATCCGATTCCGCACGTCGACGGCAAGAGCTCTCACGGCGGTTACTGCGGGCCGGCCGTGAAACCGATCGCGCTGAACATGGTGAGCGACTGCGCGCGCGACCCCGAGGTGAACATCCCCATCTCCGGTATCGGCGGCGTCGAGACGTGGCGCGATGCGGTCGAGTTCCTTCTGCTGGGCGCGACGAACGTGCAGGTCTGCACCGCGGTCATGCACTCGGGCTTCCGCATCGTGCGGGAGATGATCGACGGCCTCAATGACTATCTCGATGCGAAGGGGCTGAAGTCGATTTCCGATCTCGTCGGCAAATCCCGCAACACGATCACGACCTGGGAGAATCTCAACCTTAACTACAAGATCATCGCGCGCGTCGACCAGAAGCGCTGCATCCACTGCAACAAGTGCTACATCGCCTGCGAGGACGCAGCGCACCAGTGCATCGATCGCGTCCCGCGCGCCGACGGCACATACGATCTCGTCGTCGACGAGTCGCACTGCGTCGGTTGCAACCTCTGCATGATGGTCTGCCCGGTCGACTGCATCGACATGCTCCAAGTCGACACCGGCCTGCCCTCGGAATCGTGGAAGGAACGCAATGCGGTTGCAACTTCATAGTGCGTCCTTCGACAAGCTCAGGATGACAGGTTAGCGTGGGCACCTTGATTCGTGGTGGGACCGTCGTCACGGCCTCCGACACCTATCCTGCCGACGTCCTCATCGAGGGCGAAACGATCGCGGCGGTCGGCCGCAGCATTCCCGCCGAGAAGCACGAGGTCGTCGACGCGAGCGACGCCTACGTCTTCCCCGGCGGCATCGATCCGCACACGCACCTCGACATGCCCTTCGGCGGAACGGTGACGGCCGACGACTTCGAGACCGGAACGCGCGCGGCCGCGATGGGCGGGACGACGACGGTCGTCGATTTCGCGCTGCACACGCGCGGCGATTCGCTGCTCAACGCCGTCAAGAAGTGGCACGAGAAAGCGTCGGGAAAGGCGTGCATCGACTACGCTTTTCATCTCACGATCGCCGACGGTCGCGATGAAACGATGGCGGAGATCCCCGCGATGATCGGCGAGCAGGGCGTCAACTCGTTCAAGGTCTTCATGGCCTACAAGCACGTGCTCTACGTCGACGACGAGACGATCTTCAAGACGCTGCAGGCCTGCAAGGCCGCGGGCGGGCTCGTGCAGGTGCACGCGGAGAACGGCGACGTCATCGAGGTGATCACGAGGCAGGCGCTCGCGGCGGGCAAGACCGAGCCGAAATGGCACGCGCTCACGCGGCCGGTCGAATGCGAGGGCGAAGCGACGCACCGCGCGATCCGCTTGGCGGAGATCGCCGGCGCGCCGCTCTACGTCGTGCACGTTTCCTCGGCGATGGCGGCCGACGCAATCAGCGACGGGCGCAAGCGCGGGCTTCCGATCTACGGCGAAACCTGCCCGCAGTATCTCGTCTGCGATTTCAGCGATTACGAGCGGCCGAACTTCGAGGGCGCAAAATACGTCCTCTCGCCGCCGATCCGCGAGAAATGGAACCAAGACGTGCTGCTGCGCAAGCTCAAGAACTTGGAGCTCCACGCATTCGGCTCCGACCATTGTTCCTTCAACCTCTGCGGCCAGAAGGATCTGGGCAAGAACGACTTTTCGAAGATTCCGAACGGCGCACCGACGATCGAAGATCGCCTCGCAATCCTCTACGACGTCGGCATCAATCGCGGCAACTTCGGATTGAACACCTTCGTCGCCCTCGGCTCGACGAATCCCGCGAAGCTCTTCGGGCTCTTCCCGCGCAAGGGCACGATCGCCGCGGGAAGCGATGCGGACGTCGTCGTCTGGGATCCGAGCGTCACGCGCACGATCTCGGCAAAGAGCCATCACATGAACGTCGACAACAACGTCTTCGAGGGCATGACCGTGAAGGGGCGCCCGCGCTACGTCTTCTCGCGCGGCAAGAAGGTCGCCGACGGCGACACGTTCGTCGGCAGCAAGGGCGCAGGCAAACACATCAAGAGCGCCCCGTTCTATCCAATACAGCTATGACGCTCAGGATGACAAAAAGTGGAATCTAAAGTAACGATCGGCCTGATTCAGGCCCATAACGACGTCGACGGCAACCAGCCCGTCGCGGCGCACATGAAGGCGGCGATCGAGAAGCACGAGCGGCTGATTCGCGAGGCCAAGAAGAAGGGCGCGCAGATCGTCTGCCTGCAAGAGATATTCTACGGGCCGTACTTCTGCACCGAGCAGACGCCGAAGTGGTACGAGGCGACGGAACCGATTCCCGGCGGACCGACGACAAAGCTCATGCAACGGCTTGCGAAGGAACTCGGCATCGTGCTCGTCGTGCCGATGTACGAGATCGAGAGCGCGGGCTTCTACTACAACACCGCGGCGGTCATCGATGCCAACGGCGAGTATCTGGGCAAGTATCGCAAGCATCACATCCCGCAGGTGCAGGCCGGCCCCGCCGGCTGCGGCTTCTGGGAGAAGTATTACTTCCGCCCCGGCAATCTCGGCTTTCCGGTTTTCGACACCGCCTTTGCGAAGGTCGGCGTCTACATCTGTTACGACCGCCACTTCCCCGAGGGCGCGCGTATCCTCGGTTTGAACGGCGCGGAGATCGTCTTCAACCCGTCGGCGACCGTCGCGGGGCTCTCCGAGTATCTTTGGAAGCTCGAGCAGCCCGCGCACGCGGTTGCAAACGGCTATTACGTCGGTGCGATCAATCGCGTCGGCATGGAGCCGCCTTGGAACATGGGCGAGTTCTACGGCCAGTCCTATCTCGTCGATCCGCGCGGACAGATCGTCTCGATCGGGAGCCGCGATAAAGACGAGGTCGTGATCGGCGTGATGGACCGCGATCTCATTCGCACGGTGCGCGACACGTGGCAGTTCTATCGCGATCGCCGCCCCGACGCGTACGAGGAGATGGTCGCGCCGTAATGTTCCTCAGGATGACAGAGTGTGGCGGATAGCGTAACGCAGGTACAGACCGGCGACATCGTCGTTCTCACGCCTGCCGCCGAACAGCAAGCCTCGCGGAACGAGTCGATGTGGAATGCGGACTTGCGGCCGTGCACGCTCGCCGAGCATTCATGGCCGGCATCGAAGTTTGCCTCGCTCTGGGTCGGGATGTGCCTCTGTCTGCCCACCTATTCGCTCGCCGCATCGATGATCGCGCTCGGGATGAACTGGTGGGAAGCCGTGCTCACGATCCTGTGCGGCAGCATCGTCGTCATGGGAGCGATCCTGCTCGTCTCACACGCCGGAACGAAGTTCGGCATCCCGTATCCGGTCTTCGCGCGATTGTGGTTCGGGACGCGCGGCGCGCACGTTCCGGCGCTGGCGCGCGCGGTGATCGCCGCGGGCTGGTTCGGCATCAACTCGTGGTTCGGCGGGCAGGCGCTCGACGCGATCCTCGCGCGCGTCGTGCCGGCGTGGCTCGGCATCGGATGGCATCTCGGCATCGCTTTCGCGCTCTTCTGGGGCATCAACGTGCTCATCGCAATGCGAGGGCCGCAGGCGATCGGGCGGCTCGCGCAGTTCTCCGCACCGACGCTCGCGCTCGGTGCGCTCGCGCTGTTCGCGTGGGCGCTGCACAGCGCGGGCGGATTCGGCCCGCTCCTCGCGATGCCGGCGAAGATTCACGGTCCCGTTTTCTGGACGAGCTTCTTTCCATCCGTCGTCGGCGTGATCGCGTTCTGGGCGACGCTCGCGTTGAACATCCCGGATTACACGCGCTACGCGACCTCGCAGCGCGCGCAACTCCGCGGCCAGATTTTCTCGATGCCGGTGACGATGGCGCTCTTCTCCTTCGTCGGCATCGTCGTCACGTCGGCGACCGTCGCGCTCTTTGGAACCGCGCTCTGGAATCCCGTTCAACTCATCGTGAAGTTTCCGACTCCGGTCGTCGTGATCGCGGGCATCGTGATCATCCTCTCCTCGGTGACGATCAACGTCGGCGCAAACGTCATGGCGCCTGCGCGCGCCTTCGAAAATCTCTGGCCGAAGTACATCACCTTCGGCATGGGCGCGATCATGACCGGGCTGCTCTCGCTCGCGATGCAGCCGTGGTACGTCCTCTCGACGTTTTCCGCGTACGTCTTCACGTGGCTCGGAACGTACGGCGTGATGCTCGGTGCGTTCGACGGCATCGCGATCGCCGACTACTGGCTCGTACGCAAGCGGCGCCTCGATCTCGCGCAACTCTACGCGCCCTCGGGAATCTACGCGTATCGCGGCGGCCTCAACCCGCACGCGCTCCTTGCCCTTCTCGTGGGATGGGCCGTCGCGCTCACCGGATGGTTCGTGCCGGGCTTGCGCTTCCTCTGGAGCGGCGGCTGGCTCTTCAGCCTGCTTGGCGGCCTCGTGGCATACGCCTTGCTCATGCAGGGAAGCCGCTCGCGAATATCTCAAGAACAATACGACGCGATCACCGCACCGGAGGTCACTTAGAAAATGAAGATGCTGCAGAATAACGCCGAGCGCGCGAAGCGCCATCTCTTTGTCGCGCAGCAGACGTATTACGAGCAACCGCTGACGCTCGTCGACGGTGAAGGCTCGCACGTGCGCGACAACGAGGGCAATGAGTACCTCGACGGATTCGCCGGCATCTGCACGAACACGCTCGGGTACGGCGATACCGAGGTGGCGCAGGCCGTCGCGGATCAAGCGAAGACGCTCATCCACACTTCGACGCTCTATCTGAACGAGCCGATGCTCGATCTCGCGGAGAAGATCGCCGAGATCGCGCCGGAGGGAATGACGAAGTCCTTCTTCTCCAACTCCGGATCGGAAGCGAACGAGATGGCGACGCTCATCGCGCGCACCTCGAAGAAATCGGTCGACCTCCTCGCGCTCGATCACGCGTATCACGGCCGCACCGCGTATACGGTCGCCCTCGCGGGGCAGAGCCAATGGCGCAACTTCGCAACGCAGATGCCGCACGTCGCCTTCGTGCCGAATCCCTACTGCTATCGCTGCCCGCTCGGCATGACGTATCCGTCGTGCGAAATCGCCTGCGCGAAGTATGCGAAGCGCGTCATCGAATCGCAGACCGACGGCGCACCCGCCGCGATGATCGCCGAGACGATCTCCGGAGTCGGCGGCATCATCACGCCGCCGCCGGAATACTTCAAGGTGCTCCAGGAGACGCTCGCGCCGTTCGGCACGCTCCTCATCGCCGACGAGGTTCAGGCGGGATGGGGGCGCATGGGCGACGGCTTCTTCGGCATGGTCTCCACGTACGACGTCGTGCCCGACATCATCACGTCGGCAAAAGGACTCGCGAGCGGATTTCCCATCGGCATCACGATCACGCGTCCCGAACTCGCCGACACGTTCAAGGGTCCGCACATCAACACGTTTGGCGGCAACCCCGTCGCGTCGCGCGCCGCGAGCGTCACGCTCGACGTCATCGAAAAGCGCGATCTCATCGCAAACTGCAAGCGGCAAGGCGAGGCGCTCATGGCGGGCATGCGCGATCTCGGAAAGAAATATGAGATCATCGGAGAGGTCCGCGGCAAGGGTTTGATGATCGGCGTCGAGCTCGTGCATGATCGCGCAACCAAACGCGTCGCGCCCGACCTCGCGACGAAGATGCTCGAGGAGATGCGCAAGCGCAAGGTATTGATCGGCAAGGGCGGCCGCTACGGCAACGTGCTGCGCATTCAGCCGCCGTTCATCTTCAACGATAACGACTCACGCGATTTCCTGAAGGCCTTCGGAGAAGCGCTCGCCGCACTCTAGACGCTTAAGTTCCCTTTTCGGCGCCGGCGTAGAAGATGAGCTTGAGCAGCGCTTGCGGTACGGTCGAGAGCGTGTTCGGGTCGCCGTATGCTGCGTAGAGTTCCCAGTGCGGCCGGCGCAGATGGTACGCGACCGAGACGTTCGAGCAGACGCCGATGCAATCGCCGCCTCCGTTCGGAATCGGCGGCATGCCGACCTCGCGACGCAGGCCGATTGCAAACGACGAGTTCGGGTCAAGCTGATACGTGTAGCTCACGCTTTCGAACCATTGGACGTTGTCGTGACCGACGGGCAGCCATTGCGCCGCGTCGTCGAGGGCGAACGTGAGCGTGCCGCGCATGCCCGCGCGCATCGTCGTCGTGCGAAACCACGTGTCGAGGCGGCCGTTTCCGTAGCGCCCGGTGGCGTACGAGATCGAGGTCGGCGTCGCCGAGGAGCCGTGGTACGGGAAGTTTCCCGGATTGTTCGTCGTCGAGCCGCTGTGGTACGTGAACGAGAAGCCGGCGTTTTGTGAGACCGGCGTCAGCAACGTGCCGAAGCGCCAGTAGTTCGATCCCGTGAAGAGTTGGAGATCGAGCGCGCTCCTCGTGAGCACGTCGAGGAGCAGCGAGTTGTCGCTCTGCGCGATCCCAAAGCTCGGGCCTTGATAGCGATCGATAAATCCGGCAACGCCGATCGCGGCAAGTTTGTCGTGCGCGTCGAAATCCCAAATCTTCGCGCTGTAGAGCGCGTAGCCGGCGATGCCCGGGTGCGAGATGAAACCGTCGATCGGATCGAAGTACTGCCCGATCTGGCGCGTCGAGCCGAAGAGCCCGAAGGTCGAGTTCGCCCAGCCGCCGCCGAAGTCGTACCAATGCGCCTGACTCGGGTTGGGCACGAAGGTTCCGGCGTCGGTTCCATAGTTGAAGTACGCGCTCAAATGTTTGAGGTCGTAAAACCCGATCCCGGCTTCCTCGCTGTCGTCGATCGCGCCCGGGAGATCGGCGGAGACGCGTTGGAGCGTGGAAAACCAGCGCGTGTCCGACGACGACCACGTGAGCGCGCTCGCAATGTCGCTGCGATCCTCACCGACGGAATCGAAGCTTGCGAAGGAGATCGGGCCCTGCTTTCCTTCGATCGCGTAGCCTTCGCGCGGCGTCGGGATCGCCGGCGTGTAGAGCGTCGTGATATTCGGACAGGCGTCGCAGTTGAAGTCGTTATAGAAGCTTGCAGCCTGCGTGAAGAACGGCCGCACCTCGCTGTAATAGCGCTGATAAACCGTCGGCGAGATCGTCTGCTGATCGAGTTCGACGTTCGAGAAGTCGGGATGAAAGGTCGCGTAAAAAGCGGCGGTCGACGTAACCGGAATCGAGAGATCGAGGCCCGTGCGCGAGGTCGAGCCGCCCGCGCTCGGCGCGGCGATCGCTCCGAGGCCGTAGACGGCGAGGCGCGGTTTGGGGCGAGGCGCGGCGACCGAGATCGCCATCGTCATGCCGGCGGATCGCGCGAAATCGTCGGGACTACTTTGCTCGGCGTCGTAGGACCACACCTGATCGTCACCGGTTGCATGGATGAAGCGCGCGAAGTTCACGCGCCAGCCGCTTCCCGAACGTGCACCGCGAATGACGTTGAGCGGGATGCGCATCGTGACCGTGTATCCGCCGGGTTTCCGCGCACCGGCTGCATCCCACGCGGGCGAGAAGCTCGTATTC
Source organism: Candidatus Tyrphobacter aquilonaris (assembly GCA_003133745.1). Taxonomy (GTDB): domain Bacteria; phylum Vulcanimicrobiota; class Vulcanimicrobiia; order Vulcanimicrobiales; family Vulcanimicrobiaceae; genus Tyrphobacter; species Tyrphobacter aquilonaris. The sequence goes on from PKZD01000055.1 coordinate 22,568, forward strand.
TCCGACGACGACTCGTAGTGCGTGCCGAGCGGCGTCGCAAAGAATTGATACGTGTATCCGCTGATGCCGTCGGGCCAAAGATCGACCCAGACGTCGTCGTCGGTGCCCTGTCCGACATCGTTCGTGCGCTGGCTCGCCGCAATCGGCTCCGCCTGTGCGGCGTCGAAGCGGAGGTAGAGATAGCGCCCGTCGGTCTCGGCATAGACCGTCGTCGCTTCGGTGACGGGGCGCCGGTGCACGACGTCCCATTGCAGTTTCACCGTCGCGGCCGACGACCATGTCGAGAGGTCCGCGTTCGGATCCAGCGACGGTATATTCGTGACCGTCGGAATCGCAACGGACGGGAACGTTGCGGCGCGCGCCGCCGCCCCGCAGGCAGCGATCAATGCGATCGTCACGATTGCCGCGCAGAGTGGCCGGCTCACGGCAGTGTTGCACCCGCGAGATTCGAGTGGCTGTAGGAGCGCAGCGTCTGCGCATCGACGGGAACGCAGCGCTCCGGCTCTCGGTAGTTTTCGCAGATCAACGACCCACGCAGGTCCATTCCCTGGATCTGTGCACCCTGGAGATTGATGCAATCGATCGGACGATCCGTGTCGTCGCGCATGTGTCCGCTCTCGCCGATCGTGTTGTGCGAGCAGACGCGCGCGTTGCGCAGATCCGCGGAGCGTAGATCTGCGTCGCGGAAGTCGACGCCTTCGAGGTCTGCGCCGGCGAAGCGCGCCGACGAGAGGTTGGCTCGGCGCAAGTCTCCACCCGGTATCGAAATGCCGCCGAGATCGCGTCCGTGCAAGTCTGTGCCCGAGAGGTTGCAGCCGTTGCAGCGCGCGAGAAGCCCGCGCAGATCTCCGTTGCTCAACGGGGCGGCGACGACGCCGCGCAGATCGATGCCGTTCAGCGTCGCGCCTCCGAGGGCCGCACCGCGAAGGCGGGCGCCGTTCAGGTCGACGCCGTTGAAGACGGCGTCGCGAAGGTTTGCGCCTTCAAGGTTGGCGTTGCGCAGATCCACGCCGTCGAGGCGGAGGCCGGAGAGATCGCGGCCGTGCAGGTCGGCGCCGGAGAGATTACAGCCCGCGCAACGGCCGAGAATGGCGTGCGTTTGCGCATCGCTCAACTGCTCCACGATGCCGCGAAGATCGATCCCGGCCGGGCGCGCTCCGTCGAAGCGCGCTCCCGCGATCGACGCGCCGCGGAGGTCGACGCCCTCGAGATGTGCGCCGGTGAAATCGACGCCGCGCAAATCGGCGCCGCGAAAGTCCACGCCTTCGAGACGCGCATTGCGCAGGCTCGCACCGCGGAGTACCGCGTACGAGAAGTCCGAGCCCGTGTACTCGGCGTTCGCGAGGTTCGCACCCGCGAGGTTACGGTGCGAGAAATCGCAGCCGATGCAGTTTTGGGGCATCCTCGCATCGCTCGATTGTGGATGCGCTCCCGCGCTTCCGGTTGCGATGGCAAACGCAGCAGCGAGTATCCAGAGTCGGCGTGAAATCGTTGCGTTCATGGCTCTTACCTCATCCTTTTGTGTGTGGAGCGACGCGGGGAAGTAGGCCCTACTCAAAATCGGGCTTCGAAGCGGCGTGTTCAGGCGTGCCTAATGCTTCATGGCGAGTCGATGATCCGCGCTTTCGAGAGGTCGACGTGCGAGAGATCGACGCCCGAAAGGTCACATTCGGTCAACACGGCGCCGGTGAAGTTCGCGCCGTCGAGGTTGGCATACGAAAGGTCGACGTCGGTCAGGCGCGCTCCGCGCAAGTTCGCGTTGTGAAGATCGGAGTGCGAGAGGTCGTCTCCGGTTATATGGAATCCCGCGAGATTCGCGCCGACGAGGTTGCTGTGCGCGAACTCGCAGCCGTTGCACGATTCGAGTATCAGGCGCACCGCGCCGGGATCGAGGAGCGCTCCACTGAAGGCGCAATCGTCGATGCCGGCACCGGTGAAATCGGCGCCGCGAGCATCGGCATTCGAGAGATCGCAGTCCACCAGACGCGCGCCGCGAAAGATCGCTCCGCGAAGGATCGCGTCACTGAAATCAACATCCGTCAGTTTCGCGTGCGAGAAGTTCGTGCGGATCAACCTCGCGTTGCTGAAATCGGCGCCCACGTATGAGTTGCCGTGTAAGTCGCGACCCGACCAGTTGACGTTCGTGAAGTCGCAGGCATTGCACGAACCCCGCGCCGCGACGGTGCTCGGCACGTGCACGTGTATCGCGGGCACCGTCACGTTCACGCCGGGCACGTGAACTTCGGTCGCCGGGACGCTCACGTCGATTGAAGGGACCTCCACGCGGGTCTCCGGAATCGTAACGCGGGTCGCGGGGATGGCAACGTGCGTCGCCGGGATTGCGACGCGAGTCGCGGGCACGGAGACGTGGCGCGTCGTCGCCACGGATGCCGGCGTTGCCACCGCCGCCGTTAGCGCGCGCTGCGCGGGAAGCGATGGAGCGGCCGCGGTTGGCGCGACGGCTTGCATGAGAAACGCGAGCCCGCCCACGATTGCGAGGGCAGCGATCGTCGGTGCGATCGCGAGCCCCGTCGCGGCATTTCGCCCAGCGCGCAAGAGGCGCTCGATGCGCTCGGAGACGCCGCGTCGCGTGACGAAGGCCCCGGGAGCGACGAGCGCGCGGTGCGGCCACGCGGTGGCTTCCGCCATCTTCGTAAGGCAGCGCGCATACGGCCGCACTTCGCCGGTCGCGGCGAGGACGTCATCGTCGCAGGCGACTTCACGCTCGAGATCGAGTTGGCGGCCGACGAAGTAGACCGCCGGGCTGAAGCAGAGCAATGCGGCGAGCACGCGTTGCAGGAAGTTGGTCCAATCGTCGGCGCGGCGAAGATGAGAGAGTTCGTGCAGGCTGATTTGATCGAGTTCGCTCTCCGATAACGATTCGAGCAGATGACGCGGGATGAGCACCATCGAGTCGAAGAGGCCGACTGCGACGGGAACTTCCGTTTCGTCGCTCACGCAGAGGCGTGCGATACGCCCTCCGCGATGCGCGTTGCTCCAGCGAGCCAGAGAGTCGCGATGCTCCATCGGCAGCGGCAAAGCATTGTATTTCAAGCGCTCCAGCCGAAGCAGCCCAACGCCCAAACGAACGAGCAACGCCAGCATCGCGAGCAGCCACACGGCGCCGACCGCGAGCGCCGGGATCTCCGGCAACGCAATGCGTGGACGTTCGAACGGGGAAGCAGCGGTGCTCTGACGCGTCGGCGTCTTCGCTTCCCACGAAACCGGCGAACCCGGCTTCGAGCGCGCCGCGCTTCCGATCGTTCGCGTCGATATGATGGCGGATGCGTGCATGGGATTCGGCGGCTGCGCGACGGCCAGGAACGGCAGCGTCGTCAAGATGGGGACGACAAAGCAGCCGACGAGGGTGAGGAACCAGACGGCATATCGCGTCGCGGCGTTGAGGCGCGGCCACGCGCGCAACATCAACGCGACGGTGAGAACGATGAATGCGTCTTCCCACAGCGCGTTCAGCACAACGATTGCGACCGCGCGCGCAAACGGCTCGACCAGGTTCAGGAATGCGCTCATGCTTGGCCCTCCTCGTACTGCTCGATTAACGACTTCAAGCGGGCAAGTTCCTCATCCGAGGGACGATCGCGTTCGATCAAACGTAGCGCTAACTCGCCGGGATTGTTTCCGAAAAACTTCGTGAGGAGCTGGCCGACGGCGGACTGGGCCGCCGTATCACGCGCGACGAGCGGGCGATAGACGAAGGCGCGCCCCAACTCCTCGTGCGCGACGTAGCCTTTGCGCTCGAGGATGCGTAGCGTCGTCAGGACGGTGTTGTAGGCGAGCGGCGGTCGCGGAAGGACGGCGGCGACCTCCGCGACGGTGGCGCTGTCCTTGGACCACAGCGCCTCCATAACGCGGAGTTCTGCCTCGGTGAGCGTGGGCGATTTCTTGCGGGGCACGACACTCCTCTTAAAGAATTAAGAGAAGCCTAGCACTTTGCCGTTTCCGTGTCAACTAATACTTTAAGAGACGCGCCGCGGCCCGGTTCAGTGCTCCGAGAGCGAGATCACGTTGCCGTCGGGATCCTTGAACCACGCCACTTTTCCGTCGGGGCTGTTCCAGATTCCGAGGTCGTCTTGTTCCATCCAACCGTAGCGCTCGAACGTCGCGCCGCGCTTCGAAAGCGAGGAGACGGCATCGCGAATGTTCGTCACTTCCCAACCGAGGATCGTGCGATGCTCGGGCACGGCGTCGTCAATCTTCTGCAACATGATCGTCATCTCGCCCGAACGAAGCGTTGCGACGTACTGATTATCGCTCACGAGCGCGAAGCCCAAGAGCCCTTCGTAGAAGGACCGCGCTTCTTCGGCATCCTTCGTCGGAACGAATCCATTCATGCGCGCGCCGGTGAGCACGTTACCCGTCCGGGGTGTTGTACGAGAAAAGTTCGACCCACGTTACCTTCGGCGCGCCCGTAAAACCCGCGCCGGCAACGGCGGCGGCAAGACGCGACTGCATGAAGCGTTCCTGGTCCTCTTTCGATTTCCAAACTTCCAAGACCACGAGCGCCCCGCTCTCGCTCTTTCCGCCCGCGTGGCTGATGAGCCCCGGCGGCCAGTTCCCTTTCCCAGTTGCTTGATCGATGCCGAGCGTCTTGTTGACGGCTTCGTACTTGCTGCGGTCCGCGCCCTCGAATTCGAGGACCAATCCATATGCCATGTCGTCTCCTTAAATAATAGGTTTTCGGGCTGACTGGATTCGAACCAGCGACCTCTTGACCCCCAGTCAAGCGCGCTAACCAAACTGCGCCACAGCCCGGAGATACCAAATGTTCGGTAGTGCCGGTTCTCTCCGGCTTGGTGGCGCGCCTCTGCNNTCTGCGGCTTGGTGGCGCGCCTGTCCCGCTGCCGCCGAGTGCTAGCGCCGGCGGCGACGGATCGCCGAAATCTCGGGCGTGGGCATCGCTTGAATGCTCGGCACGGTCGGCGGCGGTAGCACGAGAACCTGTTGTTCGACAACGCGAAGAGCGCCGGCGGTCGGCGGCAGTAATGGAACACTGACGTCGGCGGGTTCTCCGAATCCGAAGGCGGTGGTGAGATCGCCGCATGTCTCGCGCCGCCATGGCGTGAGGTTCGGGACCTCGACGCCGAAGCGCGATTCGATGAGGCGTAACGTCGACGTGTGATCGAACATGTCCCCGCAGACGAAGGCCCCGCGCGAGAACGGTGAGATGACGAAGCAGGGGACGCGAAAGCCCAAGCCGATTGGGAGACCACCGATGAACTCGCCGGGCGTTCCGGCCGGCGGCGTCGGTGGGACAACGTGATCGAAGAGGCCGTCGTTCTCGTCGTAGACGAGAACGAACGCGGTCCGGGACCAAAGGCTTGGGTTCGACCAGAATGCTTCGAGGATCTGCCGCAAATAATCCTCACCGGCTGCCGCGAGCATATTCGGATGCTCGCAGGCTTCATACGGCGGGATGATCCACGTCACCGAAGGCAGATTTCCGGTGCGAATGTCGGAGAGCAACGTCGGGACGTCGCGCCCCTTGGCCGCGTTCTCGTAGAGTCCCGACGTGCGCGGTGCGTCCTGGAAGGCGGCGAAGTTCATGATGACGTCGAGACCGATTGGGTACTGCGCCGTGATCTCGGAGCGATAGATGCGCCAGGAAACGCCGGCGCGCTCGAGACGCTCGGGATAGGTCTCCCACGTATATCGCACGCCGTGATTGTCCGTCGCCGGCCCTCCGTTCTTGCCGTCGGGATCGATCGAGGCGCTCATCCAGTAATAGCGGTTGGGGTTCGTCGGACCCATCAGCGAGCAATGGTAGCCGTCGCAGATCGTGAACGCATCGGCGAGCGCATAGTAGAACGGTAGATCGTCGCGCGTGTAATAGCCCATCGTCAGCGGCCCGCTCTGCCCGTCACTCCTGCGATGCGCACCGACCCATCCGTCGACGCGGCCACCGTCCCACGAAGCGTGCAGCGTGTTCCAAGCGTGGCTGAGATCGTGCAGCCGTTGCGCACTCGTCGTCTTCGTGTCGAGATGAAATGGCAGTACGTAACCATCGCGCGAGAGCGGGTCCGGTTGATAGAAGACGGGCCGTCCGTCGGGCAGCAGCACCGGATGCATGTCGCCGAAGCCGCGAACGCCGGCGAGCGTGCCGAAATAGTGATCGAAGGAGCGATTCTCTTGCATGAGGATCACGATGTGATCGATGTCGGAGAGTTTCGACGCAGCCGCTTGGGCGAGCGCCGGCCGCACCCAATCGACATACGGCGTGAGCACCGCGGCTCCGGCGGCGGCAAGAAAACTCGAACGCGAGAGTCTGCTCATGTTCGTCAGCTCGCGCGAACCGAGAAGGGCACCCGCCAAGCTTCTTCGCAACGACCGTCGACCTCCACGCGCCATTCGTAGCGCGCTCCGGGAACCAACGGCATCGGCGGAAAGTTCACGGCGAAACATCCGTCGAGCGGCGTCCCGGGAACGAGCCCCGCCGGTCTGCCCGCCTCAAACTGGAACGGCACCTCGACGTTCGCGTCGCCACCCTCGCCGATCGTCGGCAGTCGAACGGGCTTCCCGTCGGCATCGACCAAGGCGATCTTGATGTTGAAGCGCCGGTTCGCATCGGACCATGGGATGGCGAGCTTCAGCGCCACGGCCATCGGCGCGGGTTGCGGGCCGGTGATCGACCAGCCTCCGCCGAGCACGTACAACTTGCCCCCGACGGCTTGCGCCGAGTCGCAGAGGAGAATCGTAACCAACATGCGTTCCGTGAAAAGAGATGGTGGAAGCTCTGATCCCGATCAGAGCTTCCTGCCGCTACTTGCGGCGAGCTCCGCCGACAGCGTCCTTCAGCGACTTGCCCGCGACGAACGCCGGGACTTTTCTTGCGGCGATCTTGATTCGCTCGCCGGTTTTCGGGTTGCGCCCCTCACGCGCTTTCCGCGCGCGAACGACGAAGCTTCCGAACGGCGTGAGCGCGACGCGGTCGCCCTTCTTCAATGCGGCTTTGATTTCGTCAAGGATGAGATCGACGATCTGGCCGGCTTGGCGTTTCGAAAGTTCGCCTTCGTCGGCAACGACGTCAACTAGATCGGCTTTCGTCAAACTGCAAACTCCTTATAGAACGGCGTCGGCGATTGCTGCCGGCCGAGGGCTGATATACGCAGGCAGACCACTCCCTCCTCCCGTGCGCAGGCCGAAAAAACCCCTATTTTTCAAGCAATTCCCGAGCGGCGCGGAGCCCGAGGAGATAGGACCGGGCGCCGAAGCCGGAAATGCTTCCGGCACAGGCAGCCGCGGTGACGCTCACGCGGCGGTGCGCCTCTCTACCCGCGATGTTCGAAAGATGGACCTCGATCACCGGAATCCGAATCGACGCGATCGCATCCGCGATCGCATAGGAGTAATGCGCGTACGCGCCGGGGTTCAGGACGACGGCATCGTATTCGTTTCGCGCCGCATGGAGGTGGTCGATGATTCCGCCCTCGCCGCTCATCTGCACGCTGCGCACCTCGACGCCGAGTTCCTTGCCGGCTTGCATGAGCGCGGCATCGATTTCGGCAAGCGATTGCGTTCCGTAGATTTCGGGTTGGCGCTCGCCAAGCAAGTTCAGGTTCGGCCCGTGGATCACGAGAACGCGCATCGACAAACCTTCTGGAAGGGAAAGGCTTCGCCCTCGGATGAGTTCGTGCGATGCCCGATCGGCTCGCCCACACCTCCGTCCCCGACGCCGGAATCAGCATCGTCGCCGCCGTCACGACCGATCTCGTGCGCGAGATTCGCGATCGCCACGATCTCTCGCCGCTCGCGACGGCCGCCGTCGGCAGGCTCGCGACGGGCGCCGTCCTCTTCGGCGCCGGGCTGAAGGGGCGGGAGCAGGTCTCGATTCAGATCGCCGCCGACGGCCCCATCGGCGCGCTCTTCGCCGATGCGTGGCTGCTCGACGAGCACACGATCGGCGCACGCGGCTACGCCCGCAATCCGCACGTCGACCTTCCCTTGAACGCCCGCGGAAAGTTTGACGTCGGGGGCGCCCTCGGTTCGGGCTCCTTGCAGGTGACGAAGACCCATGAGGCCGCGCGACCGTACATGGGCGTGGTGCCGCTGGAAACGGGCGAGATCGGTGACGATCTCACCGCCTATCTCGCGCGCTCGGAGCAGATCCCAAGCGCGGTCGCGCTCGGCGTGCTCGCCAATCCGCAGGGCATCATCGCGGCGGGCGGGATCCTGGCGCAGGTCCTACCCGGGGCCGACGAGCGCGCCGTCCGAGAACTCGAACGGCGGGCGCAGGCGTTGCCGCCCGTGACGGAGCTCATGCGCGAGGGCGCGGACGCCGATGCGCTCGTCCGCGGACTCGCGGGCGACTTTGATCTGCGCGAGCATGGGCATCTCGGCATCCGGTTCGCCTGCCTCTGCTCGCGAGAGAAGGTCGAGGCAGCGCTCATCGGCCTCGGTGCGGAAGACCTACGCCGGCTTGCGCTCGAACGCGATCAAACCGAAGCCGACTGCGAATACTGCAAGAAGCGTTACGATTTCACCGCTGAGGAACTCCTCGCACTCAGCGCGCACGTGCGCTAAGGCGGTTTGACGCGCGCGAACTTTCGCGATCCCACGGAGAGAACGACCGGCGTCGTCCACGTCCACCGCGCATTCGGATCCGAGACGACCGTCCCGTCGACCCGCACGCCGCCGCCCGAAATCAAACGCTCGGCGGCTCGCCGGCTCTCTGCAAACTTCGCCTCGCGAAGCACATCCGCGATCCGGGCGTCCCGCTCGCGAAGCGCGATCTCCGCCATCTCCTCGGGGAGCTCTTTGCGCTGAACCGTCGCCTCGAAGAACGCACGCGCCCGCGCCGCCTCCTCCGCGCCGTGGTAGCGCGCGACGACCTCCTCCGCGACCTTCTTTTTCTCTTCCATCGGGTTTGTGCCGGCGTGCGCCGGCGTTTCACGGAAAGCGGCGTAGCGCGCGTACATTGGGATCAACGCGTCGGGCATCGACATGAGCTTGCCGAACTGTACCTTCGGCGGTTCGGTCACGCCGACGTAGTTACCGAGCGACTTGCTCATCTTCTGCACGCCGTCCAGCCCGACGAGCAGCGGCACCATCGCGCATATCTGCGGCGGCTGGCCGAACTCGCGCTGGTAATGACGTCCCATGAGCAGATTGAAGAGCTGGTCGATGCCGCCGAGTTCGACGTCGGCCTTCGTCACGACCGAATCGTAGGCCATCGCCACCGGGTAGAGCAACTCGTGCAATGAGATGGGGTCGCCCGCGCCGTAGCGATCGCGAAAATCGTTGCGCTCGAGCATCTGCGCGACCGTCGTCTTTCCGGCCAGCTTGATGAAGTCCGACGATGAAAGCGCGCCGAGCCATTCGGAGTTGTACCGAATCTTCACGCGCTCCAGATCGAGCACGCGCGCCGCTTGTTCGCGGTACGTCTTCATGTTCGCTTCGATCTCGTCGGCAGTCAGCTGCGGGCGCGTGATCTTCTTCCCGCTAGGGTCGCCGATGAGCGCCGTGAAGTCTCCGATGATCAACGTCACGTTGTGACCGCCTGCCGCAAAGCGCTGGAGGCGATTCAGCACGACCATGAAGCCAAGGTGGAGGTCGGAGCTCGTTGGATCGATGCCGAGTTTCACGTTGAGCGGTCGCCCGAGCGCCAGACGCGCTCGAAACTCTTCGACGGTTTCGACGTGCTCGAAGCCGTCGAGGAGATACTCGGCGTCGTCAAAGTGCGCTGGCTTCACTTTAGGTCGATGATCGTCACGCCGTGCGAGCCCTCCTCCTCGTTGCCGTACCGTAGGCTCGCAACGGCCGGGTGGCCGCGCAGAAAATCCTGAAGACCGCGCCCGAGCATCCCCGTGCCCTTGCCGTGGATGAGGCGCAGCGAAGCGTTCCCGGCGAGCGCGGCTTCATCGAGCCAGCGGTCGACGAGCGGCTCCGCTTCGGCGTAGCGCTTTCCGCGGACATCGAGTTCCGCAGCGGTTCTCAGCGCGGCATCGAAGCGCGCGCTCTGTGACGAGGAGCGCGCACGCAACGTCTCGCTGCGAGCCTCTCGAAGACCGATCCTCTCGACCTCACGTTTCGAAACCACCGTTTTGATCGAGCCGAATGCCACGAGGACGCTCTCTCCGTAGTCCTCGATGACCGTGCCTTCGCCACCGTAGGAGCGCACGCGCACGCGATCGTTGGGCTCCAGGGCACCGCTTTCACCGGCGGGCGCCGGTGCGCCGGTTTCGATTCCTAGATCCCGCCGCATCGCTTCGAGCGTCTCGCTCAGCCGCGCGCTCTGCGCCGCGGAGACGCGCGGGCGTGCCCCGCGCTCTTGGGCCTCTCGCATTGCCGCGCGGCGCTGCAGGTCGGTCGTAAAGTCGCGCAGGGCCTGCTGCATGCGCTCCTCCGCACGCTGCGAAAACTTCTCGCGCTGCGCATCGAGTTCCGCCTCACGTCGCATGAGTTCTTCCACTTCGCGTGCCGCCGTCCGGCGCTCGCGCGAAAGCGCGTCGCGTTCCGCCTGCAGCTCTGCGTTCCGAAGCGCCAGATCTTCGAGCGCGCGCTCGTAGTCGCGCTCCTGCGAATCGAGCAAGCTCTGCGCGCGCTCCAATACGGATGCGTCGATTCCGCGCGCGCGTGCGAGCGCGAACGCGAGCGACTGCCCGGGGGTTCCGAGATCGAGATGGTACGTCGGCGCAAACGTCATGGGATCGAAACGCACGCTCGCGTTCACGGCCGCGGCCGCATCGTGCGCGAACAACTTCAGCTCCGTCGCGTGCGTCGTCACGATCGCGCGAGCGCCGGACCCCAGGAGCCGCTCGAGCATCGCGATCGCGAGCGCAGCCCCCGCCGACGGTTCCGTACCGCTTCCGATCTCGTCGACGATCACGAGCGTTCTCTCATCCGCCGCTGAGAGCACCTCGCGCATGCGGTCCACGTGCGAAGAGAACGTCGAAGCGTTCGCCGCAATCGACTGCTCGTCACCGATGTCGGCAAAGACGCGCGTGAACCGCCCGATGCACGTGCCGGATGCTGCAGGAACTTGCATCCCGGCATACGTCATCGTCACGAGTAAGCCGAGCATCTTCAAGCTCACGCTCTTCCCGCCCATGTTCGGCCCGCTGATCACAAGTAGACGCGCCTCGTCGTCGAGGTGAATCGACTGCGGCACCGCCCGTTCGTGCAGGAGCGGATGGCGCCCGTTTTCGATGTGGACGACCGCGGCATCAACCAGCTCGGGCACCGTCGCATCCATCGCTCGAGCGAGGTGCGCTTTCGCGACGACGAGATCGAGCACGGCGAGCATCTCGACGTTCGCTTCGATCGCGTCGGCGCGCTCCCCGATCCGCTTCGAAAGTTCCGCGAGAATCCGTTCGACCTCGCGCTCCTCTTCGAGGCGCAGCGTGCGCAAGCGGTTGTTCGTTTCGAGCGCGGCGAGCGGTTCGACGAAAACGGTCTGGCCGCTCGCGCTTGTATCGTGCACGATGCCGGGAAACTCTCCGGCAAACTCCGCCTTGATCGGGATGACGAATCGACCCTCGCGAATCGTCACGACGAAGTCCTGAATCGCCTTCGCGTATTTTGCCGATTTCAGCATCGCGGTCACGCGGTCGCGTGCTTCGCCGTGTGCCTGCGTGAGGCTGCGCCGAACGCGGCCGAGCGCCGGCGAGGCGCGATCGAGCACCGCGTCGCGCTCGTCGATCGCCTCGGTGAGAGCGCGGCGCAACTCGTCGAGAGGCGAATAACCGGCGAAGACGTCACGCAGCGTCTCGTCCTCGCGAACGGCGCGCTGCGCCGCAGCGGCCGCCGCGATCGCCTCGCCGATCAGGCGCAGCTCGCGCGGCGAAAGGCTGCGTCCCTGCGCGGCACCCTGCGTCATCGCCTCGGTATCGATTGCGGACAAGATCGTCAGATCGCTTCCGGCGACGAGCTCGCGGGCTGCGGCGGTGCGCGCTTGCTCGCGTCGAACGAGCGCAAAATCGTCAGACGGGAGCAGCGCCTCCGCGAGCACTCGCCCGCGCTGCGTTCGCGTCGCGACGACCACGCGATCGCGCACGCTTCCAAACTCGAGCGCCTCGAGCGTTCGCTCATCGGCTAGCATCAGCCCAGCCGCTTCTTCACCAACTCCGCAACGAGCTGCGGATCGGCCTTTCCGCGCGAGGCCTTCATCGCCTGACCGACGAGAAAGCCCGCGACCGCAACTTTGCCGCTGCGGTACTCCGCGACGACGCCCGGGTTCGCGCCGAGGACTTCCTCTACGAGCTTCTCGATCGCGGCGGGGTCGCTCGTCTGCGCGAGGCCTTCCTTCTCGACGACGCTGCGCGGCGAGCCGGCGCCGTCCCATGTGCGCGTGAGGACTTCCTTGGCGATCTTCGAGTTGATCGTCTTCGCCTCGACCATCCCGATCAGTTCGGCGACATGCTCCGGCGTGACGGCCGACTCCGCAACCGACACGCCACGCTCGTTCGCGAGCCGCGACAGCTCGCCCAGCACGAAGTTCGTGCTCTGTTGCGGATTGCCGCTCGCCTCGACGACGCGATCGAAATACCGCGCGAGCGCCGGATTGTCGATCAACTGCGTCGCCTGTTTCGCCCCGAGCTCATACTGCACCGTGTATCGCTCGAAGCGCCGCCACGGAAGCTCGGGAAGCGCGCCGCGCAGGTGCTCGACGTGAGCGGCCGCGATCTCGAGCGGCACGAGATCGGGATCGGGAAAGTAACGGTAGTCGTGCGCTTCCTCTTTGCTGCGCATCGGATGCGTGACGCCGTGGATCTCGTCCCAGCCGCGCGTCTCCTGAACGATGCGCGCCCCGCTCTCGAGCGCCGTGGTCTGTCGCTCGATCTCGCTCTCGATCGCGCGGTGCACGGAGCGAAAGGAGTTCATGTTCTTGATCTCCGTCTTCGTGCCGAGCTCCGCCGCTCCGACGAGACGCACCGAGACGTTGGCATCGCAACGCAGCGAACCTTCCTCCATCTTCACGTCGCTGACCCCGAGCTCCAAGAGCGTGCGCCGCAGCGATTCGAGATACGCGACCGCCTCGTCCGCGCCGTGCAGTTCCGGCTCCGAAACGCACTCCATGAGGGGCACCCCGGCGCGATTGTAGTCGACGAGCGAATACGAGCTGCCCGCGATCCGACCGTCACCGGAGCCCGCATGCGTCGACTTCCCGGTATCTTCTTCTAAGTGAATGCGGGTGAGCCGGCACGTCTTCATCGTACCGTCCTCGAGCCAATAGCGCACGACGCCGCCTTGCGTGAGCGGCATGTCGTACTGCGAGATCTGATAGTTCTTCGGCATGTCCGGATAGAAATAGTTCTTCCGGTCGAACTTCGAGAACTCGGGAATCTCGGCATCGAAGGCGGCGCCCGCCCGCAGCATGTATTCGATCGCCTTGCGATTCGGAACGGGCAGCGAACCGGGCAGCGCCATGCAGACCGGGCAGACCTTCGTATTCGGCTCGCCGCCGAACTCGTTGCGACAGCCGCAGAACATCTTCGTTTCCGTCTTCAGTTCGACGTGGCATTCGATGCCGATCACCGCTTCGTACGCGCTCATGCCGGCGCTCCCGCGCGCGGCGTGTGTTTCGATGCGTGCTCCGTCGCACGCTCGTACGCGTGCGCGGCGCCGAGCAGCAGCCCTTCGGCGAAGTGCGGCGCGGCGAGTTGGAGCCCGATCGGCAACGGCGTTCCGCCCTCCGAGACCCATCCGCACGGGACCGAGAGCGCGGGGATTCCCGCGAGCGACATCGGGATCGTGTAGTAATCCATCAAGTACATGCTGTACGGATCGCTGACGGCTCCGATCGCAAACGGCGGGCAGCTCGTTGCCGGGCACGCGATGAGATCGCAGCCGGCGAAGGCGTCGGCGAAATCGCGCGCGATGAGCGTGCGCGCCTTCTGCGCGCGCACGTAGTACGCGTCGTAGTAGCCGCTCGAAAGCGCATACGTCCCGATCAGGATGCGGCGTTTGACCTCCGCACCGAATCCGGCGGCGCGCGTGCGCTCGTACATCGCGTTGACGTCCGGGCCGTCGACGCGGAGGCCATACCGCACTCCGTCGAAGCGCGCGAGATTCGACGAACACTCGGCCGGTGCGATGAGATAGTACGTCGCAAGGCCATGCTCGGCGGTCGGTAGCGAGACGTCGACCAATGTTGCGCCGAGCGCTTTGAGGTCTGCGTACGCGCGCTCGTAGACGGCCGCCATCTCGGGGCCGAGCGCATCCAATGCGAACTCGCGGACGATGCCGACGCGAAGGCCGCGCAGATCCTCGCGCAGCGCGGTCGCAGTCGGCTCGAGCGCCCGATCGATCGAGGTTCCATCCATCGGATCGTGGCCCCCCATCGCGTCGAAGGCGAGCGCGGCGTCCTCGACGCTGCGCGTCAGCGGTCCGATCTGATCGAGGCTGGAAGCAAACGCGATCAATCCGTAGCGCGAGACGCGTCCGTACGTCGGCTTGAATCCGATGAGATTGCAGAACGCACCGGGTTCGCGAATCGATCCACCCGTGTCGCTCCCGAGGCCGATCGTGGCTTCGCGCGCGGCGACCGCCGCCGCCGATCCGCCGCTCGAGCCGCCCGGCACGCGCGTGAGATCGAACGGGTTGCGCGTGACGCCGAGCGCCGAGTTCTCGCAGGAGCTGCCCATCGCAAACTCGTCGAGGTTCGTCTTCCCGATCGGCACGCAGCCGGCATCAAGCATGCGCTGCACCGCGGTTGCAGTATACGGCGCGCTCCACCGTTCCAGTATCTTGCTCGCGCACGTCGTGCGCGTGCCGACGAGGCACATGTTGTCTTTCACGGCGAGCGGTACGCCGGCCAGCGGCAGGCGTTCGCCGTGTGCGACGCGCTCGTCGACCCGCGATGCCGTCGCGCGCGCGAGGTCGTGGAGCGGCGTGAGGTACGCGCCGACCTCGGCGTCGATCGCGTCCACATGCGCGAGCGTCGCGTCGACGACTTCACGTGCGGAGAGCTTCCGCGCGTTCACGTCGCGCGCGATCTCCGCGGCGCTGCGTTCGGTCAGGACGCTCATTCGGCGATGATCCTCGGGACGCGGACGAACGCGCCCTGCCGCTGCGGCGCCTGCTCGAGCACGGTCTCGCGATCGAGCGACGCGCGCGGCGCATCGTCGCGCATGACATTGCGCGATTCCACGACCTGCGCGGTTGCGGCGACGGCTGCAACGTCGAGGCTATTGAGCGTCTTCACGTGCTCGAGCAACTCGGCCAGCTGCGCGCCGAAACGCTCGACCTCTTCGTCGGTCAGTTCGATGCGCGCCAACTTCGCGACGTACCGGACGTCAATGGGCATGTGTAGTCGTTTTAAGTCCTTTGCAGAACGGCGAGCGCCTCGACGTGCCCCGTCTGCGGGAACATGTCGAATGGCTGCACGCTCGTGAGACCGTATCCGTTGGCTACGAGGAACTTCGAATCCCGGGCGAGGGTCGCGGGATCGCACGAGAGATAGCCAACGCGCGCGACGCGCGCGGCTGCGATGGCCCCGAGCGTGACGGCGTCGCTTCCCTTGCGGGGCGGATCGAGGAAGACGAGTTCGGCTGCGGCGAGCGCCGCGCGCCCCTCTTCCGAAGCGGTGAAGTCCTCGACCCGCGCGGTTCGAAAGCTCGCGGCCTCATGGAGATTGTTGCGGCGCGCGTTGACCTCCGCCTCCGCAACGGCGTGCCGGTTCTCCTCGATGCCGAGCACGTGCGCTCCGCGTCTGGCGAAGAGGAGCGAAAATGTTCCCATCCCGCAATAGAGATCGACGACGCGCCGCGCGATCGGCTCGCCTTCAAGTGCCGCGAAGATTCTCGCAACGATCTCGGCGTTGACTTGGAAGAAGGACGCGGCAGAGACGAGGTAGCGGATTCCGCCGATCGACTCCTCGATCTCCGCCCGCCCGGCAAGCAGCTTGTTCCGGCGGCCGAGCACCGCGTTGGCGCTCGGCGGCTCGAAGGAGTTGACGACGCCGACCGCCGCGGGCAATGCCTTCAGCAGCGCCGGAGCGGCGGCGGCCACAGCCTCGGATCTCCCCGGCGTCGTCACGGCGAGCACCGCTTCGTCGGTTGCCTGCGCGTGGCGCGCGATCACGTGCCGCGCGTCGCCGAGCACGGATCTCGCCGGAGAATCTGTCGGCGCGTTCGCAAAGATGCCGATGTACTCATCGAGGCGCGGCGAGACGACGGGGCAACGATCGATCGGAACGACTTCGTGCGAACGCGCGCGGTAGAAACCAACGGCCGTTCCCGCAGCGCGCCGCTCGACGACGAGCGAGAACTTGTTCCGATAGGCGCGCGGACTGCGCATGCCGATCGTTTCGTGCACCTCGGCATCGATGCCGCCGATGCGCCGCAGCGCGTTGCGCAGAAGATCGCGCTTCCAGCGCAACTGCGCCGGGTAGGCCAGATGCTGCACTTGGCAGCCGCCGCAGATGCCGAAGACCGGGCAGAAGGGTTCCGTGCGATCCGGCGAGGCATCGGTTCGCTGCACGAGCTCACCGACGCCGTAGGTCGGTTTGCGCGTCGTGATGCGAACGCGAGCGCGCTCGCCGGGCAGCGGACCGAAGCAAAAGACGACGAGCCCGGCGGTGCGCCCGACGGCTTGCCCATTAGCCAAGAGATCGGTGAAAAGCAGGTCGACTTCGCTGCCGACGCGCAGCGCGTCGAGGGTCGCGCTAGGCGCTGCTTCGCTGTTCGTCAAGCGTCTTGAGCAGCTGGTTCGCCTCGTCGATCAACTGTTGGATCCGGCGGCTCGTCTCATCCGGCTTTGGCCGGTGCAGCATAACCGCGCGCACGACGGTGAACGTCACGACGGCCGCCACGCCGGCGGCGCCGATCCAGAGTAGGGTGCGCAAGTGATCTTGCCCTGGTTTCGCCAACTCTCTCCACCTCGATGCTCGAGTTCTCTTGCACGGATTCGCCGTGATCTCCGACTCGGCCCTGTACCGGCGCCGCGATTCCCTGCTCTTCTGGGCGGTCGCGCTCTCGGTGCTCATCCATGCGCTCGGTTTCGTTCTCTATGGGGCGTTCAGGGGATACCTGCCGGCGTGGCTGCACCCGCCGAACAGGCCCGCGCAGATCATCATGCTCTCGTCATCGACCCGGATCGAACACCGCAGCGTGCCGGAGCGGGCGCAGCCGAGACATCGCGGCGTGCGTGCCCCGCAATCCGCGCGCCCGGTCGCACCGCGTCCGCAAGTCCGTCCGCGACGCCAGGTTGCGGCGGCGGCGCCGGCCTACCACGAACTGGCACAGCCGGCGCCCTCCGCCACGCCGATGCCGCAGCCGCAACGCTCCGCAGCTCCGGCGGCGCAGACGTTCGCGCAGCGCCTCGCACGCGAGCAGGCGGCATTCACGCGCGAGGTCGCGCAGTTACGCCGGCAAGACAACCCGCTCAGCATCGCGACCATCCCGCCGCGCCCCGCATCGGCGTATCGTCGCGCGTACGTGAACACGTCGGGCATTAACGGAAAACAAATCAGCGCCGTGGACGTCGTCACGCCGATCAGGAACTGGATCGGCGACGGGCTGGACTGCTACTACGTACACTACGACGTCCAATTCAGCACGGGAGCCGCGGAGAGCGGGGAGATGCCGTGGCCGCTCTGCTTCTCTCCGCAACACAACGCGCTTTCGCCCACGTTGCCGGTGGGATCGGAGATACCGACGCAAGACCTTCTCCCTCGCGCCGACTACGTGCTGCCGTCGGGAACCTATCTCTCGCCCTTCCTCCGCTGGCTGTACAACCAACGTGCCGCGCAATAGCACCTAGCGAAAGTTACGGGCGTGGATGCCGTCGACGATGCCGCCGGAATCGAAGCTCCAGAACTTTCGCGCGAGCACATCAACGCAACCCGCCTCTTTCTGTAGTTTGCCCTCGATGACGAGCATCGACGAGACGTCGATCGTGCGGCGGTGGCGTTCGTAGACGTCGGGGCGCACGATGACGTTCACCAACCCCGTCTCGTCCTCGAGCGTGAGAAAGACAAAACCTTTCGCGGTGCCCGGACGCTGGCGCGTGATCACGAGACCGCCGACACGGCAGATCAGGTTTGAGGGCATTTCCGGCAATCGCGCCGCGGGGATGACGCGGTGGCGTTCCAACTCCTCGCGGAAGTGCTCGACGGCTTGCCCCTCCGGCGTGATGCCGGTCGACCAGAGATCGAAGGCCGTGCGCTGCTTCGGCGCGAGCGATGCAAAGCGCACCGGCGGTTCCTCGACGTCCATGAGCTTTCCCAGCTCGCCCCGCGTTTCGCGTTCGTCGAGCGCGCGCAGCGCCCACATCGCCTCGCGCCGCGACGCATACCATGGCGAGAAGGCGCCGGCAATGGCAAGGTTTTCGAGCGCCTCCTTTTCCAGTTGCGTGCGGCGCGCGAAGGGCACGATGCCGCTAAAGGCTCCGTCGCGCAACGCCGCTTCGAGGCGCCCGCGTTGCGCTTCCCCGAGCCCGCGAATGACATGGAAGCCCAAGCGTAACGCTCCCTCGCGATCGACGTGCGACCAGTACTCGCTCGCATTCACCTCGACGGGCTTGACCGCGACGTCGTGGCGCTTCGCATCGTTGACGAGCACCTCGGTTGAGTAGAATCCCATCGGCTGGACGTTGAGAATCGCCGCCGCGAAGATCGCGGGGAAACGGCACTTCACGTATGCCGATGCGTAGGCAAGCAGCGCAAAACTTGCCGCGTGCGACTCCGGGAATCCGTAGTCTGCAAAGCCTTCGAGCATCGCAAAGAGTTGCTCCGCGGCCGTTCGTTCGATGCCGTTGCGCACCATGCCGTCGACGAGCCGGTCGTGGACCTCACGCATGCGCGCATGCGAGCGTTTGTGCCCCATCGCGCGCCGGAGAACGTCCGCTTCACCCGGCGTGAACCCCGCCGCTTCGATCGCCAGGCGCATTCCCTGCTCCTGGAAGAGCGGCACGCCGAGCGTGCGCTCCAAGACCGCTTTGAGCTTCGGATGCGGATACGTTACCGGCTCGAGGCCTGCGCGGCGGCGCAGAAATGGATGGATCATCTGCCCTTGGATCGGGCCCGGTCGAATGATCGCTACCTGCATGACGATGTCATAGAAACATGCCGGCTTCATGCGCGGGAGCATCGACTGCTGCGCGCGTGATTCGATCTGGAAGACGCCGATCGTATCCGCGCGCTGCATCATCGCGTACGTCTCGGGGTCGTCGGGCGGGATCGTGTGGAGCGCGAGCTCTGTGCGCAAGACGCGTTTGTGAATTGAGAAGGCTTCGCGGAGGAGCGAGAGCATGCCGAGGCCGAGCAGGTCGACCTTGATGAGTCCGAGCTCTTGGAGGTCGTCCTTGTCCCATTGCACGATCGTGCGGTCGCGCATCGTCGCCCATTCCACCGGCGCAACGCGCACGAGCGGATCGCGCGTGAGCACCATTCCGCCGGAATGGATGCCCATGTGCCGTGGAAAATTCTCGATGCGCCGGCAAAACGTCAAGACCGCGTCATTCTCGTCGCAGCCGAGGCCAAAGACTTTGCCCACGTCGCGAATCGCGGAACGCTCGCCGTACGTGATCACCTCTGCCGTCATCGCCGCATTGCTGCGCCCGTAACGCTCGTAGACGTATTGAATGACGCGCTCGCGGTCTTGGTGCGCGAAGTCGACGTCAATGTCGGGAATCTCGCGGCGCTCCTCGGACATGAAGCGTTCGAAGAGCAGGTCCATGCCGACCGGATCAACCGCCGTGATGCCGAGCGCGTAACAGACCGCGGAGTTAGCCGCCGAGCCGCGACCTTGGCAGAGTACGCCCAACTCGACGGCGGCGCGCACGATATCCCAAACGATGAGAAAGTAACCCGCGAGATCCATCTTCGCGATGATGCCCAACTCGTACTCGAGCTGGCGCTCGACCTTCGACTGCAGCGGCAAGGCGTAGCGCTCCGCGGCACCGCGCGCGACCAACTCGCGCAGATAGGATTGCGGCGTCGCACCGTCGGGAACCGGAAAGAGCGGAAACTGTCCGATGAGGCGCCCCAATCGAAAGCTGCAGCGCCGCGCGATTTCGAGCGTCGCCTCGATGGCCTCGGGCTGCTGTCGGAAGAGGCGATGCATCGCACGCGGCGGTTTCAGATAAAACTCCGCATTTTGGCGAAGCCGGTTCTTCGCGTGCGCCTCTTCGAGCGTGACCGTTTCTTTGATGCAAGCGAGCACGTCGGCGAGCATTGCGTCTTCTTTGCGCGCATAGACGACGCCGTTCGTGGCGACGACGGGCAGTTCGAGTTCGCGCGCGAGACGCCGCAGGCGCGCGTTGCAGCGTGCTTCTTCTTTCGTGAGATGCTGCTGCAGCTCGACGTACAGTCGTCTTGGGAAGAGCGCCTGCAACGCGAGCGCGCGTTCGCGTTGCGCCCACGCTCCGCCGAGCAGCGCCGTGAGCCCGTCGCTCCTGGATTCCAGGTCGTCGAACCGTAAGCGCGCGTTGCCCTTGCTGCCGCGCAGTTGCGCGCGCGAGATCAACTCGCAGAGGTTCGCATAGCCCGCGTCGTTTTCGACGAGGAGCACGAGGCGCGCGCCGTCTTCGAAGGTCAGTTCGCTCCCGACGATCGCTTCGACGCCGCACCGGCGCGCGTGTGCGGAGAAGCGCACCGCGCCGTAGAGCCCATCGCGGTCGGTGAGCGCAATCGCCGCCAAGCCAAGCTCGGCGGCGCGCTCGATCAACTCCTCGGGATGCGATCCTCCCGCGAGAAACGTGAAGTTGGACCACGCGTGTAACTCCGCATACTCAGTCATACTCGCCGCGGAGGTACCAGTGGCGCCCCTGACGGTAGATGCGAACGAGCTTGTCGTCGTCGAGCAAGACATCGTATTCATCGCGTGCGACCGGCGTATCGGTAAACCAGCCTTCCTCGATGCGCCACGGCCCCTTGCACTCGACGACTTTACGCGAGTCGACAAACGCGGGAGCGCCGCCGCACAAGCGTACGTCAATCTCGCGCACCGCGAGCAGCTGGAGTTGGGGGACGAGTCGTCCTTCGACAGGCTCAGAATGACAAGGTACAGGCTCAGGATGACACCTTAGCGCCTTTAGTCCTGAGCGAGGTGCGTGGAATGGCTCGTATGCAAAGCGGCGCTCGAGCGCGTGTGCGGCACGCGTGAGCGCGCGGCGCGGCGGCTCCCCGGTCACCGCTTCGAGCCGTGCGAGCGTCACCGCGACGGAGCGCGGGTCGACGTCGTCCGCGGGAAAAATCGGAAGCGCCTCTCCGCCTTCTTCCATTCGCAGCGTGCGCAGGCGTAGGCCGACGATCGCGCATGAGAAGGTGCTGCCGGTCATTTTCGCGCGCACGACGTCGCCGAGCGTCTTTTCATGTGCGCTTGGCGAGGCGAGCGCAATCTCGATCCGGCGATCCGTTCCATCTTCCAACTCGAGTGCCAACTCGAGCGCGCCCGCGCGCTTTCCGCAGCGTTCCAAATCGGCGCAGACGCGCGCGAGCACGACGCGCAATGCAAAAAAGAGCTGCGCCTCCTCTTCGACGCGCCCTTCGCCGAAGGTCGCGGCCTCGATCGCGACGGCGTGGGCGCGCGGCAAGAATGGGGAACGATCCTCGCCGCACGCGCAGGCATGCCATCGCGCTGCAGTGGGACCGAATCGACGCACGAAGGCTCCGTGCGGCAGGCGCGCGAGCGCTCCGAGCGTCGTCACGCCGAGAAGGCGCAATCGCTCGCGCACTCGCGTGTCGATTTCCAGCAGATCGATCGGAAGCGGCGCGAGAAAGGCGCGTTCTCCTCCCGCTTCGCAGATCGTGCCGTCGCACACGCGGCCGGCGGCATACGCGGTGAACTTATTCTTACCGGCGCCGATGCGCGCGCTCACGCCGTACGATGCGAGCGCTTCGCGCGCGTCGGCAATCCAACGCCGTGCATTGCCGGGCATGCCGCGCATGTCGAGGTAGGCGACGCCTACGCGAACATCGTCGACGAGCGGCGAGACCGCATCGAGCGCGTCGAGCATCCGCTCCCAAAGCATCGCATCGCCGGTATCCGCGAGCACGCAGAGCAGCATCGGGGCGTGCGCTACCGCAAGCATGTGACACCGCGATTGCGCTCGCAGCGCACGCGTACGCCGGCGGCCGCCTGCAGTTCGGGCGACGGCTGCGTCGCGACGACGAGCAGCAGCGCGCCGCTCTTGCGTGCGAGCCCGGCAAGGCGCCTCCACATCGTCGCTCGCAGCGACGGCGCGGCGAGCGCGATGACGGCGCAGGCACGCGAGCGCAGGAGCACATCGGCCGCGCGCGCGACGATCAACGGCGTTGCAGCGGGAACGATCAGCAGCCGCTCGAGCGCGACCCCTGCCGCGACGAGATCCGGGGGATAGAGCGCCCCCGCATCGACGATCGCCCCAAGGCCTCGCCGGGTTGCCTGTGCCAAGAGCCGTGCAACGATCGCCCAGCGCCCCGAGCTTTGCGCCCCTTCCAACGTCGCGAGCGTGCCGCGGGGGAAGCCCCCGCCCAGCGCGCGGTCTAGGTCCGGGATCGCGCTGGGCAGGCGGGGCGCGGCAGGGGACATGTCGCTGGAGCGCAGGCGCTCCCGAAGCGCCTCAAAAGCCTCGCGCTTCGCGGTTTGCGGGGGTCGCGAGAGGGCCGCCGGCAGAGCCATGGGCCCTCATGCTAATCGAACATATGTTCGTATGTCAAGAAGGTTGCTTACCTGCCGCCCGTCCTCGGGAATAAGAACCCTATGACCCTTAGGCCTCGATTCGAACGGCTCGGTGTCGCGCTGCAGCCGAATGACTTGCCGGATAGGCGCGAATGCATCCTCAACCCGGCCTGCGCCCGGTTACGCAACAGTGGACTTCAGCTCTACCCGCGCATGGTGCTTCCCGGCAACATCTCCCGCATCGGGTCCTTCCGTGCGTACGAACGTGCGGACGGAGCGCTGCTGCTCGATCAACTCGGCATCGCGCTCGAGCCGGAGGCCCCGTATGAAAGGCGCGACGGCCCCGACGGTTATGGCTGCGAGGATCCACGCGTCACGTTCATCGAGGCATTGGATCGCTATGTCATGGCGTATGTCGCACTCGGTCCGCGCGGCCCCGAGATCGCCCTTGCGATCTCACAGGACGGACTTGCTTGGAAGCGGCTCGGGCTCTTGAAATTTCGTGAACGCGATGCGCCGTTCGCAGACAAAGATGCCGCGTTTTTCCCCGAACCGGTACGCTCGCCGAGCGGCGTCCGCTCCTTTGCGCTCTATCATCGCCCGACGCTGGAAGTGTCGGTCGAAAGAGGAGCCCTTGCATGGCCGGCGTTGGAACGACTCCCTTTGCGGGAACGTGAAGATATCGCAATCGGATACATTCCGGTCGCTGATGTGCTCCGCGACGAGCACAACCTTTGCAGCGTGGTCGAAACGCACCGTTTGAAGTTGCCGCGCGCTTCGTGGGGAAGCATCAAAGTCGGCGCAGGCACGCCCCCGGTGCGCATTCGCGAGGGGTGGCTCTCGGTGATCCACGGAGTCGATCCTCTCGTGGACGCAAGCGGCACCACGCTCTTGCGCTACTGCGCCGGCCTCATCGTTCTCGACGCCGAGGACCTCAGCCGCGTCATCTACCGTTCGAAGGAGCCGTTATTCGTTCCCGAGACAAAGGGCGAGCGCTCGGGAACGGTCGGTGACGTCGTCTTCCCGACCGGGATCGACCCCCAGGGCGAGGCGCGGCTTGGGCGTAGCTTCGACATCTACTACGGCATGGCGGATGACGAAATCGGGCGCGGCCGCTTGACGTTGTGAGCTGAGATTTCTTGCGCGTGGATTTCTTGCGCGAAGACTTCTTCCGCGTGGATTTCTTGCGTGGCACCTTGGCTCCGGCTTCCCGCGCCTCGCTCAGGCCGATCGCGATCGCCTGCTTGCGACTCGTGACCTTCTTACCGGATCTGCCGGACTTGAGTTGTCCGCGCTTCATCTCGTGCATGGAGCGCTCGACCTTCTTGCCCGCTTTCGGTCCGTACTTACGGCTTGATTTCTTGCGAGAACTAGATTTCTTGGCCATGTACGTCGTCTTACCCGCGAGGCTCCCCCGACGAAACCGGCGCCGGCTTCGCCCAAAAGAACGTACGGCGCGCCGGGTAAGCGACGCACCGTACTGCCGATCGACCCTACAACGCTAGACTCGCGCTCCGCGGCCCGTCAGAAGGTTGATGATGATGAGCACCACCACGACGACGAGAATGATGTGGATCAGCCCGCCCCCAAAGTGGACGAGAAATCCGATCAGCCACAGGACGAAGAGAATAACGATGATGGTCCACAGGAGGCTTGCCAAGCTACTCATTGCTTCCTGATACCCACCTCGTCACCAAATCACACCCATCGTCGACTAGGGATGGGGCGAGTGGGAGGGCGCCGGCCGCGGCGCGCAGGCGCCGTTCGCGCGGATCACCGTTTGCGCCGCAATACCTTCGCGGCGCTGCGTCTCGCCCTGCAGGTATTGGAGCGCTTCGATCAATCGGAGGAGCGGCGAGCTGCCGACGGAGCCGGTGATGCCCGGGACCGCGAGCGGATCCATCGCGTACGGGTTGCCGCCGTGGACTCCGGCTTGATTCGGATCGACGAGCATCGGGTTCGGCGTCGTCGGCGCCGTTGTTGCGCCCGGTGCTTGGTCCGAACCGCTGATGGCGGCGAGCGCCGGGTCGTGCATCCCTTCGTTTTGCATCTGCGCCAACTGCTGCGTCGCGACGTATCCGTTGACGATGTCGAGCGAGACCGCCTGCGCCGCGAGTGCCTTCAAGAGATCGTTGCGCATCTGGTCGAGCTGTTTCTCTTCGTCGCTTGTCGGGTTCGGCGGGAATATCGTCGGATCCTCAAGCTCCCTCTGCATCGCGATGACGTTGTGCGCGAGCGGGGCGGCGAGCTGCTCGAGATGGTAGAGCGTGAGGTCGCGCTCGGCGGTATTTATCGAGTCGCCCGTGTGCGTTTGATTTGCGAGCGCGTCGTTGTATTCGCGTAGCAGCGCCGGACTCTGCGCGATCGTCCGATCGTTTTCCAGCATCATCCCGATGACCGGCTTGATATGTTGTGCGAGCGCGGCGCAGAGCGGGCTGACCTCGCCATGGTAGATGACCGGGAGCGGCACCGGCGTGTGCGCCTTCGCTTTCGGCGTGCGCGTAGGCTGGGGCGTCGGCCGGGCCGCAGGTGCGTGCGAAGGTAACGCCACGAATGCGGCGGCGAGCATCACGATGACGAGGAGCCTGCGGTGCATGTTCTTTTCTACGTCCTCGACGGGTGTTTCTCCCGCGTCCTTCGACAAGCTCAGGATGACAAGTGTGGCCTNNGTCAGGATGACACGAGCGGGGTTTCTTCCAGTTCGTGGCGTTGCGCGCCGGAGATGACCATCGTCAGGTCGAGCAGAATGATCAAGCGGTCGCCCACCTTCCCAACGCCTTGGAGGTAGTCGGTGGCGATGCCCGCGATCATCTCCGGAGCCTGCTCGATCGCCTCGATCGGGATGTGCAGCACCTCCGAGGCGCTGTCGACGATAATGCCGACGCGCTTCGTGCCGATGTCCGTCACGATGATGCGCGTGCTCTTCGTCGGCGAGATGCGCTCCATGCCGAAGCGAGCGCGCAAGTCGATAATCGGAATCAACTGGCCGCGCAGGTTGATGACCCCTTCCATGAAATCCGGCGTCCGCGGCACGCGCGTGATCTCGACCATGCGGATGATCTCCTGGATCTGCGAGATGTCCACGCCGTACTCTTCGGATCCCAGGTGGAACGTCGCGACCTGAACGCTCTCTGACATACTCCTTAAACCCCCGAATACTCGGCGCGCGCGACCCGGCCGGTCCCGTACGCGTCCGTGACGAGCGTATGCACGTCGATGATGAGCGAGATCGCGCCGCTTCCGAGGATCGTCGCGCCCGATATTCCGGGGATTCGCCCGACGACGTCGGAGAGCGGCTTGATCACGATCTCCTGTTCGCCCTCGAAGGCGTCCACGACGAGCCCGACCTGCCTCCCCTGCACGCCGACGATCACCGCCATCACTTTCTCCGGATCGCGGCTGCCTCCGAGTTCAAAGAACTCCGCGATTCGCAGCAACGGGACGATCTGCTCGCGCAACGTGACGACTTCGTTGCCCTGCACGGTGCGAATGTCGGCGATCTCGACGCGTTGCGATTCGATGACGGAATCGAGCGGAATCGCGAACAGCTCCTTGGAGACGCGGACGAGCAACGCCCCGATGATCGCGAGGGTCAGCGGCAGCTTGATCGTGAAGCGCGTCCCGCGGCCGCCTTCGGTGTCGACTTCGAAGACGCCCTTGAGGCGCGTGACGTTCTTCTTCACGACGTCCATGCCGACGCCGCGACCGCTGACGTCGGAGACGGCCTCGGCGGTGGAAAAGCCCGGCGTGAAGATCAACTCGATTGTCTCTTGCTCGGTCAGCCGTTCCTCCGGTGAGATCAGGCCGAGCGTGATGCCGCGCGCTCGCACGCGTTCCAAGTCGATGCCGCGGCCGTCATCGGCGATCTCGATGATGATCTGATTGCCGCCGTGATAGGCATTCAAGGAAATTCTCCCGGCGCGCGGCTTTCCGGCCGCCTCGCGTTCCTCGGGCATCTCAATGCCGTGGTCGATGCAGTTGCGCAAGAGGTGCATGAGCGGCTCGCCGATCTCGTCGACGATCGTCTTGTCCAGTTCCGTCTGCGCCCCGCCGATATCGAGCCGAACCTCCTTGTGCCGCGCTTTCGCAACGTCGCGCACGAGCCGCGGAAAGCGTTCGAAAACCTGACCGATCGGCACCATTCGCGCCTTCATCAACGATTCTTGGATCTCGCCGCTCGTGCGCGCGAGCAGAGCAGCGCTTTCGGAAAGAGCCTTCACGAGCGCATCGTCGGCTTTCAGGCGCGCGAGCGATGCGGCGATCTCCGAGATGCGCGTACGGTTGACGACGAGCTCGCCGACGAGATTCATGAGCGCGTCGAGCCGGTCGATGTCGACGCGAATCGTCGGATGGCGCGCCGGCGCTTTCAGCGTCGAGCGGGCGGACGCCTCGGGATTCGACGGTTGCGCGAGCATGCGCGCGACCTCGGCCTCGAAGGCCTCGGGGTCGCCGGCAAGTTGCGTTCGCTCGGCCGTCGTGATGCCGACGACGTCGTCGAGCCCTTCCAAGAACTCCGCTAGTCCCCGCGGTGCGTCGCCGCCGCCCAGCGCGTTCGCGACGAGCCCGGTCAACAGATCGCGGCCGCGCAGCAAGAGGTCAACGTGGGGTTCGGTGAGCGCGAGGCGTTTCGTCCTTAGCGCATCGCCGAGGCTCTCCAGTCCGTGTGCGAGGCCCGCAACCTCGGCGAAACCGAGCATCGCCGCGTTCCCCTTGACCGTATGGAGCGCCCGAAAGAGCGAGTTGACGATCTCGGCATCGTAGGTTCCCGCCGCGGCCAACTCCTCGAGACGCAGCGAGTCCGCGTCGATGCGATGGAGCAGCTCTTCCGTCTCGTCGCGAAAGTATGCGACGAACTCCGCGCGGTCGAAGGGCTCGTCAGGCATGGAGGGGATTTCGCCGTTCGCGCTTGCGCTCCGCCTGCGGCGAAGGCGAGCCTAATCGACGCCGAAAACGGAGAGGAGCGGCTCGAGCGATCCCACGTCGGGGATGAGGATGAACTCGCCGCCGATTGCAGCGTCCTTGTCGAGGAAGACGCTCTCGACGAGAAAGACGTCCTGGTCAGGCAGAATCGACATCATGCTGTGAAAAGTCGCCTGGATCGTGCCGAACGAGAGCGTCGGCACGGAGGGCTCGAGTCGAGCGTTCGTCAGATGGACGATCGCCGAGAGGTACGAGCCCGCGACGATGCTCCCGAGCTCCTTGAGCGTCGATTCCGAGATGGAATCGAAGATATTGATGTCTCCGATGATCCGGCGAATGAACCGGCTCACGAAATCCACCGCTTGTTCGCGGTCGAAGAGCACGACGATCTGCCCCGGAGCCTCGCCCCGCACGTACATGTGCAGCGCCGCGACCGACCGATTCACATGCCCGATGCGGCTCGCAAGATCGCGAAACTTCACGACGTCGATCCGTGGCTCGACGAGGCTGATCTTCGTATTCAGGAGTTGCGAGAGCGCGGTCGCCGCGTGGCCGGCGCCGATGTTGCCGACCTCTTTGAGCGCGTCCTTCTGGAGTTCGTTAAGCGAGAGCGTAGCCGTCATGCAAGCACCTTCGTAAGCGTGTCGACGATCTTGGGAGCCTGGAATGGTTTCGTGATAAACGATTTCGCGCCGGCTTGGATCGCCTCGACGACGAGTGCCTGCTGTCCCATCGAGGTGCACATGACGATTTTCGCCGCGGGATCGTGCGCGAGAATCTGCTTGACGGCAGTGATGCCGTCCATCTCCGGCATCACGACGTCCATCGTCACGAGATCCGGTCGGAGCGCGACATACTTCTCGACGGCCTCCACGCCGTTCTGCGCCTCTCCGACGATGTCGAAGCCGCTCTTGGCGAGAATGCCCTTGATCATCATCCGCATCACGACGGCGTCGTCGACGATGAGGACTCGTTTACTCATCCTTGCTCCCCACACTTCTAGCCCATCGGTCGCAGCCTCACCCTTCTTTACCGCAGGCGCCGCGACCGCTTGTAAAGGTTGTGCAAGCGAGCGTCCCGACCCGTCTCGTGCGGCGAGGCGAGGCTTTCGGGGGAAACGCCGGGGCCGTCTGCCAATAAGGAAGGCTGACCACAGAGAACCTCCAGGGGGAAGCATCTTGCAACGTACGCTGGGCTTGATCACCGGCGCGGTGATTGCCGCCATACTGCTGGCCGGCTGCGGTAAGACCTATCCCGTCGGCGCCACGGTGCCGACGCCGACGCCGGCCGCCCCTTCGGAGACGAGTTCCTACACGGTTCCGACGAGCGCGTCTTTTCCGATCGGCATCACGTCAAGTTCGAATGCGATCTGGTTCACCGAGGAGAGCGGCGACAAGATCGCACTGCTCGATGAGAGCGCCACATTCACGGAGTTTCCGCTGCCGAACGCCGGATCGGAGCCCTACGGCATCACGTTCGGTCCCGACGGGAACCTGTGGTTCACGGAATACGCTACGGGCGCAAACAAGATTGGACGCTACGATCCCTCGACCGCGAACTTCGCCGAGTTCGCGATTCCGACGGCAAGTGCGCTCGCGACGTCGATTGTCCTCGGATCCGACGGCGCGCTCTGGTTCACCGAATCCGGAACCAATCGCATCGGCCGCGCAACGCTCGCCGGCTCGATCACCGATTATGCGGTCGCCGGCACGACGCCGCTGAACGCCGCCGAAGGCTCCGACGGATCCGTCTGGTTCACGCTCAACGGCAGCAATCAGATCGGATCGATCACGCCCGGCGAAACCGTAACCCTCTACACGATCCCGACGGCAGCCTCGCAACCGTTCGACATCGTTCCCGGATCCGACGGCGCGCTGTGGTTCACCGAGCGCGCGACCGGAAAACTCGGACGCATTGCGACGAACGGCAGCATCACGGAGACGACGCTCACCGGATGCGCGAGCCCGGGCGCGCTGCGGCAGGGCGTTGACGGAGACTTCTACGTCTTCTGCACGAGCGGCTCGCCGACCGTGCTGCAATACAACCCGCAGACCGCGGCAATGAAGAGCTTCCCGCTCAAGGCAGGCTCCGTGCCGCAACTTGCGATCATCGCCTTCGACAACAAGCTCTACTTCACCGACAGCGGTCTGAACGCCATCGGGCAGTTCACCTACTAGAGCCGCCTTCGTCCGGCACGTCGCCGAGCGCCGTGACGCGCTCGCGCCCTGCGCCGAGCAGCATGCAGCGCGAGCCGATGCGCACGACGTGGATCGACGCCTGCGGCGCAATCATGACGCTCTCCAAGACCTCGATGCGACGCGAGCCTCTCGGTCGACGCAGTCGCTGCAGTCCGCGCCCGAGGAGTGAGAGTCCGCCGAGCATGAGAGCGACGACGAGCAGCGCAATCGCGTAGCGCTCCCAGAACTCCATCACGCCGCCGAGTCGAGAAAGTTCCGGATGATGCGGGCGCCGTGCTCGCTCAAGACGGACTCGGGATGGAACTGGACGCCCTGCACGCGGCGCTCGCGATGCGCGATCGCTTGAATCACGCCGTCCTCGCTGCGTGCCGTCACGAGCAGCGACGCCGGGAGCGTCTCCGGCGCCAAGCAGAGCGAGTGATAGCGCGTCGCAACGAGCGGTGAGGGCACGCCCGCGAAGAGGCCGCTGCCGTCGTGCTCGATTCTCGAGGTCTTGCCGTGCATGATGCGCGGCGCGTGCGTCACCGTCGCGCCGAGCACTTCGCCGATGGCCTGGAGGCCGAGGCAGACGCCGAAGACCGGCATGCCGCCCTCGATTGCCGCGCGCAGCAACGCAAGCACGCGCGGCAGATCCCGCGGATGCCCCGGTCCGGGTCCGACGACGAGCGCATCGCACCGCGCGAGCGCGCTGCGTTCGAGGCGCGGATCGTCGCTGCGCATGACGTCGGGTTTCGCCCCTTGCGACGCGAGCAGATGCACGACGTTGTACGCGAACGAATCGTAGTGATCGACGTAGAGCACTTTCATGTCGTGACGCCGAGCACTTCTCTCGCGATGCGGGTCTTGCTCAATATCTCCTCATACTCCGCCGCGGGATCGCTATCGGCGACGATCCCGGCGGAAGCCTGCCACCACGCATGCCCGTCCTGGACATGGATGCTGCGCAGCGTGATGCACGAATCGAAATCGCCGCCATAGCTCCAGCGGCCGATGCTGCCCGCATAGAACCCGCGCGTGACGGGTTCGAGTGAGTCGATGATCTGCATCGCGCGTACCTTCGGCGTCCCGGTCACGGTGCCGGCAGGGAACCCGGCACCAAAGAGATCGAGCGCGTCGCACGCCGGCCGAAGACGCCCGATCACGTCGGAGACGATGTGCATGACGTGGCTGTAGCGCTCGATCTGCAACAACTCGTCGACCTCGACGCTGCCGTACTCGCAGACCGAACCGAGATCGTTGCGGCCGAGATCGACGAGCATCACGTGCTCCGCGCGCTCTTTCTCGTCCGCGAGCAGTTCCTGGGCGATGCGCGCGTCCTCGCCGTCATCCGTGCCGCGCGGCCGAGTTCCGGCGAGCGGACGGATTCGCGCACGGCGTCCCTCGAGGCGCACGAGAAACTCCGGCGAGGCGCCCAAGAGTTCGCCGAACGGGCCCTCGACGAAGAACATGTACGGCGACGCATTTCGCCGCCGCAACTCGCGATAGAGATCGAGTGCGTCGCCTTCGAGCGCCGCGCCGAAGCGAATGCCCAACTGCAGTTGGTAGACGTCGCCGTCGTAGACGTGTCGCTTCACGCGCTCGACGAGTTGCAGATATGCGGCGCGGTCGATCGTCTCCGAGACTCGCCCCACGGCCCGAACGGGGCGCGGCAGCGCGGGCGGCTGGCGCTGCAATCGTTCGGCGTAGCCGTCGATGCGCCGTTCCACCGCGGCGGCGTCGCCGCCGCACGCCCAAATCGTAAGCGTGTCATTGAAAT
This sequence comes from Candidatus Tyrphobacter aquilonaris, assembly GCA_003133745.1. GTDB lineage: Bacteria > Vulcanimicrobiota > Vulcanimicrobiia > Vulcanimicrobiales > Vulcanimicrobiaceae > Tyrphobacter > Tyrphobacter aquilonaris. Next base: position 54,001 of record PKZD01000055.1, read on the forward strand.
GGTCGAAGATCAGCCAGCTCGACGGGATAGCGGCGTAGGCAGCCGGCATTGCCGGCGCATCGGCCGTGCGCGCGGCCAGGCCGGCACTCGGACGTGCGGCGTCGTAGCCGAACGCCACGAGCGCGCCGCCGAGTACGCCCTCGCCATCGGATAAGCGGTGCGGTTCGACGAACGCGCGCACGTCGGCGAAGAGCGACGGCGTCGCGTCGAAACTCCGCGCATCGAGATAGTCGATGCCGATGAACGAGTAACGTGAGATGCGGCCGCCGTGCTCCACGGATTCCAGCAGGCACGACGGCGTACCGCGCGCGAGGGCGAGATAGGCGCCGATCGGCGTGAATACGTCGGCGGGAAGGCGTCGGACGCGGACGTGCAAGGCCGCCGACTTACCGCCGGGCACGTGCATAGTCCTGCGCTTCACGCTCCTCTCGCCGTCGCTCGCGCACGAGCCAGGCTTCGCGCTGCCGCGCTTCGAGCCGCGCCAAGACGGCCGCCTCTCGCGCCGATGCCTGCAGTTCGCCTACGGCGCGGAGCCACGCCTCGTGCGCCCGGGCGCAAGCGCTCGCGCACTCCGCGACACGCTGCCGACCGCGCTCTTCCACGAGGCGGCGCTGCTGCAGGAGCGGCGCGAGCGCGAAGCGAGGCCTTCCCATCGCCACCCCTTCACGACGTCGCGAAGCAATGACAAGGGGCGGCCCGTTTTCTAGTACAACCCGAGGCCCGCGGTGCAGCCCAGTTCGGTGGAGGCGCCGCCGATCAGTTGCACCGGTGTGGCGTTTCCGCTCGCCGTCGGCGAGAAGACGTCGACCGTATTGTTGCCGAGATTCGTGGCGTAGACGTAGCCTGCGCCATCGACCGCGACGTCGATGGGTCTCGAAAGACCCGTGTTACCGCCGGTGATCGTCTTGCTCGGAGCGACGTTGCCGTTGGAACCCGGCGCGAACTCGAGGATGCTGTCCGTGCTATAATCGCTCGTCCAGATGTTTCCGTGCCTGTCGACGAACATGCCGCCGGCGCCTGCGATCGTCGTGGTCGCGCCGGAGATCGTCGCGATCGGCGCGACGTTGCCGGTCGCACCGTGCGCATATTCCATTAATGCGTTTGTACCCTGATCGGCAACCCAGATGTTGCCGGAGGCGTCGAGCCAGAGTCCATTCGGCTCCTGCAGATGTGTATTTGCACCGGTGATTCGCGCGGTCGGCGCGACGTTGCCGCTCGCGCTCGCCGGGAAGATATCGATAGCCGGTGCATCAAAGTCTGCAACGTAGATCGATCCCGAGGTGACTTCGATGCCGGAGGGGCTCTCGATCGTGGTGTTCGCGCCCGCAATCGTCACGGTCGGCGCCGTGTTGCCGGTGGCGCTCGACGGCCATTCGAGAATTTCGTCAGTGCTCTCGTCGGTCACGTAGAGCGTCGATGACGTCGCAAAGAGGTAATCGGGAACACTCAACTGCGTCGAGCCCCCGGCGATGTTCGTCGTCGGCGCAACGTTGCCGGTCGCCGTTCCCGCGAAGGTCGCGACGCCCGACGTGTTGCACGTGCTGCCGACGACGATATGTGCGGCTCGCGCGCCGCCGATCCCGCCGGGCGGATTGAAGGCGGTGCCGGTGGATTTGCAACCGGCGAGCAGAACGAGCAGGGCAATGGATATGGAAACCAGGCGCAAGGGCATGCAATAACTCCTCCAGGCAACGGGAACGAATCTCGCTGGCTTCGGCAATCGCACCTCGACTCATGCCGTCAGCGTGCGAGCTGCTCGCGCTCGGGGCCGACCGAGACGAGTTCCACGGGGACGTCCATGAGCGCGGCAAGCCGTTCGACATAGGCGAGAGCGGCGCGCGGCAGGTGGGCGATCTTGCGAACGTCGCGGAGGTCCTCGTTCCAACCGTCGGCATACTCGACATCCACCGCGCCGGCCTCGCGATGGCGCGTCACGATTCCGACGCGCTCGAAGCCCGAGAGCACGTCGAGTTTCGTGAGCGCGAGCGACGTGAGTCCGTTGACGCGCGCGGCATAGCGTGCCGCGACGACGTCAAACCATCCGCAGCGACGGGGCCTGCCGGTCACGGTTCCGAACTCGCGACCCCGCTCGCGCAGCCGTTCGCCGGTCTCGCCGCTCAACTCCGAAGGGAACGGACCGGCGCCGACGCGCGTGCAGTACGCCTTCGCGACGCCGACGACGCGCCCGATCACGCGCGGGCCAATCCCAAGTCCGGTGCACGCGGCACCGGCGATCGTCTGAGAACTCGTGACATACGGATAGGTGCCGTAGACGACATCGAGCATCGTGCCCTGCGCGCCTTCCGCGAGAATTTTCTTCCCACGCTCGAGCCGCTCGTGCACGTAAGCGACGCCATCGACGATGTGCGGTGCGATGCGCCTGGCCTCGGGCGCTTGCTCTTCGTCGCAGAAGCGGCGCATCGTGACGCCGGTGCGCGCCGCGCGATCCGCGTATGCCGGTCCGATCCCGCGTCCGGTCGTACCGATCGCGTCTCCCGCACGCGCTTCCTCTTGATGCCGGTCGCGTTCGACATGCTCGGGCAGCACGACGTGGGCGCGGTCCGAGACCGCGATGCGGCGGAGATCGACGCCGGCCGCCGCGAGCATGTCGAACTCCTCGACGAGCGTGCGCGGATTGACGACGCAGCCGCCGCCGATGAAGAGTTCCACCTTTGGCTGCAGCGCACCCGACGGCACGAGCCGCAACGCGATCTTCCTCTCTCCGACGACGAGCGAGTGCCCGGCATTGTCGCCGCCGGCAAAGCGCGCGACGACGTCGTACTCGCGCGCGAAGAAGTCGACGATGCGCCCTTTGCCTTCGTCCCCCCACTGGATGCCGACGACGACGTCGACGCTCACGTCACTCCGAGCGGAACTCGAGGTCGCTCGTGTCGCCCATCGGGATCTCGGCTTGCCCTTCAAACTGCGTGATGACGAACTCCGAGAAGAGCGCGTTCGGCCAGCCGAAGGCTTGGCGCGTGAAACGCGAAGGGTCGTCAACGTCGAATGATTCGTGGAGCAGGTGATCGCCGGGATCGCTCGCGAGCAACTCGTTGAGCACGTCTTGCCGCTCCGCTTGGGAGGTCGACGTCAGCCCCTGCATGACGAGCGCGAGCGGCCAGACCCAATGGTCGGGCGTGTGAAAACTCCCGATGCCGCGCGCCACCCTGCCTTGGTAGAACGACGGATTGTCCTGCGAGAGCAAGAAGCTGCGCGTATTCAAGTAGAACTGATCCGCGGGCATCGTGTAGCCGAGATACGGCGCGGAGAGCAGGCTTGGGATGTTTGCGTCGTCGGTCAAGATCGCGTGACCAAGACCATCGACTTCGTAGGCGTAGACGTAACCGTACTTCGGCACGAGGACGAGCCCGTAGGTTTGGATGCCGCGCTGCACCTCATCACGCAGCGCGATCGCTTCGCTCGATTTCACGACGTTGTGATAGACGCTGCGCTCGATTTCAGCCATGTCGCCGAGCGCCACGACTGCGAACATCTCAGATGGAATCAGGAAGTTGTAGAAGCAGGCGTCGTCAGAAGGGCGGAAACCGGTCCAGATCATACCCGTGTAGCCGACCGCTCTGCCGGAGCCGTTGAAAATCTCGCGATGCGTGTAGCGAGAATCGCGAGGATGGTTCTGCTCGCGCTGCATCGTCGCGAGCATCGAGTCCAGTGCCCTCGAGAAATCTTCGTTGAAGATCGACGTGTCGCCGGTCGTCTTCCAGTAACTCCACGCGAGCGTCACCGGATACGAGAGCGAATCGAGCTCGAACTTCTGCTCGAAGACTCGGTAATCCAGGGTGAACGCGTTCGCGTAGGGGTCGATCTGCATGTACTTCGCCATCCGCTCGATGATGCCGCGGAGCAACTGCCGCACGTTCGGATCGTCCTTCGCGAAATACAAGTACGGACGCACCTGCGCGCTCGCGTCGCGCAGCCACTCCGCGGGGATGTCGCCGGTCACGACGTAGGCCGTGCCGTCCGGCGCTTGCTGCGCGAGTGTGCCCGTGTCGAGCAGCGCCGCGCGGAACATCTCCTGCAGATGGACGTTCGAGTTCGTGTACGTCTCGGCGGCCCGTTCGATCGAGGGCAGCTCGAGCGACGACGCGGCGTGCGGCGCGAGTGCGGCGGCGACGCACGCGACGAGCGCGAATGCGCGAAGCGCGTTACGCAGGCCAGACGCCTCGCGCATAGAGCGCGGGAAGTTCCCGATACCGGCCTTCATAGTCGAGGCCGTAACCGACGACATAGACGTCGGGGATGTCGAAGCCCTTGTATGCGATTTCGACGTCCGCGACGCGGCGGTGCGGCCGATCGAGCAGAACGCAGACCGCGAGCGACGCCGGCTTGCGCGCTCGCAGTGTCCTGACGACGTACTGCATCGTAAGGCCGGTGTCGATCGTATCCTCGACGAGGACAATGTGGCGCCCCTCGACCGAATGCGATGCGTCCTTCTCGAAGCGTATGCCCGAAGCGTCGCTGAACTTCGTGACCGAGATCACGTCGAACTCCGCCGGCACGGTCACGGCCCGAGAGAGGTCGGCCAAGAACGGCGCGGCCGCATTGAGGACGCCGATGAGCATCGGCACTTTTCCGGCGTAATCCTTCGAGATGCGCGCGCCCAGGTCGCGCACGCGCGCCGCAATCGCCTCGGCATCGAAAAGCATCTCGCCGATTGCCGCCGGAACTCGCGAGGACAGATTCACTGCCCGCGAAACTACGCCGAGCTCTCGGCGATCTCCGCTTTCGGGCACGGCGCCTCGGGCAGCAGCAGCCGCGCGCGCACGCCGCCTCGATCCGACGCGTCCAGATGCACGGCGCCGCCCGCACGCTCGGCGATCGTCCGTGCAATCGTCAAGCCGAGTCCGTGACCGCGTGCACCTGTCGGCCCAAGCCCCGCTCCGTCGTCGTCGACGGCGATTTCGATGCAGCCGTCTTCGCGCGCGCACGCGACGCGGACAGTGCCGTTCTCCCGAGCGTGTCGAATCGCGTTGTCCATCAGATTGAGCAAGACGTGCATGCACGAATCGGCGTCGATGCGCAGCATGACTGCGCGAGGCGCATCGGATTCAAGCCGAATGCCGCGCCGCTGCGCCGCCGGAGCGAGGGAGCCGATCGCGGCGTCGATGCGTTCGCGCGCGTCGCACGCCTGCGTGCCGAGTGCGGGCGGCGAGAGATCGAGAAGCGAGAACTCGAGCATTCCGTCGACCATGCGCCCGAGACGCAGCGTTTCCCGCCGCGCGGTTTCGAGAAAACGGCGCGTTCGGCACGGATCGGAGTCGCCGTCGAGCACGCTCTCGAGATAGCCACGAATCGAGGCGAGCGGCGTGCGGAGTTCATGGCCGACTGTTGCGAAAAACTCATACCGCTCTCGCTCGCGAGCACCGCGTTCGAGCGCGAGCGCGATCGCACGCTCCAAGTCGCCGGGGCCGTCGACGCGCTCGATCGCCCACCATCCGCTCTCGGTCCGCCGCCCGGTCTGCCGCGCAATCGTCGCGGCGAGACGTTCGAGCGCCATGCGACAATCCGCGGCGTTCGGCCCGCGGCCCTCACGCGAACCGGCGAGCATCGCGACGATGAACCGGTCGCTGCCGCGATCGTGTGCGAGCGCATCCTCCGCACGAACGATGTGCCGCGCCGCCCGTAAGAATGCGCGCATCGTTTCGCGCTCGAGCGTGCGCGCCGCGCGGGTGCTCTTCTGCCAGGCGACCTCCTCGAACTCCGGCAATCGCAGCACGAGCAGCGGCACCGCCTGCCGCCGCGCGACCGAAGCGACGACCGGTGAAGCGAGCGCGCGAAGCGATGCGAGCTTACGCGCGGCGGAACCGGTAGCCGAAGCCATGCAGCGTCTCGATGAACGGCGGCAGGTTGAAGCGTTCCTCGAGTTTCGCTCGCAGGCGCCGGACGTGCGCGTCGACGGTTCGTTCCCCTCCGTCGAAATCGAAGCCCCATGCTCGGACGAGCAGCCGCTCCCGCGAAAGCGCGACGCCGGGATTCGATGCGAGCTCGACGAGCAACGCGTACTCCTGGGGCTTGAGCGCGACGGAATGCCCGTCGACGCGTGCTTCGCGCGCGCGTTCGTCGATCTCGAGGCGCCCGAGGCTCAGCGTGCGCAACGCCTGCGTGCCGTCTCGGCGCCGCAGCACGGCTCCAACGCGTGCGAGCAACTCGCGCGGAGAGAACGGCTTGCAGATATAGTCGTCCGCGCCGAGCTCGAAGCCGACGACACGATCGATCTCGGCCGCGCGCGCGGTGAGGATGACGGTCGGCGGCAGGCGCCCCTCGCGTTGCAGCATGCGCACGACATCAAAACCGTCGATGCCCGGCAATCCGAGATCGAGCAGCAAGAGGTCGGCGAGCTCGCGTGCGGCGCGCAACGCGGCGTGCCCATCCTCGACCGCAACGACGGCGTAGCCTTCGCGCTGGAGATGATCCCGAAGCAGTTCGCGGATCGCAACGTCGTCCTCAGCGACGACAATCTGCGTACCGGCCATACTGCGGTAGGTGCCCCTGCGCCTAGGCTTTAGGCCAATGCCTCCACGTCGATTCCCGCAAGCGGACCATAGCGTGCCGCGTGTTCGCGCAGCACGCCGTAGATCAGCGGCGCGGGGAAGCCGAGGCGTTCGAGCGCGCGCGCCGTCGACGGGTAACTCGATTGCGGGCGCGTGCGAACGTGCGTTGCGAGCGCGGTTTCACAGCGCTCCCGCTCGCCGCGAGGCATCGAGGAGACGGCCGCAGCGGCAGCATCGCGGTCGATTCCCTTGCGCACGAGCTCGCCGACGAGCCGCGCGTTGCCGCACGCCTTGCGTCGTCCCTCGACGTACAGATGGGCGAAGAGGCGATCGTCGAGAAAGGCCGCCGCCTTGCAGCGTTCGACGGCGCCGTTGATCGCGTCGTCGTCGAAACCTCTGCGCTCGAGACGCTGCCGGAGCTGCGCCTCGGTCAGCCGGCGCCGCGCGAGAACGCGCAGCGCAGTCGCCCAGGCCGACAAGGCATTACTCCTCGACGGTGCCGACGGTTACGGTTGCATGGCCGTTGCGCGAGACGCTCTTGCCGAGTTGCTCTCGGATCTTTGCCTCGATCTCGGTTGCGAGGTCGCCATGCTCTTCCAGGAAGGCTTTCGCGTTCTCGCGGCCTTGACCGATACGTTGATCGCCATACGTGTACCACGAGCCGCTCTTGCCGACGACGTTTTGGTCGAGCGCGACGTCGAGGATCGAGCCCATCTTGCTGATGCCATGGCCGTAGGTGATGTCGAACTCGGCTTGCCGGAACGGCGGCGCAACCTTGTTCTTCACGACCTTGACGCGCGTGCGCGAGCCGACCACGTCCTGACCGACCTTGATCTGCTCGAGCTTCCGGACGTCGAGGCGAATCGATGCGTAGAACTTCAGCGCGCGGCCGCCGGAGGTCGTTTCGGGACTCCCGAACATGACGCCGACTTTTTCACGCAACTGGTTGATGAAGATCATCACCGTCTTGCTGCGCGAGATCGCAGCGGTGAGTTTGCGCAACGCCTGCGACATCAAGCGCGCCTGCAGGCCGACGTGCGCGTCGCCCATGTCGCCCTCGAGCTCCGCCTTCGTGACGAGCGCCGCGACCGAGTCGACCACGACGACATCGACCGCATTGCTGCGCGTGAGCATCTCAGCGATCTCGAGCGCCTGCTCGCCCGTATCGGGCTGAGAGACGAGCAGATCTTCGAGCTTGATGCCGAGCGCGGCCGCGTAGTTTGGGTCGAGTGCGTGCTCGACGTCGACGAAGGCCGCGGTTCCGCCGTTTTTCTGTGCCTCCGCGATCGCGTGGAGCGCGAGCGTCGTCTTACCGCTCGACTCCGGTCCGTAGATTTCGACGATTCGCCCGCGCGGCAAGCCGCCGATGCCGAGGGCGAGATCGAGTGCGATCGAGCCCGTCGAAATGACCTCGACGGCCATGCGTTCTTGGAAATCGCCCATGCGCATGATCGAGCCTTTGCCGAACTGCCGCTCGATCTGCACGAGCGCGTTCGCCAGGGCGACCTGCCGTTCGTCTTGCGCCATCCTTTTACTCCATTCAGCGTTGCGTGACGCCCATCACGCTACTGGCCTGCGGTGCCAAGGGGGTGGCCTTGTTCTTTTCCGGCACCACGTCTGAGGTCGAGGATTCCTCCCGGGTCATCGAACTCCTGTTCGCCCCTTCGTCCTTCGTCCTTCGTCCTTCGACAAGCTCAGGATGACACGGCTCAGGGTGACACGGCTCAGGATGACACGGCTCAGGGTGACAAGCCATCGGCAAAGAGGGCGTCGACGAAGGCCGTAGGATCGAAGGAGACGAGGTCGTCCACATCCTCACCGAGGCCCACGAAGGCAATCGGAATTTCCAGCTCCTCGACGATCGCGACGAGGATGCCGCCCTTCGCCGTCGAGTCGAGCTTCGTGACGATCGCGCCCGTCAGCGGCGTCGCCGCATGGAAGAGCCGCGCTTGCGAGAGCGCGTTTTGACCCGTCGTGCCGTCGAGTACGAGCAGCGTCTGCGCCGGCGGCCCGCCCGTCTCGCGCTCGATGACGCGCCGGATCTTCTTCAGCTCCTCCATAAGGTTCGTCTTCGTTTGGAGGCGCCCGGCGGTGTCGATGAGGATGACGTCGACCTCGCGCGCTTTGCCCGCACGAATGCCGTCGAAGACGACGGCTGCGGGATCCGCGCCGTCCGTTCCGCGGACGATCTCGCTGCCGCTGCGCTGCGCCCAGATTTCGAGTTGTTCCGCCGCGGCCGCACGAAACGTATCGGCTCCGACGAGCAACACGCGCTTGCGTTCATTTCGCAGGCGTTTTGCAAGCTTGCCGATCGTCGTCGTCTTGCCGCTGCCGTTGACGCCGACGACGAGGATCACCGCGGGCTTCACGTCGAGCTTCAGGTCGGCGCCGTCCTCTACCTGAAGAAAGCGTTCGACGTCCTTGCGAAATCGCGCAACCGCCTGATCGCCGGTACTCCATGCTTCTTGTGAAGCGACAGTCTTGAGTCCGCTGACGATCTTCTCCGTGGTCGGGACGCCGAAGTCGGCAGCGACGAGCAGGTCGCCAAAATCTTCCCAGAAGGCAGAATCGAGCGGCCTGCCTTCGCGCCCGAGCGTTCGAATCGCAGCGAAGCCATCGCGCGCCCGCGTGAACGTTTGCTTGAGGCGCGAAATGAAACTCATTGACGCCAGGCTATGCGCGGCGTCACGAGGGTGTCCTTCTAACCGGTCGGGCGGAAACCGAACGGCGACCCGCTCCGCGGATCGAGAGACGATCCTTCGACTTCGCTCGCTCCGCTCGCTCCGCTCAGGACGACGAGGCATTCAGCGCTGCGCACGGGATAACAAGGCATTCGATGCTTCACCTTTCGCATCGCGTTACTGGCCGCCGGGGTTGGTGATGAGTGACCCAGCCGCGATGGGGATCGAAACGGCGCCGGTTCCCAACGCGCTGCCCCCCGCGAGCGCTCGACCGGTGAACGTTGCGGCGTTTATCGTAATCGACGAATAGGCGAACACGTTGCCGTAGAACGTCGCGCCTCCAAGCGTTGCAGAGCTGCCGATCTGCCAATAGATGTTGCAAGCGCTCGCGCCATTCTCCAAGATCACGTTGCCGCCGAGTGAGCCGTTGAGTACCGTCGTGAGTGAGGAACCGACCTGGAAGATGAAGACGCTCTGCGGGTTGCCAAGACCGTTCAGCGTCAGGTTTCCCGACGCAATCAAGAGCGTTGAAGTCGATTTGTAGACGCCGGGCGTAAGGGTTAGCCCGCCGAGGTCCCCGGCGACGCTCGTGGCCCCCGGCTCCAAGGCGGCGGTATTATACGCGACGGTCAGAGCACTTTGGGCGGCGAGTGGGACGGCGGTGTTCGCATTGTAGCCGGCTGCGTATATTGCGTTCGTCCCATCCGTGTCCGTTCCAGGCGGGTAGAAGCCCGTGACCGAGGTGCCCGGCCATACGCCGATGAGATCGTCGTTGGTGCCCCCGGTGACGGCGCCGGGGGCGTACGTCACGAGCGTGTTCCCGACATTTGAGACCGCCGAACCGGCCAACACGGCGAAAGGCGCGAGCGCCGGGCCGAGCACGATTGCGGAGGCGCCTTGGTTGCACGCCAAAAACGGTGTCGGCGACGGAGTCGGCGTTACGCCCACGCCGGGACCGGAGCGAAATGGCGGCACGGTGCAATTGCCGCATCCGCACGCGGCGAGGGACGCGAGGGCTATCAGAGCGCCAAGCCGCCGGATCTGGAGGAAGCGCGGGCCATTGAGCATGTTCATTTTCCTTTCCACTCCCTTAGAACCGAACGCCGAGGCCGATGTACGGACCGGCGTGCGTCTGGCCGATCGGCGCGTTCCGCGGCGCGGCATACTGATCGTCACTGAAACCACCGTACGCGTACACCGGGGAACGGGCGATGGCGAACGTGAGGCCGACGTCGTACTTCACTATCTCGTATTGTTGCCGATAGGCGTTGCCGAAGTTCGAACTCGTCGGGTCGACGACCGTGTAGTTTCCGCTCGCGCTCGGATAGTAGAACACCGAGCCGAAGAGGCTGATCCCCGATCGCAGATCGGGCAGCTTTTCGATTCCTACGCCGAGAGCGTTCAGGCTCGGATATCCGAAATTGTTGGCGGTGTGTATGAAGCCCACCCCGACGTAGATCCGCGGAGCCGTGATCCGGTACTCGAGGCGCGCATCCAAGGTGCTCTGCCTCGCCAAGAAAACGGGCGTGGCCGCGGTGCCGCCGTCGATGGTCGCAAAGCGCGTGTACTGGTTGCCGAGAATGTCGGCAAAGTTGTCGCTCGTGACGTAGGCGTCTTGGCGGTAGTCGACTTTCACGGCGAAACCTGAATCCAACGCATACGCTCCGCTCACGACGTACGATTCGGGGCAGTACCCTCCGGCGGAGAACTCATTATAATTCCTCAGCGCCGCGAACGCGGCTGCGATGAATCCCCGATATGGCCGTTGCGCGGGCAGAGCGGGCGCAGGCGGGGGTGGAGGGGTCGCCGTCGGCGGCGGAGGCGGGGGCGGCGGCGTCGGCGGTATGTAGCGAATCACGACGATGTGGCGGTCCGGCATCCACTGCACGTAGGCGCCCATGCCTTCGGAGATCACGCGGACCGGAACAAAGACGATCCCCTCATAGATGATGGGCGGGGAGTCCAGCGGACGCGACTCGCCGTTCACGATGACCTCCGGCTTGCCGACCGTCACCTTGACGTCGGCACCCGGCTTCGTCACGTCAACGGTTCTGCTCGCCGCGTCGTACGACACGGTCGCACCCATCTGCTCGAACATCGAGCGCAGTGGCACCAGAACCGTGTCGCCGCGAACGAGCGCCGCAAGCACGCGATCCTGCTTTATAACGTCGGGCTTCGCGTAGACGTGATGGTCGTTATAGACGATCGGCACTTGCCCCGATGGAGCAAAGCCGACATTGGGTGGCGGAGCCGTCGCGGAATCCGGAGCAGCGTCGGCGGCGAGCCCAAAACTCACTGCGAAGATCAGGGCAAGGAAGCTGAAGCTACCTCGCGAGAGCATCGGGAGGCGATGGGGATGGAGTGCGGGTGCACCCATACAACGAGCTTTCTCCGGCGGAGCCGCCGTCGGCTTACTACAGAGTAGGCCCAACGGGAATCAAACGTTGTGCGCTCGCGCACACGCATTGTCAAGGCTCGGTTAAGACAGCCATTCGGCTCTATGCGGCGTCAGGCGGTGTCTTTGCGAACGTACTTTCTTTTCACGGTGGGGTCGCCTTCGCGATAGCCGAGCTCCGCGCGCAGCTCCTGCAAGCGGCGGCGCAGACGGATGACCGCCTGCGCGTGAATTTGAGAGACGCGAGACTCCGAGACTTCGAGCACGCCCTTGATCTCCTTGAGGGTCTTGCCCTCGAAGTAATAGAGGCGGATCACGTTGCGCTCTTGCGGGGGGAGGCTCTCCACGGCTTGTTTCAACTCGCTGCGCACCTCGCGCTGCTCGATCTCGCCGACGACGTCCTCGCCGTCGCGCAACGTGTCGGCGAGCGGTATCTCATAGCCTTTCTCGCTCGGAAGAAACTCCTCGAGCGAGAGCACGGACGTACCGCGAACGCGCTGCGCGAGGCGGCTGAACTCCGCCTGGTCGAGGCCCATGTGCGCGGCCATTTCCTCATCCGTCGGGACGCGCCCGAGTTGGGCTTCCAGCTCCTGGTGCGCACGCTCGAGTTCGCGTGCATGCTGGCGCACGGCGCGCGGAACCCAGTCGAGCGAGCGCAATGCGTCGAGAATCGAACCGTTGATGCGCGTGATCGCGTACGTTTCGAACTTCACGCCGCGCGCGTCGTCGAACTTCTCGATCGCGTCGAGCAGCCCGAGCACGCCATCGTTGATGAGATCGTTGAGATCGACGTTCGGCGGCAGGCCGACGGAAATCCGCCCGGCCACGTATTTGACGAGGTGGAGATACTTGTGAACGATCTCTTCGCGAGATAGCTCGACACCGCCGATCACATAGCGGCTCACCCAGCGGTCGTTTTGCGCTTTGACAACCGCTTCCTACCGTTCGAGGGTGCCGCGTCAATCCACAGCGGCTGTGTGCAACAATCCACAGAGTATCCCAGGAATCTCAAGCAGCGGAGCAACCCGGTCCACCAAGCCCGCGAGCGCGGCGGCGCGCGGCATGCCGTACACGACCGACGTCATCTCATCCTGACCCACGACGTAGCCGCCGCACGACTTGATGCGCTGGAGGCCGACCACGCCGTCGTGTCCCATGCCCGTCAGGATGACGCCGACGCTCGCGGCCCCATACGCTTCCGCGACCTCGGAGGCAAGAACGTCGACGCTCGGTACGTGCAGCGAATCGCCTTCGTCGTCGAGCAGATGCAGCGTGACGCGCCCCCCCGCGCGTCGCAACGCGAGTTGCTTGCCGGCGGGCAGGATCGTCGCACTCCCCGGCTCGAGCAGCATGCCGTCTTCCCCCTCTCGCACGCGCACCTTCGAGAGCGCGTCGAGTCGCTGCGCGAGCGCTCCCGTGAAGCCGAGCGGCATGTGCTGGACGATGAGCACCGGCGCGGCGAAGTCGGCGGGCAGCGCCGGAACGAGATGCGTGAGCGCAACCGGGCCTCCGGTCGACGCGCCGACCGCGACGCATTGGTAGGTGCCCTCGGCGCGCCGCTTCGATGCCGGCGGCCCCTCGACGTCGCTCGCTATGCTCGCCACGCTCGGGATGACGTGCGCAACGCCGCCGGCGCAGCCGCGCACTTTCTCCACGAGATCGCGGGCAACCGACTCGATGTTCGAATACGCCGCGTCAGGCTTTGCGATGAAATCGATCGCACCGAGTTCGAGCGCACGGAACGTGATCTCGGCGCCCTCGCGCGTGTGCGCGCTAATCATGATGATGGGCACGTGCGCCTGCGCGACGATACGACGCACTGCTTCGAGACCGTCGATGCCCGGCATGGCCACGTCCATCGTGACGACGTCGGGGCGCAGCGCGAGCGTCTTCGTCACCGCGTCCTCGCCGTTGCGCGCGGTGGCGACGACGCGAATGTCGTCCTGCGATTCGAGCATCTTCGTGATCGCCCGCCGCATGAACGCCGAATCGTCCGCGACGAGCACTTCAATCGCGCGGGGCATGGTCCGCCTGCCGATAGTAGATCGTGCTCTTCGTCACGATCGCTTCCAACGTGCCCGCCGCGCGCATGAGCGATTCGGCGTGCCCGAGGAAGAGCGCGCCGCCCGGGGCGAGTGTGCGCGCGAGACGCTCGCCGAGCGCAAGTTGTGTCGGCTTGTCGAAGTAAATCAGCACGTTCCTACAAAATATCGCATCCTGTGTGCCGACGCGCGCCACCGCCCGCGCATCGAGCAAATTCAGCCGCACAAAGCGTACCATCGACTTCACCGGCTCCTCGATGAAGAAGCCGCCCTCGAACGGGCGGAAATATTTATGGATCAACTCCGGTGGCGTTGCCCGGAAGGCCAACTCTCGGTAGAAGCCTACCCGAGCACGCTCGAGCGCCCGCGGTGAGAGATCGGAGGCGAGGATCGAAATCGAGTCCGGGCCGACGCGACCCGACTCCAACAACTTCATTGCGAGCGAATACGGCTCCTCGCCGCTCGAACAGGCCGCGGACCAAATCCGCAGCGGACGCCGCGCCTTCAGCGCCGCGTCGAGCACCGGGCCGGCAAGGACTTCAAGCTGCGCGCGCTCGCGGAAAAAGTACGTCTCGTTGTTGGAAAGGAGCGAGGCGAGATCGTCCCACTCCGCCTCACGTCCCGGCGCATGATCCAAGTACTCACAATACTCCGCGAAACTCTGCGTGCGGCTTTTCACCAATCGGCCTTGCAGCCGGCTGCGCAGTAAGAACTCCTTGGAGTCGTCGAAGTAGATGCCGAAGCGGCTGCGGATCAAATCGCGAAGCGTACGAAACTCGTCGTTCGCGATCTCGATCATCGCGCCGCGCGCAACGCGAAACGCGCCATCTGCGCGTACAGGATGCAGCGGTCGCGAAACGTGCGCCCGCGCGCATCACCGTGCAAGATATCCGGAAGCCTCGGCGTCGTCGCGAGTTGTTCGAAGAGAATGCGGAACCGGTCGGGGCGGCGTTCGAGAAAGTGCATGAGCCTGACCCGATGCTGGAGCCTGCGCACGAAACGTCCCGTGACGGCGCGCGCATAGCGTTGCGCGGCGCGGCGTGGATCGTTGCGATGGGCGAGCAACGACTGCGCGGCGAATCGACCGCTCATCGCGGCTTCGTATATCCCTTCGCCGTTCGTCGCGTCGACGAGGCCGGCGGCGGTCCCGCCTAGCATGACGCCGTCACCCGCGAGATGCGGGCGCGGAGCCCCCATGTAGAGCAGATGCCCTTCGACCTTCACGCGCGTCACGACTGCGCTCGGATAGAGGCGCGCGCGTATGCGTTGCGTGAGCACATCGAGTTCCGCGCGCAGCTTCGCGCCCTCCATCTTCCCGATCACGCCCAGGCCGATCGCGAGATGGTCGCGCTTGGGAAACATCCAACCGACGACTTGGCGCCCGTCGAGGCCGAGATAGTAGTGCATCTCGAGCGTGCGATATGCGATCGGCTCGGCGGGGCGATCGAGGTAGACGCGGTATTGGAGCGTCGTCATCAAACCGTCGCGCCAGCGCGCGAATGCGAACGGTGCATCCTCGAGCACGGCGGTCGCGCCCTGCGCAAGAAAGACATTGCGCGCGGCGATTCGCTTGCGCGCGCCTTCGCGCAGGTCCGCGTACTCGACGATCGTGCGCTCACCGTCGCGTACGATCCCGCGGAAGAGTGCCTGCGTGCGAATCTGCGCGCCCTCTTCTTCCGCAAGCCGAGCGATCGTGCCGTCAAGTTCCTCGCGCGTCGAGGTGTGACCGGGACCGAAGACGAGCGCGTGTTCGCCACCCTGTGCGTCAAAGAGCGCGAGACGCGGCGTATCGTAGTGTACGATATCGCGCGGCAGATCGAATTCCTCACAGAAGCCCGGGCGCAGTCCCGCGGCGCAGACGCGCTTCGCGCCGACGACCGCGTCTTTTTCGAGCGCGACGACCGCGACACCGGCGCGCGCGGCTTCTCGCGCTGCCGTCNNCGTGCTTCTGCCGAAAGGACTCGCTCTCCGGCTCATCGTACGGACGGCCGGGTGACTCCTGAACATGCTATCCTCGCCGGCCTGATCGCCGGTGTCTTGGCCCTGCTCTACGGCGTTGCGCTCATCATCTGGGTGATCGGCCGCCCCGCAGGCAACGAGCGGATGCGCGAGATCGCCGCCGC
>PKZD01000028.1:0-9644 GCA_003133745.1 Candidatus Tyrphobacter aquilonaris
ACCGGCACGCTGCATCAGATGGCGCGGATCATGCGCCGGCTCGGCGCGTATCAGGCGATGAACTTGGACGGCGGCGCGTCGAGCGGACTCTGGGCGTGGGGGCATTACCTCACGACGCCGCAGCGTCTGCTCAACAACGCGCTCTTAGTCCTCCCCGGTTACGCACCGCGAGTCAGCACGTCCGCCAACAGACGACGCTAGCGCTACGTCGGGCAGAACGCGTGCATCGCGGCAACGACCGTTGGGTCGAACGCCGTTTGCAGCGTCGTATAGGTCAGCATGTAGGAACGATCGCGAGTACTCGTCGTCACGATGTCCATTTGCACGCGGAGTGCCGAGGCCGATAACGTCCCGGTCGATTCGATTGCGGCATGACCGCAGAGCAGGAAGCCGGGTTTTTGCGTAATCACCATATGCGGCATGTTCGGCGTCGACGGCATCGACGAGAGCGCTTGCGCGCTTCTCGCCGCATCGAGTGCGGGCGTCGCCGGACCGATCATCTCGGTCAGCGAGTCTCCGACGTTCGCGTTTTGCCACGAACCCAGAGCATGCATGCCCGCCGCTACGCTCCAGCCCGCAGGCGGAGAGAGCGCGGCGATGCGATCGGGAGATGCGGGGCAGGCCGCGCGCACAAATGCCTCTGCCGCTGCATCGACGACCGCCGCATGCGCGTACGAGACTGCATACATCGTGCCGTTGCTCGACTCGAAGGTTGTCTCGATGATCTTGCTGCTGTTCGGAAACTTCGCGACGAGCAGCGTGGCGGGGGCGCCGCAGCGCGTCACCTGCGACGTGCTGACGCTCGCACCCATGTTTCGAAACGGCTGCGTCATCGTATCGGCAATGCTACTCATGACGACCGAGACCGGGAAAGGCATGATCGAAATCGTTTCGCCTAATGCAGCTGGGGCGTCAGGGCGCCACGTCGTCGGAAGCTGCATGCGCTGCGGAGATGCGATCCAACCCGGCGGCGGCGTAAAGAGCGTCGCCTGACTCGGCGGCGCGCCCGATGGCGCGCTCGTCGGCTGCTGCGCGGCGGCGATGCCCGGCGAAACGAACGCCGAAACAAAAACAGCGGCGAGAGCCCAACGCATCATAACAAACCGGCGTCCTTCCCGACGGCCTCAAACGCCGAAAGCGCGCGATCCATCTCCTCGCGCGTCAGCTTCGCGCTCATCTGCACGCGAATTCGCGCGGTTCCCTCGGGCACGACCGGATAGCCGAAGCCGGTGACGAAGATGCCGCGCGCGAGCAACCTCTCGCTCATCGCGATCGCAAACGCGGTCTCGCCGACGATGATCGGGACGATCGCGCTCTCCCCGTCGAGCGGTTTGTACCCGATGCGTTGCAGCGCGGAGCGAAAATACGCGACGTTCTCTCGCAATCGCGTAATGAGTTCGGGGTGCGCGTCCAGGTAGTCGATCGCGGCGAGCGAACTGCACGCGACGGTCGCCGGCAGCGCGTTCGAGAAGAGCTGCGGCCGCGAGCGCTGGATCATCGTATCGACGAGCGCGCGGCTCCCGGCGATGAATCCGCCGGCCGCACCGCCGAGCGCCTTGCCGAGCGTGCCGGTGATGACGTCGACTTGTCCGGTCAAGCCGAAGTGCTCGATCGTGCCGCGCCCGGTTTTCCCCATCACGCCCGTGCCGTGCGAATCGTCGACGACGAGGATCGCGCCGTACCGCTTCGCGAGCGCAACCATCTCCGGAAGCTTCGCGAGATCGCCCTCCATTGAGAAGACGCCGTCGGTCGCGACGACGATCGGAAAGGCGCCCTGCACCGCCTGCAGCTTCGTTTCGAGGTCGGCCATGTCGCTGTGCTTGTAGCGTTCGCGCTTTGCCTTCGAAGCGAGACGCACGCCGTCGATGATCGAGGCGTGGTTCAGCTCATCCGATACGATCGCGGAACCTTCATCACAGATCGTCGGAAAGAGCCCGGTGTTCGCGTTCCAGCACGAGACGTACGTGAGCGACGATTCGGTTCCGAGAAATCCCGCGATCCGCTCCTCGAGCGCGCGGTGCACGTCGAAGGTTCCGCAGATAAAGCGCACCGACGCGGTGCCCGCGCCGTAACGGTCGAGCCCACGTTTTCCGGCTTCGACGACCTCGGCTTGATCCGCGAGCCCAAGATAGTTGTTCGAGGAAAGGATGACGACGTCTCCCGCCTCTTCCATGTGCACTTCGGGCGCCATCGGCGTCGTGATGTGGCGCAGATGCTTATACGTTCCGGCCGCCTTGAGCGCGTCGAGATCGCGCTGCAGCTTCGTTTCAAATCGCTCGTTCATCCGCTCGCCTCTCCCGTGAGATCGAGGACGATTTTCGCGGCCTCGCCGGCGCGCATGAGTTCGAAGGCGTGCTCGTACTCCGAAAACGGCAGCACGTGCGTGATGATCGGGCGCAGATCGACGCGACCGCTCTTCACGAGCGCTTGCGTCTGATACCACGTCTCGAACATCAGGCGGCCGTTGACGCCGAGCACGGTCAAGCCCTTGAAGATGATGCGCTCCGCAAGGTTGAGGTTCACGTTGTCGCTCGGAATTCCGAGCAGCGCAGCCGTGCCGCCGTTGCGAACCATCTGCAGCCCGCTGTCGATTGCGGCGCCGCTCCCCGACATCTCGAGCAGCACGTCGACGCCGTCGCCGTTCGTGAGCGCTCTGATCTCATCGACGACGCCGGGCTCCGATGCGAGAAACGTGCGATCGGCGCCAAGGCGCTTCGCAAGATCGAGCTTCGCGCGATTGACGTCGATCGCAAAGACCGTCGCGGCGCCTGCCGCCCGCGCCACCGGAATCGCCATGAGACCGATCGACCCGACGCCGGTGATGACGACGCTGCGCGTGCTGACACCCGCGGCTATGACGGTGTGCACGGCGTTTCCGAGCGGATCGAATACGGCGGCAAAGACGTCGGGGATGGCGGGATCGAGTTTCCACACATTGTATTCGGGCATCGCGATGTAGTCGGCGAACGAGCCGTCGCGATCGACGCCGATGATCTTCAAACGCTCGCAGATGTGCGCCTGTCCCGTGCGGCAGAGCAGACACGTGAGATCGGCGATATGCCCTTCGGCAGAGACGCGATCGCCGACGCGCACGGCGTGCACCGCATCGCCGACGGCCTCGACGCGCCCCATGAACTCGTGACCGATGATGCACGGAGGATGCACGCGCTCCTGGGCCCAGTGATCCCAGGCGTAGATGTGATAATCGGTTCCGCAGATGCCCGCCTTCTCGATGCGAATGAGCACATCGGTCGGGCCGATCTGCGGTATCGGAACCTCCTGCGCGACGAATCCCGGTTCGGGGCGCACCTTGCAGAGCGCCCGCATCGTCTTTGCCATCTGCGAGCGCAGCGTTTGACCCCGCGCCCTCTTTGTCATCCTGACCCCACAGTTGTCATCCTGAGCNNCCGATGGAAGGCCCCGTCGCCAACGCGTTAGCACAGCGCGGCATTGGCTTCCAAGGCGAGGCGCGCGGGAGCCAGGAGATCGCAAACTTCGTTCTCGCGGGATTTCGTACGCCCGATGTCGTCATCGTCGTCGATCCGGCGATACTCGCGCGACTCACGCACGCCGGTCTCGTCGCGCAATCGTGGCAACTCGGCCGGGCCTCGCTCGGAATCGCGTTAGCAAAGGGCCACGGGGACGTTTGGTTTGACCAAGCAAACGTTCCATTCGGCAAGACGCTTCTCGAAGGCGTGGGCTGGCACATCGCGCGCACCGACCCGCAACTCGATCCGAAAGGGCGTTACACCATCGAAGCTGTGCGCATGCTCGTCGGAGCCGAAGGCGAGCATAGACTCCTCGGCGACGACGAAAACCCCGCGCAGATATTCCCCGAGCAAGACTTGCTCGTGCGCCTCGAAACGGGGGAAGCGGATTTCGGTTTCGTCTACTCGACCGAAGCGCGCGCGCGGCATCTCGACTTCATCGAGTTGCCCGGCCGCGCTTCGATGTCGGATAAAATACGTTACTTCGTCGCGATCATGAAGAACGCGCAGCATCCGCAAGCAGCGCGCGCGTTCGTTGATTTCCTACTCCACGGCCCCGGCCGCGCGATTCTCACGAACGCGGGCCTCTCTCACCCGTAGCGGCCGGTGATGTAATCCTCGGTTCGCTTGTCTTTCGGCTGGGTGAAGATCGAAACGGTCGTGCCGGTCTCGATGAGTGATCCCGAGAGAAAGAACGCCGTGAAATCGCTGATTCGCGCGGCCTGCTGCATCGAGTGCGTGACGATGACGACGGTGAAGTCGGCCTTCAGCTCCGCGATCAGGTCCTCGATCTTGCTCGTCGCGATCGGATCGAGTGAGGAGGCCGGCTCGTCCATGAGCAGCACTTCGGGATCGACGGCAAGACAACGAGCGATGCAGAGGCGTTGCTGCTGACCGCCCGAGAGATCGAGCGCCGATCGATCGAGGCGATTCTTCACCTCGTTCCAGAGCGCTGCGCGCCGCAAGCTGCGCTCGCAGATCGCGTCGAGTTGCGCGCGGTCGCGCATGCCGTGAACGCGCGGGCCGTACACGACGTTGTCGTAGATCGCCTTCGGGAACGGATTCGGCCGTTGAAAGACCATGCCGATGCGATGGCGGATCGAGACGGGGTCGACGCCCGGCGCGTAGATGTCCTCGCCGTCGAGCATGACGCGCCCGCGCACGCGTGCGCCCGGCGTGACGTCGTGCATCCGGTTGAGCGCGCGAATGAAGGTCGATTTTCCGCACCCCGACGGGCCGATGAGCGCCGTCACGCGGTTCTCGGGCACGTCGAGTGAGGCGCTCTTGATGGCTTGAAAGGCGCCGTAGTGAACGTCGAGTTTCTCGACCCGCAGCTTCGGCGCGACTTCGATCTCGGGAGCCCTCCGAGCCAGATCGGCGTTCGCGGCAATCGAACCAAACGTCCCCAGAGCGCGGCCGGTTACCATCGAGTTATAGGATACCTGCGGCCGAGGTAAGGATAGTTTAAGAAGGTCTTAAGAACGCTTAAGAAACTTCCTCGGAAGGCTCGGCGAGGAGCGCTTCGTCGTACCAGTCGCGCACGTCGCCGAGGGTCAATCCGCGGCAGTGCTCTTCGATGAACGCCAGCATCTGACGTTTCATCGCCTCATCCGGCTCCATTGCCCACTGCATGTGAATCTAGTCTAACGCTTCATCATTACGCGGCGTTTATCACGAGATTAAGAGGTTCGTGCGCGAACGATTGGCAGGCGAATCGTGATTGCCGTGCCGCTGCCGAGCGTGGATTCGGCCGAGATCGAGCCGCCGTGGGCGTCGACGATCCCCTTGACGATCGCGAGGCCGAGGCCCGCTCCGCCGCTTTCGCGCGCGCGCGAGCGATCCGCGACGTAGAAGCGCTCGAAGATGTGCGGAAGATCCCGATACGGGATTCCTTCGCCGGTATCGCGCACGCGCATGACCGCTTCGTTCGCTTGCGCATCCAGCTCGACCACGACGGTGCCGCCTTCGCGCGTATGACGCAATGCGTTGTCGACGAGATTCACGAGCACTTGTGAGAGGCGCTCCGCGTCGCCCTCGACGCGCACCGGCCGCCGCGTCTGAAGCTGTAAGTCCACGCCCTTGCGCGCGGCCTGCGGATCGAACGACGCGACGATCGGTCGCGCGACGCTCTCGAGATCGACGTCGGCAAGATCGAGCTTCAGTTGTCCCGATTCGGTGCGTGCCTGCTCGAGCAGGCGTCCGACCAACGAGACGAGCCGATCGACCTGCGTGAGCGCTTGCGGCAGGAACATTTCGCGCGCTTCGTCGTCGGGCGCGGCCGTGACCGTTTCGAGCATGAGTTTGATCGAGGAGAGCGGCGTTCGCAACTCGTGCGAAACGTTCGAAAGAAACTCGCGGCTCGCACGCTCGGAACGCGTGAGCTCGGTCTGATCGTCCGCGAGGATGACGACGCCCTGCGAACCGGCCGGCTCGAGCGGCGCAATGGAAACGCGGTACGTCCGCTGCATCGTATGATCCGGCAGCGCGAGTGACGCGACCGACGCTTCTCCGCGCAGCGCGTCGAGCACGCGGCGCTCCAACTCGACATTGGGAATGGCCTTGAGCATGTGTGCCCCTTGCGATCGGCGCGCGTCGAAGGCGAAGATCGCACCGGCCGCCGGGTTCGCATATACGATGCGCAGCGAATTGTCGACGAGCAGCACGCCGAGCGGCAATGCGCCGACAAGCCGTGCGAAGGTCTCCTCTGCGCTCGCCTCGGGTCGCGCGGGCGTCGGAGCGAGCGCGGTCGGCGACGCGATGCGTCGCCTCTGCATTTGGACGAGCGGGAACATCACCGCGACGCCGGCCGCAAAGGCGAGCAACGCCCAATCCGCCGTCGTCACGCCCTGAACATATATCCTCGGCTGCGTACGGTGAGAATGTGGCGCGGGTGCCCGGAGTCGAGTTCGATCTTCTCCCGCAACCACCGAATGTGCACGCTCACCGTCTGCTGCTCGCCTTCGAAATCGTATCCCCACACCTTGTCGAGCAACGTCTGGCGCGTGACGACCCGCCCCTGATTTTCCATGAGCACGCGCAACAATGCGAACTCCTTGGGCGCGAGCGCGACCTCTTCGCCGCGCACGCTGACGTGCTGGCGCGACGGATCGAGCACGATCTCGCCGAGCGAGATCGCCTCGTCGCGGCCCTCGTGCGTGCCGGCGGGGCGACGCAGCCGCACTTTGACGCGCGCGAGAAACTCGTGGAGCGCAAAGGGTTTTGTCACGTAGTCGTCCGCCCCGAGCTCGAAGGCGAGCACTTTGTCGATCTCTTGATCCTTCGCCGTGAGCATGATGATCGGCACCGAACTGAACTTCCGAATCTCCTTGCACACCTCGACGCCGTCGAGCACGGGCAACATGATGTCGAGCACGATGAGATCGGGCTGCTCGCGTTGCGCGAGCGAGATCGCGGTTCGCCCATCGGTCGCCGTGACGACGGCATAACCGATGCGCTCCAGGTTGAAGCGCAACGTCTTGAGGATCGCCGCCTCGTCGTCGACGACCAGGATCTTCTTGTTGAAGTCCGGGTTCTTAGGGAAGGTGCCGCGTGACGACTTCGGTATCGTTTCGTTCATAGGCTTTGGCGATCGCGCTGTAATCGAGCGCGCCGTCTCCTTCCGCGGAGCGTGTGGTGTAGAGTTGGTACGCGAGTCCCGTTGCCGGCATTGGATGTCCGAGCACGCGCGCCGCATCGAGCGCGGCCGCGAGGTCTTTGCGGAGCAGATCGAGCGAGAAGCCTCCTTCGAACGTCCCGGCAAACCACGTCTTCGGCAACCATTGCTCCAACAGGTAGTTCGATGCGGTAGCCGTCGCGAGCACCTTCCGCACGGCATCGAGATTTGCCCCCAAGCGTTTGGCGAGCACGAGGGCCTCGATGTTCGCGAGCATGACGCCTGCGATGATCGCCTGGTTCGCGAGCTTCACGGTCTCGCCCATGCCGACCGGCCCGAGGTGCGTGGGCGTACCCATCGCGCGCAGGACCGGCTCGACGCGCGCGACATCTTCCGCCGCGCCGCCGACCATGATCGTGAGCGTGCCGTCCGCCGCGCGCGCCGGTCCGCCGCTGACGGGCGCATCGACGAAATGGAAGGCTGCGGCTTCGAGACGCTTGGCGAAATTCCGTGAGGCGATTGGTGAGATCGTCGACATGTCGACGATCGTCGTCTGCGGTTTCGCGCCGTGCACGATGCCCCGCTCGCCGAAGAGCACCTCCTCGACTTGCGGTGCGTCGGGAACGCAGATCACGACGATCTCACTCGCGCTTGCGACCGCGGCAGAATCCGCTGCCTCTACGACGCCGTGCTCGCGCAAACGCTCCATCGCGGCGCGGTTCCGGTGGACGCACGAGGTGACCGGAAAGCCTGCACGCCGGAGCGAGCGAACCATCGGCTCCCCCATTCTCCCGAGGCCGATGAAACCAACCCTCGCATCCACGAGTGGCCCTTTCTTTATAACGAGGCTACACCTTGCCGCCGCGAAGTCGAGGGACCGCCCAAGAGCGCTGCCGAAGCCGTAAAGCGTCATGATCGCCACCGCTACGCGCCGCCCCACCTTCGACGAGATGCATCTCTCGACGGGAAAACGGACCCGCCTTCACCGGCTGCTTTTCGAACACGGCCCCGCCAACGGGGCGCTGATGATTCTTCCGATCGATCAGGGTCTCGAACACGGTCCCGTCGATTTCTTCGATAATCCCGCCGCGATCGACACCGATTGGATCTACCGCCTCGCGGTCGAGGGACGCTTCTCAGCGATCGCGCTCCACATCGGATTGGCGGAGCGCTATCATCGCGCGTACGCGGGCAGGGTGCCGCTCGTGTTGAAGATCAACGGCAAGACGAACGTTCCTCCCGACGACGATCCGTTCAGCCCGCTGACATCCTCGGTCGACGACGCCGTGCGGCTCGGCGCCGATGCGGTGGGATACACGCTCTACGTTGGAAGCCCCGCGCAAGCCGACGACATCGCGCAGTGCAACGAAGTGCGGCGCGAGTGCGAACGCCTCGGCATGCCGCTGATCGTCTGGGCCTATCCGCGCGGCTCGGCGATCAACAGCAAGGGTGGACAAGAATCGCTCTACGCCGTCGACTACGCCGCGCGCGTCGCGCTCGAGATCGGCGCCGACATCATCAAACTCAATCAGCCCAAACGCAACGACGCGACCGCGTCGAAGATGCCCAAGCCGTACGACACGCTCAAGGAGGACGACCTCGAGGCGCTGCGGCGCGTCGTGCGCTCCGCGGGGCGATGCCTCGTGCTCGTTTCAGGCGGCAGCAAGCTCAGCGACGAAGATACGATCCACAAAGCGCACATCGCGATGCAGGCGGGATGCGTCGGTTTGATCTTCGGGCGAAACATGTGGCAGCGGAAATGGGACGACGCCGTCAAGATGGCGGGTCGCATGCACGAACTGCTACGAGGCTACGGCCAGGAGGCCTGAGCCTCTTACGACGCGCAACTCGGGCAGCACCAGCTCATGGCACCTTCTTGCGCGACCGGCACCATCTGCTCGCGGCCGCCGCGCCGTCCGCATTTCGCGCACGCGAAAGTTTGGCCGACGGGCGCATGCACCGGCGTCTTCCGCGTCGAGAAGTACGCGACCAAGACGATCACGGTGCCGATGACCCAGGGCGCGTACCCGAAAAAATAGTGCAGCCACTGATCTGCCATGCGGCATGCTTCGCACGAAAGGCGCCGAGGCCCTCGCAACGTGCTCCGTCGAAGATGACCTGATGGATGAAGCGCGACTGCGTGAAGAACTCGCCGGCGAACTGCGGCGCACCGGCGCCGTCACGTCACCGGCGCTCGCGCAGGCATTCGAGAGCGTGCCGCGACACCGCTTCATCCCCGAGGTTGCGCCGGAGGACGCCTACGCCGACCGCGCCATCTCCATCAAGTCCGAAGGCGTGAATACGCTGGCCTCGATCTCGCAGCCGAGCATGCTCGCGAAGATGCTCGAACTCGCCGAGGTGCAACCCGGCGCGCGCGTGCTCGAGATCGGCACCGGAAGCGGGTACAATGCGGCGCTGCTCGCGCACCTCGCGGGAGATGCCGGCCTCGTCGTGACGATCGAGGTCGAATCCGATCTCGCCGATCGGGCGCGCGCCGCGCTGAGCGCCTGCGGTTACGATCGCGTGCGCGTCGTGCACGCCGA
>PKZD01000028.1:9695-12015 GCA_003133745.1 Candidatus Tyrphobacter aquilonaris
CGTTCCGCGGACGCGCGCTACGCGCGCCGCTCGCGCTCGATCGCGAGCATCCGCGCGGTTCGGACCGCCGAGGCCGCCTCCGAAATGCTTGCGGGCGCAGATGTCGTCGTCGCGCAGCGGCAGACGACCTTCGCGATCACCTGGGAATAACGCTTACGGGCGCGGCGTCTCCGGCGAGCCGTCGAGATTGTGCAGCCAGTCGGAGGAGTCGTCGGCCGGCGCGCCCCCGGGAAAGATCAGGATGATATCGTCGACCGAAAAACGGCCGTGCGAAAAATGCGTGTGAAACGTCCCGGTCACCGTCGCCGTCGAGTTTTCAGCAATCGACGGATTCGATGCATCGAGCACGTGGATGCAGCGATGGCCGCAGAGATCGAACTGCAGCACCGATCCGCGCGACGTCGCGTCCGTGCGCACGCGCTCGGCGACGCCGACCGCGGCGACCGGCTTGTTGTCGTACTCGCGTGACTGCGCGAGCACGTCGTCGACGGAGATCGGCGGCCCGGCTTGCAGCGACGGCGCCGCCAGCGGCATGAATGAAGAGGCTGGCGTATCAGTGGGCTGCGGCGTCGGCGCGGTTTGCGCGCCCGCCCATGCGGCCGAAGTGACGAGCAGCATCGCAACGAAGGCGAGGCCGTGCAAACGCTTCAGGTGCCGGCCTTCTTGAAGTACTCGGCATTGATCGCCGTGTAGTTCTGCCACTTCTCCGGTACGTCCGAATCCGCAAAGATCGCCTCGACCGGGCATGCCGACACGCACGCGCCGCAGTCGATGCAGACCTCGGGATCGATGTAGAGCATCGTGTCGTCATCCTTGCCGTGGATGCAGTCGACGGGGCACACGTCGACGCACGACTTGTCCTTCGTTCCAATGCACGGTTCGGTGATGATGTAGGCCATGGCCGCTGGTACTTAGGCGGCTACTCCGATGGGACCCCCCGCCCCGAGAGCAGCCTTGCTGCCCAGAGCAAGACGACCGCGCCGACGATTGCGGTGAGCCAACTGTGCCAGTTCCAGAATCCCTCGATGCCCGCATGGCCGAAGTAATGGAAGAGCCAGCCGCCGATCAAGGCGCCGACGATGCCGATGACGATATCGCCGAGGATGCCCGCGGGCGCGTTGCCCGGCACGATCCACTTTGCGACCGCCCCGACGATGAATCCGAAGATGACCCAAGAAAGAATGGACACGCTTACCTGCCTGTTGGAAAGGTCGGAATCTATGAGACCAGCATTCGTCGCGACGACCGCGCTCCTACTTCTTCTCTCCCCGCTCCCGGCGCTCGCGGCGGGAACGACCCAGATCGCCGTCGCCGGGACCGGCAGCGTCTCGCTCTCGCCCGACCAGGCCACGGTCATCGCGGCCGTCGAGACGAATGCCGAGTCCGCCCGCGATGCGGTTTCGCAGAATGAAGCGGCCTACGAGCGCATCGTCGCCGCCGTCGTCGCGCTCGGCGTCGCGCGCAGCAACATCACGCTCTCGTACTACAACGTGAACTACAATCCGCGTCCGCGGCTCAACCCCTCTCCGGACGTGCAATACGGTTATACGGTAAACCGATCGTTCGCGATCAAGATGCAGCCGATCTCGCTCGCCGGCAACGTNNCGGCCTGCATATCACCGGAATCGAGTCGCTCTCACTCGGCGGCGCGTACGTTCCCTCGCCGCAGCCGCTCGCGATGATGCGCGCGGGCGTCGCCGCGCCGACGACCTTCGATAACTCGAATACGACCGTCACGGTGACGGTGAACGTCGTCTTCCTGGCGAAGCCATGACGCGATGACGAACGTTACCTGCGACGCCTGCGGCACGCGACCCGCAACCGCCTACGACGGCGAGCGGCGCCTCTGCACCGTTTGCGCTCGCCGCAATGCCGCGGTGCCGTTGCTCGGCGCCGCGCTCGCGGCGGCCGGACTCTTGGCGGGCACCGCGATCCTCGCCGATCGCCTGCGCCGCGAAGGACCGGCGGGCAGTTCGCCGGTCGATGAGTTCACGCGGCGACTGCGCGGCGGAAACACGCCCACGCTCGGCAGTTTCTCGCGCGATCTCACGGAGCTCGCGCGAAATGGGAAACTCGATCCGGTGATCGGACGCGACGACGAAATCGAACGGGTCATCTCGATTCTCGCGCGTCGCAGCAAGAACAACCCCGTGCTCGTCGGCGAGCCCGGCGTCGGCAAGACCGCAATCGTCGAGGGACTCGCGCAGCGGATCGTCGCAGGCGGTGTTCCCGCGGCGCTGCGCGGGAAGCGCGTCGTCGCGCTCGCCCTCGGACCGCTCGTCGCGGGCACGAAGTATCGCGGCGAGTTCGAAGGCCGCGT
>PKZD01000077.1 GCA_003133745.1 Candidatus Tyrphobacter aquilonaris
ATCCGCGACGCTGTTGCGAACGAAGAGTTTGCGCCAGTAGGCGCGCCCGGAGAGCTTTGCGATCAAATCCGACGCGACGCGGGCGTCGACCAAGCCCGCGGGCGTTCCGACCCAAACCGTCGGCTGTGAGTCGTCACCGACGAGCGGCAGGCGGTGCATCACCTGCGATTGTTCGTCGGCCCAGACGTTCTCTGCGCCGTAGCGCTCACGCAGCGCCTTTTCGCAAGCCTCGAAGGCACGCAGATCGCGTTCGGCGTTGAACTCGGCGGCTAAACCATAGATGCGGATTCTCTCGCGCAGCGCGTGCGCCGCCTCGCTCTTGGCTTCGCGCAGATCGTTGAGGACGCGGAAGTCGTCCCAGCGCAAGAACACGTCGATTGCGTCGAGCGCGCGCGGATCGGGCCAGAGCTCGCGCAAGACGTCTTGCAAGATGCGCTCGAAGAGCCGCGTCGTGTGGTGGAAGTAGACCGAGGCAAACATCATGTAGCGCGCGGTGACGAATGATTCGAGTGCGACGACGCCGCGGTAGTCGATTCCGAGAATCGGGCGCCCCTCGCGCTCGAAGAGCCGCAGCGACGCAAGCAACTGCTCCGCGTCGAAGCGCCCGCTCGCGACGCCGGTGAAATACGCATCGCGCTGCAGATAGTCCATGCGGTCGGCATCGAGGTTCGGCCCGCTTACCAACTCGCGCAACGCGGGAAAGCGCGTCTGTGGATCCCCGAGCACGAGCGCGAGCACGTCGTTGGGCTCGACTTCGGCCCCGTCGAGCGCGGCGCGCAGATCGGGGAGCGCGAGCAGTTCGCGGGTCCGCTGCTCGTGGCGGACGCCGAGTACCGCTTCGCACGCATGGCTGAACGGACCGTGTCCGATGTCGTGGAGAAGAAGCGCGGCGCGCACGAGACGCCGCTGGTACGCGATATCAGCAGCGTCGGCGAAGAACGCCGCGCCGGACTGAGCGAGTTGATCGAAGGCGCGCGTTCCGACGGCGAGCGCGCCGAGCGCGTGCGTAAAGCGCGAGTGTTCGGCGGATGGAAAGGCGAGATACGCGAGGCCGAGCTGGCGCAACCGCCGCAGCCGCTGCAACTGCGGAAGGTCGAGCAGCCGCGCCTCGCCCTCATCGAGCTCGATGAAACGGTGGACCGGGTCGAATATCCGCTTCATGGATGAGGGGCTTTCGCGCGTGCGACCGAATCTCCGGCGTGATGCGCTTCGACCAGGCCGCGCTCAGAGAAATTCACGCCCGCACCGACATCGCGGCGTTCATCGCGCAATACGTTCCGCTCCGCAAGCGCGGCAACGATCTCGTCGGCCTCTGCCCGTTTCATAACGAGAAGACGCCTTCGTTTCACGTCCACCCCGATCGAGGCTTCTTCAAGTGCTTCGGCTGCGGCGCGGGCGGCGACGTCATCAGCTTCGTGCAGCGGCGAGAGGGCATTCCGTTCGGCGACGCCGTGCGCGTGCTCGCGCAGAAGGCGGGCGTGCAGCTCGAGCCCGAGTCGCCGCAAGCCGCGCGCATGCGCGGAGAGCGAGAGACGATCTTCGAAGCGAACCGCTTGGCTGCTGCGTTCTTCGCGCGGATGCTCGCAAGCGATGCCGGGAAACCGACGCGCGAGTACCTCCAACGGCGCGACTTCTCCCAAGCCACGATCGAGCATTTCAACCTCGGATACGCGCCGAGCGGCTGGGATGCGCTCGTGCAGGAACTCGAGCGCAACGCCATCGACCTGCGGATCGCTGCAAAGGCCGGGCTCGTGAAGACCGGACAGCGCGGTTACTACGATTTCTATCGCGATCGCCTCATGATTCCGACCCTCGCGACGACGGGGGAGGTGATCGCGTTCGGCGGGCGCGCGCTCGGCGATGCCGAGCCCAAGTACCTCAACACCTCGACGACGCCCGTCTACGTCAAAGGCCGGCATCTCTTCGCGCTCAACGTCGCGCGGCGCGCGGCGCAGCGCGAGGGAGCCTTCATCATCGTCGAGGGCTATCTCGACTGCATCGCGCTCCACCAGGCCGGCTTCGAGAATGCCGTTGCCTCGCTCGGCACCTCCTTCACGCAAGAGCAGGCGCTCGAGCTCCGCAAGTACGCCGAGCACGTCTTTCTCTGCTTCGACGGCGACGCGGCGGGCGGCGCCGCTGCAACCAAAGCCGTGGAAATTGCGTCAAAGGTGGTGGAGCACGCGGGCTCGAGTGTCCGTGTCGTGCTCCTGCCGTCCGGCACAGATCCCGATTCGTACGTCCGCGAGCACGGAAGCCAAGGCTTCCGCGCACTGCTGGAATGTGCGAAGCCGGCGATTGAGTTCCGCCTAGACCCGGAGATCGACCGCTTGCGCGATGGGTTCTCGTCGCCGGCGGCAATCGCGCGAAAAGCCGAAGGCCTCATTCGCGAGATGACCTCGCGTGAGGAATGGGATCGCTGGCGCGTTTACGTTGCGGGACGTTTGAAGGTGAGCCCCGACGACCTTCGGAATAGCCGATTCCTCACCAACAGAACGAGCTTCTCGCCGCGTTCCGACGTGGCGGGCAGCCGGTACGCTCCCGTTCGTTCAAACGTTGCGGGTGCGGTGGAACCGCTTTCGTTCGAGCGTGAGGTCATGAGCATCGTGCTCGAAGAGCCCGCGCTCGCGCGCGAGTTCGGAGATCGCATTCGCCCGTCGAGCTTCCGCAACGAGCTGTATCGGAAGCTTTACGAACGGATCGTCGCCAACGCCGGCGAGATCGTGACGACGGCGGACGTGCTCGCACTCTTCACCGACGACCAGCCCAGCCTCGACGCGCTGTCGTCGGTGGGCAGCCGGGATCGCAGTGCGACGGTGCGGTACGGCGATACGGCCGAGCGCCGGGCGCACCTGGAGCGGGTCGTGGAGCGGATCGAACTCGACGCCGTCGAGGAGCGTTACCGGGACGTCCGTCAACGGATTGACGAAGCCTTTACCGCCGGGAAGCCGATTTCCGAAGCGCTGAGGGTCGAGTCCGAGGCATTACTGTCGAAACTACAAAAGTAATAGAACTGGGAAAGGAGGTGAATGAAGCACCATGCCGCGCAAGAAAAATGCCGCGACCGCAACGGCGGTCGCCGAGAGCCCCCCGGCCACGCTTGACGAGGCCAAGAAGCGTTTAACCGCACGCGGCAAGAGCCGCGGCACGCTGACGCAGGAAGAAATTTACTCGGCGCTCGAGACGCTTGAAGACGTCACGCCCGAGCAGATCGACGAGCTGTTCGAAGAGCTTGCGGGCATGGGCATCGAGATCGACGACGAGCCGAAAGACGACAAGCCCGAGGTTGAAGAAGAAGCCGAGGCGCCGATTCCCGACGGCCTCTCTCTCGACGATCCGGTTCGCATGTATCTCAAGGAGATCGGCCGCGTTCCGCTGCTCTCGATGGAGGAGGAGAAGGCCTATGCGATGCGCATCGAGGCCGGCGAGTTAGAAGCTCGCAAGAACGGAACCGCCGACAACATCATTATCGCCGATGGCGAAGAAGCGAAACGCCAACTCACCGAGGCGAATCTTCGTTTGGTCGTATCGATTGCGAAGAAGTACGTCGGTCGCGGCATGCTCTTCCTCGACCTCATCCAAGAAGGCAACCTCGGCCTGATTCGCGCCGTCGAAAAGTTCGACTACCGCAAGGGCTATAAGTTTTCAACCTACGCGACNNTGGTGGATTCGCCAGGCGATCACGCGCGCGCTCGCCGATCAGGCTCGCACCATCCGCATTCCCGTCCACATGGTCGAGACCATCAACCGTTTGGTGAAGATCTCACGCCAGTTACTGCAAGAGTTGGGCCGCGAGCCTACCGACGAGGAGATCGCCTCGGCGATGGGGCTCTCGCCCGAAAAGGTTCGCGAGGTCAGGAAGATCTCGCAAGAGCCGATCTCGCTCGAAACNNGTGCTGCAAAACCTCACGGAGCGCGAGCGCAAAGTGCTCGTGCTACGCTTCGGCCTCGAAGACGGCCACCAGCGCACGCTCGAAGAGGTCGGCCAAGAGTTCGGCGTCACGCGCGAGCGCATACGCCAGATCGAAGCAAAGGCGCTTCGAAAACTCCGCCATCCCTCGCGCGGCAAAGCGCTCAAGGATTACTGGTCCAACGAGTAGCTACATGTCGCTGTGAGCGGCGGCGCTCGGATGCACTAACGGATTCTGCCACGCAAACGCGCCGTTCGGATTCGGCTTCACCCAGACGACGAGATCCCACACCGCCGGGAAGACGAAGAGTTTGACGACTTGCGCCGGTGGTTTCGCGATGCCCATCTTGACGAGCGTCGAGGCCTGCGGATCGCTCAGGCTGCCGCCCGCGGCCGTGAACTTCGCATCGCTCGTCGCTCCGTAGGTCAGCGCGCCATTCGGCCCCGAGAGAATGTAGTGGACGTGCTGCTCGAAGTAGCGCCAACGCGTGGGGCCGACGCCCCAGAGCGACGGTGGTTTGCCGGCGACGTACGGAACCGAGAAGTCGGCACCGAGCAGATTGCCGTGCACGTCGTACCAGAGTTGACTCGGGTGATCCCAATCCTCTGAGGTCCAGTGCTGGTTCGCATAGCTGATCGCGCCGGTGCTGTCTTCATTGGTGTATCTGAAATAGCCGGCTTCAACCGCTTCATGCGTCGTGGGATATTTTGCCATGAACGCCTGTTGAATGTGCGTGACGAACGCGATTTCTGCGCCCTGCGGTTTCGGGGCGGGTGTCGGAGCGGCAAGCGCCGCGGTCGCGACGAGCGCGAGTACGAGCGCGGGTGCAATGGAACGAATGAACACGGGACCTCCTCTTAGGGTGTTGGCGAAGGCGAGGGCGATGGGGTGGTATCCGGCGTCGGAGGCGGCCCGACGGTCGGCGGCGGCGGCGCGTGCGGCATCGGTTGCGCGAGCGGCAGCGCCTGAAAACTCGAGCGCGGCGTTTCGATGGACGCCGCAAACGGGCGAGGCGTCTCGATCGCGATCCCGGTGCGCGTCGCGGCGAGCGTCGCTTCGATGTGGACGCGCAGTTCGGCGCCGGGCGTTACGACGAAGTTTCTTCCCTTGCGCAGAATTTGGTAAAGCCCGGCGTACGGGACGACGATGTCTTCGATCGTGTCTTCGAAGGCAACCGTCGACTGGTGGCCGGCCGTGTTGCGCGGCTGGAGACGCGAGGTCGTGACGCCGAGCGGGATCTCTCGGCCGTCGGCGAGGCTCAGCGGTCGCACGAAGATGTCCACGAATCCGTAGACGTCGAGAATCTGCGCCGCCGACGTGTCGACGATCAGCAGCGAAGCCGGGGCTCCCGCGGGCGCGACGACGCGCCCGCCGACGACGAGCGCGTTCTTCAGGTGCATGCGAACGACGTCGCCGGCTTTAGAGGTCGCCGACGAAATTGAATCGTCGAGTACGAAGAGCACTTCGGAATCGAACGGAAGCGTCGTCGAGGTTGTTGGGGAGGGATTCGGTGACACTTGCCGCGCGGGCGACGGAGTCGTGCGCGGAGGTCGCGGAACCGGCAGCGCGGCCGCCGATCCGCTGATCAGCGGCAGCGCGATAGAGCCCGCGACGATTGCCGCGAGCGCGAAGCGGTTAGCTGGCGCGCTTCTCCGCTTCCGCGGCGCGTTTGCCTTCCTCGATGAGCTGCTTGACGCGTTGCCCACCCTTCTGTCCGATCCGTTCATAGAAATCCGGGCCGTAGCGATCGCGTGTCGCCTCGCCGCCCTTCTTTCCGCCTTTCTTGCCGATCAACTCGTAGAAGGCATGGCCGTGAACCCGCTTCGTGGCGAGGCCGCCTTTACGACCGATCTCTTCGTAAAACTCCGGACCGTACTTTCTCTTCACGGTCTCGCCGCCTTTTTGGCCGGCTTCACGAACCGTGAGGCCCGTAACGCGTTTGGAGTTCTCTGGGGTGTCTGATGTCATGAATTTCAATACCTATTCTTGCCGTAGCGCTCGGGGTGAGATGGGCGAAGGCTCCGGTATCTAGAACGAGCGTTTTGGCAAGATCGTTTGCCACGAGGGGAGGAGCAATGACCCGGACGCTCGATTTGCTGCGGCGCCTCACGTTTTGGCTGTCGGCAGCTTGCTTGCTCGCGGCCGGGACGGCGCCGCCAAACGCCTACCTGAAGATCCTCTCCCTGGAGCAGGTCCGCGCGCTCGGGAACGGCGTCCTCGCGGCAGAGCTGGGCGGCAAGGACGAGCGCCTCGCCGTGCGGGCGGCGCTCGCGATCGGCCGGACGAAGCAAGGTGCCGGCGAGGCGGCGCTTGCGGCGCATCTACGCGATCCGCGCGCCGCGGTCCGCGCGATGAGCCTCTACGGCGTCGGCCTCATCGCAAGCGGTCGCTCCGCCTCGGCCGTCGTCGCGGGCCTGCTCGATCGAAGCGGCGCCGTTCGCATCGCCGCGTTGGACGCCGTGGACCGGTACGAAGCGGCGCACCGCTTTTCCGGCGACGCAGAGCGATCTGCCCTCGCGCGGACGCTTGGGCTCCTCGCGACGGATCGCGACCCCGTCGTGCGCGCGCGTGCCGCTGCGACGCTCGAATCCTTCAGTGCGTCCGGCGGCGTTGCCGCCGCCGCAATAGACCTCGCGAAGGCCGTTGAAACCGATCGTGCGACGGAGGTGCGGCGCTTCGCGATGTGGACGATCTTCCGCGGTTACGCGACGCTCGTGCCGCACGTATTTCTGGTGCACGAGCTCCAGGATCGCGATGCCGTCGTTCGCATCGAGACGGTCCGCGCGTTCGCGCGTCGCAAGAACGCGGCGGACGTCGCGCTCGTGCAAACGCTGCTCGGCGATTCCTCGTGGCGCGTGCAAGAGCAGGCCGCGGAGACGATCCACGTACTGCAGGGCGACGCAATGACGGAGCATTGGGCGGCAATCCCGGCATTCGTGCACGTTCCCGCGCCGCGCGCCGATCCGCTGTCCTCACTGCCGGCGCTGCCGCGGATTTTGCTTGCGGGTAAACCGGGTCGCCCGAATGCGTCGCACGCGATCTTCGAGCCGATGATCGATCCGACGAGCGCGCAGGCGATGAGCGGTCCCGCGCACGGTCCGCACCCGCGCGTGCGAATCGTGACAACCAAAGGAAATCTCTATGTCACGCTCTTTCCGGAATGGGCGCCGTTGACCGTCGAAAACTTCTTGGACGTTGCCGATCGCGGCTATTATGATCACAATCGGTGGTTTCGCATCGTCCCGGATTTCGTCGTGCAGACGGGCGACCCGACCGACAACGGCAACGGCGATGCCGGCTATTCGATCGGCGCGGAGGAGAACCCGATCGTCCAAGACAGCTACGTCATCTCGATGGGGATGAACTACACGAACCCGCCGAACGCGCACGCGATTCGCGACTCCGCTGGAACGCAGTATTACATCACGCTTTCGCCGCAACTTCATCTCGACCGTGACTTCACGGTCTTCGGAGCGGTGACGAGCGGATTCGACGTGCTCGGCCGCCTGATTGAATCCGACCGCGTCGTGCGCATCGAGCGCGTCTCCGACGCAGTGTTGTAAATCTTTACGGCGTGCGCTTTGAATCCAGAAGAATCGTCACGGGCCCCTGGTTGACCAGCTCGACGTCCATGTCGGCGCCGAACTCGCCGTATGCGACCGGCAAGCCGAGCCGTTCTAACTCCTCGCCGGCCTTTCGATAGAGGCGGCTCGCCTGCGGCTCCTTCGCCGCCTCGATGAACGACGGTCGCCGTCCTTTGTGCGCGTCTCCGTAGAGCGTGAACTGAGAGACGAGCAGAATGCCGCCGCCGGTTTCGATCACCGAGCGGTTCATCAATCCGTCGCCGTCGCGAAAGATGCGCAGGTTCGCAACCTTTTCCGCGATCCACTGTGCGTCACGCTCGTCGTCGGAGTTGCCGACACCGAGCAAGACCACGAGGCCTCCCTCGATTTCGCCGACGAGACGCCCACTCACGGCCACGCTTGCCCGCGTGACCCGCTGTACGACCGCGCGCACGTGCCTTACCGGCTGAAGATCGACGAAAGGGCGAAGAGCAGGTTCTCGCGGCGTTCCGCGACGCGCCGATAAAAGTATCCGGCCCAATGCGTTCCAAACGGCACGTAGACGCGCAGGTTGTAGCCTTCGGCGGCGAGGCTGCGCTGGAGTGACGGCCGGCAGCCGTAGAGCATCTGGAACTCGAAACGGTCGGCGGCGATACCGTCGCGTTGCGTGATCTCCTTCGCGGCGCCGATCAAACGGCGATCGTGCGTCGCGATGCCCGGATAGGTTCCTCTGACGAGCAACGCCTCCGCGAGCCGCCGATACTGCGCACGGATCTCGGGCATGGAACGATAGGCGATCTGCGGCGGCTCGTTGTACGCGCCCTTGCAAAGCCGAACGCGGGCGCCGAGTTCGATCGTGCGCTCCACATCGCCCGGCGTGCGCTTGAGATAGGCTTGCAAGACGACTCCGACGTTTTCATGCTGGGCGAAAGCGCGCTCGAAGAGCGCGAGCGTACGCTCCGTCAGCGCGCTGCCCTCCATGTCGATGCGGACGAACGGGTCCGGGTTCGCTTGTGCGCGCTCGAGGATGCGGACGAGATTTCCCAGCGCGAAGTCCTCGTCGACAAGCAAGCCGATCGCGGTCAGTTTCACCGAAACGTTGCTGCGGACGCCCGACGACCGGATCGCATCGAGCATCGCGATGTAGGTGTCACACGTCTTGGCGGCGGTCGCTTCGTCGAGCACGTCCTCGCCGAGGAAGTCGAGCGAGGCGGTCATGCCCTGTGCGTTGATGCGCCGCACCGCCTCGATCGCGCTTTCGATCGTTTCGCCGGCGACGAAGCGGCGAGCGAGAAAAGACCAGTTCACGCGCTGCCAGATACGACGCGGCGGCGCAAAACCCACTGTGCCGCCAGAACGACCGCGGCGAGGAGCACGAAACCGTAGCAGAGCGCGAGCGCTTCGCGCACGCCGGATGCCGAAAGCGCGACGTAGAGCGCGACCGGCAGCGAGGTTGGATGGTACGCCACGATGCTCGTCGCTCCGTACTCCCCGATCGCGCGAAGCCAGGCGAAGCCGATGCCGGCGAGCACGTTCGCAGCCGCCGCGGGCAATGCGATGCGGAAGAAGATGCGCCATTCGCTTGCGCCGAGCGTGCGCGCGGCATCGCCGTAGATCGGGTCGAGTACGGCGAACGCGGCGGTCGACGCGATCGCGACGAAGGAGCCCGAAACAAAGAACTCCGCGGTCGCGACGCCGAGCAGCGTATCGGGCAACGGAGCGCCTGCAGCGGCGAGCCAGCCGCCGATTAATGCTTGCCTTCCGAAGACGGAAAGCAGCATGACGCCCGATGCGACCGGTGGAAACGCGAGCGGTAACGCAAGCAAGAAGAGCGCGGCACTCCGCAGGCGTGCGGGCGCGCGGGCGAGAGCGTAGCCGCCGGGAACGCCGAGAAGCGTTGCGACGGCGGTCGCGGAGAGTGAGGCGATCAGCGATATCCGCACCGCGTCTTGCACCGTCGCGGCTCCGAAGGCGCGAGCGACCTCGCTTGGAGAGACGGAGAAGAGTACGGAAAGGATCGGAAGCGCGACGGCGGCGACGAGAAGCACCGCGAAGAGCGGGAAGAGGAGGCCTGGTCCGTAACGCGCCATGACTCAAAGTTTACCAAAGTACGGCTGGAGGTGCGAGGCTGAGAAAAAAATCCGGCGAATGGCGCCGGGGTGGAGCGGCAACGCTGGAGGGTACTCGTTGCGGACGACGATCCGGCGATCTGCATGCTGATCGACACCGTGTTGCGCAAGGGGCCATACGAGATCACGGCCTGCGCCGACGCCGAGAGCGCGATCCTATCCATCGATCGCGAGGGTCCCTTCGATTTGATGATTTGCGACTTCATGCTCCCGGGCGTCTCGGGGCTCGATCTCATCGAGCGCGTGCGCTCGAACGAGAACGCACATGCGATTCCGATTCTCATGATCAGCGGTCACACGAGCGTCGTCATGGATCGCGCCAAGAGCGCGGGGGCGGATTGTTTCTTGAACAAGCCGTTTACGATTTCGCAGCTTCGCAACGCCGTCGCGTCGCTGCTCGCCCGGCCCGCTCGCTTCAGCGCTTCGTAGCGGGAGGCGGCTGATGCCGTCGACCGCGCTCAAGGTCTTCGTCCTTGCGATATCGCTCGGGCTCGACGTCTTTGCAGTCGGCATCGGCGTCGGCGTTCGCGGCGCGTCGCGCGCGCTGAAGATTCGCATCGGCTTCGCCTTCGCCTCGGCGGAAGTCGTCATGAATCTGATCGGCGCCGGGCTGGGCGCCGCGATGGGGCGGGCTCTCGGCGATGTTGCCGGCTACGTGGGCTTCGCCGCCCTCGTGTTGCTCGGCGCTTACATGATGCTCGAAGGTCGTCGCGAGGCGCACGAGAGAGAGCCGATCGACATGTCTCGCGGGTGGGGACTCCTCCTCGCATCGCTCTCAATCAGTCTCGATTCGCTCGGGGTCGGTTTCTCGATCCTGTATATCCACGTGCCCGTCGTCGCGACGCTCGCGGTCATTGCGGTGGTCTCGATTCTTTCGACGACCGCGGGGCTCACGCTCGGTCATCGCTTGGGCAGGCAGATCGAAGAGCGCGCGGAGTTGATCGGCGGCGCACTCCTCGCGCTCACGGGCCTGCTCTTCATCGCCATCAAAGCGTTGCACGGCGCGTAAGACGATGCGGGTTGGGGCGGAGATGCTCGATGCGGTGCTCGCAAGCGGGGCAACGTCGGTCGCGATCGTGGGCACGGGCAAGAATGTCGGCAAGACCGTGACGATGCGCGCGCTCTACGAAGCGGCGATCGAGCGCGGTTTGCGCGTCGGGCTCGTGAGCGCTGGCCGTGACGGCGAGGCGCTCGACGTGATCGAGCACCACCGCAAGCCGCGCCTGTGGCTCTATCCCGGAACGTGGATTGTCACGACGCCGGAGATGCTCTCGCATGCGGGCGAAGACGTAGAACTCGAGCGAATCGCGACCGCGTGCGGCCCGCTGCGCCGAGCGCGCGTCTCGAAGGCCGCGTTCTACGAACTGATCGGTCCGCCGACGGCCTCGGGAGTTCGCACGGCGATTCAGGCGCTGCAGGAGCGATGCGAGCTCGTCCTCGTTGACGGCGCGATCGACCGGCTCGCCACGATCTCTACCGGCGAAGACGCCGTCATCGTCGCGTGCGGCGCGGCTGCGGCGGCGAGCGAGGAGGCGGCGCTCGAAGACGTGCGCGCGCTCGTCGCGCGTCTGCGCATCCCGCGCTTCGACGAACGAGAGCCGTTGCTGCGCGTCGAAGGGGCGCTCTTTCCCGACGTCGCGGAGCGCCTGATCGCAAGTGAGGAGGTGCGCCAGGTCGTCGTGCACTCGCCGGCCTTCGTGATGCTGACGGGCAAGTCGCTCTCGCGTGCCGCTTCGCGTCTGCGGTTGCGCTGCGAGCATCCGGTCCGCGTCGTCGCCGCCACGATCGCGTCGATCGGCCCGCATCGGCGTTTCGAGCCGCGAGCCTTTCTTGATGCGGTCGGCGAGACGACCGGACTGCCGACCTACGACGTCTACGCGGGAGCCGCTGCCGGCCGCGAAACTATTCGCACGCTCGGGGAGGGGCCTGAGAGCGACGAGTTCATCGTTATGCGCGGCGAACTCGCGGGCGATCTCCCGTCGGGCGTGCGCGTGCTGCGCGAGGAGCCGACCTATCTCCTGTGCGAACGGTCGGAGACGTGGACCCGTTGATCGTCACCTGCGCGCCCGTCGGCGCGGAGGTGATGCCCGATCAGACACCCTACCTGCCGATCACGCCGCAGGCGCTCGGTGAGACGGCGGCCGCGATCCGTACCGCGGGCGCTTCGATCGTCCACGTGCATTGCCGCAACGATGACGGAAGCAACACCCACGCGGTCGAGCGTTTTCGCGAGGCATACGACGCCATTCGCGCCCAAAGCGATTTGATCGTGCAGTTCTCGACCGGCGGCGCGATCGGCATGGGCGCGCAGGAGCGAGCCGCCGTGCTCGAGCTGCGTCCGGAGATGGCAAGCTTGACGTGCGGCTCGGTGAACTTCGGCGACGACATTTTCGAGAACGGCTTCCCGCTGATGCGAATGCTTCTGCGGCGCATGCATGAGTACGGCGTACGTCCGGGGTTGGAGATATTCGATAAAGGGCATCTCGCGAATGCACGTCGCCTCGAGCGCGAAGGGCTGCTCGTTTTTCCGCAACACGTCGAGTTCGTGCTCGGAGTCCCCGGCGCTCTCGATGCGACCGTGCAGAATCTCTGCGATCTCGTCGACGATCTGCCGGCCGGCTGCACGTGGTCGGTCGCCGGCATCGGGCGCGCGCAGTTGCCGATGGCGACGGCCGCGATCGCGATGGGCGGTCACGTGCGCGTCGGCCTCGAGGATAATCTCTACTACAGCAAGGGACGCCTCGCGCGCAACGAGGAGTTAGTCGAGCGCGTCGCTCGCATCGCGCGTGAGCTCGGACGCCACATAGCCCAACCAGATGAAGCCCGCGCGATGCTGGGGCTCTCGCCCATATCCGCGGCAGGCGTTCCCACCCCCTCGTCATAACCATCCCCGCCGGAGGGATGCGTTCCTGTTCAACTACGTCGTGCGGCGGTCGCTTCAGGCAATCCCGCTGCTTCTCCTGATCTCCGTGATTCTGTTCGGCATCACGAATAAGATGCCGGGCGGCGCGCTCGGGCCGTACCTTCAAAATCCGCACATTACGCCGGCCGACATCATCCGGCTCAAGCATAACCTCGGCCTCGACAAGCCGCTTCCGTATCGTTACGTCGTTTGGCTCGGCCAAGTGTTGCGCGGTGACTTCGGATGGTCGACGAGCAACGCGGAGCCGGTCTTTCAGGCGATTGTCCAGCGATTCACCGCGACGCTCGAACTCATGGGCGCCTCCCTGGTCGTGGCGCTTGCGATCGGTTTAGCCGCCGGCATCTTCTCGGCGGTGCTGCCGTACTCGATCTGGGACTACATCATCACGACGTTCGCATTCTTCGGACAGTCGATGCCGATCTTCTGGCTCGCGCTGATGTTGCAGCTCGGACTCGCCGTTCACGGAATTCCGCTGCCCTTCGGTTACATCATCCAGTTCCCGTCCGCGGGCATCTCGAGCACCGACACGTTTAATCTCGGAGACCGGCTCGCGCACCTCGTCTTGCCGACGCTCGCGCTCTCGTTTCTCTCACTCGCACTCTACAGCCGCTTTATGCGCTCTTCGATGCTCGAAGTGCTTAGCGCCGACTACATTCGTACCGCCGCGGCGAAGGGTCTGCCGTTTCGAACGATCCTGCTCAAGCACGGCTTGAAGAATGCGCTCATTCCGGTCGTCACGGTCGTTGCGATCTCACTGCCGTCGCTCATTGCGGGCGCAATCGTCACGGAAACGATCTTCGCGTGGCCGGGGATGGGTCGTCTCTTCTTCAACGCGCTGCAGCAGGGCGACATCGCGCTGCTCATGGGCTATCTCTGCCTCGTCGCGGTGCTCGTCGTCTTTTGCAACCTCCTCGCGGACGTTGCCTATGCATGGCTGGATCCGCGCGTGAAGTACGATTAGATGGCAGCGGCTGCTCCGATAATCCCGTCCACCGTCGACGACGACGACTTCGCTTACGTCAGGGT
Organism: Candidatus Tyrphobacter aquilonaris; assembly: GCA_003133745.1. Lineage (GTDB taxonomy): Bacteria > Vulcanimicrobiota > Vulcanimicrobiia > Vulcanimicrobiales > Vulcanimicrobiaceae > Tyrphobacter > Tyrphobacter aquilonaris. The sequence goes on from PKZD01000077.1 coordinate 13,550, forward strand.
CACGTTCTGGCGGCGCTTTCGCCGCCATCACATTGCAGTCGCGGCGCTGGTGGTTCTGATCGCGCTGCTGCTCTGCGCCGTCTTCGCAAAACAACTCGCGCCGTGGGACCCGAACGCGATCGACGAAGTGCACTGGCTGGGAAACTCCCTGCCGCCATGTTTCGAAAACGCAAGCCTCTGCGCGCACCATCTCCTGGGCACCGACGAAGTCGGGCGCGATCTCCTCTCACGTCTGCTCTTCGGAGCGCGAATCTCGCTCTCACTCGCCGTCACCGCGGTGCTGATGGAGGTGACGATCGGCACGTTGCTCGGCGCGATCGCGGGGTACTACGGCGGAATCGTCGACTACCTGCTCATGCGCGTCACGGACGTCTTTCTCTCCATTCCGATCCTGCCGCTCTTGCTCGTGTTGACCGGCATCGTTGCCGCGAGTTCGACGAAATCCGCGCTGAACTTCGGCGTCATCGTCTTGATCATCGGCGCTCTCTCCTGGCCACAGGTCGCGCGTCTCGTTCGCAGCGCGTTCCTCACGCTGCGCGAACGCGAGTTCGCCGAAGCGGCTCGCGCGATCGGCAGCGGCGACGCGCGCATCATCTTCCGGCACTTGCTGCCGAACGCGGTCGCACCGATCGTCGTCCAGGCGACGCTCGACGTCGCGAACGTGATCATCCTCGAATCGACGCTCTCGTTTCTCGGCTTCGGGATCCAGCCGCCGACGGCGTCGTGGGGCAGCATGCTCTCGAACGCGCAGGCCAACCTCGAGCAGGCCTGGTGGGCGGCGGTCTTCCCCGGCTTGTGCATCCTCGTGACCACCCTGGCCATCAACTTCATCGGCGACGGCCTCCGCGATGCCCTTGACCCGAACATGAAGTAGACGGTAGACTCAGGCGTCCCGGAGGCCGGGGCGGGCCCTCTGCGCGCAAGTGGCGGAATTGGTAGACGCACTAGCTTGAGGGGCTAGCGGGTGCAAACTCGTGCAGGTTCGAGTCCTGTCTTGCGCATTTTTCACCGGCCTGAAACAAGGCCGCTCGCGGGAGCGTAAACCCCACGGCCGCAGACACTTCCGGCCGGACCCGAGCCGATAGGAGTCGTAGAGGAACCCCACCGTGTGGTTGACCCGCTTCGCACTTTCCCGACCAGCGATTACGTACGTGATTTTCGGCGCGCTCGTTGTTTTTGGCGTGGTCTCCTTCCTGTTGCTCGGGCGTAGTTCGAATCCGCCGAATACCGATTTCCCAGTCGTCGTCGTGATTGCGAGCTATCCCGGCGCATCGCCGCAAGACATGGAACGCATGGTCATCAAGCCGATTGAAGACCAGATGGGCGGCATCGATCACCTCGACCAATTGACGGCAACGGCGCAAGAAGGCGTCGCCGTCGTCGTCGTGCAGTTCACGGTCGGCACGAGCCTCGATCTTGCGGCGGTCGACGTCCAACGACGCGTCGACACCGCGCGTGTCTACATGCCCACCGACATGGACCCGCCGACGGTAACGAAGGAAGGGCAGTCCGAGCCTCCGTTGTTGGACATCGCGGTGAACTCGAACTCGCTGACGCAGCCCCAGATCGCGGACCTTATCAATAGCGAGATCACGCCGCTGGTCGAGCAGATTCCAAACGTCCAATCCGTTGACGTCTATGGATCGGCGAGTCGTGAGTTTCAGGTCGAACCGGATCCGACGAGGCTCGATGGGACGAACGCGACGCTCGAGGACGTATTCAACGCGGTCTCGTTCAACAACCTCAACGTGCCGGGCGGCATCATGACCCAACCGACCCGCGAAGGCACCGTCGCGATTCACGCCTATATCAACTCGGCAAGCGATTTGCTGGGCATTCCGCTCTCTCCGGCCACCGTGTTGCAGTACCCCGTGACGTCGCTGAAGATCGGCGATGTGGCGAATGCGTACGACAGCCACATCGAGATGCGCACGATTTCGTCGTACAACGGCGAGCCGCGCGTGTACATGGCCATCAACCCGACGCTCGATGCCGACCAGATCAAGGCCACGGAGCAACTACGGGCCCGGTTGGCGACGATTGAGGCCCAATTCCCACAACTGCAGTTCCACGAGATCGATGCGCCGGCCGACTACACCGCGAAGATGCTCACCGGCGTCGGGCAATCGTTAATCGAGGGCATCGTGCTCACGGCGATCGTCATGCTGCTCTTCCTGCATGCGTGGCGCAACGCGGTCGTCGTGTTCTTGGCAATCCCAACGTCGATTCTGTCGACCTTCATCTTGATGAAGATATTCGGGTTCCACATCGACGCAATGTCGATGATGGGACTTTCGCTCATCATCGGCATATTGGTCGACGATTCGATCGTCGTTCTCGAGAACATCACTCGACATCGAGATATGGGTGAGGACGCTACGAATGCGGCGATCAACGGCCGTACGGAGATCGGCGGCGCAGCAATCGCCATTACGATGGTCGACGTCATCGTCTTCTTGCCGATCGCCTTCTTGTCGGGCATCGTCGGCGCATACTTGCGCGAGTACGCGGCGGTCGTCGTCACGGCGACGCTCTTCTCGCTCTTCGTCTCGTTTACGCTCACGCCGCTGCTCGCCGCGAAGTGGAGCGTCATCAACCGCTCGGAGGCGCCGCCACGGTGGCTGACCTCATTGGACGATCGTCGTATCGACGTTGCGTTGTTGCTCGCTGCGGTGGGGATGTTCGTAATAGGAACGATTACGGGATGGGTACTGCTCAATGCGCTCGGCATCTTCGTGGTCGCCTTGCTGCTGCTCAATGCCTTCGTCCATCGCTACGACTGGATACTCGGCGTCTACCACTCGCGTCTCTTACCGTTTGCTCTTCGGAACGGAGGATTCGTCGTTTTCGTCTGCGCCGCACTTCTGCTCAACTCGTTCACCTTGCTTGCGGGCGGCGGCGCGGCGACGATCGTGGTCGACGTCTTCCTGCTCGTGATGTGCGCGATCGGCCACGGTGCCGGTGCGATGTTGCGCGTGTGGGCACCGGCGCCACACCTCGGTGCATGGTACTGGGCGCCGCTGCGCTTTTGTCGCTCGCTCGGTACGAGCAAGCGCGTGACGCTGGCAACCTTTGCTCTTCCGATCGTGCTCGCAGTCCTCATGCTCCCGCTGGGCGCCGTGAGCTTCAATCCGTTTCCGGCGCAGCAGACCGGCGCGATCGACATGTCCGTTACCTATCCTCCGGGTACGCCCATCGCGACGACGAATCGCTACGTGATGCAGCTCGAAGACGCAATCATGCGCCTCGACGGCATTAAGTCGGTCAGCGCAACGACCGGGCGGAAAATATCGGGTCAGGGCAGCGTGACCGGCGGCAACTATGCGCAGCTCACCGCGCAGATGGAAGATAGCCACATCAAGGATACCAACAGCACGATCAGTCGGATTCGCGCGCTCGCGTACCTCGTCCCCGGAGCGGAATTTGACGTCGCCGGCGACAGCGGCAACGGACCGGACATTTTTTACTCGGTAACGGGACCTGATGCCGCCATCGGTCCTGCTGCCGAGAAGATTGCGGCGTTCATGCGCACGCTTCCGGGGGCGGTCAACGTGCAGACGAGCGTCGAGAGCGGTGCGCCGCGGCTCAACGTCGACGTCGACCGCGCGAAGTGCGAGTTGCTCGGAATCAATCCATCAGATGTGGCGACCGTAGCACGTATCGCAATTGACGGCGCTGTGGCAACGAAGGTGCGCACGGCCACGGGCTTGGTAGACGTTCGCGTGCAGTTCCCCGCGGCAGATCGAGTGAGCGTCGCACAATTGGAAAGCGTCAAGGTGCGCGCGAATAGTGGGATGTTGGTTCCGATCGGCGATGTCGCAAGCTTTACATGGACGAAAGCCCCAACCAAGATTGAACGCCTGAACCGCGAGCGCGTGGTCAACGTCTACGGTGACCTGTTGCCCGGCTACTCTCTCGGCCAGATCGAGGGTCCGTTGAACAGGCAACTGCAGGCGCCCGGCTTCCTCCCGGCAGGCGTCGTATTGGTGTCGCAAGGGAACTCACAACTCATGAGCCAGGCGTTCTTCGACATGGGCATCGCGCTCATCGCGTCGTTCGCGCTCGTGTACGTGCTGATGGTGATTCTCTACGGGTCCTTCGTCGAACCGTTCATCGTGATGTTCTCGGTGCCGCTCGCCATTATTGGTGCGCTCATTCTCCTCGCGCTCATGGCAAGGCTGGAGCCGGAGCAAGGGCAGTCTCTCAACATCGTTTCCGTGCTTGGCGTCATCATGCTCTTCGGGCTCGTCGCGAAGAATGGAATTCTGCTCGTCGACTATTCGAACACGCTTCGCAAGCGCGGGATGCGCGTCCACGACGCCGTGCTCCAGGCGGCCTCCATTCGATTCCGGCCGATCGTCATGACGACGGCGGCGATGATCTTCGGCATGCTGCCGCTCGCGCTCGGCTATGCAGAGGGCGGCGAATGGCGCCAAGCGATCGGCACGGTCATCATCGGCGGCCTCATCAGCTCCCTCATCCTCACGCTCTTCCTCGTGCCGATGATTTACAATTCGTGGATCGGCGGTCTGGAGCGGCGGGCCGACCGTCACGCGGTTCGCGTCGAACTCGAGCCGGTCCCGAGCTAGCGCTCGTCGCCTGGAACCAGAAGGGCTTCCGCTTCGTTGCTGAGTAGGAAACCGCACCACAATCCAACGGGAGCACCATGAAAAGAACTTGGATGTCGCGTGCCTGCGGGCTCGCGCTTACGCTCGGACTCGTCGCCGTCGTCCTCTCTCCCGCGCACGCGCAGGAGATCACGGTCATCGTCAACGCCGAGCGGGTTGCCTTCGATCAACCGCCCATCGAACAAGCGAGTCGCGTTTTTGTTCCGATGCGCGGCGTCTTCGAGCGCCTCGGCGCGGTCGTGGAGTACGCCGACGGCACGATCGAGGCGGATCGCGGCGACGTCACCGTCGTGCTGCACGTTGGATCGAACGTCGGCTATTTGAACGGGTACCCGGTGCAACTCGACGTTGCGCCGTTCATCGTCGGGCAGCGCACGCTCGTCCCCCTGCGCTTCATCTCCGAGTCGCTCGGTGCGACCGTTGACTGGAACCAAGATCAGGAAACCGTCTACATCGGCCTGACGACGGCGGTCGGGCCGCCGCCGCCGAACTGGCAGCCGCCGTATCCGCAGAGCTGGCCACCGCCCAGCGGCTGGTGGCGCCCTCGCGGTTCGCCGCCTCAGGGCTGGCAGCAAGGCCAGGGAGGGGTCTGGTATCCTCCGGGAGGTTCCGCCCCCAGCGGTCAGGGACCGAGCGGTCATGGCGGCCACGGGCATCCGACGCCCCGTCCGACGTTCCGTCCCACGCCCCGCCCGACGCCTCGTCCGACCCCGCGGCGGACATTCCATCCGTATCCGCCTGTGACGCCGACGCCGTTGCACGTCTACACGCCGCGTCCGACGTTCCACCCGCTCCCGCTCGTGACGCCGACGCCGCTGCGCGTCTACACGCCCCGCCCGACGTTCCATCCGCTCCCGCTCGTGACGCCGACGCCGCGGCGCGTCTACACGCCCCGCCCGACGTTCCATCCGCTCCCGCTGGTGACGCCGACGCCGCTGCGCGTCTTCACGCCCCGCCCCTTGCGGACGTATCATCCGACACCGACACCGACCCCGACGCCGTAAAGCGCTTGCACGGTTCATCCTGGGCTACGGCGGGAACAATATCCCGGATGAATAGATTTGTTAGTTTCGCGTCGCTCGCATTCGCCGGTGCGATGATGCTCTGGGGTCTGAATGCCGGCGCACAGCAGAGCGGCGTGCCGCCGTATTCGCCCGGGACCTCGCATCAACAGCCGGGGCCGAGTTGGGCCGACGCCGGCCACCCGCTCCTGCACCGGCCTTTCCCCTGGGGTTCCGTCGCGCAGCAGTTCCCGCTGATCAACGCCTCGTTCCGCCGCCCGATGCGCTCGGAGACGGTCGTCGTCACGCTCGATGGAAGCGACGAAACGAACATCGCGAAGGTCACGACGATGGGCTTTGAGTTCACGCCTGCATTTCGTCTTCACATCGGCACGCACACCGTGCGGATAACAGGCGTGACGCAGACCGGAGCCTCGCTCACCGACGGCTGGACCTTCACCGTCACCTCAGACTAGGGGTCCGACGCCTTCGCCGCGCAACATCGGCGGATGGGGTCGAGGAGAGCATTAGTGACCGGCGCAAGTTCCGGCCTCGCGGCTGGGATCGCGCCGGCGCTTGCGCGCGACGGCTTCGAACATGTCGCGATCACTTTTCGCGCGACGTCGCCCGACGCCGCGCTTGCGGCGATTCGCGCGACGGGCGCTACGGCGAGCGCCCACCATGTGGATTTCAGCGCACAAGAGGACGTGATTGTCGGCGCCCTCGCCATGCTCGTCGAAGAGGCGGGCCCCTTCGATACGCTCGTGCACGCCGTCGGGCCGATCGTCGTCAAGCGCTTCGCGCGGTTGACGGCGCAGGAATGTCGCGAGATGCTTGCTGGAAACTTCGAAAGCGCCGTGCTCGTCGCGCGTGCCGNNTCCGGGTTCTCGCTCTACGGCGCTGCGAAGAGCGCCGTCACGTCCTTCGCACGTACGCTTGCCGTCGAGGAAGCGCGCTTCGGCATCACCGTCAACGTCGTCGAACCGGGGGACATCCGCGAGAAGACAATCACGCGCGAGGAGGCGCGGTCACGTTCCGCCGGCAATCCGCGCGGTCGTCCAGGCTCCTTCGAGGACGTCGCCGATGTCGTGCGCTTCCTCGCCGCGCCCGAGCGTGACTTCATCACGGGTGCGGTCATTGCCGTGACCGGAGGGTTGTGGGAGGCGGATGAAAAAAACGCCTCCTCTCCATGAGTTTCGATGATCGGCGCGCCTTCGCTCTGCCGGGCGCGCGCCCTCAGTATGGCCCCGACAAGAGCGTCGACGTCGAGCACATTGACCTCCACATAACTCCGAACATCGATGAGGCATCGATCGAGGGCCGATGCACGACGACGGTGCGCGCGATCGATGAAGACGTTGCGCAGCTCACGCTCGACGCAGTCGACCTCGACGTTCGCGCGGTCGAACGCGACGGGCGCCCTCAGAAATGGACGCGTCGCGAGGAGCACCTGGAGATTCGGTTCGATCCACCATTGCTTGCGGGAGAACGCACATCGTTTACGGTGGAGTATCGGGTCAAGGATCCACGCCATGGACTCTTTTTCGTCCGCTCGAGGCCGGACGCGCCTCGCGTGCCGCACCTCTGGACGCAATGCCAAGACGAAAATGCGCGGTATTGGTTCCCGTGTTTCGACTATCCGCACGAGAAGCAGACGACTTCGATGACCGTCGTCGTGCGAAGAGGCGAGTTCGCCCTTTCGAACGGCGAGCTCGTCGAGCGGCGAGATGACGGCGAGCGCACGATCTTTCGGTATCGCCAAGAGATTCCGCACAGCACCTACCTCGTGACGCTCGTCGTTGGACCGTTCGTCGAGATCGCGCAAGGCACCGCCGGCGCCCGCAGCGTTCCGATCTTCGCGTACGTACTTCCCGGCCGCGAGGAAGACGGCCGGCGCGCCTTCGGCAATACGCCGCGCATGATCGACTTCTTCGAGCGCTGCATCAAGACGCCGTATCCGTACGCGCGCTATTCGCAAATCGCGGTGAGCGACTTTATATTTGGCGGCATGGAGAACACGTCGGCGACGACGCAGACCGACCGCACGCTTCACGACGAAACGGCGCACCTCGATTTTTCGAGCGATCCGCTCGTCGCTCACGAGTTGGCGCACCAGTGGTTCGGCGATCTGTTGACCTGCCGCGATTGGTCGCAGGCCTGGTTGAACGAAGGGTTCGCGACGTTCTGCGAATGCCTCTGGCGTGAAGAAGACCTCGGGTACGACGAATACCTCTACGATGTCTTCACCGGCCTCGAGCGCTATCTCGACGAGGACCGGCGCCGTTACCGGCGACCGATCGTCTACAATCGCTATCGCGATCCGATCGAGTTGTTCGACCGCCATCTGTATCAAAAAGGCGCGGCGGTCCTGCACATGCTCCGTGGTGAGCTGGGCGACGCGAGGTTCTTCCGTTCGATCGCGCGGTACGTGGCGCAGAATGCGCAGCGTAACGTGGAGACGATCGACCTCATTCGCGCGATCGAAGAGGCGACCGGACGTAACGTTCGTGGTTTCTTCGACCGCTGGGTCTTCGGCCTCGGTCATCCCGAGTTGGAGTACCGAGTCGCCTGGGACGCGAAGCGGCGCGTCGCGACGCTCACGATCGATCAGAAGCAGAGCGTCGACGCGGAGCACCCGCCGGCCGTCTTTGACCTCGACGTCGGATTTGCGCCGGCGATCGAGGAGACGCTCGGGCGCGATCGGCGCGGCGAGTTGCCCGGCGAGCGGCGCGTCCGCGTTCACGTCGAGCGTGCGCACGAAACCGTCGCCGTTGCTTTGGACGCGGAGCCGAAGCTCGTGCGCATCGATCCGGGCGCCTTCGTCGTCGGCAGCGTCACGTATCGCCTCGGAACCGATTTCGCCGTCGCTGCGCTTCGCGGCGACCCCGATGTCATCGCACGCATCCGCGCCGCGCGTGAGTTGGCGCGCGACGGATCGCGCCAAGCGCGTGACGCGCTTGCGCAAGCCTTCTCGCGAGAGCCGTTCTGGGGCGTGCTCGAAGCGGCGGCCGCCGCACTCGGCGCGACGCGTGCCCCGGGGGGACACGCGATTCTGCTCGATGCGGCCGAGCACGCGCATCCGAAGGTGCGGCGTGCGGTGGCGTCCGCGCTCGGGTCGTTTCGCGACGGAGGCACGGCCGACGCGCTGCTCGCGCGCATCGAAAAGGATCCGTCTTACTTCGTGCGTGCAGCCGCCTGCGCATCGCTCGGCAAGACGCGCGACGCGCGCGCGCTCGATGTACTGACCGCGGTGGTCAAGCGTTCGACGTGGAACGGAACCGTCGAAGCGGGCGCCGTGCACGGCTTGGCCGAGCTCGCCGATCCGCGCGCCGTTCCCGCGATCATCGAAGCGGCTTCACGCTCGCGCGACGAAGGACTGCGCTGCGCCGCGGCAATTGCGATGGCGCGCGCCGGCCAACTGCTCGAGAGCGAGCGCGCGCAGTTGATCGACGCGCTCGACCGCCTGCTCGACGACCCGATGCTGATGGTTTCGATCGTCGCGATCGACGCGGCGGCCGTCACCGAGGATGCCCGGCTCCTTCCCGCGCTCGACCGGCTCGCGCGCGATGCTTTCGACGGCCGCGCACGCCGGCACGCTACCGAAGCGGCGATGCGGATCAGGGAAGGGCAGCGCGTTCCCGCCGCGGTCACGTCGCTGCGCTCGGACCTCGACGAACTTCGTGAACAGCAACAGAGACTTCGGGAGTCATTCGAGGCGATCTCGCCGCGCTAAGCGCGGGCGTCGCTCGCTCTGGGTAGCCTTCGGCGTCGTGCTCCTGGCGGCAGCGGCGATCGTCGTCGTGCTCCACGGCCGTTCTCCGCAAGGCTCTTCACCGCGGGTCGCCGTTACCTCGCCGGCACCCTCGCCCACGCCGCGGCCACAGCCTTGGACGCATGCGCAGATCGTAGCGTTGCGCGCGGTGCTTGCGTCGACGTTCGCGCATTCACTCGTCGGCGCGCGGCACTGGTCGCTCTGCGTGCTCGCGCCCGATGGGCGCATCATCTTCGGCGACCACGCCCGCGACGGCGTGAAGCCCGCATCGGTGGCGAAGCTCGTCGTCGCTTCGACCGCGCTCGATCTGCTCGGCTCGGGTTTTCGCTACGAGACGCGGCTCGAAGCGATGCAGCCGCCCAATGCAAACGGAGCGCTGGGCGGCGATCTCTGGCTTCAAGGTTCCGGCGATCCCTCGCTGCGCAGCACGGATCTCGTGGCAGCCGCGTCGGCGCTCGCGCGCGACGGCGTGCGCCTCGTCGCGGGCGGCGTGCTCGTCGACGCCTCCGCGTTCCGCGGCCCCGAGATCAATCCGTTTTGGAATCCCGAGGATGCCAACGAGGACTATCAAGCGGCGACGAGCGCGGCCTCACTCGATGAGGATACGGTGGAGTTCGACGTGCGCGGCACGACGCCGGGGGCACCCGCGTCGGTTCGCATGGATCCGTGGAGCAGCGCGGTTCACTTCGAAGGCGGAGTTACGACCACCGATGTGACGAACGACCCGAACGTCAACGTTGCGGCGCTCGGCGCGCCGAATCATTTCATTCTTTCCGGATGGGTTCCGGCCGGTGCGACCGACAAGGAATGGGTTCCCGTGCACGACATTCCGCATTACGCGGGTGTCGTGCTAACGCAGCTCCTGCGCGAGCGCGGCATCGAGGTTGCGCGGTCGCCCGGCGTCGGCGTCGTGCCGCATGGATCGACGGTACTGTGGGATCACCGTTCGCTCTCGCTGCGCGAGTTGGTGCGGCATATGCTCTACTTCTCGGACAATCACTTCGCCGAACAGTTGCTGCGCACGTTGGGCCTGCTCGCACTCGGCGCCGGAGACGACGCACACGGTCTCTCCGTCGAACGAAACGATCTGCGCCGCCGCGGCATCCCGACGACGGCAATGCACCTCGTCGACGGAAGCGGACTGGCCGAAGCCAACCGCCTCTGCGCGCTGACGATCGCAAGCGTTCTCTCGCGTGCGCTCGCCCTGCGGCAGGAGCGAGGTTTCTACGATCTGCTGCCGCAAGGCGGACGCAGCGGCACGCTCAAGGGCTACGACTTCGAGTCCGCGCTCGGGCGCGTCCGAGCGAAGACCGGCCACCTGACGGGCGTCGCGGCCCTTGCCGGATACGTCGTATCGCGCCGGCACGGGACCCTGGCCTTCGCCTTCGTGATCGACGGCTCTACGGGCGATGCCGACGGGGCCATGGTCCATGCCGTAGACCGGATATCGGAGTTCTAGAGCGAAGAGCGACGACGTGCCAGGATCGATCGGGTTTACCCTCATCATGCGCATCGAGATGCCGAATACGCCCGGAGCGTTCGGCACGCTCGCGAATGTCGTCGGCGATGTCGGCGGCGTCATCGCGGCCGTCGATATGCACTCGGTGACGAAGAGCCGCGTCACGCGGGACGTGACGATCAACGTGAACTCGGAGGCGATCGGTTCGGAAGTGCGTCGCGCGGTCGAAGAGCTTGCCGACGCGCACGTCGTCAGCGTTTCGGATTCGACTTTCCTCGCACACCTGGGCGGCAAGATCGGCATCAAGCCGAAGTTTCCCGTCAAGACCCGCCAAGATCTCTCCACGGTCTACACGCCGGGCGTCGCGCGCGTCTCGATGGCGATTGCGGCCGATCCGTCAAAGGCGTTCCAACTTTCGATCAAGCGCAATACGGTCGCGGTCGTCACCGACGGCACCGCCGTGCTTGGGCTCGGCGACATCGGGCCTCTCGGTGCGTTGCCGGTCATGGAAGGGAAGGCGATCCTGTTCAAACAGTTCGCCGGCATCGACGCGTTCCCAATCTGTCTCGACACGACGGACGTCGACGAGATCGTGAACACCGTCGTGCACATCGCTCCGGTCTTTGGCGGCATAAATCTGGAGGATATTTCGGCGCCGCGATGCTTCGAGATCGAAGAGAAGTTGATGGCGCGGTTGGACATTCCGGTGATGCACGACGATCAGCACGGAACCGCCGTCGTCATCCTCGCGGCGCTCATCAATGCGGCGAAGGTCGTGGGCAAGAATCTCAGCGATATGCAGGTCGTCGTCGCCGGCAGCGGCGCTGCGGGAACGGCAACGATCAAGATGCTGCTCGGAGCCGGCGTGCGAGACGTGATACCCGTCGATCGTCACGGCGCGCTCAATCGCGAGGATCGCTACGAAGACTCGCATTGGCGTTGGCTCGCCGAGCACACGAACCGCGAGAACCGCCGCGGCGCACTCGGCGAGGTGTTGCGCGGCGCGGACGTGTTCATCGGCGTTTCGGCGCCCGGAATTTTGCAGCCCGCGCACATCATGACGATGGCGAAGGATCCGATCATCTTCGCGATGGCCAATCCGACGCCGGAGATCATGCCGGACATTGCGGCTCCCGTTGCCGCGGTGGTCGCGACGGGGCGATCCGATTTTCCGAATCAGGTCAACAATTTGCTCTCCTTCCCAGGCATCTTCCGCGGCGCGCTCGACGTGCGAGCCGAGCGCATCACCGAGCGGATGAAGCTGGCCGCGGCATTCGCCATCGCGTCGATCGTCGGCGAAGACGAGCGTAGCGCGGAGTACATCGTCCCCAGCGTCTTCGACCACCGCGTCGTCGAAGCGGTCGCCAAGGCGGTCGCAAGCACGGCGATTGAAGAAGGCGTCGCTCGGCGCGCGACCGCGAAGAGCGAGGGGGAGGACTTGGCGCACCGCATCTAAACTAGAGCAACGGATGGCAGCAGCGAGGATACTAGTTATCGAGGACGACGACGACGTCGCCCGTCTCGAGCAAGTCGTGCTCGAGCGCTCGGGATACGACGTTCGGCGTGCGGCGACCGGCGCGGAGGGTCTGGAGCAGGCCGAATCGTTTCGTCCCGAGGTCGTGATTCTCGACGTCGGCCTCCCGGATATCTCCGGGCTCGACGTCTGCACCTCGCTCTCGAACTCGAACAACGCCTTCATTTTGATGGTCAGCGGCCACTCGCGCGAACAAGACGTGCTGCTCGGCCTCGGGCTCGGCGCCGACGACTACATCACGAAACCGTTCTCCGGCAACGAGCTCGTTGCGCGCGTCGCCTCGTTTCTGCGGCGTCGCGATCGCATGCGCAACGAACGCGACGGAGACGCAACGCTCGTTCTCGGCGAAGCGAGGCTGAACCGAGACTTTCACACGCTCGACAAGAACGGACGCACGGCGACGCTCACCGCGCTCGAGTTTCGCCTGCTCTGGTTCTTGGCCGAGGCGGAGGGGCGACTGTTGACGCGAGCGCAGATTCTCGAACACGTTTGGAACGACACCTCCGGCGTGCCCACGCGCGTCGTCGACGTGCACGTTGCGGCCCTGCGCAAGAAGATCACCGAGGTCGAGGCACCGCTCGAGTTGTCGAGCGTGCGCGGCATTGGATACCGTCTCGACAAGAAATAGCATGAATCTCAGATTTCTCGCGGCGGCGGCTTCTGCCGCCGTTTTCTTCGGCGCCGCGCCGCGCCCGGTTCCTCTCACCGTCTACGGTGCTCCGGCGGGAACGCGCCCCGCCGGTTCTTCGCCCCAGCGGCCGACGGCCGCGGTGTTGCCGGACGGCCGCATCGCCGCGCCGCTCGGTCAAACGATCTTCATCGGCACGAACCCGCAAGGCGTCGCGCTCTCGCCCGACGGGAGATTCGCGGTCATCAGCAACGACGACGCACGCGCCGATCTCGTGCCCCCGCGTTCCACCTCAGGGCTCGTCGCCGGATACTCGCTCGCCGTCGTCGACACGCAACGCATGCGCGTCACGGACGTGTATCACGACCCGAGCGCGGCATTCTATGCGGGCGTCGCCATGCTTGCGGATCCGCGCAATCCCTCGCAGACGATCGTGCTCGCCTCCGACGGAGCTCACGATCTCGTTCGCGTCTTCGACCTCGATTATCAAGGACGGCTCGTTCCGGAATCCCACAACATCGCGTTGCCCCTCGCGTCCTCTCCGGGCTATGCGGGCGACGGCCGCGCGCTTCCCGCATCGATCGTCGTCTCTGCGGACGGCCGCATTGCGTATGTCGTCGAGAGCCTCGGCGAGATCGTCACCGCCGTCGACGTCGCCTCGCGCACGGCGTTGCACGGAACGCCTGTCGGTTTGCTCCCGTTCGGCGTCGCAACGGCGGGGCGTCGCCTCTACGTTGCGAACGCGGGGTTGGCGTCGTATCGCGTTCTCTCGTCTTCACGCTCACCACGCTTCGCGCTGCCGGACGTTGACCCGCTGCGCGCATCATCGCTCGCAATGATCCCGCTCGATGCTTCCGGGGACGTCGATTCCGACGCAAACGGGGTCTCGTTCCTTCGGATGGACCCGGTTCCCGACGGAACGGTGAATGTGGGCGGCATCATTCCGGGCGGTCTCGTCGTACGCGCCGATGGGAGCTATGCGTACGCAGCGCTCTCGAACGTCGATCGCGTCGCGGTAATCTCGTTGCAAGGATCGCCGCAGGTCGCAAGCGGGCTCGACCTGCGCCTCTTTCCGAACGCGCCGTATGGAACGCAGCCGGGTGCCGAGGTGCTCGCCGTCGACGGCTCGCGTCTGTACGTTGCACTCGGCGGACTCAACGCCGTCGCCGTGCTCGACGCGCGCGATCCCGCGAAGTTACACCGCCTCGGCTTGATTCCGACAGGCTGGTATCCGTCCGCGCTCGCGCTCTCTCACGACGGACGCTTTCTCTACGTCACGGATTCCGAAGGGGTTGACGGTTGGGGACTTCTCCAGCGCATCGATCTCTCGCACTTGCCGCTTGGTCCGGCGACGCTTTCGGCGTTACGCTACAATCGCGGGGCGGCATACGCAAAGGACGATCAACTCGTACCGCCGTTGCGCTCGTTGCGCCGCAGCAACGCCATCCGGCACGTGATCTACATCTCGGCGGGAGTCGACGATTACGATGCAATGCTTGGCGATCTCGTCGATGCATCGGGGCGGCCGCGCGGCAATGGTGCGCGGGCGTACGCGCAATACCCGCAGAGCGTGACCCCAAACCTGCACGCGCTGGCACGCGATTTTGCGCTCGCCGACAACCTCTACGCGCCCGGTGGGCCGGCCGCATCCCTGCAGTTCGCAGCCGCCGGAGAGCCGACGCTTCCGGTCGTGCGGGACGAATCGCTCGGCGATGCGATGGCGCCGCTCGACGGATACGGCGAAGATCCCGAATCGTACCCGCGCGCTGGATTTCTCTTCAACGCACTCGTCCGCGCGAGCCTGACCTTTCGCGACTACGGCGCGCTGCTGCAGGTCTCGGGCTACCGCGACGGCCTCTACGCGCTCGACGTTCCGGTGCTCGACGCACTGAGCGCCAACGTCGATCTCGCGTATCCCGCGTGGAGTTCCCGCGTCACCGACGATGCCCGCGCAAACGAGTTCGTTCGTGACTTTGGCGCCTTGGCGCAGGCTGACCGCGTACCCGATTTCACGTACCTTTGGTTGCCGACGGCGCCAGGCGGAGAGGCGGAGACGGATCGTGCGCTCGGCCGGATCGTCGATGCGATCTCGCATTCGCCGCAATGGGCGTCGACGGCGATCTTCATCGTGCCCGAAGGCTTCCATGCGCGGCGCGATCACGTTGACGGCTCGCGCATCTACGCGATCGTGATTTCGCCGTACACGCGGCGTGGTTTCGTCGACTCCGACCATCTCTCGATCGCAAGCGTCGTGAAGACCGAAGAGGAGATTCTCGGACTTCCGCCGCTCGCGGTGAGCGATCTCTTGGCGACCGATCTCGGTCCGTGCTTCATGCCGACGGTGAATGCGGCGCCGTTCGTCGCCATCCCGTAGGCCCCGCTCGACCGGGGTGCGAAACCCCAAAGCGTGACCCAGTCCGCCGTTGATTTCGGCCCCCGCCTGATCGGGACGCCGACGGGAACGATGCGCGCCGCAATCGTCGTTCGTCCTTCGCCGCGCATCGAGCGCGCCGTTCCGATTCCGGGGGAATCGGGTGCCATTTTCGCTCGCGCGATCGAGCAACACGACGTACTCGTGCGCACGCTGCGCTACTTCGGCGTCGAGGTGAGCGCGATCGACGCGTTCGGTGACGATCCCTACCGCGCGGCGGTGGCGGAGACCGCGGTGCTCTTCGAGAGCGGCGCGGTTCTCATGCGCCCGACGTCGATGTCGCGGCGCGTCGAGGCGGATCGCATCGCCGCCGAGTTTGCGAAGCTCGACGTCCCGCTCGCCGGGCGCATCGCCGCGCCGGGCTTGCTCGACGGCACCGACGTTCTGCTAGCCGGCACGACCGCGTTCGTCGGCGTGGGAAGGCGTGGGAATGCAATTGGGCGAGCGGGCTTTGCCGAACTTGCGCGCGCGCACGGCTACGATGTCGTCGAGGTTGCGCTGGCCCCCGACGTTCCGGCGTTGCGCAGCGTCGCAAGCGCGGTCGCTCCGGATACAATCGTGCTCGCGCGGGAAAAACTCGACATCGCGGCTTTTGAAGGCTTTCGCACGATCGCACTCGAGCCCGGCGAAGAGTCCGGCGCAGGCGTGCTCTGCATCGGCGAGCTTCACGTGATCGCCGACCTTCGGTATCGCACCGCTCTCCAACGCATGCGGCGTTCGGGGATCAGTGTCGAAGGCCTCGATCTCTACGAGTACGAGAAGGTAGGAATCGTGCCGTCGATGCTGGTGCTTCCGCTTCGGCGGGACTGAGGCTACCGTCGTGCAACGCGTCGCAATTCTTTCCGACATTCACGGCAACCTCATCGGGCTCGACGCTTGCCTCGCCGATCTCGTGGCGCAGGGCGGCTCGGACGCGATCGTTGCTGCGGGAGATCTCTGTCTCGACGGCCCGCGGCCGAAAAAAGTCTTGCAACGCTTAGAAGAGATTGGTGCGCAATGCCTGCGCGGCAACACCGATCGCTATCTCGGAGCTGTCGGAGAAGAGCCGTTCGCTCCCGCGGAGAGTGCGCGGGTCGCGTGGACGCGCAAGCAGCTCGGCGAAAAGTGGCTCGCGTGGATGCGCGAGCTGCCGTTCGCGCTGCGCATCGGCGACGAGCAGAACGAGCTGCTCGTGGTTCATGCAAACCCGAGCAACGATGAGGAGCATCTTTGGCCGGACGCCGACGATGCGACGCTCGAGCGTCTGATCGGCGAGGAGCGCGCGCAGACAATTGCATTCGGCCACTTGCACCTGCCGTACGTGCGGCACTGGCACGGACGAATGCTCGTCGACGTGGCTTCGGCCGGGCTCCCGAAGGATGGCGACCCGCGCGCCTGTTACGCGCTCTTCACGGAGCGTGACGGCGGATGGGAGGTCAAGCACCGCCGCGTGCCGTTCGACGTGAAGAAGGTCGCGACGCAGCTTGCCGATTGCGGCATTCCCGAGAGTGCCGAACTCATCGCGACGCTGCGCCGGCACCGATACAAACGGCTCAAGGGCTATATTCCATAAGCGTTCCCGCAATCGAAATCCAGGGGCTGGTCAAGCGCTACGGCGAGTTCACGGCCGTGGACGGCATCGGTTTGCGCGTCGAGTCGGGCGAGTTTTTCGGATTCTTGGGTCGCAACGGCGCGGGCAAGACGACGACGATCAACGCGATCGTCGGCCTCGCGCGTAAGACGAGCGGCTCGATTCGCGTCTTCGGCTACGATACGGAGCGCGAATGGCGAGAGGCCCGGCGGCTCATCGGTCTTGCGCCGCAGGAGTTCAACTTCGACCGCTATCTCTCGATTCGCGACGTGCTGATCTTTCAAGCGGGCTACTACGGCTTGCGCGGCCCCGCGGTCGCCGCGCGCGCC
>PKZD01000032.1 GCA_003133745.1 Candidatus Tyrphobacter aquilonaris
CGGTCGACAGCGAGCACAGCGCGATCTTCCAATGCTTGATCGGCGAGCGGCCGGAGAGCGTCGCTCACATCATCCTCACCGCATCCGGCGGACCATTCTTGCATACGCCGCGTGAGGAGCTGGAAAACGCCGGCGTCGAGGCCGCGCTCGCGCACCCGACCTGGCGAATGGGCCGCAAGAATACGATCGATTCCGCGACGATGATGAACAAAGGGCTCGAAGTCATTGAGGCGAGCCGGCTCTTCGGCATCGAGGGCGAGCGCGTCGGCGTCGTCATCCATCCGCAGTCGATCGTCCATGGCTTCGTCGTTTTTACCGACGGCAGCGTGAAGGCGCAACTCGCCGCACCCGACATGCGGCTGCCGATCGGCTATGCGCTCGCCTACCCCGACCGCCTCCCCGCGTTGTGTCACCCTGAGCCTGTCGAAGGGGCACCTCTTCGCATCCTCGGCTCCAAACCCGGCGCGGACGCCCTCGTCTACGACTTCCAGACGCCTGACTGCGAGCGCTTCCCCTGCCTGCGCCTGGCCTACGAGGCGCTCGCCAGGGGCGGGACGGCTCCGGCGGTGCTCTCGGCTGCCAACGAAGTTGCCGTCGAGGCGTTTATAGAAGGTAGGCTACGATTCGGCGAGATTCCCCGGCTCATCGAAAACGTCTTGGGGCAAGTGGAACTCGGGGAGTTGAGCTTGGAGGGAGTGCGAGATGCGGATCGTCGCGCGCGCGCTCTCGCCGAACGAATCGTCGGAAAGGTAACCACGTAAACTAAGGATGCTGCTCGCCGCCATCACGTTCACGGGATTCGGAAAGGTCGTCACCTTCTTGGTGATGCTCTCCGTTCTGATCGTGCTGCACGAGTTGGGGCACTTCATCGTCGCGCGCCGCAGCGGCGTCCACGTCAACGAGTTCTCGGTCGGCATGGGCCCGAAGATACTGGGCTGGAAGAGCCCGCGGACCGGGACGCAGTACTCGCTTCGAGCGCTCCCGATCGGCGGTTACTGCGCGATGTTCGGCGAGGACGCGAAGGAAGGCGAGGCGGAGCAGCAGCGCGAGTATCGCGAGCACCACGATGCGCCACCCCGGCCCGGCGCCGACGCGAACTTCCAAGCAAAATCGGCGTGGCAGCGCCTGGGCATCATCGTTGCCGGGCCGTTCGCAAACTTTGTCGTCGCCTACATCATATTGCTCGTCGGGGCGCTTGCCTTCGGCGTCGCCTCGGATACCGTGCAGCCGGTCGTCGCCGAGGTCGTGCACGATTCACCGGCGGCACTCCACGGGCTCAAACCCGGCGACCGAATTCTCGCACTCGACGGCGTCACGGTCGCGAGCGGCGATGCGCTCATGAGCGTGATTCACGCGTCGCTCGGAAAGAGCCTCACGGTCGACTACGAGCGGAACGGAGCGCGGTATGAGTTCGACGCGCAGCCGGTCACGTGTGCTTCGATCGGGTCGGTCCAGCCGCAGATCCGAAACAAGGGCTGCATCGGCTTCACGCCGGCTCCCGCGTTCGCGCGAGTCGGTGTGGGCGCGGCGTTCGTCGCAAGCGCGAACGAGTATGGAGATGTCGCCGATAACGTCGTCGGGAGCCTCGGGTTGCTCGTCACCCATTTCACGACGTACGCGAGCCAAGTCTCCGGCGTCGTCGGCATGGGACAGGCGGCGACGACGATCCAGAGCTTCGGATGGGGCCCGTACCTCACGCTCGCCGCAACGATCTCCTTTGCGCTCGGCCTCTTCAACTTGCTGCCGATCCCGGCGCTCGACGGCGGCCGCATGGCCTTCGTGATCGCGGAGATCATTCGCGGCAAGCCCGTCGATCCGGAGCGCGAGGGCATCGTGCACTTAGCCGGCTTTGCCGTGCTGATGATGCTCATGCTCGTGATCGCCGCCCACGATATCTCGCGCATCGCTTCCGGGCAAGGAGTCTTCTAGATCGTGCTGAGATTGCGCCGCAAGAGCAAACCCATCTTCCTGCAGAACAAGACGGGCAAGGCCGACGCGAAGTCGATTTGGATCGGCGGCGACAATCCCGTCGTCGTGCAGTCGATGACGACGACCGATACCGCCGACGCCGACAAGACGCTCGAGCAGATCTACGGTCTTGCGATGGAGGGCTGCGAGGTCGTCCGCGTGACCGTGAAGGACCCGCCGGATGCGGCGGGACTCCCGGCGATCGTCCATCGCTCGCCGGTTCCCATCGTCGCCGACATTCACTTCGATCATAAGATGGCGCTCGCGGCAATCGAGGCGGGCGTTGCGAAGCTGCGCTTGAACCCGGGCAACATTCGCGACCCGAAAAAAGTCGCGGAGGTCGTGACCGCGGCGAAGTCGCGCGGCATTCCGATCCGGATCGGCGTGAACATGGGATCGCTCGCGCCCGACCTCGAGAAGACGCTCGGCCTCACGCCGGAAGCGATGGTCGGTTCGGCGCTTCGTCACGTGGAGATATTGGAAGAGCACGGCCACACCGACATCGCGATCTCGCTGAAGG
This sequence comes from Candidatus Tyrphobacter aquilonaris, assembly GCA_003133745.1. Lineage (GTDB taxonomy): Bacteria > Vulcanimicrobiota > Vulcanimicrobiia > Vulcanimicrobiales > Vulcanimicrobiaceae > Tyrphobacter > Tyrphobacter aquilonaris. The sequence goes on from PKZD01000032.1 coordinate 2,489, forward strand.
CGCACGACGTGAACACGACGGTCGACGCCTATCGGCTGATGGACAAGCGCCTTCGCGAGCGGGATACGCCGTACGCGTTGCACTTGGGCATCACCGAGGCGGGCATGCTGCGCGACGGAACCGTGAAGTCCTCGATCGGCCTGGGCATCCTCCTCTACGAAGGTATCGGCGATACGATTCGCGTCTCGCTCGCCGCGGATCCGATCGAAGAGGTTCCGGTCTGCTGGTCGATTCTCAAATCACTCGGCCTGCGCGAGAAGGGCTTTGAGATCACGGCGTGCCCGTCGTGCGGACGCGCGGAGATCTCGGTGCTCGCGCTCGGCGAACAAGTCGAAGCGATTGCGAAATCCTACAGCGCGCCGGTGAAGGTCGCGGTCATGGGCTGCGTCGTGAACGGCCCCGGCGAGTCGAAGATGGCCGACGTCGGCGTCGCCGGCGGTAAGGGCAAGGGCGCGATCTACCGCGCGGGAGAGTTGGTCGGCACCTATCCCGAGGATCAACTCCTCGCGATGCTGCGCCTCGAGATCGAGAAAGTCATCGCCGAAAANNGCGGGTCTCTTCGTTTCGCGTCCGGTCGACGTCGTCGTCGACGGCACGCGCATGGAGAGCGACGTTCCCCCGGTGACGACGGCGCCGAACCGCGTCTTCGTTCCGCTTCGTTCGATCGCCGAGGCGCTCGGCGCGCAAACGATCGTCGAAGGGAAGAGCGATCGCGTCGTCGTCGTACGCGGAAGCGACGCGCTGCAACTGCGCGTCGGCGACCTCCACGCGAAGCTCGACGGCATGCCGATGACGCTCGACCGCGCGCCCTTCCGCGTTCGCGGGCGGGTGATGGTCGGGCTGCGCACGATCGCGCGCGCCTTCGGCGTTCGCGTCACCTACGACGCGGTTGCGGGACGCATCGACGTCATGACGCCGGGCATCGGCCAAGCACCGCACACGGCAAACATCACCGAAGCCACCCAGTAGAAAGGTCTACCGTGACATTACGCATTCGCATCGCAACTGCGCTTGCTGCAAGCGCACTCGCCGTCATGGCGACGCTGCCCGCAAGTGCTGCATCGGCAATCTTCGGCGTCAATCTCGTCGCCGACGGCAACTTCGAGCAAGCACCGGTCAATATGGACGCTTCAAAGACCGTTGTCGCTCCAGGCTGGACATTCAACGGCGGCATGACGGTTCTATCGTACGGCGCGTCGGGAGGTTATCTAGCTCCAGGCTCCCCCGGCCCTTCGGACCGCGGTCGGAACTATGTGAGCGGCGGCGTCGATTCGACGTCGTCGGGTCAGCAGAGCATTAGTCTCGCGAGCGGAGCGGCGAAAATCGACGGTGGAAGCGCCGGGTACACGCTCTCCGCTTGGCTCGGCGGCTGGGGAGGCCAGAGCGACTACGCGACGCTCTCCGTGGCATTCCTCGATTCGAGCGGCCGCACGTTGGCGACCGCGACGATCGGCGGGAAGCCGTCGTCGGCGTTCCCCGTAGCCGAGCTTCTCAGTCATTCAACACACGGAATCGTGCCCAAGGGCGCGCGCAGCGTGCGCATCCTCATGACGGCTGTTCGCGAAGAAGGCAGTTGGAACGACGGCTCGATCGACGACGCCTCGCTCGTACTCCACTGATTCCCGAATCCGGAGCTACAACCCCAAAACGGTAAGCTGCGGCGGCGCGAGCGCTCGGAAGTCTTTGCCGTCTCGCGTCACGATGCTCGTCGCACCGTGCTCGACGGCCGTCGCGATGATGAGGGCGTCGACCGTTCGTTCGGCATTGGAGCTGCTTCTTCCAAGAAAGATGCCTGCGGTTCTCGCGGCGTCGGCAGAGGTTGGCTTATCGGCGTCAAACGACTTGAGAATGCGATGAACTGCGGCATCGCGCGGCGTGCCGCGCAAGACCTCCGCAAGGACCGGAGCCGGAACGATAATATCCGCTTCAGACTTTCGCAGGGCCGTAAGAATAGCGTATGCTCGTGCGTCATCGCGAGAGAGCGCGATTATCGCGCCGCTGTCGAATGCGACCGTTTCTGATGCTTCTTGCGCGAACGCCACAACCGATCCGCCCACGCTTGTACCTCCCTGGGAATGGGGCCGTGCTTGCGCTCGTACGCGGCGAGTAGCGTATCGATGCGCAAGTGCTGCGCGTGAATCCGCAGCGCCCGCTCGACGAACTCCGAATAGTTTCCTTGCTCGCCGATGAGAAAGGAAACCGCCTTGTCGGTATCCTTTGAGATGGTCACCGTCCGTCGTATGACGCCTTCGCCCCGCTTCGCCATGAAATAATCATATCACCAGTATGACGATTCACGCAAGCCCTGAAGGTTACATCGGCGTAAACGTCGAGCCCACCAGACACTGGCGGTTGTCGACCTTTTGCGTCGACGTGACTTGCTGCTTTGCGTTGTAGATGACCTCGAGCGCGTACATGTCGATGCACTGGTGAACGCCGTTGAAGCGCACGAGTAGGTAGCGCGAGCCGAGAAACTCCGCGACGTCCGCGGACTGACCGCGAACGGCGCCGACGGCGCCGCCGAGACTCGCGGCGAGAAAGCCGACCTCCGCGCGCGCCATCCCCTTCGTGACGCCCTTCGCGAAAGCGTCGCGATGCGACGCCGCCGTGCCGTCGGCGGCTGCGACGAGCCCCCAGTACACGAGAGCGATAAGGAGCACGAGAACCGCGAGGATCGTACCCGCGATAGCGAAGCCGCGCTTCACGCGGGCAACGGGGCCTGCGGCGTCGCGTAGGCTTCGAGCTCCGCTGCGCGCTCGCGCCAGTGGCGCGCTTCGACCGCCCCGTACGCATTACCGGCCGCCGCCGCGAGGCGCGCAAGTAATGAGACCTCCTCTGGATCCGGGGATGCGCCATCGGCGCGATTTCCGTACAGGGCGAAGCCGGTCAGCTCGTGTTGCGTCACGATAGGTATTGCGAGTATCGGCCGGTGTATGCTCGCCGGAAACGCGGTATGCGCGACGGCGACCTCATCCAAGAATATTGGGCGCTCAAGCGCCCGCAGCGTGCGCACGAGCAGCGAATCTTCGTCGATCATCGTCGTGGTGTCATTGGCCCAACTCGTTGAAGCCGCACGCTTGAACGCGCTCGATGATGTCTCGCGGCGAAAGACGGCAGCGGAGTGCAGGTCCAATATGCGCGCGGCCTCGATGGCCAGCGCATCGTCGACGGCGGACGCCGATGCAGCAAAGCCGAGCGCCTCGATGCGATACTCGATGCGCCGCTCGGCGAGATGGCGCCGACGAAAGACGATGCGATCGATGAGACGCTCCGTGTGACTGTGAATCCAGTTCAGGGCGAAGCCGAACCCAACTGTGATGAAGCCTTCGACCGCGAGCGCCAAGCGCTGCTCGACGAGCAAACGGCCTGCGAGCCAGTCGGCGAGACTCACCACACCGACGACGATCGTCGTCATTGTCGCATACACGACCGTCCGGTTGAGCGCGAAACCGATGTCGAGAACGCGATGTCGCAAAACTGCATAGGCGAGCGCAATGGGCAGGGCACACTGAGCGATTTGCGCCACGCTCGCAGTCACGATGATGGCGCGCAGATCGGTGATCGTGCTCGAGAGCGCGAAATCCGTGGCGACGTACGCGGCCGCGCTGACGACGAAGCCCGCAATGACCCATCCGATGCGTCGCCGCGCCTCGCCGCCGGCATCGGCATAGACGGTCGCAGCGAGAACGAGCGTAATGACGAGAGGAACAATTTGGCTCCAGAAATCGAAGCCACTCCACGTCAGGAACGGTATCGGTTCGAAGATTGCCTGTGCGATAAGGAGAACGGCGCCCAAGAGAAAGATCGCGTCGGCGACGTGCATGCGCATTCGCGCGCGCGCCGTCGTCGGCGAATGTGGAAAGCGTACGAGGAACGGAAAGAGCGCGAGGAGCGGAAGGCTCGAGAACAACCCGACGATGAGCGCCGCGACCGCTCCGAACCACGGGTTCGGAAGCCACGAGAACTCTCCGGCGACCGAGAACGTCGTGACGGCACCGGCTCCGTAAAGAACGAGTGCGGCCGTCGCGAGCGAGGGACGCAAGAGAACGATCAGGGCGAGAATGAGCAGCGTAATCGTCGCGTTCGTAAGGAGCACGGCAGGTGCCGTTCCAACTGACGGCTCTCCGGGCGCTGCATGCAGCGTGACGAGCCGGTACACGTTCCCGCGTCGCAGGCTGATCGTGAGCGCCGTTCCCAGAGGGCTGTACTCGGTCACAAGGCGATAGCGTTCCGAAAGCGAGAGCCTCGAGAGATCGATGACATCACCGTCGCGAATGCCCGCGACGGCCGCAGGCGAGTGTGGCCTGACGCGCGCGACAACGGCGTCTGTGCGCTGTGCTCCCGGTACGATGACTCCGATGCCGAACGTGGTGTGCGTCAATGGCGAGAAGACCTCGCCCCACGCGAGCACGAGCATCGCGACCGCGAACGCCGCGCAGCTCCATCCGACGATGGAGCGCGTCACTCTTTAATCCCTTCCGGCTCCTCGACGGGCTTAATATCTTCGGGGTTCGACTTCCAGAATCCGTAGCTGAAGAAGAAGATCAAGCCCACGATGAGCGCGCCGATGAACCATTCCCAGGTCATGCGCGAGAGGCCGAAGACCGCGAGAAAGAGCGCCATCACGATGCCGAGGACCGGGAAGAGCGGCACGAACGGCACCTTGAAGCTGCGCGGAATATCCGGCCGCCGCGCCCGCAGGTAGAGCACGCCCGCGCAGACGACGGAGAACGCAATGAGCGTGCCGATGTTCACGAGGTTGAGCAGTTGAACGAGCGGCACGATGAGCGCAAGAACGGCGACCGCGACGCCCGTGAGCATCGTCGTGATGATCGGCGTNNAGAAGATGCGCGACTGACCGAGCAGCGACGCGAGCGCGACGCTCGTCGTGCCCGCGAGCACGCCGACGGTCACGATCCAGCCGACGACGGGAATGTGCAGCGGCGCGAGCGCCGCGACGAGCGGATCTTTGACGGGAACCTTGTTCCACGGCATGGCGCCGACGAGCACGATCGCAGTTGCGCAGTACAGCACGGTCCCGATCGCGAGCGACCCGATGACGCCGAAGGGAATATCGCGCTGCGGATTGCGGCACTCTTCGGCGGTCGTCGTTGCGGTGTCGAAGCCGATGTAGCTGAAGAAGACGAACGCTCCGATCGCGACGATGCCGTACGGTTGCGCCGAGGACGAGAAGTCCGCCATGCCGCCGAACGGCCGCAGGCCGCCCCAGCCCATCGGGTTGAAGTCGTGGAAGTTGGCCGCGTGAAAGAGCAGCGCGCCGGCGACGATGAAGACGAGCAGCGCGCCGATCTTGAGCACGACGAAGACGTTGTTCGTCGTCGCCGATTCGCGAATGCCGACCGAGAGCAGGAGCGAGAGCGCGATGATGAAGAGCGCCGCGACGAGATCGTACTGCGAGTGCAAGAGATCCCATTGCCAGAACTGCCACCAAGGGCCGTGCATGACGAAGTTCGAGGTCTGCGCCGCGGCCGGCAGGCTGAGATGTAGCCCTTTGAGGATGTCTTGAACCGCCGCTGAAAACTGCTGCGCCACCGGCGCCGCGCTGATGCCGTACTCGAAGATGAGCGCGAAGCCGATGATCCACGCGACGAGCTTGCCGAGCGTCGCGTACGCGTACGTGTATGCGCTGCCCGCAATCGGCACCATCGAGCCCAGCTCCGCATAGCAGAGCGCGGCGAAGAACGAGGTCGTCGCGGCGAGCAGGTACGAGATCATGACCGCGGGGCCGGCGCCCTTGACGGCCGTTCCGATCGTCGTGAAGATACCGCCGCCGATCATCGTGCCGAGGCCGATCGCGACGAGGTCTCGGCCGGAGAGCGCGCGCCGCAGGATTTTGCGCTCGGCGAGCGCGCGCAATTGATCGAGGTTCGTTGTGGCGAAAAGCTGCCTCACAAAGGACATTCCCCTCCTCTTTCGGACATTGAACCGCCGTGTCATCCCGAGCGTAGGCGCGGAGCGCCGAAGTCGAGGGACCGAAGGAATCGTGAAGTCGAAGGACCGACGTAGCCATTGCTGTGACGTCGACCTATGATGCAATCGTAATCGGTGCCGGACATAACGGCCTCGTCACCGCGTGCTATCTCGCGCGCGCGGGGCGGCGCGTGCTCGTGCTCGAGCGCCGTTCCGTGGTCGGCGGAGCCTGCGTCACCGAAGAGACCTTCCCCGGCTTCAAGGTCTCGACGGCCGCGTACGTCAACAGCCTCTTCCGCCCCGAGATCGCGCGCGATCTGCACCTGCGCGACTACGGCTTCGAACTGCTGGAGCGCAACCCGGCGTCCTTCACGCCGTTCCTCGACGGCCGCTATCTCATGCTCGGCCGCGACGGCGCCGAGAACGCGCGTGAGATTGCGAAGTTCAGCGCGCGCGACGCCGAACGCTATCCGCAATACGAAGCGATGCTCGAACGCGTCGCCGCCGTCGTCGAGCCGACGATCGACGAAACGCCCCCCGACATCTTGCATCCATCATTGCGCGACCTGCAGCACTTATGGCAGCTACGTAACCGTGTCACCCTGAGCTTGTCGAAGGGCGAAGGACACGGGACAGCTGAAATCCTTGAAATCCTCACCGGCGCGGCGCGTCCGATCCTTGACCGCTGGTTCGAATCGGAGGAACTCAAAGGAACGCTCGCAACCGACGCGATCATCGGCGCCTTCGCCGCGCCGTCGATGCCGGGAACGGCGTACGTGCTCTTTCACCACGTCATGGGCGAGACGAACGGCGTGCGCGGCGTCTGGAGTTACGTGCGCGGTGGAATGGGGGGCCTCACGCAAGCATTGGCGGCGGCTGCGCGCGATCTCGGCGTCGATATCCGTACCGACGCCGACGTCGCGCGCATTCTGACGAAGAATGGCCGTGCGACCGGCGTGGCTCTCGCAAACGGGGACGAATACGCGGCGAAGCAGATTGCGAGCAACGCCGATTGTCATGTCACCTTCGAGCTCTTGCTCGATCCCGACGCGTTACCGCCGGAGTTTCGCGCTGCGGTCGCGTCAATCGACTACTCAAGCGCCTCGATGAAGATCAACCTCGCCCTTGACCGGCTCCCACAGTTCTCCTCCTGTCATCCTGAGCTTGTCGAAAGACGCGAGCTTGTCGGAGGACGCATAGGACCGCAGCATCGCGGCACCATTCACTTCTGCCCGGATCAAGACTTTATCGAGCGTGCGTACGACGACGCGAAGTACGGAAAGCCTTCGCGCGAGCCCGTAGTGGAGCTGACGCTTCCCTCCGCCGTCGATCCGACGGTTGCTCCGCCCGGCAAGCATCTCGGCTCGATGTTCGTGCAATATGCGCCCTACCGGTTGAAGGACGCGTCATGGACGCAGAGCCTCAAAGACGAGGTCGCGGATCGCTGCTTTGCGATTGTCGAGCAGTATGCGCCTGGCTTTACCGCATCGGTGCTGCACCGCCAAGTGCTCGCACCGCCGGACCTCGAGGCAACCTTCAATCTCACCGGCGGCAACATCTTCCAGGGTGCGATGAGCCTACAACAGCTCTTCGCGTTTCGACCGCTTCCCGGCTACGCAGGCTACCGCACTCCGATTCGAGGGCTGTTTCTCTGCGGGTCAGCCGCGCATCCCGGCGGCGGCGTGATGGGCGCAGCGGGAAGAAACGCCTCGCGCGCGATGCTCGCGAGGTGAGGAGCAGGGGGTAAGTCTCCTCGGGCTGCGAATCCTGGGGAAAACTCGCTCGCTACTTTTCTTTTGGAGATCACTTCGTGCGCGCACATAGACTTCTCGCAGCCGCTGCAATAGCAGNNATCGTCACGCTCGTCATTACCGGCTCGCCGACGATCGCATACGAAATCGGCGTCAACGGCGCATGGAAACTGCTGCCGGCCGGCCAGACGCAGTTTACCGTTACGAACGGCACGGCATATGGCGTGGCCTACGCGTGCGAGGAGGAGGAGGAGGCGGGCTCCCTACACTCCGCAGCCGTACACACCGCGACGTCACCCGCGCTAACCGAATCGGAGTCCGTCGGCGTTTTCCAAGCGACGACGACCGAGATCAACGTCGTTCCGGTCACGTGCAATACGGAGACCGCAACGCTGGCCGGCACGTTCGATGCGACGGGCGTCGAGAGCTCCGACTACGTCGAGGTGGATAACAATGAAGTCGGTGGTGAGTCCAGGAGCGGTTCGTACAGCATCAACATCACTCCCGGCACGCAAGACGTCTTCGGTGCGGCCTTCAACGAAGAGAACCAGCTCCTCGCGCTCAAGACCTATCCCGGTGTGGACGTCGCTGCAACCGGCACGACGACGCAGAACGTCACCATCTCGAGCGCCGATGACGTCGGCGGCCCGCAGACGCTGAACATCACGAACCAGCCGGCAACCCAAGATGATGAATACGCGCAAGTCTACTTCGGTAACTTCGAGTACACGACTGTCGAGCTGGCGTCCTCCTCGAGCTCGAGCGTGAGCTATCCCACCGTTGCGGCTGCGGATGTCGCCCCCGACGATGCATACATCGGCGAGGGCTTCACGTACGTCGACGGGCCCGGCACGGCCTTCTGGGTGGAGCACGATCACTTCGCAAGCTCGCTGCCGTCAAGCATCGCGCTCACCGCGGCGTACAACCAATCCGAGCCGACGTTTACCGGCAATCCCACGTTCTCACTCAACTACACCGGGTACGCGGGTCTGACCGGCGGCATCTCCGGCTATGAGATCGGTGAGGAGTGGTGCTGTAATAACGAGGGCAACGTCGGAGCGATCGTCACGAGTGGCTTCCTCAAGGCCGCCGGAACGACGAGCTACACGGTGCCGGTCATCACGTTGAGCGGCTTCCCGTCGATGACGGCGGCGAGCGGTGACGGGTACGACTGGGCGGTTCGCGCAGTCTACGGAACGCCTGCGTACCTCGCGGAGTTCGCCTCCTACATCCTCATCGACTCTGTCGGTAAGAACCGCAACCCGCAAAGCCTCGGCGCGCATCCAATGATGCTCGGCGGCGGCCTGAATGCCCACGCGGCGGGCGTGCGCGTTGAAGAAGACAACTCAACCCCGACCTCGGGCGACGGTTACTGGGCCGCAGCCGACGATTGCTATACCGTCGGCGGCTCGGAAGGCTGCTGATGCGTAGACTCCTCGCAACGGCTGCGGTTGCCGCATTGCTCGCCGGTTGCCACAGCAGCGGCATCGCCTTTAACCCGCCGGGCGGCAGCGGCGGCAATATCGTTACCCTCGTGATCGCGTCGTACGACGTCGGCACCTCGCTTGGAGCGATCGCCTACGAGACGGGGCCGCATGGAACATGGAAGCTCTTGCCGAGCGGCCAGACCACGTTCACCGTGCCCAACGGTACGCAAAGCTACGGCGTTGCGTACGTCTGTGCGAACGAAGATGTCACAGGAAGCATCGGGCGTACGCGGCCTCAAGCCGAAGAAGGGCTTGGCGAGACCGAGTACGCGGTTCAGGCGACGCTCAGCGACTATCATACGGTCGCCGTCACCTGCTTCGACGGGCCGACCACGGGCGTGAGCGGATCCTATGACGTTACCGCCGTCGAGGGCTCGCAAATTAACGCGGCAGGCGACTTTGAAGAAGGCCCGACCGGTACCTATTCCGGCAGCGTTCCCTCCAACACGGCTGACATACTCGCGGCCGCATATACCGACGAGGGAGGCGTGGTCGGTGTCAAGACGTACCCGAACACGACTGTCGGCACGAGTCCGGTCACGCAGAATGTCACGTTCAGCGCCTCCGACCACGTTGGCTCGACGTCGACGCTCACGTCGACGGCGGCGCCGGGCGGTTTCGAACAGCTCACGACGGCGCAGTATTACACGGCCGACTTGGGCGTTTATCTCAACCTCGCCGAAAACGAGGGAACGACGGTGACGTTCCCCGCGGTCGCGAGCGCGGATGCGACGGGCCTGTACGGGTTGTCGAGCGCGGCTGAGTCCGAGGAAGGCGAGCAGGTCCTCATTGCGTTCGATGGGACGCCGACAGCGGCGAATACAAACCTGACGCTGCCCGCCCCGTGGACGCCCTCCTCGCCGACGAGCGTGGCAGATCCCACGTTCACGCTCAACTACACGGGTTTCCCGAGCCCGCCCGCCGGCTCGATTTTCTCGTACGCGGCATACTTCGATGAAGAGTGCACGAGCGACTGTGAAGCATTCGTGAACGTGACGAACAAGTTCTTGCAGAGCACCGGCGGTTCGACGTATCAAGTGCCGCAAATCCCGCTGACCGGCTTCCCCGTCTTCAATGGAACGGGAGACGTCGAATGGTTCTTGCTTGCCGAGTTGAACTCGGGCATCGCCGTGGACTTCGCGTCTCCGCCGATTTTCGAGCAGGTGTTGCCCATAGCGGAACAGCGCGGCCAGACGCCGCAGTCGGCGCAGCATTGGCTGCCGCAATCGCGCAGTGCCGCAGGGTCGACATCGCAGCCGGGACACCTCGTTCCGCTCAGCAACGCGATCACGAACATCACGGCGCAAATCAGTGGCTATCAGAACTGTTACGCGGTCGGCGGGAGCGGTTGCACGTAAGCCTTAACGCGGCGGTGCGGCCTCTTTTCTCCAGCGGCGTTCGGGTTCCCCGAGCGCCGCGTTCGTTGCGCGCGCCCAGACGAAGAGCGCATCGCTCAAGCGGTTGAGATAACGGAGCGCGAGTGGATCTACCGAGGCATCGCGCTCGCGCAGCGAGAGGACGCGGCGCTCCGCTCGGCGGCAGATCGTGCGCGCAAGGTGGAGCAGCGCGCCCGGCAGCGAGCCGCCTGGATGAATGAACGTGTCGAGCGGATCGAGCCCGGCTTCGGATTCGTCGATGGCGCGCTCGAGCGCGGTGACGTCGCCGTCGCTCACCGCTCCCGTCGCGCGCGGTGAGTCGCTCGGTGTCGCGAGCTCCGCTCCAAGGTTGAAGAGCACGTCTTGCGTCCATGCGAGCCATGCGTCGATGCGTTCTTGCGGAACGCCGAGCGCCACGCGAGCGACGCCGATCGCGCTCGACAGCTCGTCGACGGTGCCGTACGCCTCGATGCGCAGATCGTTCTTCGGCACGCGCGCGCCGCTGTAGAGGCCCGTCGTGCCGTCGTCGCCGGTCCGCGTGTAGATCCGCGTATGTTTTGCCATGAGCCCAGGCATTCGCCGCCCACCCCTGTCATCCTGAACATCCCATTTGTCATCTGGAACATCCCCCATTGTCACCCTGAGCTTGTCGAAGGGCGAAGGACGAGGGGCAAATGCACGCACGCGCGAACGCCACGCGGTCGTGTCCAGCGAGCTTTTCAGTCAACCCGTCGTCAAGGAGATTCCGCCGAAAGGCGACGACCTCTCCGCATGGTATACGGCGGTCTGTCTGCGCGCCGAGTTAGTCTCCTATTCGCCGGTGCGCGGCTGCGTCGTGCTGCGACCCTACGGCTTCGGCTTGTGGGAGCACCTGCAACGCGAGCTCGACGCGCGCTTCAAGGCGACCGGACATGAAAACGCATACTTCCCGTTGCTGATCCCCGAGAGCCTCTTGATGAAGGAGGCGCAGCACGTCGAAGGTTTCGCGCCGGAGGTCGCATGGGTAACGCAAGGCGGGAGCGAGCAGTTGACGGAGCGCCTCGCGATCCGGCCGACCTCCGAGGTGATCATCGGCACGATGTATGCGAAGTGGATCGAATCGCACCGCGATCTTCCGATCCTCATCAACCAATGGTGCAACGTCGTGCGCTGGGAGAAGGCGACGCGGCCGTTCCTGCGGACGATGGAGTTTCTCTGGCAGGAAGGTCACACGGCGCACGCCACCGCGGCACAAGCGCGTGAGGAGACGCTGCGCATCCTCGACGTCTACCAGGACTTTGCGCGGAACGTCGCCGCGCTCGAGGTGTACGCGGGCGTCAAGAGCGAGAGCGAGCGCTTTCCCGGCGCCGACGAAACGTATTCGATCGAAGCGTTGATGCCCGACGGGAAGGCGCTCCAGTCGGCAACCTCGCACGACCTCGGCCAGAACTTCGCGAAGGCCTACGACATCACGTTCGCGGATGCCGACCGCACGATCAAACACGTTCACACGACGTCGTGGGGCATGTCGTGGCGCATGCTCGGCGCGGTGATCATGGCGCATGGCGACGATCGCGGGCTGCGCCTGCCGCCGAAGCTCGCGCCGCTGGAAGCGGTGATCGTGCCGATCGTGAAATCGGGCGACGAACGGGCGCTCGCGCGCGGCGCCGAGGTCGCCGAGCTCCTCAAGCGCGAAGGTTTCCGGGTGCGTCTCGACGATCGCGATCAGTCGCCGGGATGGAAGTACGCGGAATGGGAGATCCGCGGCGTGCCGCTCCGCATCGAGATCGGCCCGCGCGACGTCGACGCGAACAGCGTGACGCTCGTGCGACGTGACAAGCAGAAGGGCGAAGAGGGCGCGAAGAGCAGCGTCGCCGTCGAGGCGCTCGCCGCGGCGGTGCGCGAGCAGTTGGCGGCCGTTCAGGAGAACCTCCTCGCGCAGTCGGCGGCTTTCCTTGCATCGCACACGTTTGCCGTAAAAGAACGCGAGGAGTTTTTCGAGCGCTGCCGCAATCGCGCCGGGATGATCGACATCGCATGGTGCCGGCGGCCGGAATGTGAAGCCTTCGTGAAAGCCGAGACGGCCGCAACGACGCGCAATCTTCGCCCGCTCGAAGGCGGCGAGGAAAAATGCGTCGCCTGCGGCGAGCCGGCGCGGACGCGCGCGTACTTCGCGCAATCGTATTGATGCGAACCGCCTCACTCTTCGCGCTGCTGCTCACGCTCTTTGGAGGAACCGCTCTGGCGAGCATGCCGAGCGTTGCCGAACTCGACGCAACCGCGCGGGCCACGGGAAACTTCAAAGCGCTCGCCATTCGAATCGGCGACCGCGTCTTCGCGACGCCGTGGCCCGCGCAGGTCACGCAGGTTTCGGCAAACGGTATCGAGGGACACGTCGTCATCGGCGTGCGCATCTCGGGCGTGAAGTTTCACGCGGCGCTCACCCGTGCGGGGTTCGAAGGCGAGATCGATCGCCTGATCGCGCTGTGCTTCAGCGCGGACCCGCGCGTCGAAGAGGTCGACCTCTGGGCGAGCGTCCCGATCGTGGTTGGGAGGGACGTCGTCGTGAGCGGCGACCTCGCGACGCCGACCTCGCGCCCCGTCTTCACGGTCTCGGTCCGCCGCGGCGGCAGCGTTCTCCATGCGCGGACCTTCTGGGACGAGGAGTGGGCGCACAATGCTTTCAAACAGGGTGGCTAGTGTATAAGAAGACGACGCTTTCCAGCGGAATCCGCGTGCTCACGGAATCGATGCCCGCGGTGCGCTCGGCGACGCTCGGCATCTGGGCCGACGTCGGCTCCTCGGCCGAAGCGCCGGGACGCCGCGGCATCTCCCACATCGTCGAGCACATGCTCTTCAAGGGCACCTCGCGGCGAAACGCACGCGAGATCGCCGAAACGATGGATGGCGTCGGCGGAAACCTGAACGCCTTCACCGACAAAGAGACGACGTGCTACTACGCCAAAGTCATCGACCGGCACGTTCCCCTCGCCGTCGACGTGCTCTCCGACATGTTCCTGCGCTCGCTCTTCGATCCGGTCGAACTGGCGAAGGAGCAGAAGGTCATCTTGGAAGAGATCAAGATGTACGACGACTCCCCCGACGAGTCGATCCACGATCTCTTCACGAGCACGATGTGGAAGGGTTCGAACCTCGGGGATCCGACGATCGGCTTCGCGGGAACCGTGCCCGCCGTTACGCCGGAGCAGCTCCGCGAGCACATGCGCGCGCATTACGCGCCGAACGCAGTCGTCGTGACCGCCGCGGGCAGCATCGAACACGAGGCCTTCGTCGAGATCGTCGAGCGATGCTTCGCCGAGTTCACGGGTGACTCGCCGGCCGTGCAGCCTGAGTCGCCGCGCGCGACGCCGGCAACGATGGTGAAGCACAAGGACAGCGAACAGGCGCACCTCGTCATCGGCGGGCAGGGGCTCTCCGTGCGAGATGAGAGACGCTATGCGCTCGGCCTGCTCGATACGCTGCTCGGCGGCGGCATGTCGAGCCGGCTCTTTCAGGAGGTGCGCGAGAAACGCGGCCTCGTCTACTCGGTCTATTCATTCCAGGCGGCATATCGCGCGGCGGGGCTCTTCGCCGCCTACGCGGCAAGCTCGCCGCAAAACGTGCAGGCCTGCATCGACGTGATCGCCGGCGAGTTCGCGAAGCTGCGCGAGGAGGGCGTCTCACCCGAACAACTCGCGCTCGCAAAAGAGCACATCAAGGGAAGCCTGACGCTTTCTCTCGAGTCGACGTCGAGTCGCATGATTCGCCTCGGACGCAACGAGTTCGCGCTCGGACGCGACGTCGCGCCCGAGGAGATCGAGGAGCGCGTCGATGCGGTCGCTGCGAAAGACATCCAAGAACTCGCGCAAGAGCTCCTGACCGAGGAGAAACTCGGCCTCTGCGTGCTCGGACCCGTCGACGAAAGCGCGATCGATCGGCGTCGCTTTGCCGCCTAGCGCGTCGGGAGTTCTTCCGTTCTGGACATGGCAGCTCTGCGTTGCGCTCGCGATCAACGTCGTCGTCCAGGTGCTCCAGGTCGGCGCCTACGCGGCGCGCTTGGCGGGCGTTCGCACCGGTCGCATCGCGACGTCGATCTCGCTCTTCAATCTCTTTGCGACCGCGAGCCGGCTCGCGACGCTCGTGTACACGTTGATGCTCGGGCCGCTCGCCGATCATGCCGGGAACGCCGTCAGGCTCTACCACGCCGCCATTCCGGCCATCCAGCAGTCCTTCGAGTTGCAACTGCGGCTCATCATCGTGGCCGGAACGGTCGGAACGGTGCTGGGCAGCATGCTCCTGCCGACGTTCACGTACGTGTACGTCCGCGGCGTCCGGTCATTTGAGCGCACGCGCTCGTTGCCGCACTCACTCGCGCGGCTCTTCTATCCCCGCGTCATCCTCGACATCGTGCGGCACATCCGCATTCCCGCTCTCGGAGAACTGCGAAGCTTCTCGCCGCGTCACATCCCCAAGCGCCTGTTGATCTTCAACGTCATCGTGACGGGCGTCTACGCGATCGGCGTCGTCGCCGCGTACTACGCGAGCGTGCTCGACATCACGGTGGCGCGCACCGCGATCGGCATCTCCGGGATCATCAATGGCATCGGCACGGTCGCCTTCACGCTCTTCGTCGATCCGACGTCATCGATCATCGTCGACGAAGCGGTAAAAGGCGAGCGGCCTCACGAAGAAGTGAAGTCGATGGTCTTCTATCTCGCCCTTACGGCGATCATCGGATGGATACTCTCCCAGCTGATTCTCTGGCCTTCCGCCGAGATCATCAAGGTCGTCGCACACCTGGTAAACCATGGAAGATAACGGATCGCACATCGCCAGAACGCTCACCGCAGTGGTTCTTGCGCTCTCATTGGCCGGATGCGCGGGCTCGATCGAACGTTGGATCGTCGACACGCGCATTCATCAGGGCGACCTCGCGCTCGCGAACGGAAACGCCGCGGACGCGCTGCTGTCGTATCGGCTCGCGCTGCGCGTCGACCCGGGGAATGCGCGGGCACAGACGGGCTTCGTTCTTGCCGCCGCCGACGAGGCGCAGGTGCAGTACGCGCACGGACACTTCGACGATGCGCTCGCGACGATCGACGACGCGCTCCAAATCGATCCGACGAGCGTGCGGGTCGACGCGCTGAAGACGCAAATCGAGGACGCGAAGCTGAAGCAAGAGATCGTCAGCTCGAACTACCCGACCTACCAACACGCGGAGCAAGAGCTTGAACTAAGCTACGCGCACATCGATGAAGCAAACTTGCTCCTCATGAAGAGCCTGCGCCGATTCGGCTACACGTATGACGTCGCGGATCTGACGTCGGCCATCAAACAGAGCTACGAGTTGCAACTCGAGTCGGCGAGGGACACGAACCGCCTCATCGCCTACCGGCAGTTGGTGCAATCCGGCGCGCCGCAGGCGGTGCAGGCGCCGAGCGCCGCGGGCTCGCTCCTCCCGCTGCCCTAAACCTCGACCGCGCAAGCGTGGTGCGCATCGAGGAAGGCGCGGGCGTTACCCGCGAGCTCGGCGCGCCGGAAGGCATTCCAGAACGCGTCGGCGCCGCGCGGTACGAGGGCGGGGTCGGTTTCGTAGACGGGCCACGTTCCGATGCGGATCACCGGAAAGCGCTGGAGCCATGCGCAGAGATCGGCGTTGCGATGGAGCCGCTTGTCCTCGACCGAGACGTAGTAGCGCGCTCCCTTGCGAATCGCGCTCTCTTCGTCGAAGGGCGTCCAGAGCAACGGATCCTCCTCCCAGCCGAACCGGTCGATGTAGTAGAGCACGTCGGGCCCGTAATGTCCCATGACGATGAGAGCCTGCGGCGGCAACGCGTGAGCGACGAGCACCGCGTCGGCGTAGGCCGTGCGGTCGTAGTGGTAGTAGCGCGCGATCGCGGCATGTCCGTCGAGCAACACCGCGAGCGCGAGCACGCCCGCAAAAGCGGGTGCCGCCCAGCCGCGTAGACGCTCGACGAACTCCGCCGCCGCGCCACCGATGAGCAGCGCCGCAAGCGGCAAGAGGGGGAGCAAGTAATAGTCGACGCGCTCGACGGTCACGACGACGTAGGCGTAGAGTAGGCCGGCGACGAGCCAGCCCCAGAGCAGCAACGGGCTGCGCGGCCGCGTCCACGGGATCGCGATGCACGCGAGCACTGCGAGCGCGAAGCCGATGCTGCCGAGCATCGTCTCGCGCAACATACCGAGGGCACCGAAGAAGAACCCCAGCTTCGCGATGAAGGCCGCCGGGCTCGAAAATGCGCTCGCGAGCGCGGGCAGCACGTGAAGCTGCGTGATCCCGCTCGTCCAGCGCCATTCGGCGTGCGCGGCGACCGCGCGATCGTAGAGCCAAAGAATGAAGAGCGGGATCGCGAGGAGCACGGCGTACGCGGTCGGCCGCCAGATCCGTCGCGCGCGGATGCGCTCCCACATCATGCCGGCGAGCGGCAAGACCGCAAGCACGGCGACCGGCTTCGCCAAGTAGGCGAAGGTCAGCAACGCGGCGCTTCGCGCCAGCGGTCGCGGTGCGAGCCGTTCGTCTTCGGTCAGGAAGCAGAAGCATGCGTAGAGCGCGGCGGTCAGAAAGAAAACCATCGCTCCGTCGGGCGTGAACGTTCGTCCGTAATAGACGCTGCCTGGAAAGACGGCGAAAAACGCAGCGGCCGCGATGCCGGCGAAGGCGCTGCCGTAGAGACGGCGCGCAAAGAGCGCGACGACCCCTACCGTTGCAAGTGAGAACGCGATCGAGAGCAGGCGCCCGAAGACTTCGTGCACGCCGAAGACTTTGTAGAGCGTGGCGGCGAGGAAGGGAAGAATCTGCAGTTCGAGTTCGACGTAGTTCGGAGGGGGCCCGTCGTAGTCGGTCTGCGGATCGAGCAGGTTGTACTGAAGCTGCGCGAAGTTGCGCGCGATCGAAGCCGTATCGCCTTGCCTCCAGTTCGGATGATCGAGCAACGGATCATGCAGGTATTGCACGCGCAACAGCAACGCGACGAAGAGAATTACGCCGATCGCCCACGGCCACACCCTCGAGAGGGACTCCGAGGCTAGTCGAGGCGCAGTCCTCATTGCGTGTGCCGAAACGTCCAGTACTTGTTTAGGAAGAAGTTGACGAAAATGCCGGCGGCCGTTGCGACGAGCCACAACTTGTGTCCGTGCCCGAGGAGCGGCGCGAAGAGATACGAGATGCCAAGGCCCACGGCCCATGCGATGCTGGAGACGCCGAGGAACTGCGCGCCTTCGCGCAACACGTGCCCGGTGGAGCGAAACGTCCAGATGCGATTGAGATAATAGTTCGAGACGCCGCCGGCAAAGAACCCGATCGTGTAGAGCCCGTCGTAGTGGAGCGGTTCGGCGTGGTGCGGGTCGAAGCGCTGCAAGAGCGTGAAGACGAAGAAGTTCACGATGAACCCGGAGGCGCCGACGACGGAGAACTTCAGAAACTGGCGCATGCCGCGGCTCCGGCTGATCGACGCGATCACCTCAAGCGACCCAGTACCAGTCGGCGAAGAGGACGGTGAAAAGGCCGAGCAGCGGCAGCGAGAAGGCAACGATGAGGTTGTTCGCCCACGGACGCTCGCCCCAGCGCGCGAGAATCGCAAACATCGGGAAGAGGACGAGCGCAAAACGCGGCATCGACATGAGGCTCGACGTGCACATCGGAACGAGAACCGAGAGCGCCATGTACGCCGTGTACGAAGGACGCAGCCGTCGCCATCCGACGAGCAGGACGGTGATCATCAATGCCGTGAAGCCGAGTTCGAGCGCCTGGTTCGCGACGACTTGCCCTGATGCGGCGTGCGTCATCTTCTCGAAGGAGTTCATGACGCTCGCCCACGGCATCGCGGGATGTCGCCCCCAATGCGCTTGCGCGTGCGAGAAGTAGAGCGGGTCGGCGCGCAGCACCCAAAGGTACGCCATGTAGACCCCGAGCCCGAGTGGGATGAGGAATCCGGCGATCGCGTCGCGCCACCCGCGTAGCGGCTCCGTGCGATAGCGCGCGAGCCACTCGATCGCAAACGGCACGACGAGCAGCAGCCCCTCCGCTCGCGTCAAGGCGGCGAGGAAACCGATCGCTCCGGCGAGCCACCATCGCTGCGAGCGCATGTAGTAGAACGACGCAACCGTGAGCATGAAGAAGAGCGATTCGGTGTAGACGGCCGAGAAGAAGATCGCCGTGGGGAAGATGGAGACGTAGAAGATCGCGCGGCGCGCGACGGGACGCTCGAACTCGTGCTCGAGCAACTTGTAGAGAAAGAGCAAGCCGAAGAAGAACGACGCGTTCGAGATGAGCATTCCCGCGATGAGATGGTTGCCGACCAGGTCGCCGACGAGCCGAATCAAGAGCGGATAGAGCGGGAAGAAAGCCATCTCCGTGCCTTGATAGCCGGTCGTCGCGATCGTCAGGTAGTGCACGGCGTCCCAACGTCCCCAGACCGCGAGGAGCGCATGGCGCGATTCCTCGACGTGCGTTCCGGCACGTTGTCCGATGATCACCGCTGCGAGTTCCGCGATGACGATGATCGCGGCGCGCGACACGAGGAAGTCGACCAGTACCTCGCGGACCGTTTGATTGAAACGCGCGGCGATGAGCACCTTGCCCAGGCAGAAGAATGCGAGGGAGAACGCGAGGATGCGCGCGCCGTGCGTAAAGTTCGGCATGAGCACGAACGTCAGCCACATGAACAGGAACGGAATCCACGTGAGCGCATCGTAGCGCAGGCTGTGCTCGAGCTTGAGGCCGGCGCGTCGCGAGAAGTATCGGCTGTACGCTTGCCACGCCGCGAACGCGACGAGTGCCCCGAGCGGCACGCAAAGGAGCAGCGCGATCTCGGCGACTCCGGAGGCATGTAGCGGCACGACGACGCCGTACCAGAAGAAGAAGCCAAGCGTCGCGCCCGCGGCGAGTACGATCAGCGTTGAAAGGCGTCCCGACACGATCAAATCGGCGAACTCGAATTCGTGCGCGCGCGTGGGATGCGGTGCGTGGACTTGCGTCGACATCGGGCAATCCTGTACTTAAAAGGAAAAGCGCCGCTTCCCTTGTAGCCCTTGGGGACATGATCAACTCGCTCGATTTCGTGAAGGTGACGGAGGGCGCGGCGATCGCAGCCTCCCGCTGGATGGGGCGCGGCGAGCGGAATATCGCAGACGGCGCCGCCGTCGAGCGCATGCGCGAGCGCCTCGGCGAGATGAACATCTCGGGTCGCATCGTGATCGGCGAAGGAGAGCGCGACGAGGCGCCGATGCTCTACATCGGCGAGCAGCTCGGCCGCGGCGGGTACGAGGTGGATATCGCCGTCGATCCGATCGAGGGCACGAACCTCGTCGCGAACGGCCTGCCGAACTCGATTGCGGTTCTTGCGGTTGCCGATCGCGGTGGGCTGCTCCACGCACCGGATTCATATATGAAGAAGCTCGCCGTCGGAGCGAAGGCCGCGGCGCACGTCGATCTCGACGCATCGGTGAAGGACAATCTCAACGCGGTCGCGCGAGCACTCGAGAAGAAGATCGACGAGGTCTGTGTCGTGATCCTCGATCGTCCGCGGCACAAAGAGTTGATCGACGAGGTTCGCACCGCGGGCGCGCGGATTCGGTTGATCTCCGACGGCGACGTGGATTCGTGCATCGCGACGGCGATTCCATCGACCGGCATTCACGTCGCAATGGGAATCGGCGGAGCCCCTGAGGGCGTGCTCGCCGCGGTCGCGATCAAGTGCCTCGGTGGAAACTTCATGGGCCGGCTGATGCCGCGCAATCAAGAGGAGGCCGACCGGGCAAAAGCGATGGGTTTCGGCGATCTCAACCGCGTGCTGCAGCTCAAAGATCTCGTGAAGGGAGATGCGCTCTTCTGCGCCACCGGAATCACCGACGGCGATCTCGTGCACGGCGTTCGCTTCTTCGACGGCCACGCGCAGACGCATTCGATCCTCGTGCATTCCGGCGGCACCGTGCGCTTCGTCGAATCAACGCATCGTCTCGTGCCGCGATGATCGAGCGCTCGTACGACGTCGTCGTCGTCGGCGCGGGCTCCGGCGGCTATGCCTCCGCGCGCACGGCTCGCGACATGGGCGCAAGCGTCGCGCTCGTCGATCACGGTCCACTCGGCGGCCTCTGCATCCTGCGCGGCTGCATGCCGAGCAAGGCATTCATCGCCTCCTCCGATGCGGCGTATGACGCGAGGGAGGCGCGGGGCCTGGGCATCAACGCGGCATCGATCTCACCCGACATGCCCTTTGTCGCCGCGCGGAAGCGCGGCCTCGTGAAATCCTTTGCCGACTACCGGATCGAGGGCATCGCGACGTTTCCCCTGTACGAGGGCAACGCGACGTTTCTTTCGCCGGCGCAGTTGCGCGTCGGCGGCGAAACCGTGCTCGCTGCGAAGAGGTTCATCATCGCGACCGGCAGCATTACGACGCCGCCCGCAATCCCGGGATTGGCGGAGGCCGGATTCATCGATAGCGACGCCGTGCTCGAGTTGGAGCGCATTCCAAAGTCGGTGATCGTGCTCGGCGGCGGCTACACGGCGTGCGAGTTAGGACAATTTCTTTCGCGCATGGGCGCCCGAACGACGATCGTCATTCGCAGCGGACACGTCTTGAGCCATTCCGATCCCGACGTCGGCGTTGCGTTGATGGAGGCCTTCGCGGAGGAGAGCATCGAGGTCGTCGCGCACGCGCGTTTGATTCGAGTCGAGCGGCGAGGCGCGGAGAGGGTCGTCCACGTCGCGGTCGACGGCGTCGAGCGCGAGATCGCAGCGGAGGAGATTTTTCTCGCACTCGGGCGATCGCCGAACGTCGCCGGTCTCGATCTCGCCTCCGCGGGCGTGGAGCACGATCCGACGGGCGGCATCCGCATCGATTCGTCGCTGCGCACGAGCAACCCGAACGTCTTTGCGATCGGCGACGTCACCGGTAAGTTTCTCTTGGTGCACGTCGCGATCTACGAAGGCGAAGTTGCTGCGCGCAACGCCGTCAGCGATGCTTTCGAGAACGTCGATTATCGCACGGTCTCGGCGCACACGATCTTTTGCGATCCCCAGGTCGCTCGCGTCGGGAAGAGCGAAAGAACGCTGCAACGCGCGGAGATACCGTACGTCGTCGGGCGCTACGCCTTCGCCGAGCACGGGAAAGCGATGTGCCTGGGAAAAACGAAAGGCTTCGTGAAGATCATGGCCGAGGCCCCAGGCGGCGAGATTCTCGGTGCGACGGTCGTCGGCGCGCAAGCATCGGAGTTGATTCACGAGATGATCGTCGCGATGCACTACCACGCAACCGTACAGGCGTTCATGCGAATCCCGCACCTTCACCCCACGCTTGCGGAGATCTGGACGTATCCCGCCGAGGAATGCGCCGCGCTACTCGGCATGCGGGAACCCGGCGACGAGCAGATCGAGGTCGCGACGAGTGGAACCGCCTCGTAATCTGAACGAGAAGCCGCAGCGCCTGCGCGTCGCGCTCGTGCAGACGAAGCCGCTGAAGGGCCGCTACGCGGAGAACCTCGCGAACCTGCAGTCGGCGTTCGCGCAGATCGAGTCGGAGGTCGATCTCGTCGTGCTGCCCGAAGCCGCGCTGACGGGCTACTTTCTCGAAGGCGCGGTCTACGAAGTCGCATTGTCGGCGCGTCGTTTCGCCGACGATCTCACGCGCGCGTGGCACGCAGTCCACGGCGACCGCCGCGTCGATCTCGCGTGCGGCTTCTTCGAAAACGATGAGGGGACGTACCACAACAGCGCGCTCTACCTCGAGCTCGCGCGCGGGGCAGGCCGCATCGTCCATGTGCATCGCAAGATGTTTCTGCCGACGTACGGCGTCTTCGATGAGGAGCGCTTCCTCTCGCGCGGCCGCCGTCTCCAGGTTTTCCCGACGCGATTCGGCACGATGGCGCTGCTCATCTGTGAAGATGCGTGGCACGCGATCGTGCCGACGATCGCTGCGATCAAGGGAGCGCGCATCTTGATCGTGCCGAGCGCGGCGCCCGGACGCGGCGTCGAAGGGCCGGGAGAGTTGACTTCGATTCTGCGCTGGCGCGAGATCCTCACGACGGCCGCCGTCGAACACGGCGTCTTCGTTCTCTACGCGGGCCTGACCGGCTTCGAGGGCGGGAAAGGGATGACGGGTTCGTCATGCGTGATCGATCCGCGCGGCGAGATCCTCGTCAGCTCACCCCCGACCGAGCCCTGCATCGTCATTGCCGACCTGGATCTGCGCGAGATCGACCTCGCGCGCGCGACGCTGCCGTTGCTCGGCGACCTCGATGCGGTGCTGCCCGATCTCTTGCTCGACGAAGAGCTTCCGCTTCCGCGCGGCAGTTGTCATCCCGAGGTTGGGCCATGACGTTCGCAATCGTTGAAGCGCCGCGCCCCGGCGTCGGCAAACCGCCCGCGATCGACACGGTGGTCGCGACGGCCTGGCTCATCGCGTTCCTGCGCGACGAACTGCTCGTGCGCCGTCGCATCGAGCATGCGGTGGTCGGTCTCTCGGGCGGCGTCGACTCCGCGGTGACCGCGTATCTCTGCGCGCGCGCGCTCGGACCGAAAAACGTGCACGCGATCCGCATGCCGTACAAGACGTCGAGCCCGTCGAGCCTCGCCGACGCGCAGCTCGTGATCGACGATCTCGGAATTGCGGCTCGGACGATCGAGATCACCGACGCCGTCGACGGTTATCTGCGCCAAGAGAGCGACGCAGACGCGCGCCGCCGAGGCAACGTGATGGCGCGCATGCGCATGCTCGTGCTCTTCGACCAATCCGCGAAGCTCGACGCCTTGCCGGTCGGAACGGGAAACAAGACGGAACGCCTTCTCGGATACTTCACGTGGCACGCGGACGACGCACCGCCGGTGAATCCGCTCGGTGATCTCTTCAAGACGCAAGTTTGGGCGCTCGCGAAGCACCTCGGCGTGCCGCAGAGGCTGATCGACAAGGCTCCGACGGCAGATCTGGAAGCGGATCAAACCGACGAAGGCGATCTGGGCATCACGTACGCTCGCGCCGATGCGATCCTATCGCAAATGCTGCTCGGCTACTCCAACGAACAGTTGGTGGAGCGCGGCTTCGCCGCGGAAGAAGTCACGCTCGTGCGGCGGCGCGTTGACGGCACGCACTGGAAGCGCCACCTTCCGACGACGGCGATGCTCTCAAACACGGCGATCAACGAGTTCTACCTCCGCCCCGTGGACTATTAGTGCGTATCTTTTATCCCGTGAGCCTCAATCTCGTTGGGCGGCGATGCCTCGTGATCGGCGCGGAGAACGATCGCGAGGCGATTGAAAAGTCCACGGCGCTAGAGGAAGCCGGCGCCGACGTGCGGCGCATCTATGCAGGCAACGATGTGAAGGAAGAAGACGTCGCGAGCGCCTTCTTCGTCATCTCGACGCCGCAAGACGAAGCGCTTTCTCGTCGCCTGCGAACGCTCGCCGACCGCCACCGCACGCTCTTGTGCTGCCTCGACCAGCCCACGCACGGATTCGTCGCGATGGCGGCGATCGCGAAGGCGGGCCCCGTGCGCGTCGCGATCTCGACAGCCGGCCTCGCACCGCGCGTCGGCAAGGTCTTGAAGAATGCATTGCAGCGCGTGATGGATGCGCGCTTCGAACGCTTCATCGGCATTCTCGCCGCGCGCCGCGAACAGACGCGCCTCGAGCATCCAGCGCCGGAAGATTCGAATCTGCGCCGCAAGGCTGCAATCGACGCCGCCGAGGGCTTTGCCGCCGACGTGCGCTTCGAATATCCGGAGTGGCTCGAATCTGAATCGAGGTAATGATTTTCACCCTGAGCCATGTCATGGTGAGCCTTGTCATGGTGAGCCTGTCGAACCACGAACCACGAAGGGGCGCTTCCTAGATATATGGCGCACGTTGAACTGATCGCAGTCGGTACTGAACTGCTCCTCGGACAGCTCGTCGACACGAACACGCCGTTCATCGCGGCGCAACTCGCCGATGCCGGAATCGACGTCTACGCGACGCATGCGGTTGGCGATAACCGCGAACGGATCGCGCACGCGATTAGCGCGGCGCTCGAGCGCGCCGACGGTGTGATTACGACCGGAGGCCTGGGACCGACCGTCGACGATCTCACGAAGGAGGCGGTCTGCGATGCGCTCGGTATCGACTCCGTGCGGCACGAGCCGACGATCGCGCGCATGGAAGCGTTCTTTGCATCGATCGGGCGTCCGATGCGCGAGAACAATCGCAAGCAGGCGGATCTGCCGCGCGGCAGCATCGTGCTCGAGAATCCTCACGGCACCGCGCCCGGCTTCCTCGTCTCCGCTTTCGAAGGGAAGTTCGTCGCCGGCCTTCCCGGCGTGCCGCAGGAGATGAAGCCGATCCTCATCGACCACCTGTTGCCCCGTCTGCGTGAGCGCTTCGGCGGCGAGCGCATCGTGACGAGGGTGCTCCACACGACGGGCCTCGGGGAGTCGGAGATCGATCATCGCATCGAAGACGTCTTTCGAGCGAGCGAGAATCCGAAGGTTGCGCTCCTCGCGCATATCGGCGCGTGCGACGTGAAGATTATGGCAAAGGCGCCGAGCGAGGCGGAAGCGGCGGCGATGATCGCGCCGCTGGAGAAAGAGTTGCGCGCGCGGTTACGCGGCCACGTCTACGGCGCGGACGACGAAAGCCTCGCGGCTACGATCCTCGCGTTGCTGCGAAAGCGGGGCTGGCGCCTCGCGACCGCGGAATCGTGCACCGGCGGACGTATCGCCTCGGCGTTGACAAGCGTGGCGGGAGCCTCGCAGAGTTTCGCCGGCGGCGTCGTGGCGTACGAGAACGCGGCGAAGATCGCGCTGCTCGACGTGGACGCGCGCGTTATCGAAGAGTTCGGTGCGGTCAGCGAAAACGCGGCGCTCGCGATGGCGCACGGCGCTCGCGCGCGGTTCGGCGCAGAGGTCGCGATCGCGACGACGGGCGTCGCCGGGCCCGGCGGCGGCTCGCCGGAGAAGCCGGTCGGCCTCGTCTGGCTCGCGGCGGAATGGCCGGACGGTCACCGTAGCGTTTCGGTTAACTTTGCAGGGGACCGCGAAGCAATCCAAGCACGAGCGACCCAGGCTTCGCTCGCCCTGCTATGGGGAATACTCACCAGCGGGGAAGCAACGGCGAAGTCGTCGTAAAGGCCGAAAGCCCTTGGCGCAAGCCCCCTCTAAGGAGCGTCTTCATGCACCCTCGATCCATCGCTCGTCCGGTCGCACTTGCGGCATCGCTATCCCTGTTGCTTTCCGCGTGCAGCGGCGGCGGTGGTGGCGNNGGCGTCACTCCGACTCCAACTCCTCCGCCGAGCAACGCGTACGCGTGTCCGACGAACGACACGCAGACGAGCGTCGCGCGTGGAGGCAGCGTCGCCGCGCAGAGCGTCGGCGGTCGCGATGCGGCGCGTTGGTTCGTCGCGCGGACGCCGCAAGAGACGGTGACGGCGTCGACGGTCGCAATCGGCGTGACGTACGCACGTCCGACGGAACTTGCTTCACATAGCGCCATCGTTTCGCACGAGCAAAGCCTCGGCGCGATCTTCGCGAGCGAAACCGATCTCCCGCATCTCGGCCTCGTGGCACACACGCTGGTCGTGCCGACCGCGCAACTGCTCTCGATCGAAGCCTCGTTGCGCGCGGTCGCGGGCGTGAAGAGCGTCGGCGTTCTGCAGTCGCGGCATCCGCTGACCGTTTCGCAGGGCTACTTTCCGAACGATCCGTACTTCGACGGGTTCGCCGGCGATCTCGGCGCGCCGTGGTACGAAGCGCAAGCGATTCCCGGACAGTGGGACATGCACGTCATTCGGCTCGAGGATGCCTTCGAGTACAGCCAGAGCGGAAACGGCAGCGACGGTGGCACCGGCGCCGCCATGAACGTGAACGCGACTGGTTCGAGCAGCGTGAAGATCGCGCTCATCGACACCGGTCAGGACACCACGCACCCTGAGTTGCACACGAAGGTCGTTTATCAGAAATGCTACATCACGAATACGGGTAACGTGCAGTCAAGCTCAAACTTCACGACCGATCCGCAAGGCCACGGCACGGACACGGCCGGCCTCGCCGCCGAGTACGCGGGCAACGGTTTCGGCTTCACCGGTGCGGGCGGCAACGTCGTGATCTACGGTTACCGCGTCTTCCCCGAGCCGGACGACACCTGCGCCGGGAATAGCGGCGACAGCCAGTGCGGCGCGAGCACGCGCGATATCGCTTCGGCGGTCGACGATGCAATCTCGCAGCACGTGAACGTCATCAGCATCAGCCTTGGCGGCGGGAGCTGCACGGGCGGAACCGACACCGATCCGTATGAGGGTCCCGCTATTCAAACGGCGATTGCAGACGGGATCACCGTCGTCGCGGCCTCCGGGAACGACGGCTCCTCCACCGTTGATGCGCCCGCCTGCGCAACGGGCGTGATCGCAGTCGGCGCAAGCGCGCTTGCGGACGGCACGGCGAACGGTTCGGGTCACGCAGGCGGCACGAGCTCGGCTCCGATCGAGTACGTTGCGTCGTACTCGAACGCCGGCGGAACGAACACCCTACACAGCTCCGCCTCGTGGGGGATCGTCGCACCGGGCGCGGATCCAACCGGAAGTAACGATAGCGACGACTTCCATTGGGTCGAGAACATCTGGACTTCGGAGCCGCACGATTCGCTCTTTGCGGGCGAATGCACGGACGACTACCCGAACTCGACCGGCACGACGCCGCCGCTCGATTGCCGCATCGAGATCGCGGGAACCTCGATGGCGACGCCGCACGTCGCGGGCGTTGCGGCGCTTATCCTCTCAATCGGCAATGCGTCGTACTCCTCGCCCGCGCAGATCAAGGCCCTGCTCTGCAGCACCGCGGACGATCTCGGCGATCCGCATCAAGGCTGCGGGCGCCTCAACGCCTACCGCGCGATGGCAACGGCGGTCGGAGACACGCACCTACCCTAACGGCCGAAGCCGACGGCGGCGAGCACCTTCTGGGTCTCGACCGCCTCGGCGAAGGTCGGCAACGCATTGGGCCTCCCTTCGATCGCGTCGGCGAAGTGATCGTAGAGTTCCATGAGGTAGGGCACGTTCGGCTGAACGCTCGCGAACTTCGCGTACGGTGAAGGTTTGCATTGGAGTTCCGCGCTCTCGTCGTTATCGACGCTGTAGAGCGTCGTCTCGGTGAGGCTGCCGCCGCTCTCGACGGCGGTGCGATTCTCCGCGTGCACGGCGAGCGTGAAGGCCGATTGCGCCGTCGTCGCGTCGACGGTCAAGCGCGCAACGAGCCCCTCGCCGTAATCGAGCAGCGCAAAGGCGCCGTCGTCGACGTCGGAGGTGAACGCACCCTGCGCATCGTTGCGCACCGCGTTCGCCGTGCGCAGGAAACCCGCGACGCTCTTCGGGGGACGCGCGGCGAGCCAGTTCGACGCATCGATGATATGGGAAAGGAGCGCGCCCGCGACTCCGCCGCCCCGTCTGCGCTCGAACCACCAGCCGCGCCCCCGCGTGCCCTGCAGGCGCAGGAAATCCGCGAGTTGCGTGATCTCGAACTGACGCAACGGCTTCAAATGCTCGTTGACGATCATCTCCTTGATCGCCTGACGCGCCGGGACCCAGCGAAACTCGTGCGAGAGCGCGCAGACCGTTCCGGCGCGGCGCGACGCATCGAGCATCGCTTCGGCCTGCTCGACGTCGAGCGCGAAGGGTTTCTCGCAGAGCACGTGCTTGTGGGCATCGAGCGCGGCGGTGACGTCCTCACGATGCGCAAACGGCGGCGACGCGACGGTCACGGCGTCGAGATCGCATCCGCGCACCATCTCCGCGCACGATGTGAAGGCGTGCGCGATGCCGCGCTCCTTTGCGATCTTCGCCGCCGACGACGGCGAAGCCAGCGCCACGACCTCGAAGCGTTCGTTGCCGAGCAGCGCCGGGAGATGTGCGCGCGAGCCGAACCCAGCCCCGACGATGCCTATGCGTATTCGTTCTGCCATGCCCGCCTATTACCCGAAAGCTCCCCCACTGTCATCCTGAGCCTGTCGAAGGGCGCACGCAGGAAGAAAGGATGGTCGCCTCCGGCGACCCGCGTTAAACTTGTCATCC
The DNA here is from genome assembly GCA_003133745.1 of Candidatus Tyrphobacter aquilonaris. Lineage (GTDB taxonomy): Bacteria > Vulcanimicrobiota > Vulcanimicrobiia > Vulcanimicrobiales > Vulcanimicrobiaceae > Tyrphobacter > Tyrphobacter aquilonaris. The sequence goes on from PKZD01000032.1 coordinate 31,060, forward strand.
TGACCCTACACTTTGTCATCCTGAGCCTGTCGAAGGACGCTCTTGTCACCCTGACCCTTCGACTCGGTGCTTACGCACCTCGCTCAGGACTAAAGGCGCTAAGGTGTCATCCTGAGCTATGTCATGGTGAGCTATGTCACCCTGAGCTTGTCGA
>PKZD01000042.1:0-1326 GCA_003133745.1 Candidatus Tyrphobacter aquilonaris
GTGACGCTGACGCTGCGAGATTACGTCTAGGCCTCGTCGTTTGCGACGATCGCGTTCTCGAGCCGAGCCCCGGCCGGCACGCGATATGCCGACCCGACGATGCTATCGCGAACGACGGCGCCCCGCTCTACGACTGCATCCTGCCAGATGATGCTATGCTCGATGCGAGCACCGCTCTCGACGATGACGCCGTCGCCGATGACGCTCGGTCCGGCAACCGACGCGTCGTCCGCGATCGCGGTGCGCGAACCGATCCATACGTTGCCGCGCGGGTGCACGTCGGGGATCGCGAATGCGCCGGTCAAGAGATCGTCTGTGGCGCGACGATATTCACCGGGCGTCCCAATGTCGCACCAGTACGCGCCGCGCGCCTCGAATCCATAGAACGCGGCTCCGTCCCGCTGGAGCGCCGGAAAGACTTGTTTGCCGAAGTCGTAGACCTCGCCGGTCGGAATGCGCTCGAAGATGGCCGGAGAGAACACGTAGACGCCGGTATTGACGAGGCGGCTCATCTCGGTTCCCGGCGCGGGCTTCTCCTGAAATCCGACGATCTTGCCGCGCTCGTCGAGCACGACCACGCCGTACTCGGAGACGTCGTCTCGCTCGACGAGCCCGATCGTCGCAATCGCCTTGCGTTCGCGATGAATGTCGAGCAACGCATCGAGCGGGAGATCGGTGAGGTCGTCGCAGCCGATCACGACGAAGGGGTCGGCATCGCGAAAGAAGCGTTCCATCATCTTCACGGCGCCGGCGCTGCCGGTGAGCGCGGGCTCGTCGAGGTAGGAGAGGCGCACGCCGAAACGCGAGCCGTCGCCGAGTGCCGCGCGGACCGCTTCCTTGTGATAGAAGACGTTTGTCGCGATCTCCGTGAAGCCGTACTTCTTCAGATAGCGGATGACGTGCGCCGCATTCGGCTCGCCCAGAACGGGCACGAGCGGTTTCGGCACGGTTTTCGTCAGCGGGTAGAGGCGCGTCGAGAGGCCGCCCGCCAAGATCATCGCTTTCAGGAGTCGAGTCCTTTCCTTGCGCGCAAGCCGAGCGCGTCGAGCGCGACGAGGCCCACGAATGCCGGCAATGCGAGTTGGCGGCGCCAGCGTTGCGGTTCCTTCACCAAACGATAGAGCCATTCGAGGCCGAGGCGACGCCACGATTCCGGAGCGCGTCGCACGCGTCCGGCGAGCACGTCGAAGGAGCCACCGACGCCGATTCCTACGCCGCATCCGCTCTCGCGAAGATGCGCCGCGAGCCAGAATTCTTGACGCGGGAAGCCGAGCCCGCAGAGCAGCAGCCGCGCACCGCTTGCGCGAATCGCGGCAGCGACTTCCG
>PKZD01000042.1:1401-24398 GCA_003133745.1 Candidatus Tyrphobacter aquilonaris
TCGCGCTGCGCGTAGACGACCATCTCGGTTCCGAGCGTGACGACCTGCGCCGCCTCGTTACCCCGCGCAAGGCCGAGAATGCGCGCCGCCGCCTCGGAGGCATCGACGTCATCGAGCCGACACCCGAGAACGAACATTTAGGCGGAATCGTAGGGCAAGAGCAGCGGCTGTAACCGTTTCGCAAGTTCGGGCGGCATTGCGTCGAGCGGCAAGCGGCACGAGCCGACGTGGAAGCCGAGCTGCCCCATCGCCCACTTGATCGGGATCGGACTCGTCGTTGCGAAGATCGCGTCGATCAGCGGCAGCAGCGATGCGTGAATGCGAGCGGCCTCCGCGACCTCGCCGCCGCGATACGCTTCGATCATGCGCCGGTATTCGAGCGAGCAGAGGTGCGACGCGACGCCGACGACGCCGTCGCCGCCGAGCGCAAGCGTCGGCAGAAAGAGATGATCGTCGCCCGACCAGACGATGAATCCATCGTCGCGATCGCGTAGGATCATGCCGATCTGTTTGAGGTCGCCGCTCGATTCCTTGACGCCGACGACGTTCTTCTTCCGCCCCGCTAACTCGAGGAGCGTCTCCGGAAGCATGTTCGCACCGGTGCGGCTCGGGATGTTGTAGATGACGATCGGCAGCGCCGTCGCATCGGCGAGCGCGCTGAAGTGCGCGAGCATCCCGCTCTGAGGCGGTTTATTGTAGTAGGGAACGACTGCGAGAATCGCGTCCGCGCCGGCCGCCTGCGCTTGCGAAACGGCGCGCACGGAGTCGCGGGTGTCGTTCGAGCCCGCGTTTGCGAGCACCGTGGCGCGTTTTCCGACGGCTTCCTTCACCGCGTGGAACAAGGCGACACGCTCCGCCGCATCGAGCGTTTGCCCTTCGCCGGTCGAGCCCGCGACGACGAGCCCGTCGTTCCCGCGGTCGACGAGCCACTTCGCCAGGCGTTGCGCTTCGACGAGATTCACCGCGCCGTCCGCATCGAACGGCGTGATCATCGCGGTCAGGACCGTTCCAAGCTTGCTCATGCAACCGGATCTCCCACGTCCAGCTTGAATCGCCGATGCGCGGCTTCCTCCGCGCGTTCGCCGTCCTCGGCCGGCACGAGCACCGAGATCGTCACGTTGCTGTCGGTGCAGTGAATGATCTCCACGTTCGCATCGGCGAGCGCGGAGGTCAGCTCGAAGATGACGCCGGGAGCTTCGCGCATGCCGTTGCCGACGACGGAAAGCTTCGCGCAGCCTTCGCGAACGCGGACGGCGAGGTTCAGGTCGCCGAGCAAGCGCCGCACGTCGGCGCCGCAATCCCCGTCTACGACGAACGCCACGCCCGCTTGATTGATCGTCACTTGATCGATCGAAATGCCCGCCTCGGCGATGCGATGGAACATCTCGAGTTCGGTCTCCATGCGTTTCGTCGGGTTCTCGATATCGCCGCGAATCACGCGCACCCACGTCAACATCCCGGAGAGCGCCACGCCGGTCACCGGGCGATGGTGGTCGACGCTCTCATCGACGATCGTTCCGCGGCCGCTCTCGAGATCGGCGATGCGATACCGCGTGCCGGTCCGTCGCGCATACTCGGCGGCCTTGTGGTGCATCACCTTCGCGCCGTGATGCGCGAGCTCGGTCATCTCCTCGAGCGTCGCGGCCTCGATCGTGCGCGCGTCGCGGATGCGGCGCGGATCCGCGGTCATCGCGCCGCTGACGTCGGTGTAGATGTCGATGCGATCGGCATCGAGCGCTTCGCCGATCGCGATGGCGGAGAGGTCGGTCCCGCCGCGCCCGAGCGTGGCGATCGTTCCGTTTTCGCTTGCGCCTTGGAAGCCGGCGACGACCGGAACGATACCCTCGGAAAGCAACGCGCGAAGCGCCGTCGCGTCGACGCGGCGCACGGTCGCATCACCGAAGCGTTCGTCGGTGACGATTCCCGCCTGCGCGCCCGTCAGCGCAACGGCGGCGACGCCATCCGCCTCCAACTCCTGCGCAAATATGGCGGCGGAGATCGTCTCGCCGCTCGCGAGGAGCAGATCGGCGTTGCGCGTATCCGTGCGGCCGTCGACGAGCGCGAGCAACGAGTCGGTTGCGTACGGCTCGGGCGCACGTCCCATCGCCGAGACCACCGCAACGACGTCGTGCCCGTCCGCACGGGCGTCGACGACGCGGCGGCGCGCGATCGCGCGCTGCTCCTTCGTCGCAACCGACGTCCCGCCGAACTTCAAGACCGCAACGGGGCGCGCGCTCACGCTACGTAGCCCTTCTCGAGCAAGAGCTCCAGAATCTGAACCGCGTTCGTTGCTGCGCCTTTGCGCAGCTGATCGCCGACGCACCAGAACGCGAAGGAACGAGGCGATCCCTCGAGAGCGCGGAGGCGAGCAACGTGCACGTGGTCGGTGCCTTCGACTTCACGCGGCGTCACGATTCCCTCTCGATGGAAGACGATCGAGGGCGCGCGCTCAAAGGCTTGCGCGAGAGCGGCGACGGACGTCTCGCGTTCGGTCTCGACAAAGACGGCTTCGGAGTGCGCCGTACGCACCGGCACGCGCACGCACGTCGCGCTGACGAGGAGATCCGGCAGAGCGAGCATCTTACGCGTCTCCTCGCGAACTTTGTGCTCCTCTGCGCTCTCGCCGTCTTCACCGAAGGCACCGATCTGCGGTACCACGTTGCCGATGACATGTCCCTCGCCGCGGTCGAACTCGTCGAGGGCTGCGCGTCCCGCGCCGCTGATCGCTTGATAGGTCGCGACGCGCACGGAGCGCAAGCCGGCAACGTCGCGCAACGGTGCGAGCGCCGTGCACAGGATGATCGCGGTGCAGTTCGCGACCGGGAAGACGCGATGTTCGCGCGCGATCGCGGCCGAGTTGACCTCGGGGATCACGAGCGGGACGTTCTCGCGCATGCGGAACGTCGCACTGTTGTCGATCACGACCGCGCCTCGCGCCTCGAGTGCCGGCACGAAGCGCTCGCTCGCGTCCTCGCCGCCGGCGAAGAACACGACGTCGAAGTCGCGCAGCGCTTCCTCGTTCGCGACGCTCACGTCGAGCGCGTCGCCGCGAAATCGCAGCGCCGCCGAACGCGGCCGCGACGCGAAGGCGCCGATGCGCGCAATGGGAACGCGCCGCTCCTCTAAGACGCGCAGGATCGTCTCGCCGACGACGCCGGTGGCGCCGACGACCGCTACGCGGATGGCGCCGCCTCCATCCCCCCGATCACGTGCTCGAGGCCGATCACGAGGCCGTCGAGCGCCATGACGGCACGCACGGCGGCGAGCATGCCCGCGACAAACGCGTCGCGTGAAAAGCAGTCGTGACGAATAGTCAGCAGCTCGCCGTCGCCGCCGAAGAGCACCTCTTGATGCGCGACGAGGCCGCGCATCCGCACGCTATGGATCGGAACCTCGCGTCCGATGCGTTCCGCGGTGAGCAATGCGGTGCCCGAGGGCTTGTCCTTCTTCTGATCGTGGTGCAGTTCGACGATCTCGACGCTTGGGAAAAAACGTGCCGCCTCACTCGCGAAGCGCTGCATGAGCGCCGCACCGATGGAAAAGTTCGGAACGAGCATCGCGCCGAGCTTGCGATCCTGCGCTTCGCGCGCGAGCGCTTCGCGATCGAAATCGCTCCAGCCGGTCGCACCGATGACCGGACGCACGCCGTGCCGCAGCGCCGAACGAGAAATCTCAACGGTCGCAGGCTGCGTCGTCAGATCGAGGAGAACGTCGGGCGTTGCCTCCGCGAAGAGTTTCTCGGCATCGTCGTAGAGCAATGGCTGCGCCGACCCTTCGCCTTCGCTCGGGACGACGGGAGGCGGCCCGTGGTGGATCAGTCCGCCGACATATTCAACTCCGTCGGCCTCTTGCAGAGCCACGCATGCGACGCTGCCCATGCGCCCGAGCGCTCCCGCTACCGCAACGCGAATCATGGGAAGCTCCGGCCTCGTTCAGCCAATTTTTTCTAGCGGAGCATACTTGAGCATCAGCATCTTCTGCCCGACGTTCGGGAAGTCGATCGTGACCAAGCCGTCGCCGCCCGCGCCCACCATGCTCGCAATCTTTCCCTCTCCCCATTTCGGGTGGCGCACGCGGTCGCCCTGATCGAGTTGCATGTGCACGCCCGCGCCGGCCGATTCGTGGATTGCGACCTCGCGCCAGCGTCCGCCGGCGGGACGGGGAAGTGCGACGCTCTCGCTTTCGAGGAACTCCAGCGCCGGTATCTCGTCGAGAAAGCGTGAGCGCGGGTACGCGTAGCTGTTCCCGAAGAGCGCGCGCCGTTGCGCGAAGGTGAGGTAGAGGCGATCCATCGCGCGCGTGATGCCGACATAGGCGAGGCGACGCTCTTCCTCGATTTCGTTCGGCTCGGTGAGCGTGCGCGAATGCGGGAAGACGCCTTCTTCCAATCCGGTCAAGAAGACCGTCGTGTACTCGAGCCCCTTTGCGCTGTGCAGCGTCATCAACGTGACGTACGACGCGCCTTCTTCGAGCGCGTCGACGTCGCTCACGAGCGCGATGTTCGCGAGGAATCCCGCAAGCGTCGGCTCCGTCTCGATCGCTTCGTACTCGCGCGCGACGCCGATCAACTCTTGGAGATTTTCCAGGCGCGCGCGCGCGTCGTTCGTTTCCTCGGATTGGAGCTCGCGCACATACCCGGATTCTTCCATCACCGCCGCGAGCAAGTCCGCGACGGAGAGCCGCTCGACGTTCTTGCGGAACTGCGCGATCAACTCGGCAAAGCGCTCGAGCTCCTTGAGTTTCTTCGGAACCGCCGCGCGCAGGACGTCGCCATTGAAGATCGCTTCTCCGACCGAGATCGATGCCGCGTTCGCCGCCTGGACGAGTGCGCCGAGCGTTTGCTGCCCGATGCCGCGCCGCGGGACGTTCACGATCCGCTTGAACGCGATCGCGTCCGCCGGATTGAGGATATAACGAAGGTAGGCGACGACGTCTTTGATCTCCGCACGCGCGTAGAATCCGACGCCGCCGATGACGCGATACGGAATCCCGTCGGAGAGCAACGCTTCCTCGAAGACGCGCGATTGCGCGTTCGTGCGGTAGAGAACGAGGAAATCTTGGTACGCCGCACCGTCGCGCACTGCGCTCTTGATCTGCTCGACGACGTACCGCGCCTCGTCGCGCTCGGTTGCGGCGGGATAGACGAGGATCGATTCGCCTTCGCCCCGTTGCGTGAAGAGCTTTTTCGGCGCGCGCGATTGGTTGTTTGCGATGAGCGCATTCGCCGCATCGAGGATCCGCTGCGTGCTGCGATAGTTCTGCTCGAGCTTGAAAACGGTCGCGCCGGGGAAGTCTTCTTCGAAACGCAGGATCATCCGGTGGTCGCTGCCGCGCCACGAGTAGATCGACTGATCGTCGTCGCCGACGACGGTGACGTTGCGGTGCTGCGCGCCGAGAATCGAGATCAGCCGATACTGCGCGAGGTTGACGTCCTGATACTCGTCAACGAGAACGTATTGAAAGCGGCGCTGGTATTTGTCGCGTACCGTCTCGTCGGCTTCGAGCAAGTCGATCGTGCGCAGGATGAGATCGTCGAAGTCGAGCCCATTCGACTCGACGAGACGGCGCTGATATTCCTTATAGACGTTGCCGAAGCGCTCGCCGATCGACGACGTCTGCTTCTCGAGGTACTGCTCCGGCGAGAGCATCGCGGTCTTCGCGACGTCGATCTCGTGGAGGCATGCGCCGGGCGAGAACTGGCGCTCGTCGTAGTCGAGGTCCTCGAGAATCTCTTTGATGAGTTGGTGCTGATCGCCCTCGTCGACGATAACGAAGCCCGGGAAGACGCCGACGCGTCGCCCGTCGCGGCGCAGCATGCGAACGCACATCGCATGAAAAGTTCCGGCCCATAGATCGCGCGCCGTCGAGCCGACGATGCGCTCGAGCCGCGACTTCATCTCGCCCGCCGCCTTGTTCGTAAACGTCAATGCGAGGATGCGATCCGGAGCGACGCCCAGTTCCTGCAACAGATACGCGATGCGATAGGTGATGACGCGCGTCTTTCCGCTGCCGGCCCCCGCGAATACCAAACACGGGCCATCGGTGTGGCGAACGGCCGCGGCTTGCACGTCGTTGAGGGCTTCCTTCTCCAGGATCATTTGCGGCTTATTCGCCGCGAGAGTTGATTTCGCCTAGCGCGCGACGGCGATGCGCGATTTTCGTCGCAAAGCGAGCGCATACGACGCTGAAAGCAGCGCCAGCGTCGACTCCGCGCCCATGTTGTGGTTTGCGTGGCCCGCGGAAAGCCCGTCGTAGCAACCGCCGTCGTGCTCCATGACGATGCCTTCGGAGTTCGTCCCCTCATACCACGCCATCGCCGCCTGCGCCACCTCTTGGTGCTTCCCGTGGCCGGTGGCCTCCAGGGCGGCCAGCTCCGCATCGACCATCGCGGCCGCCTCGAGCGGCTGCTGGTCGTAGCGCGCCCGCTCGCCGCCTCGCCGGAACCAGCCGGCGTTACCGATCGGCACGAAGATCCCGCGCTCGAAGGCCACGCCTTCATAGAACTCCAGCGCGAGCAGCCCGGCCTCGACAAAAGTGCGCTCCTCGGTTGCGACGCCGGCGCGGAGCAAGGCTTCGGGCAAACGCGCCACGTCGTAGGTCATGATGTCGTCGAACCAGGTCCAGTTCGCGTTGCTCGCCGCGGCAAGCCGCCCCAGCGAACGCCCGCCGAGCACGCGCAGTGCCGCGGCGTAGGCCGGCTGCGCCGAAGACGTCTGCGCGTGTGCGAGGCCGAGCATCGCGTACGCCTCGGCATGCGGATACTTGAGCCATTCGAGCGCGTAGAGACCGTGCTCGAAGATTTGCTTCGCCGTGCGCCGCCAGGCCGGATCGGGCGCGTATCGCATCGCGTAACCGAGACCCCACAGCGCACGACCGTTGCTGTCCTTCGTCCCGATCTTATCGAGCCAGCGGCGATCGTAACTCATGAAGTTGTGGAATCGGCCGTCGGGCAGCTGCGCGTCGTGGAGAAATGCGAGAAACGTGGCCGCGAGACGATGCGCCTGCGCGTCTTTCGGAACCGCACGCAGGCGAGCGATCGCGACGATGAGCGCACGCGCGACATCGTCCGTGCAATATCCGGTCGAGCGGTTCGGCACGTTTTCGAGCGCGTGTTGGATCACGCCGACGTCATCGCTCAACGTGATGAGATGATCGAGCGAGCGCAACGCGAGGGGCATCGAATGATTCAGGCGGTGCCGACCAGCGCGAGCGGGTTCGGGGGAACCAACTCGCTGAACAGGCGGCCGTAATCGGCCGCGACGTGCGGCCACGTCATCTGGCGCCCGAAGCGATAGGCGCGCCGCTCGGTCGCGCGACGCAACGACGGATCGTCGAGGAGCGCGATGATGCGATCGGCCATCGCATCGGCATTGTGGAACGGCACGATGAAGCCGCGCCCGAAGGCGAGGAGTTCTTGCGCATAGAGGTACGGCGTCGAAACGATCGCTTTGCCGCATCCGACGGCGTATGCGAGCGTACCGCTCGCGATCTGCGTCGGATTGAGGTACGGCGTCAGGTAGATGTCGGTCGCGGCGAGATAGCTGACGACTTCATCGAAGTCGAGATACTTGTCTACCAATTGTACGTTGTATTGCAAGCCGTACTCTTGGACCATCGCTTGGAGCGACTCGCGGTACGATTCGCCTTCTTGGCGCCGCACGACCGGGTGCGTCTCGCCGAGGATGAGATAGAGCGTTTCGGGATGCTTCGCAACGACCTTGCGCATCGCTTGGATCGCATACTCGAGGCCCTTACCGCGATTGATGAGCCCGAAGGTCGAGATCACCATGCGCTGCCCGATGCCGAAGGACGCCTTCGCCGCCTCCGTACCCGAGAACGGAACGTCCGGCACGCCATGGTGGATCACGCGCAGCTTCGTCGGGTCGATGCCGTAGACGCGCTCAAGCAACTCGCGCCCGGTTTCGGAGAGCGAGATGATCCTCGTCGAGTAGCGGCAGAGTCGCTCGGTGACGCGCAACATCGTTTCGTCGGGCTCCGGGAGCACCGTGTGCAGCGTCAGCACGGCCGGTTTGCGCAGGGAACGGAGTAGGTCGACGAGCCATTCGCCGCGTTCGCCGCCGAAGAGACCGTATTCATGTTGGATGTTCAGCAACTCGGCGGGATCGCGATTGACGAACTCGGCGGTATCGAGATAGTCCCGGCGCTCGGATTGCCTGATGCGCGCGACGACGTCGGGGCCGTATCGGCGCACCTCGCCTCCCGGCTCGTCGACTGCGATGACGCGGCTGTGCGTGCCGAACTGGCGATCGAATGCCTCGACGACGTCACGCGTGAACGTCGCGATCCCGCATTCGCGCGGCGGATACGAACCCAGGAAAAGGGTGCGAGGTACGCCGCCGATACGGAGCGACTGCACCGGTCCGGCCTTCATGCCTCGATTCTACCCCAGGACCGCTCTCGCAAACTAGCCGAAAAGCAGGAGGTTACTCGCTTGCTCCGGCCGTTTGGCCGCCAATTCGGCTCGAAGGCTCGATTTGCGCCCCATTCTTGATCCTGACGCCGTGGCCGATCACGCTCCCCGCGCCGATCTTGGCCCCCGCCCCGACCCGAACGCCGGAGGCGAGGATCGACTCCTCGACGAGGGCGCCGGAGCCGATTTCCACGTCGTCCCAGAGGACCGAACCCCGAACGATCGCTTTCGCGCCGACTCGGCAGCCGCGTCCCAAGACGGCGTTCGGGCCGACCGTCGCGGTCGGATCGATGACGACGCCGGCATCGACGTGCACCGGTTCGACGATTGCGTTGCGGTCGATCGCGGCAGCGCCGTCGCCGGTGAGACCCGGTTCGACGATCAGCGGCATCGCGCCGGAAAGCACGTCGCGGTGCGCCGCGAGATATTGCTCGGGACGACCGAGATCGATCCAGTAATCGCGCGTCCGGTACGCATAGAGACGTTTTCCGGAGGCGATGAGCTGCGGAAATGTTTCGCGCTCGATCGAGACCGGGCGCCCAGGCGGAATTGCATCGAGGACCTCGCGCTCGAGCAGATACGTTCCGGCGTTGATGTCGTTACATGGCGCCGTTCCCGCCGGCGGCTTTTCAATGAAGGCGGAGATCGCGCCCTCGGCGTCGTTGACGACGCATCCGAACGGCGAGGGATCTTCCACTTCGATGAGGTGCAGCGTTCCGACGCCGCCCTTCTCCTCGTGATAGCGCATCATCGCGCGCAGGTCGAGGCTCGTGAGGATGTCGCCGTTGAAGACGAAGAACGGCCCGCGGATATGCTCGGCGACGTTTTTCAGCGCGCCCGCGGTTCCGAGCGGCGTCTCTTCGATCGCATAAGTGATCCGCATGCCGAACTGCGAGCCGTCGCCGAAGTAATCGGTGATCTGCTGCGGCATGTAGCCGGCGGCGAAAACGACGTCGAGAATTCCCGCTTCGTGGAGGCGCTCCATCGTGCGCACCAAGAACGGCACGCCCACAATCGGGACCATCGGCTTCGGCGTTCGGTAGGTAAGCGGACGCAGGCGCGTGCCCTCGCCGCCCACCAGAACGATCGCCTGCACGGCATCCATACGCGACTAAGAATCGCCGCACTCGAACGGCTTTCCCTTCATCGCCTGCACAAGAAAGAAAGCCGCACACGTCTGCGCAGCTTTTTCGCAATGGTAGCCCCAACCGGATTCGAACCGGTGTTACCGAGTTGAGAACCCGGCGTCCTAGGCCTCTAGACGATGGGGCCGTGCTCCCGGGGATGGATTTGAACCACCATACGCAGATTCAGAGTCTGCAGTCCTGCCATTGAACGACCCGGGATTACTTGCGCTGGAGCGCCCGCCGGATATACCACATGCCCGCTGCGTACCCTTGCAACGGAAGCTTGGCCTTAGGCGCTGGGATGGACGCTGGGACGATAGCCGGCGGCAAGGACGGCGACCGTCGAACGAGGCGTCAACACGTCGGCCTCGCGCTGCATGGGCCGCGGACGCCGCTCCACGTAACCGGAGCCGGACCACGCGAGTAGTTCGCTTCCCCATACGAGCCAAGCGGCTCCCTCGAACGCGATAAAACTTCCGTCTGCCAGTGCGCCGAGGTCGCCGCGATACGTGCGTTTCTTACGTCCGTTTAGCCGCTCTGCGTGGAGTTGCGCGTCCATTGCATCCGCACTCGCGTGTGCACCGTGACAGGACTCCCATAGCGAGCGAAATCGCTGGTAGTCGGCATGGCGACATTCCGCGCAGGGGCGATGTCCCGCGCTCAATGCGGTCGCTTCATCGAGAAAGAACAACTCCGTGTACGAGCGTGGCCGCATGACGACTCGGTGTCGGCCACGGAACTCGGTGCGGCACGCAATCCAGCGTCGTAGCTGCGACGAACGAACGATTCGACGGGCATCATCGTGCAGAACGCCTCGATTGCCCATCATGAGGCCGCGGCTTTGCAACGCGACAATATCGCCGAACGGCGTCACCCGGTTTTGCAGCGGCACGCGAACCTCCTCGCCATGTCGGCATCAGCCGTGTTTAGCGAGAAATCTCTCCAGCGGTCTCCAATATCTCAATCCCCATCCGGCGTAAAGATGATCGTAGTCGCCTTCCGGGAAGCCGGTATGATCGAGAACGACTTTGGTTCCCGACGTCAGCGAGTTCAGTTCAAATCTCACGACGGAGTAAGCGCCGGCAGTCCAATCCGCCGGGCGCCACGCTTGCACGATCCGCGTATCGGCAACGAGCTCGATGTTCCGACCGACGATCAACCCGCCAAACATTGAAAAGGCGCCGCCCGCATGGGGATCGATCGTGGCCGGCATGCCGGTAAATGCGGCGAACTGCTGCGAATCCAGAAGCATTTCGTAAATGCGATGTACGCTTGCGTGGAGATCGATCTCTTGATGGAGTGATGTGCGTAGCCGATCGCTTGCCGTGCTCGGCAGCTCGCCCATCGCCCCTGCAGCGAGCACCGGAACGGCTGAGCCCGCAACGAGAGCGCCAAGTGCGCTGACGGCGCCGATGATTGCCTGCCGCCGCGTCGAGATACCGGTAAACGCCATTATCCGCTCCTTGCGCCGGGGAGAAGTGCGAGCAGCGCACCGCGAACCTTCTCCTCGTTGCGCTGGTAGAGGATGCCGGCGGCGACGATGCCGAGTCCAATCGCCGTCAGCGCGAACGGGAAGAGCACGGAGTCGCTGAAGACGTCGAAGGCGAGATGACCGAGATACGTCGCGATGCCGAGCACCGCAAAGATGATGAGCACGCGCCGCTGCAAGACGATCGAGAGCAGCATCACGAACAAGCATACGACCGCGAAGATCGCTTCGTGAAACTCGTCGCTCCAAAGAATGGCCATGCCGCCAAAGAGCGCGATCGCTCCGAAGAGATACGTCCAAAAAGCATAACTCTGCGCTCTCCAGCGGTCGAGCAAGATCGAGAGCACGATCATCGCAACGCCGAATGCGAGCGCCACGCGCTCCATTACGACGGCGTCGTCGTACTTACCGAAGATCGCGTGCGTGCCGTCGATTGAAAGAAACCACAGCCCGAACGCGGCAGGCAGCGTGAGGAGCGGAAAGCGTACGAAACGGAGCGCAATGACGCTCGCCAAGATCGTGCCGAGCTCCATCCACATCCAACTCCCGTGGATGAGATAGTAATAGCCTCCGTACGATCCCGGATCGCCCTGGAGCCACAAATGATGCCAGTCCTGGAATCCGAAGATCGCGAGCGGCACCATGAACACCGCCGCGGTGACGAGGATGCCGCCGGGGGTTTGGGTATTTTCGCGTCGGTAGAGCATCCAACCCAAGCCCGCGAGCACGATCGCGTAGACGATCGCGGTGATACAAATGAAGGCTCCGCCGAGATTCACCCAGCCCTCGGTCATGAAGAACGTCATCGCGCCGATGATGACGAACCCGCCGAAATAGTACGCGACGTTTGAGACCGAGAACGATCCCCCACGGGCCGCGGCCGGGCCGCTCAGCGTTTCCCACAGCGCGGCCGCTTTATCGGATGACACTCCGACGCGTTCGGCCGCACCGAGAAACTGCGCCTTTTCTACGTTCACTCGTGGATTGTCGGCTGTTCTCGACCGAGCTCCTGCTTGGCGAGCCTCAGACCGCGACGACACCTACTGACAAGAGAAATTACCGCTGCAGAACTGACTGATGGCGGCAACAATGACTACGACTGCGGTCACATCCACGAAAGGCAGAAGGAAGAGCCATTTGGCGTAGCTCTTCGATCGGAAAATCCATGGCAACACGGCGCCGACAAACCAGAATATCGGCAGAGCGACCGTCGCGAAAAATAGCGCTATGGTCAGTCGGCTCGACGTCGAGCCGGGTGCGTCAAACATGAAGACGGACATCAGGGCGAGGAATGCCGACCCCAATCCGGCGGCGATCCACACAACGGTCAGTATTATCCAGAGCGTCCTGTTCGCGGTCCTCGTCGTTTGCGCCATCCATGAGCCTGTTCCGACGGCGTGAAGAGGGGCCTGCTTCCTTGCTTGCGAACGCTCGCGCGCTACTTACTCGCAAGCGCGCCTTTTTGGCGTAGAAAGAGGTTCCCGTGCTGAGATTTTCCAGCGGCGCTGTCGCTGCATTGATTATTGCGTTCGGGATATCGACCGCAATGGCTCTTTCGGCGAACAGCCTGACTTCACAACAGGTACACTCACTCGTGGGCACATGGTCGTGCGTCACGCACGATAGCCAGCACAAGACCTACCACGAGACCGACGTCGATTCGATGGACGGCCCGTGGCTGCGCATGTTGACGACGTATCCTCCGCAGAACGGCCAACCCGCCGCCACGGGAACCGGATTTTTCGGTTACGACTCCAAGCACGGGCGCTGGATCGTAACCTCTGTCGATACGACCGGTGAATACAGCATCACCGTCAGCACGTCGCACACCCTCAACGGCTCACAGTGGACCGACGCCTATCCGGTGGACAACGCCACGGCCACGTTCCGGACGGTGGGCTCGACGGAGTTTACGGTCGACGTCCGTGCACCTGATGGCCACGGCAACACCGTAACGTCTCATCAGGTCTGCACGAGGTCCTAGGTCTTCCCAAGAAGATCGCAACTCGATCTGACTGCAAGCGTGACGGGGCGCCCTTCGGAGGCGCCTCGTCCGTCATGCGGCTACGCGCCGTATTTCACGTTATAACCGGGCGCGCAGTATACGCTGCGTCCCTCGCGGTCCCACGCCGCCAAGATGACGTGTCCACGCGAGGTATAGTCCACGCTTCCGGCATCGAGTTTGCTCAACTCGCTGATTCCCGCTTTCCCGTTCATCAGAAACGCCCGGTCGGCCAGCCGCAACGTCGCTCCGCCCCAGATCGTAACCACTCGGATCGGTCCGGTCGTTCGCAGGTAGCTCGGTGCGCGCAGGTCGCGACTCATCGGGCCTCGCGTCGTCAGCCAGCCGATCCCAACGATCATAATCGCCGTCGCCACTCCTACGGAACCGAATAAACCCACGAACAACCCAATCTCGCCCGGCGCCTTGTCGGCAAGGCCGAGCACTGCGCCCATGCCGATGAAGAACACGATGAATCCGCCGGCCAAGTAGAGTAGGAACCGCCAGCTGCGCGCGCTTTGCCGATCGATCACCGCCGCCACTTCGGGCGACATCGGCAACTCCACCGTGAGATGGCCTTCGCTCTCGACGTTCGATGCCGGGGTCGCTTGCACGATTCCCTTTCCGGACTTGACGAGACTCGCGCCGATGGAAACCAGAAAGATCGAGACGACGAACGGGAGCACGCTGAGATGAGCGCCGCCGAACTCCGCGAGCACAAGCAGGACCAAGAAAAGAATGCCGATGGCGAGCGAGACATATCCCAAAACGCGCACGAACGTCTCCTTCAAGAACCTTCTGCGCGCACCGGGCGCTGCAGGAAGCAGGCCAACACCGCGCCGGCGAGAGCGAGCGCCGCGGCGCCGAGCATCGCGTCGCGGAAACCCTGCGGATGCGCGGCCGTCGGCAGCGCCCGCCCTCCATTTGCGGCGATCACGATTCCGAAAGCCGCAATCGCGATAAGATTTCCGACGCGCGATATCGCGCTGTTGATGCCCGAAGCGGCGCCGACGTCATTTCGACCGGCGGCACCCATGACCGTCGAGATCAACGGCGAGACCAAGATCGCGAAGCCGACGCCGAGCACGACCGTCGCCGGCAAGACGCTGCCGGCGTACGACGCACCAACGCCAAGCCTCGTGAAGAGCGCGTATCCGACTGCGGCGATCGCACCCCCGACGATGAGCGGAACGCGGGGGCCGATGCGATCCGCTACCATTCCGGAGAACGGTGAGAGTACGGCGACGCTCGCGATCGTCGGCAGCAACGCCGCGCCGGCAGCGGTCGGAGCGTACTTCATGACGTCGATCAGTTCGAACGGCACGAAGAACAGCGCGCCGCCGAGCGCCGCATAGATCAAGAGCGTGTAGAGGTTTGCAATGGCAAATGCGCGCGACCCAAACAAGCGCAACGGAACGACCGGCGCACGCGTGCGACGCTCGATGAAGAGAAAGGCCACGAAGAGCGCCAAGCCGGCCCCTAGGATCGAGAGCGAGAGCGGGTCTGCGAGGGACCTCTGCATTTGAATGAGCGCGATCACCACCAACCCGAGAGCAATCGTCACGCACGCGCTTCCGAGCAAGTCCGGTTTGCTCCGATCGCCCTCGGCGCGACTTTCGGGAACGAGAAAATACGCGAGCAACAAGACGATAGCCGCAAGCGGAATATTGATGAAAAAGACCGCGCGCCACGTGAACGATTGCGTGAGCCACCCGCCGAGCACCGGCCCGATCGCCATCGTGACCGCCGACGCCGCCGACCAAATGCCGATGGCGCGGCCGCGCTCCCGCGCTTCATACGCGGCGCTGATGAGTGCGAGACTTTCGGGAATCATGAGCGCGGCGCCCACGCCCTGAATGCAGCGCGCGATGACGAGAAGCGCCGGATCCTTCGCGAGCGCGCACGCGATCGACGACAATGCAAAAATCCACGTTCCGATCGCGAAGAGGCGTCGACGTCCATAACGATCGCCGAGCGCGCCGCCAAGCAGAATGAGCGCGGCAAGGAAGAGCAGGTAGCCATCGACGACCCACTGCATCTGTGCGGCGTTCGCATGCAACTGTCGCTGCATGACCGGGAGCGCAACGATGACCGCGGTGCTGTCGATCATGCCCATGCTGGATGCGATGATCGCGGCCACGAGCACGGCAACGCGCGATCCGGATTTCATTCCAAGACCCTCAGTGTACGCTGATCGCGAAGACGTATTGGATGTGGTAGTACTCGAGCTGCGATAAGATGCGCTCTCCGGGATTTTGCCCCATCGGGATCCCGGGGACGTTCAACTGGCCACCTTCATATGGGAACGGGTCACGCACGACGACTCCGGCGATGCCGAGTTCGTTTCCGGATTCATCGGCGTAGTAGTAGAGCGCGGTCAGCACCATCGCGTGATTCGGCGTAAAAACCAGGAGCGGGCGACCTGCGTTCAACTGAGCCATGATGGCGGAAAGGCTCGCCGACGACGAGCCCATGGGCGCAGCATACAATACCGAACCGTGCGTCGTAGCGCGCCTTCCGGTCGCGCTGTCGACGTACGTGTGATCGAGATACGGAATCACCTCGCTCGCGGGCAGCGTCGAGGGGAGCGCCGCGCCAAAGATGTCGCTGACGACATCGCGCTGCGAAACCGGGCGACCATAGTAGGCGAGAATCATCGCCATGCTCGCAGCCCAACACCAAACCGGCGTCCTCTGATACTGGAAGATGGCGTTCATCGCCGTGGAACGAACGCCGACGACGCAAAGATTCGGCGCTCGCTCGTTGCCGGTCGCGCTGCACTGCGGGTGCGCGGGCGCGCTGCGCGCCGCATCCGGAGAGAGCAGGGCCGACACGGAGAGGATCGCCGCGAGCGCTGCGAGGGCAATACGCCTCATCGACGGCTCACGAGGTTCGGAAAGCGCTCGTGAAGTTCGTGCAGCTTGGGAAGATCGTTGATCACGACGTACGGATAATCCGGGTGGTGCGCGACGAAATCCTGATGGTAGCCTTCGGCGGGATAGAAGGCCTCCAGCGGCGCGAGAATCGTCGCGATCGGCGCGGAGAAAACGTGCCGCCGTTCGAGTGAGGCGATCGTCGCCAGCGCCGTGCTGTGCTGCTCGGCTGTCGCGTAGAAGATTTCAGAGCGATATTGCCTGCCGTCATCGGGGCCTTGGCGATTGATCTCCGTCGGATCGTGCGCAACGAGAAAGTAGACCGCGAGGATCTGCGAAAACGTGATGCGCGAGGGATCGTACGTGATCTCGACCGACTCCGCGTGTCCGGTGAGCCCCGTGCTCACGATCTCGTAATGCGCGCTGAACGCGCTGCCGCCGGAATAGCCGGCGACGACGCGCGTGACGCCGTGCAACTCCTCGAAGACCGCCTGCATGCCCCAGAAGCATCCGCCGGCGAGGACAACCCGTTCGGAGGGCACCGGCGCGGCCGACGCCGGAACCGCGGCGAGCAGCAGCGCGGCGAGCAGCGTCATCGTCGCGAAGAATCGCATCATCAGAAGGAACGCTTGGCTACGGCGCACTCTGTTACCCGTGTGGCTACGCCTCGGATCTCCGCCGCCGCTTCTTCCGGCGTCCTCGCGGCGGCAATCATCGCATCGAGCATGGCGCTCATCGACAGCAGCGCGGTCAACGTCTCGCTCCCGATCATCCAGGCGCGCCTGCACGCGACCGCGGCAGAGATCCAATGGATCGTCGAAGGCTACGCGCTCTTCCTCTCCGCTCTGATACTCATCGGCGGCGCGCTCGGCGACCGCTATGGACGGCGCCTGCTCTTTCTCATCGGCACGTGGCTCTTCACGGGGACTTCGGTCGCATGTGCGCTCGCGAACGATCCCGCGTTTCTCGTCGGGATGCGCTGCATTCAAGGAATCGGTGCGGCGTCGATGATCCCCGGTAGCCTCGCCCTTATCACCGCAACCTTCGAAGAGCGAACGCGCGGTCGCGCGATCGGCATCTGGTCGGCGGCGTCCGCGGTGACGATGGCGGCCGGGCCGGTTCTCGGCGGATGGCTCACGCAGACGCTGACATGGCGCGCGATCTTCCTCATCAACGTGCCGTTTGCAGCGGCGGCGCTCACACTCACGTATCTCTGCGTTCCCGAGAGCCGGGCGGGATCGCACGGCAAGCCGGACGTCGCCGGAAGCGCGTGCATCACGGTTGCGCTCGGGCTCATCACGCTCGGCCTCATCGAAGTGCAGGCCGGTGAAAAGATTGTTTCGTCGATCGCGCTCTGCGCGGGTGTTCTCGCCGCTCTTGCTTTTGTCACCGTCGAACGGCGCGCCGATTCACCGGTCGTTCCGCTGCGCCTGTTCGCATCGCGCGCGTTCACCATTGCGAACCTCTACACCCTGCTGCTCTATGCGGGTCTCGGCGGCGCGCTCTTCTTCGTACCGTTCGAACTCATCAACGCCATGCACTATACGCCGACGGCGGCTGGAGCGGCGCTCTTACCGACGATCGGATTGATCGGCGCGTTCTCTCCGCTCTCCGGTCTGCTCGCGGATCGTATCGGCGCCCGCATGCCGATGGTCGTGGGAGCCGCCGTGGCGGCAATCGGCTTCGCACTCTACGGCCGGCTCGGCGTCGACGCGACGTATCTCACGAGCGTTCTGCCGGCAGCGCTCGTGCTCGGCATCGGCGCCGCACTCTTTGTTTCACCGTTGACGACCGCCGTCATGAACGCGACGGATCCCGACGACCTCGGCGCCGCCTCGGGAATCAACAACTCCGTCTCGCGCACGGGCGGACTGATCGCGATCGCGTTGCTCGGCATCGTCGTCGNNGGCAGGCGCTGCTGACCGGCGCGCCGCCCGCCGGGTTCGCGCCGAGCCAATCTCTCGCGTTGCACGAAGCCTACACGCTCGGCTTTCGCGCCGCGATGTTTTCAGCGGCGGCACTCGCGGCGGGAGCTTCCGTCATCGCGTTTTGCTTGCCACGTGACAAGAATACGATGATTTAAGCTCGCTCGACATCGGCCTCCTAACGAACCAACTCTAGCGCGTTATGGCGTCGTCCTCTTCATCGCTAAACCGGCGACGTCTGACCGACGTTAAGTTCAGGGGACGCGCACGTGTCGAGGTTTTGCCATTCGCGTTGCGAGCTGTCGACGAACGTCACGCGAACGTCTTGGGGGCATCCACGCGTAATCGTGAACGTTCGACTCTTACCGGGCGCGATGACCTCGGTAGGGCCAAGAAGATCCGCTTCCCAGTGTTCGTCGGAAGGGGGAGAAATCTCTATGTGTTCGATCGCTCTCGACGTGGCATTGGAGATCGTAAAGTTATGCGGGGGACCCGACGTCGGCTGCGTTGGCGTCGCCGCCGCTTGGAGCGATGTGAGACAGGTGTCGTACCCGCGCCATATGTGCGCTTGCTGATCCATGAACGTTACGCGAACATCCTGAGCACAGCCCGTGATCGAGAACGTACGCGCCTGCCCCGGTTCAATGATTTCGCTTGAGCCGAGAAGGTCGTTGCCCCAGTTATTGTTCGAAGGCGGCGAGATTTGCACGCTTTCGATCGCCTCGGAACCCGTATTAGAGATCGTAAAGTTGTGCGCGGGCCCCGGCGTCTGCGCCGGCACCGGGGACGCAGCACTCAACAGTACCGCGATGAGAAATGCGCCTAAGGCCCTCATTACGGCGCGCACTACGGGTGGAGCTCAGTGACGTGCACCGTTGCGTCGCCGCTTCGTGAGCCGTCGGTGACGACGACGCGAAGGATGTGCGCGCCGTAGCGCTCCAGCTTCGCGGCGAGCGTCGTTCCGGTTTGTTCGACGCTGAGCGCGTGGTACGTCTTGCCGCCGTCGATCGAATCGAGGACCGAAGAGAGGAAGGCTGCGTGCGCCGCCGAGCTGATGCTCCAGTGCACGCTCACGCGACCGTCGGAAGCAATCGTGGCGCCCGCGTGCGGCAACGAGATCGTCACGACCGGCGGCGCGGCCGAGAGCGTCTTGCTCGCGAGCAGGCCGCCGTGCTTTGAAACGAGTTCGACGACTTGCGTTCCCGGAACATTGGGAATGCGGCTCAAGAACGCGATGTAATGCCGGCCGGAGATCGCATACGCAGGGTCGTCGGGCCGCAGGAAGAGCGGCGCGATCGATATCTCGCGCAGCAGCGCGCCGCCCGCGCCGAGCAGCCGCAGGTGCAGATCCGCCAAGGGGTCGTCGTTCTCGTCGTCGGTGTCGCTGTGCAACGTGTAGAACGGCGTGAACTGCGCGGCGATTTGGGCCCCGCTCGTACCGATAAAGCCACGAACGAGAATGACGTCCGGGTCGTTCTTGCCCTTGCTCAGGACGCCCGTGAGATGGCGCGAAGTGCACTGCTCGATGTACTTGTTGAGATACGCGGGCGCCATGAGTCCGTAGTTGTCCTCGACGATACGCTCGCCGCCACCGACGACGACGCCGTTGCGGATGAAGCGAAGGCCCTGCGCGTAGTTGTTCGAGACGTTGTGATAACCGATCTGACACTCGGAGAGCATCCACGTCACGCGGTTCGCATCGGTCGCTCCCTGCACTTGCGAGTAGTCCCACGGGAGCGTGTGCGCGAGTTCGTGTCCGACGGTTTCATAACTCGCGCTGCCCTTGACGAAGATGACCTTCTTCCACGTCGTAAACGCTTCGGAGTGAGCGGGAGCAACAATTGCGTAATCGTGCGCGCTCAAGACGACGACGACGCGATCGGCCTGATCGAGAATTGCCTGGAGCCCGAACGTGTTCGTGAGCGACTCCATGGCGGCATTCTCGAAATCCGAGGCGGTCGGCACGAAATGATAATCGGCGGGAAAGATCGACCGCAGACCCGGGCTCATAAACTCCTCGGGGTGCGTGACGCGTCGACTGTTGGAGAGGTCGGTCGCACCTCCGCCTGCGCCGAGATCCAAGGAACCTGGGAGTTGCGAGGCGCCGGCATTCGAGTTTGGCTGCAGCGGATAGAGATCGGGGAGATCGATCGCAACGATGTTCGAGAGCGCACCCGCCTGACCGGCGAGATCGGCGGCGCTGACTCCGGGAGCATTCGAGAGAATGAGGGGGATGTAGTGGATCGTGAGCCCATGCGTCTGCACGATCTCGCCGTTCAGCGTCATCTCGACGCCGTCCACGTCCACCCACGGACCCCCCGGGCTCGCATCTTCATGATGCTGCACGCGCGCGAAGAGCGCGTAGTGCCCGGCCAATCCGGGCGTAAACGCCGCGGTGTCGGCCGGCCAACCGCGCGGAGCCGGGATCGTCAGGATGTAGTCGGTGAACTCGGCATTGCGGTGCACCATCCCGTGCAGCGGCACCGACCACGTCTGCGGGGCCGCACGCGACCACACTTCGCCTCCGTTAATGTAGAAGGCAAACTGGATGCGCACCGGCTCGCGCATCTTCCAATCGCAGTTCGATTCCACCGAGAGCATGATGTGCCCATGTCCGTCGCCGTCGCGATCGTTTGGATAGACGTCTTGACGACCCGGATACCACTGATAATGATAGACGCCCGCGATGACGGTCGGCCGGTTCACGACGAGCGCGTAGTTCGCGCCGTACGCCGGATAGTCGCGGTCGCGGTAGCGATCGAGGACGGAAGGCTTCGTGAAGTTACGATCGTCCTGCCAGAAGCCCTGAGTGAGCTGCATGTATCCGTCACCGGGCTTGACCGTGCACCGGACGAGTTCGTCGTGGCCGTAGATCGTCGGCGGAGTTGGGATGTCGTGCGGCTCCTCCGGTGACGGCGTCGGCGACGGCGTGACGCGGGAGGTCGTGGTCGGCCCCGGCGTCGGCGTCCGCTCCTGCGTGTGCGGAAGTTCCTGCGCAACCTCTTGCGCGATCGAGACATCGAGCACGGTGTGAACGAGCAACTCGCCCGGATGTTCGCCGCGGATGTCGTCGGTCGCGTTCCCGCGATCGACCGTCACGGTGTCCGACGGTTTGCCATCGGCAAGTGAGGCCGCACCACCGACGGTAAACGTCACGCGCGCGGGATCGCTGCCGAGCCCGTCAACCGTCAGATGCACGGTCGCGAGTTGACCCGGGCGCAAACCGGCGATCGGTGCGAAACGTTCGGTGACGACATCGGCGAGTTGTGCGTTCGTGTGCTCGTCGCCCGTTTGAACGGAGACCGCGTGCCTTCCGAGCGCCGCGTCGTCGTGCAGTCTTCCGACAATGCTCTCATCGGAACTCGCAAGCGTATCGACGCTGCGATCGCTTCCATCGAGCAGAACGCGCGCGTGCAACGGATCGATGCCGCGCGTGTGGAGTTGAATGAGCCCCTCTCCCATCCCGCCGCGCTCGTACGACGTGCTGGCCTCGACGATCGCAGGGCCTCGCGCGGGAACGTTCGCGGCGGCCTCCGTGTTTTCGAGGTGCGCCGCGGGACCGGCAATGTGACACGTCGCGCCTTCATCGGGACGCCCGTGCGCGTCGAAGTGCTTGAAGAGCAAGAGCGCCGCGACGCCCGCGACGATCTGCGGAATGCGCAGATGGAAGTGACCGCCGGCATCGGTCGCTCCGTGCCAGAAGTGATCTCGACCGCGATCGTCGACGGCGGCGACGTAGAAATCAGTTGGACCGGCGCCGGAGTCGGCGACGACGGTGCCCGTGATCTCGCTCTGCGGCCCGGCGAGCGGCGGGAGGTAGGTCCCGCTTTCGGTACCGGTTCCGCTCTGCGCGTGCGCCGAAACCGTCGCGTAACGCGCGTCCGCGTTGAGCGCCGGATCGCCCGGCTGCGAGGAGGCCGCAAGCACCGCGGCAAGACCTGAACCGAGGACGGCCGTCAGCAAAATGGCCGCGAAAACCGCACGACGCACCGGATTCTCCGATCTAAGCGCAAGCGGGCGCCCGACTGCCACTTTCGTAGCAGTCCCCACGGAGCCTCCTTAGTGCGTCAGGGGCGCTCTAGCGCGCGGAGCGCTTCTTGCTCTTGCCGGCCTTCTTCTTTGTGGAGGCGCGGACGACGCCGTCGGCGGCCTCCGCTCCACTCTTCAGCGCGACGCCGAACGCCTCGAGGGCCTCGCCGACGGCCCGCGTATGCTTCGTCGCTTTCTTCACCGCGGGAACCGCTTTCTTCGCGGCCGCGCGTACCTTCTTCACGACGCTCTTTGCGCTTCTTGCCTTTTTTGCGCTCTTCGCGCTCTTCGCGCTTTTCGCGCTTCTTGTTTTCTTGCGTGTTGTCTTTTTACGAATTGCCATGCACGACGAGATTCCCCGTATGGAGCGATCTCAAACGTCGCGCGCGTTAGCGGATCGTAACGTGACCGCGATACGTGACGACTTGATTCGGCGTACCGGCGTCCGAAAGCGTGTGCGCATGGAGTTCGACGGCGTAGCGGCCGGCCGGGAAGGGCGCCTGCCGCTGAACGTGCGCGAACCCGTATTTGATCGCCGCATTGTACGAGCCGACGACCGGGGAACTCGAACCGGGCGGCGTCACGCTCACGGTGTTGAGTTGCACGGGCTGCCCGCAGTCGGCCTCAAGCACGGCAAGGGACTCTCCGTTGTCGTCGGCGCGGATTGCCTCGAGGATCCTCACGACCGGTGCGCCTGGATTCGAAGCGGTGAGCGTGACGGTGCCAACCGGAAATGCGACGCGCGGCGGAATCGAGTATGCGATGGCGCCGAATCCCTGCGAAGCAAAAAACGCCTCGTAGGTCCACCAGAGGCGCCCGTGCATGAGCGGTTGCGCGGCGTTCAAATAGGGCCATGCCGTTCCAAAGCTGTTCTGGACCAAGAATGCGCCGCTATGGCCGAGCGAGTCGTCGTAACCGACGATCACCTGTCCGTGCCCGGAACCTGAAATGAAGTTTTGCGGATCGTACGCGCCGTTCACCATCGCCGTCGCGGGGTTGTCGTAGCCCCGGGCGACGACGCCCGAGAACGCGATCGCGTGGCCCGCGTTGATGTACTGCTTGAACTGCGAGACGTACGACGATCGACCGTGGAGGAAGTTCGGCAACGCCTTGTAGCTTCC
>PKZD01000046.1 GCA_003133745.1 Candidatus Tyrphobacter aquilonaris
TGACCTGTAGGCGCGGATTCAGACAGACGGAGACTGTGAGTTCTCGGGCGTAAAGCCCGGCTAGGAGACTCACATGCGAAAGAGCCGATTCACCGAGGCACAGATCGTCGCGATTCTCAAAGAGTTGGATGCCGGAAGGCCAGCAAAAGATCTGGCGCGACGCCATGGCGTTCACGCGAACACGATTCGCCTCTGGAAAGACCGCTACGGCGGACTCGAGACGAGCGATCTGGTGCGCCTGAAGCAGCTCGAAGACGAGGGCCACCGCAAAGACCGTATCATCGCCCGCCTCTCGCTCGAGGTCGACGCAATGAAAGAGCTGGTCGAAAAAAACGGCTGGGGCCCTCGCAGCGCAAAGAAGCGGTGAGGGCGTTGGAGCAACGCGGCATCTCGCTCGTGCGGGCATGCCGACTCGCGGGCTACAACCGCAGCAATCTCTACTACCGCCGCGGCGCGAAAGACGACGCGGCTCTCAAGGCGCGCATGCATGAACTCGCACAAGAGCGGCCGCGGTGGGGATGGCGGCGACTGTTCATCATCATGCGCCGGCGCGAAGGCTACGACGCTGGCGAGACGCGTTTTCTCCGACTCTACCGCGAGCTCGGGCTTCAAGTGTGGCCGCGCAAGAAGCGCAAGGTCAACTACGTCCGCGGGGTGCTCGTCGCGCCGGTAAGCGCTCCCAACGAGCGCTGGTCGATTGATTTCATGCACGACCGCCTTGCCAACAGCCGGAACTTTCGCGCGCTCACGATCGGCGACGATTTTACGAAGGAATGCCTCGCTCTAGAGATCGCGCACTCGCTCGGCAGCGCGGACGTCATCCGCACCTTTGAGGCCATTGCGTTCGAGCGCGGTCTGCCACAGACGATTCGGTTCGACAACGGCTCCGAGTTCACGAGCCACGCCATGCTGCGCTGGGCAGCTGAACACCGCGTGCATCTGCACTTCATCCAACCCGGAAAGCCCACGCAGAACGCCAATGCCGAATCGCTCAACGGGCGGATCCGCGACGAGCTCTTCAACCTGCACAGCTTCACGAACATCTTCGAGGCGCGCGAGATCGCCGAGGCTTGGCGATGCGATTATAACGAGATCCGGCCGCACTCAGCGATCGGCTACCGAACGCCCAAGGAGTTCGCGGACGTCTTCAAAATCAACCCACCTTCACAGTTATCAGCTGCCTGAAAAGCGCCTACAGGTCACGGCAAACATCACTAAACAACGCCCAATGCCGTTAGGATCCGTCGACTGCTGCTAGGATGCTGCGGCTGAGCCACTCCTCGAGTCGACGTCTCACCAGAATCCTGGCGCGAAGTAGAACAGCAGGATGGCGAAAACATTGAAGAGGACGTGCGAAATGATCGATGCATAGGCGTTACGCGTCCGGTAGTAGACCCAGCAGAGCACAATGCCGCTAAGGGCCAAGAGACCTCCCGTGAAGACATCACTGGCTCGGCCAAGGATGTGCGCGAGCCCAAAGAGCGCGCTACTACCTATTGCGCCTATCCAGAAGCCGCCATAACGGAGACCCAAATTGAAGACGAAAATTCGGAAGACTACTTCTTCCAAGGAAGGCGCGAACACAGCACCAAAAATGATAAAGAACGTTAGCACGGGAGGGCGGCTCCGCAAGCGTTCGAACATCTGCTGAATGAATTGGGGGTGCGTCGCGTGCGTGAAGCTAGCGATGAGGCTTGAGCCCAAGTCAGCGATAAGCACCATCGCAAGCGCACCGATGAGGGCACAACCAAGCGATCGGGCGTCGATTCCGCGGAACCCCAGGTCACGCAGTGAAAGATTCGTAAGCCTCGGCATTCCTGAAAGAATCGCAATTACAAGCGCGGCCTCCCAAAATGTTTGACCTAGTACGTCGATGATAAATCCCGGAACACTCGCGTACGGACTTGCGGCCGCTGCGTTAACGACGCCTAATTGATGGGTTTCCCTAGCCCAGACAGCGAGACCGACACCGAAAACGATGATGGCCAGTATACTGACGACAAGTAGCAGACCGATGAAACGCACGGTCTGCCAAGGCGAAAAGCTATCCTGTGGCCAGTGTGTTGGCCAGGCGCTACCGGTCTGAAAGGGAGAATCGTTCACTGCTCTGGACGGTCGGGAAGCCAGCCCTGCTGCAAGTAATTTCCTCCGTACCTCATCGATCGATCAGGTATGAGGCGTGTCGCCTACGTTCTTTCTGATGTACGAGAGCGGAGCGCGCAAGACCCGCTGGAATGGTACAGAGATTTACGTTCGACGCGCCATCCAGCGAAAAGGCCTTAAGTCGCGACCCTTCATCGGGACGCGGCGCCGCCGATTCAAATGCGTTGAAGAGCGGATCGATGTGGCTTCGGATCGTGCGCTCGTTGAGTCCGAACATGGTTGCAATCCGTGTTACCGTCGGGCCATTGCCTACGCAATCCTCTTCCGCTTTCCAAACTGGCGGAACTGGGACGATATCTCCGAGCACAAGACGCATGCCGAGCCGTCTAAGCGCGGACTCGTCAGGCTCCGTCCCTGTTCTTGATCCAAAGGCTCGCTAGCCACGTTCCGATGAAAACTCCGATGGCGCCAAAGATCGAACCGCGCCAATCAAACCGAGTCAGGAATAACATGAGAACGAAGGCTGCCCCGGCAACGCCTAGGGCGCCCAGGAAACCCCTCACTCCCCGCGCCTCGGGGTCTTGCCGAGTTCGGGCGTGAGCGGAGCTGCCGAAAGGCGCGTTCTTCCGAAACGAGGGTCGGCAGACGGCAACGCCAGGGCACCAGAGAGGCGCCACACGTCAGCGCCTTGCCCGTCTAGAGGTAAGGCCACAACACTCGAAACGATCAAGGGAACGCAGGCACCGTCGCCGCACCGCCGCACAGTTCATAGTTTTGACCAATTGTTTCGAGGGCCTGCGTGCCAGAGATGCCGGTGAGCGCGCCGACAATATAACCTACAACGGGTCCCCCGACCGTATTTCCAATAATTCCTCCAGAAGTGCCGCCGATCGCACCGCCGATCGTACCTCCGACATCTTTCTTGGTCTCATCAGCCGTCACCAACTTAGCCAAGTTGCTGGAAGTACACGGCGTACTCGAAGGCGCGCTATATTCTAGGCATCTCCCCTGAGCGCAAAGAGCTAGGCGCCCCAAGCCTCCCCCGACATGTCCGAGCGCGAGACCACAAGCCATCGCCCCCATGGGATCGCAATGGTCTGATGACAGATCGCCGAAGAGGTCCTGATACGTCACGCAGTTGTGGCCGCCGTCGCAACCGCCTGGAGGCCAACATTCAAGCCAAGCCTGACCGCTGGTAGAATCTACCTTCAGCTGACACGGTTCAGGGTCATCGATCTGCGAGCCAGCATCATAGCCGTTCCGGTCGCCGTATTGAACTGGGTTACCCTCATTGTAGCTGTACGCTTGTTGCGAGGCTGGATCACCGGTAACGCCAGAATACGCGTCCGGCTCCATCCAGGCGCTGGCGAAGCCGTCGTAGCTGCGTACGCCCTGAATCGTCGTAAAACCATCGGTGATACCGTCGGTGCGCGGCATCCCCAGAACGCCACCTCTGCCGACCATGCTCACGTTTGCGGTGACTGCATTGCCGGGCAGTTGCGTCCAAATCGGCGAAGTCGGATACTCCGTCCACGGGATCGACCAACCCGGAGCGTTTGCTCCCTGCATCGAGCATGGACTCGTATATCCCGCTGGCCCAGCGTAGCGGTAGCGCCAAGGTGCGGCGATGCCATTGCCTGCC
Organism: Candidatus Tyrphobacter aquilonaris; assembly: GCA_003133745.1. Classification (GTDB taxonomy): domain Bacteria; phylum Vulcanimicrobiota; class Vulcanimicrobiia; order Vulcanimicrobiales; family Vulcanimicrobiaceae; genus Tyrphobacter; species Tyrphobacter aquilonaris. The sequence continues at coordinate 3,746 of PKZD01000046.1, forward strand.
GCACCGGTTGCATTATGGCACGCGACGACCTCCCCGCTGACATCCCGATCCCAGAGCGTCAATCCGGCAAAGTGAGAATCCAGCGGCGTGATGTCGCCGATGGTTCCCACCTTGATGTCGTCCACCTGGCCTTGCGCATTGGTCGTGAAGAGCACCTGATCGCCGTCCCAATGTAGGGTATCGTACGAAAATGAACCTGTGGTCTGCGAGCCGATCTCGATGGGTTGGCCATTCGGACCCCATTGATAGTTGCTCGCGGGTCCCCCAACGATCGCTTCGCCTATAAGATGATTTTCGGCGTCGTAGGTCGCGTTCATCGTATAGCTCGAAGCGCCCCCATTGTAAGAGTCCGGCACGTTGTCCTGCGTCAGGCGACCCGCGGCGTCGAAGGTGAAACTCGCGGGCGAATCGCCACTCGATGTCTGCGTGTCTGTCGCCGTGGTCACGCCATTGCGCGCGTCCCACGTCTGTGAGAACGAGGTCGCCGTTGACGGACGCGTGCCCACCATCATGCCGTTCGCATAGTAGACTGATGGTCCGGCTCCGTTACCATATCCAGCAAGGCGCCCGTTCGAGTCGATCTCATAGTTGTTGTAGGTTACGGTGCCGGGCGGCCGCGGAGTGGTGTTGATTGCGTCGCCGAGGAGATTCCCGCCGGAATCCCACTCCCCGTAGGAGATCGATCGGGTCGCGCCCGAGATGTTTTCAAATGTGTCCGTGTAGGGCAAGCCCGCTCCGGTCGGATACTGGTTGTAGGTGTACGTAGTTGCGTCCTGCGAAGGCTGAAGGCCTGTGGGACATTGGCCCAGCATTCCGCCGCATCCGCCGGTGTATTGAAAACTTCCGCCGCCACCGCTCTCCGTACGCTGCGTCACCCTTCCAGCGTTATCGCGTGTATACGCGATCGTGATCGTTCCCACCATCGTATCCGCGTCATCTTCGACGAGGAGTTGCTTGAGCGTGCCGTCGGTGCGATATGCGTACTGGAAGAGTCCCGTCTGTGAGAGCCCGCTCGACGCGACGTCGAGGCTCGAACGTGAGCCGTCGGGATAGTAGTGATAGGTATTTGTCGCGGGAGACGTCACGCCGCTGCCGTTCGGCTCGGTCGAGGTCGTGAGGTTTCCGTTCGCATCATACGCATACCATTGTGTACCGAATGTTGCCGACGTGATCGTCGTGGTGCGGCCGTCCGGGTCATAGGTTGCGGTACGGTTGGGCGTGTGGGTGTCGTTGAAGCTCATGCCAGTCGCTGCGCCACGCGAATCATAGTTCATGGTTGAGCACTGGTTGAGCGCGTTGCATTGCGAGGTGAGCATGCCGACGGAGTCGTTTGCCGCATCGTAGGTCAGCGTCTGGCGTTCGAGTTGGCTACCGCCGATATGGTAGCGCAGGCTCGCCGTCGCGCGGTCGAGTGAGTCGAACGCGGTGCCTTTCGTCTCCTGGAACTGCGAGTTGGCGATTGGCGGTGGGGTCGCGCCGGTTTGTGTCTCAGTGACAACCGTGCCACCGCTCAATGGCGGGAGTAGTTCCTGGGTTTCGTACAGGTTACCATGTGCCGTGACAGTCTGACCGTCGAAGGTCGGCGTGGCGAGCATGCCGTTCTGGGAGAGGTCGTAGAGATACCTGGAGATCCACGGATTTGTGTAGACGTCGCTCGTCGTCGTGGTGGTCGGCGGATAGTTGCTCCGTACATCGCGCGGTTGCTGCACCTCAATCAAGCGGTCCGCACCGTCGAAGTACTTCTGCGTGAGTGCAGGCGCGGTCGGCAGCGTCGGCGCGTTGTTGGAGGAATACCCGCCCACCCACGCGGTGACCGACGCTTCATCGCCATCGGCATCGTACGCATACGTGGTTCCCGTACTACGCAGGTGTTGCAAGGCCGATTCGCTCTTCTGAACCGAGCCGTCGGGATAGTAATACGCGTATGACGTAATACCGTCGGGATCTGTCACACTCTTGGGGCGGTTGAGCGAATCGTACGTCGCCTGTGTCGTGCCGACGCCATTCGAAGCCGAAACCGCATTTCCGAAGATGTCGTAGGTAAGCGCACTCTGCGGCGTGCGCTGCGATCCGTCGTTCTGAGTGAAGGCCACGCCGGTCGCTTGCGTCGGCATGCCGAAATCGCCGCCTTGAGCGCCGCTCGAGTATTGGACCTCTATTTCGTATCCGGTCGCGCTAACGGTATTCACAAGCTGCCCATAGGGCTCGTTGACATCCGAGTAACTCCACGTGTAAGTGATAATGCCGGAACCGCTCGCCGGGCATAGCGTATCGCCGGAGGGAGTCGAGGACCAGTTCCTACCGAGTGAGTTCGCTTCGTTCGCATCGCAGACGGATGTGATGTTGTTGTACGCGTCGTAGGAATAGAGCGCTGTCGGGCGGATTGTGCCGGCCGACGTGCTCACCGACGGCGCCGCGGTCGCAATGAGGTTACCGTTCGTGTCGTAGGCATAGTCGCTTTCGTAATCGCGCGCATCGGTCGTCGCGATGAGGTCGTCGCTGGCGTCCCAGGCCGCATAGCTCACGAGCCATTGCGCGCCCGTGTAGACTTGCAACTCCGTGGGTCGCCAGGAACCGTCGAAGGTCCACATACGCCCGTGCCCATCGCTATCGCTCACACTGGCCACGCCGCTCCCATATCCAGAGAACGTTTCCGTATGCCATGCCTGCATGCCCGACTGGTAGGACGACTGCAAGACGGCACTCATCCCGTCCTGCGGCGTGAAGTTCACGAGGCCGTCATCGCTGATCTGTGTAACGCGCCGTGTCGAGGTGCCGTCGTAGGTGAACTCCACTTGGTCGCCGTCCTGCGCGGTTCCGCCGTTGCTCGCAGCACTCGAAACATAGCGTGGACTGTAGACGTCGCTCAATAAGTACGGACCGTCCGTGTAGTCGTAGGCTTCGGAGAGCGTCGTGATGTTGTTGCCAGGGCGCGTGACGCCGGTAAGGTTGCCGCTCGCATCGTAAGCGTACGTGGTCACCGCACCATCGGGGCGAGTAATTGAGCCCAACTCCGTCGGACCGCTCCCGTTCAAGGGTCCAAAGGTCAGCGTAAGGCCTTGGCCGTCGCTGTGCTGGATAAGAATCTGGCTGAGGTTCTCCGGGTTGCTCGCGTCGCCGTTTGTCCACGAGTACATGAGCGTGACGTTGTTGTTCGCGTTCCTCCCGGCGATCGACAGCAGCCGCCCCAGCAAACCGGCCGGAATGCCGCCGGTGCAGCCCGAGGGTTGCACGGGCGCCTCGAAATGGAAGTTCGAGCCGTCCTTCAATGTCCAGTTGTAGCCGCAGGATCCATCATATGTGAGCTGGCCGTGTTGACCCGCCGGTGGGATCCAGTGCCCGTTTCCGTCACTCGTGTAGTCGTACCGGGCACCATCAAGGTCGTAGACGCTGATTACATTGTAGGTCGCACTGTAGGCCAGATGAAGATCATAGTTGTTTGTCCAGCCATTCCCGAAAACTGATGGCGTGGAGCCATCGCTGTTGCTTGCGTTGTGTTGACTCTGAGAATTGTAAACGCGCGCGAAGTCAAGGCCGATCCCGCGCTCCGGCACGGAAACGTCATCGGCTTCCACGACGAGGTTTCCGTTCCCGACGTTGACTGCGGCAGCGCCGACGCCGGGGAGTCCCCGCTGCTCGAATGCCCAATAGTTGTTTCGACCCGTCGTTGAAGGCGAAAGTGCGGGCGTCGGCTGTGGCGTCGGCGTTGGAGAGATGCAGTTCGGCGGAATGCCGGACCAGCCCATCGGACAGGGAGTTGGTTGGGGGGTTGGCGTTGGAGTTGGCGTGGGTGTCGGGGTCGGGGTCGGCGTCGGCGTTAACGTGGGCGTCGGCGTCGGCGAGGGAGTCGGCGTCGGGCACCGCGGCGGACAAGAGAGCGGGCTAACCCGAAAGCTCGCCAAGGAGTTCGGCGTATTTGCGACCTGCGGCACAAGGGCTGTTGCAAACCGACCTTGAGCGTTCCATCGTGTAGCGAACCGAAGCCCTTGGGCCGTGCTACCAGCGCCGCTCCGCCTCATTGCGAGCGGATCTGCGGGCGCCTTGCGTGGATCAATCGCCTTAACGCGAACCTCTCCGGGGACCGGCACGCGAGCTCCGCGCACCATGCTCACATGCAAGCGCGCGAGTTGATGCAGGTTCGTTCGCGCCATGCGAGGCACTCGTGGAAAGGTCGGCCTCGGCGCGTGCATTGCTTCGTAGCGCCCTATCTGTCCGCTTAGCAATGCATGGAGCGCGGTGTTCATCCAAGCCTTACCCAGCGGGGTCGCTATTGCAACGATGACGCTTCCAATCGAGACGACTACCTGTTGCCCCGAATCATTTGCCGCGAGCGCAGATGCACCCGAACTCTGCGCGAGTAGAACGATGAAAAGACCGCCCGCAATGATGCGCCGCATATCCAAGCTCCTAACAGGAGAGCGAAATAATTGTGCGGTTACGCTACCGCGTCGAAGCAAGCACGTCAAATCGCAAATTGCCGACTAGAACCGGCTGAGTCGGTCTCGATCGGGTTCGATCGGTCTAGATCGGCCTAGATCAGGTTAGAGCGGGTCAAGATCACGAGTCGGAAAATCATTCGCATAACCAGGCAATGAGCTTGTCGCGCACGATGAAGATGCGGCGGCCGATGCGTTTGTGAGGGAGCGCCTTCTCCCGTATCGCATCATAGATCGTGTCGACGCATAAGCCGAGGCGCGCCGCGGCCTCGTCGATCTCGACATCAAGCTCGCCGATACCGCGCAAGCGATTGCCGCAGGCGCCGACGAGATCGACATGGTGATCGATCGCGGCGCCTTCCTCGCGGGGCGCGAAGACCTCGTCTTCGACGAGATCGCGGCGATCAAGAGACTCTGTGGTCCGGTTCACCTCAAAGTGATCCTCGAAAC
>PKZD01000062.1 GCA_003133745.1 Candidatus Tyrphobacter aquilonaris
GTAGCGCCAACGGGAATCGAACCCGTCTTTCCGCCTTGAAAGGGCGATGTCCTAACCGATAGACGATGGCGCCGCGGGTCGGCGAAGAGCTTTGCGCCCGAGTGGCGCGCGGCCTGCGCGCGGGTTGGTGGGCCTGGCTGGATTCGAACCAACGCGCAACCAGTTATGAGCCGGCCGCTCTACCGCTGAGCTACAGGCCCTGAACGCGAGCGCGAGGTTGCACTTCAGGCGGGAACGGAGTCGTTCCCCCTTCGAGGCGACAAGGTGACAATCAAACCCGAATGGTCGGTCAGGAGTTCCGTGCGAAAACCGTGATCGTACTCGGCCGAGATCAGACGCGGCAGCAGCGAGCGCGAGACGAAGGCCTTGTCGATTCTCCAGCCGTTCCGGCGCGGCGTCTGCTCTTCGAGCCGGAACGGATACCAACTGAACTCGATCTTCCCCGGATGCCGGTACAGCCAGGCTTCGGTCCAATGGCGCTCGAGCTCGGCGTAGAGATCAGCCGTGCTGAACGAATCTCGAAGTCGCGCGCGCCCGACGTTCGCCTCGATGTCGGTTTCGTTACGGCCGGAGTTAAGATCACCGATGCACATCGCATCGATGCCGGCTTCGTTGCAATGCTCTGCCGCGGCGATGAGACACCGCAGATGCGGACGTTTGCGATCTTGTCCGGGAAGGTAGACGCCGAAGAGCCGGAGGCCGTCTTCGAAGTCGCCCTGGAGCACGGCCTGCGGATACTCGTTCTCGTCGAGCCCGAACGGATTTGGCGTCGGGCGAAATGCACGCCGCGCCGCGAGCAATACGCCGTTTCCTTTGTGCGGATACGCCGCTTGATGGACGTATCCGTTGTCCAGCAGGATCTCGCGGATGCGCTCGCCCGAAGCGTTGTCGCGAAACTCAGGCAGCACGAGCGCATCGCAGTCGTGCGAAAAACATCGCTGGAGTAGCGCGTCGATCTTCGCGCGCGTGCCGCCGGATCGCACGTTGACGGAAAGGACGCGCAGCGTTACTTCCCTTGAATGCGCGAGCAGTTGTCGTCGGTGACCGAGGAGTACCAGGGGTCGTGCAGCACCCATTGACCGCCGACTTGTTGCGAACGAATCATCTCGAAATCGTCGTTGCCGAACGAGATGAACATGACGCGAGCCCGCTCGACCTGGTCGTATATCGAATCGCCTGGTGTCGTCGGGTAGGTTACGCCGTCAAACTCCCAGACTTGCTGCGTCCACGGCAACGCGGTGGCGCGAAAACGCTGGAGCTGCCCCGCCGGTTCCTCGATGCTCCACGTCGCGCTGCGCGCGTCGTACGTGAAATCGGCATCGGTTTCATTGGGCGTTCCCGACTCGTCGTACGCGTAGCGCATCGAGAAGCCGCCTGAATGCACGGTAAAGTCGGCAACGCCGCGCGACGCATGATCGCTCGCTTCGCACGTCCACTCACCCGGAAGCGTAAACGCGCGATCCGCAGATGCGGCGATGAGACTGCTCAACACGAGTGCGGCGAACATTCGTTCAACACGCCGATTGGGCAGGTTCGCCCGAAAAGCGCTGCGCCACCCACGCGGCGACGTCCGCGTCGGCCGTGCCCAAGACCGAGCCGTGCGTTGCGCCGATGTAGGCTTTGAACGTCACCGGCGTTCCGCGGCGGCAGAGGTGATCGCGCACGTCGATCGTGCTTTGCGGGCCCAGTCGGGGCCGCTCGGAATCGCTGTCGCGGCGCCGCTCGCGACCGTCGCCGCTAGGAGCAGCGCGTCAAGCACGCGCCGCGGACGCCTTGAATGGCTGCGCCCCCGCGTACGAAGCCGCTTCCCCGAGTTGCTCCTCGATCGCCATCAATCGATTATACTTCGCAATGCGGTCGCTGCGCGAGAGCGAGCCGGTCTTGATCTGACCCGCCGCGGTCGCAACCGCGATATCGGCGATCGTCGAGTCTTCGGTCTCCCCGGAGCGGTGCGAGACCGTCGTCGCATAGCCGGCTTTGTGCGCGGCCTCGATGCAATCGAGCGTCTCCGTCAGCGTACCGATCTGATTCGGCTTGATCAAGATCGCATTCGCGACGCCTTCGCGGATGCCGCGCTCCAATACGGCCACGTTCGTGACGAAGATGTCGTCGCCGATCAACTGCACGCGCTCTCCGATCGCTTCCGTGAGGCGCTGCCAGCCCTTCCAGTCGTCTTCGGCGAGGCCGTCTTCGATAGCGACGATCGGGTAGCGCGAGATGAGATCGGAGTAGAGCGCGATCATCTCCTCCGATGAGAGTCCGTGCGACGTATCGAGCGCGAAGTACTTACCGTCCTGATAGAACTCACTCGACGCGGGATCGAGCGCGATCGCGACGTCCGTCCCCGGCTTGTAGCCCGCGCGCTCGATCGCACCGACGATGAGGTCGAGCGCCTGCTGCGGCGTTTCGAGCGGCGGTCCATACCCGCCCTCGTCGCCGACGAGCGTGGGAAGATGCCGCTCGTGCAAGAGCGCGTGCAATGCGTGAAAGACCTCCGCGCCGTAGCGCACGGCCTCGGCTACGCTCGGTGCGCCGAGCGGTACGATCATGCATTCTTGAAACTGCAGTGCGCCTTCTGCGTGCTTGCCGCCGTTGATGACGTTCATCATCGGAACCGGCAGCATCGCCGCGGAGGGGCCGCCGAGGTAGCGGAAGAGGGGAAGCGAGAGGCTCGCCGCCGCCGCGCGCGCGACGCCGAGCGAGACTCCGAGAATCGCATTCGCGCCGAGCCGCGCTTTGTTCGGCGTTCCGTCCAACTCGATCATGCGCACATCGATCTCGCGCTGCGCGGTTGCGTCGAGCCCTTCGAGTTCGGGGCCGAGCACGTCGTTCACCGTCATGATCGCTTTGCGGACGCCCTTGCCGCCGTAGCGCGCCTTGTCGCCGTCGCGCAACTCGACCGCTTCGTGCGTACCGGTCGAGGCACCCGACGGGACCATCGCCTCCTCGACCGCGCCGAAGCTCGTCGCGACGGTGACGGCGACCGTCGGATTGCCGCGTGAATCGAGTACTTCGCGCCCATGCACGCCTTCGATCAGCGGCCGCCCGCCGCCGCGCAGCGAGTCCAGAGACATCAGCCGTGAATCCAGCGCTCGAGATCGTGCCGCCGCGAAACGAAATCCGAATCCTTGAAGAAGATCGCGAGCTCGCGCCGCGCGCTCTCCTTCCCGTCGCTGCCGTGCACGAGGTTGCGTCCGATCGTCTGTGCGAAATCGCCGCGGATGGATCCCGGTGCCGCCTTGAGCGGATCGGTAGCACCGATGAGTTGGCGGCAACCGTCGATCGCATTTTCGCCCTCGACCGCGAGCGCGACGAGCGGGGCACTCGTGATGAAGGTGACGAGATCGGCGAAGAACGGCTTGCCGTCGTGCTCGGCGTAGTGAGCGCGCGCACGGTCGCCATCGAGCTGCATCATCCGCATCGCTGTAACGATATAGCCGCGGCGTTCGATGCGCGAAACGATTTCACCGACGAGCCCGCGCGAAACGGCGTCGGGTTTGCAGAGGATGAGGGTCGCCTCGATGGCCATGCTCGCAGGTGCGACGGATGCGGCGCGTAAGCCTGCACCCGTCATGGACTCCCGCCCGTACGCCGCCGTCGAGCGCGCCCTTGCCGGAACGCGGTTTGCGCGCGTCGTGTACGTCGAACGAACGGGCAGCACGAACGACGATGCGGCCGCCCTGCTCGACGACGACGGCGCGCTCGGGACGACGATCGTCGCCGAGGAGCAGACGCGCGGCGCCGGCCGCAAAGGCCGAACGTGGCTCGCGCGGCCCGGCAGCGCGCTGCTCTTCACGACCATCCTCCCGCGCGAACTGCTCACCGAAGATCTTTGGAGCGTTCCGTTCTGGACGGCGCTCGTCGTGCGCGACGCGCTCGCGAACTGCGGCGTGCAGAGCGAGATGCACTGGCCGAACGATTTGTTGCTTGACGGAAAGAAACTCGCCGGCATCCTCTGCACGTCGCGCATCATCGGCAAGCGCGCGCGCGTCGGTTGCGGCATCGGGATCAACGTGCATCGCGGGCGCGACGCGGACGCGCGAATCGCGCCGCTCCCCGCGTTTTGCGATGACGCAACGCACGTCGAGCGCGCGGCGCTGCTCTCGCACATTCTCAACCTCTTCGAGATGCGCCTCGCCCTGCTCGACGTTCCCGAGCAGGTCGCTCGGCGGTGGGAACGCGAGGCGGGTTTGCCTGGACGCCGCTATCGCCTGCTGCGCGACGGCGAGGCGCGCGCCTTCGATGCAACCGCGATCGCGCTCGAATCCGGCGGCGGACTCATCGTCGAACGCGACGACGGATCTCGCGAAACGATCGGGCTCGCCGACGCCCGCGCGCTACGCTGAGACGCCTGCCTTCACGACGCCTCCGAGCGCAACGCCGCTGCCCGTGAGCGCGGATGTCGCTTGCGACTCCGAGGCACCGTCGATCGTCAAGCACAGGTTCGCCTGAGAATTGACGCCGGGCGGTTTCGGAATCATCTTCGCTGCAACGCCCGCATCCTTGAGCGCCTTCGTGGCGATCATCGCATCGGCATTGCTTGCAAAAACGAGGATGACCTCGGGCATCGGCACGCTTACGACCCCGATTCACCCGTGACGATCTCGTTCAAACCCGCGGCGACGTCGTTCAACTCGGCAACGCGATCCACTGCCTGTTGCATGCGATTCGACATCTCCGTCGCGAGCGTCTCGATGACCGTCACGTCGCTCTCGACTTCGGCATTGAGGTTCTTCAACTCGCCGATCTCCGCCGGCGCATCCGGCTTCTTTGATACCTGATCGATGAGCGCACCGCTGCGCTCCACCGCCTGCCTCGTCGCCGCAACGTGATCACCGGAGACTTCGCTGCCGACGATGAGCACGCCCAACTCCTTTGCCGCTTCTCGCACCTTTCGGCTCTGCTCCACGAGTGTCTTCGAGAGCGCCTGCACGATCGGAATCGCGAGCGCGAGCACGAGGATCATCGCGAGCAGGCCCCAGAGCACGAGCGTCTGCGTCGTATGTTTCGTGATGTCGGTGATCTGCGTCATCGGGACGCCGTACCACGTCGCACCGACGACGTGGTTTTGATCGTCGAGAATCGCGTCGATGCGCGCCAAGTAGAGCGTGCCGCCCTCGGAGTCGGCGCCGACATACGGCTGGCCGCTGCGAATCACGGCATCTGCGTCCGGAACGGCTACGTCGACGACGCGCGTGCCGTCCGGCGCCTGGATCGAACTGGAGACGACCGTGTCGCCGTCGAGCACTGCCGACGCCCCGCCGATCGCGCGCGTCGCTTGATCGACGAGATCGTACTCGTGGTTCAGCAGAACTCCGCCGTAGATCACGCCGATCGTTCGCAACTGCTCGTCGCTGATCGGCGCCGCCGCGACAAGCGCGAGCCCGCGACCTTGATGCCCCACTTGCAACGCGAGGCCCTCGCCTTGCAAGAGCGAGGGTGAGAGCAATGCGACCGTGTTCACCGTCTCGCCGCTCAGTGCGCGCGATACGAGGGGATCGTTCGCGAGCGCTCCTCCCGCGCTCGAACGCGCGCGCGCAATCACGCGGCCGTTGACGTCCGTGACCGTGAGAAACGACAGGCCGGAGGTTCCGGCGGTTTGGGAAAGCTCGCCGCGGAGGCGTGCAAGATCGTGCGACTGCAGCGCGCCGCGGACCGTCTCGCTTCCGGCCTCTTGCGCGACGAGCAGGCGAATCTGATCCTTGCGAGCGGTGACGTAGCCGCCGAAGGCGCTCGCCTGACTCGCGACCTCCGTGCTTCCCAACTCGTAGAGATCGCGCGCGAGCACGGTGCGTGCCGCGATGAGGCTGCTCAGGAAGATCAGCACGACGGCCCCGACGATCGCGCCCAACAAACGGGTGCGCAAGCTCAGCTTCACTCGTGGTTCCCCTTTCCGTTCTCGCTCACCGTAAAGCGACCGAGGTGGTCATCGATCCGCTCCGCCAACGCGTGCATCTGTTCGATGGATCCGAGCATCCGCTGCGACGCGCCGGAGACCTCTTGGTTCACGTACGTTAACACCTCGACCGACGATGCGTTCTTCTGTGAGATCGACGAGATGTCGGAAAATGCTTGATTCACGCCGTCGGACTGGCGCGTCATTGACTGCGTTGCATCGAGATTCAGCGCGACGGATTTTGTGATCTCGCCGATCGAATGAATGACCAACTGGGAGTTTGCGCTCATTGCGCGCGCGACGCTGCTGATCTGGCCGATTTGCTCGTTTGCCGTGAGCACCGCCGCCACGATCTCGCCGAGCGCTCCGGATGCGGAGTTCGTGCTCGTCACGCCGGCTTCGACGCGCTCCATGAGCCGCTGCATCGCGCCCACGACGTCCGCGATGACGCCCTGCGTCTCCGCGATGTGTGCCGCGATCTCTTTTGTCGCCGCGACGCTTCCGTCGGCAAGCTTGCGGATCTCGTTTGCGACGACGGCGAAGCCGCGGCCATGCTCGCCCGCGCGCGCCGCTTCGATCGCGGCATTGAGCGCAAGCAGGTTCGTCTGCTCGGCGATCCGATCGATCACCTTGACGATGTCGCCGATCTGTTCGGAGTTCGTTCCGAGTTGGCGGATGTCGCTTGCGAGATCGTCGATGGTCGTCGCGATCGTCTGCATGCCGTCGGTAATCGTTCCGATCGCGCTGCCCCCGCGTTCCGCGGTTTGCGACGTTTCGCGCGAAATCGATGACAGTGCGTCGACCTGCACCGTGACCTGCTCGATCGAGCTCGCCATGTTCGTCACGGCAAGGGCGGTCTCGTCGAGGCTGCGCGTCTGCTCTTCGGCGGCGGCGGCGATCGAGGATATCGCTTCGCTGAGCGCGAGGACCTTGCGCGTCGCCTCTTCGACGATGCGCTGCTGATCCGCAATGCCTTCGTCGAGTTGCTCGTGCGCGACGTTCGCACCGCCCATGACCGCGAGCGTCTTCGAGGCCGTGCCACGCAGATCGGCTCCCGCATGCGCGAGTTCGGCCGCGTGCACGGAGAGTTGCGCGAGAAAATCACGCATGCCCCGGATCAGGCGGTTCAACGCCTGGGCGAGATCGTCGAGCGGCGCGTCGGAGACCGCGATCTGCTTCGTGAAATCGCCTTGGTAGACGTCGCGCAGATCGGAGACGACGGCGAGCAGGGCATCGCGCGGAAGCGGCAGCGCCGCGAGTTCCGACGCCGCCGCGGGTGGATCGCGGAAGAGCAGGCTCACGATGCTGCCCGCGACGATCAAAGGTAGCACGGCGAGCGCGGGGTCGGCCCCGTGCTGCAGCAGGCGAACCGTCAACCCCGCAAGCGCCGCGGCAATGGTCGCAATCAATCCGTACGGCATGCCGAGCACCGCCGCGATCAGCGCGATGAGCGCGGGAACGAGGAGCTCCAACGCCGTGCCCCCGCTGAACCAGGCAAGCGCTGCGGAGAGCGCCGCACCGAGGATCGCGAGCGCGGCGCGGAGCGGGGGTGTCAAATTCGCGTGCATTCGCATCTAACTTCGCGTGCGGGCGACGCGCCGGTCGCACGTTTCGCAGAAATATGAAGTCTTGTTGTCGGTTTCGAAGATGGAGTTCGAGTAATACATCCCGCAGCGTGCGCTGAAGCAGTGTTTGAGGCCGAAGACGTGACCGAGCTCGTGCACGCACTCCTTGAGCGTCCGCTGGAAGAGCAGATTCCCGTCGGGCTCCTCGCCGTAAAAATCCGGACGAAGCCTGTGCAGCGAGACGGTCGCGACGGACTGCGCTTGGTCGGCGTCGCCGAAGATAAAGCGGTGCGACGTCTTGTAGAGATCGAACTCGGTGAGCACGAGCAGCGTGCCATCGTGCTCGGGGTGCGCGTTGAGGACCTTCGCCGTCAGCGTCGTCAGGAAGAGCTGTCCTCGCGTGACGTTGAGCGAGCTGCGCGGGAGCGCGAGGCTGCGCTCGACGACGGCGCGAGCAAGGAAGCGTTCCTCGACGCAGAGGGCGAGGCGGTCGAGAAAGGCGCCGTCGACGGCATTGACGGGAACGATGCGAATCTTCGACTCCATCCCGGAACGATGCTTTCTACTTCTTCTGCCGGAAAACTTGTCGGCGCCTGCGAAGGCGAGCCGGATGATCCTCGGCATCGGCCTGGACCTCGCGGAGGTCGAGCGTTATCGCTTCGACGAGCGCGCCCTGGCGTGGTTCGGTCGCAAGATATACACCGAGGAAGAGATGGCCTACGCCTTGCGGCGACGCAACGTCGCCGAGCGCCTCGCCGGCTTCTTCGCCGCGAAGGAGGCGACGCGCAAGGCCTTCGGCCATGCGATCCCGTGGCGGCGCATCGGCGTGACGCACGAGCGCAGCGGCAAACCCGCGATTCGTCTCTCCGGCGGCGCGGAGCGTTTGATCGCATTGCGCGGCGTCCGCGCGATCCACCTGACGATCACGCACACGCCGGTGACGGCAGCGGCGGTCGTCGTGCTCGAATCATGATCTACGTCCTCACGACGCAGGAGATGCGCGATGCGGACGCCGCCGCCGGAGCGATCGTCGGCCGGGAGGCGCTCATGCGCGGTGCGGGCGAGCGGGTAGCCGAGATGGTGCGAGCGCTCGTTCCCGGCGGGGGCCGGATCGTCGCTTTCGCCGGCCCNNGCCGCTTCCGGAGCGCGACGACGAGGCGCGCGCCTGCACGGCGGACGCCGCGCTCGCGATCGATGCGCTCTTCGGAACGGGATCGCGCCTGCCGCTCGGCGAGCGTTATCACGCCGCCGCGCGCGCGCTCGACGCGCGCCGCCTCGCCGTCCTCGCCGTCGACATTCCAAGCGGCATCGATGCCGACACCGGAACCGTCGGTGAGGTCGCCGTGCGCGCGACGCAGACGCTGGCGCTCGCGGCGCTCAAGCCGGGGTTGCTGCTCATGCCCGCGCGTGAAAACGTCGGCGCGCTTTGGCGCGCCCAGATCGGGATCGACGACGCCACGCTCGCCGCCCACGCGCACAGCTTCGCGGCACTCGACGACGCTGCGTTCCTACAGATCGTTCCGAAGCGAGCCTTCGAGTCGGATAAGCGCAGGGCGGGCGCGCCGCTCGTCATCGCGGGCTCGCGCCAGTTTCCCGGTGCGGCCGTGCTCTGCGCGCTCGGAGCCGCGCGGGCGGGTGCGGGCTACGTCACGGTCGCAGCGCCGGCCTCGGCGGCGGCGGCACTGCGCGCGCACCTCGTCGAGCAAGTCGTCGTGGAGTTTGATGACGAGGGGCCGCCGGAACGCGTCGTCGAGAGCTTGTGCGAGATCGCGCTCCGCAGTTCTGCGATTGCAATCGGACCCGGCCTTGGCCTCGACGATCGCATCGGCACGATCGTCCGCGAGACGATTGCGCGCACCGATCTTCCCATCGTTGCGGACGCAAGCGCGCTCTTCCACCTCGGCAAGCACCTCGACCCGCTGCGCGAGAAACGCATCGTGCTCACGCCGCACGCCGGAGAGTTCGCGCGCCTCTCGGGGAAGGGTACGGTCAAAGACGCCGAGCGCGTCGCGCGCCTGCGTGAGTTCGTCGAGCGCACCGGCATCACGACCCTGCTCAAAGGCCTCGCCACGCTCGTGTACGACGGCACGACGATCTTCATCAACACGACCGGTACGAACGCGCTCGCAACCGCCGGAACCGGCGACGTGCTCACGGGCGTCATCGGCACGCTCCTCTCGCAAGGGCTTTCGCCCTTCGACGCCGCGCGCGCCGGAGCGTACTGGCATGGCTGGGCCGGATGGTGTGCGTCGCGAGATCGTCTCGTCGGCGTCATCGCGCGCGACGTGGTTCAGAATCTCGGCGAAGCGGTGCCCGAAGCGCGGTACGTGTTCCCGAGACCGATGCAAGAGGTGTTCTTACAGCCTATGAGACGAGTCTTCTCTAACGTAGGAGAGTTCTGAGTCCCTCTTCATCGAGAATCGTCACGCCGAGCTTTTCGGCCTTGGCAAGTTTGCTGCCCGGCGACTCGCCGGCAACGACGTAGTCGGTCTTCTTGCTCACGGAGCCGGTGACTTTGCCGCCCGCGGCCTCGATCATCTCGGTTGCCGCTTCGCGCGTGAGGTTCGCAAGCGTGCCGGTGAGCACGAAGGTCTTGTCCTTGAGCGGCCCGGCGACGGCGCGCGCACGCTTCGGCGCGGTCATCCCGACGCCGGCTTTGCGCAGGCGGTCGAGCATCGCTTGATTTGCCTTCTGTTTGAAGAAGAGCGCGACGCTCGCCGCAAGTTCGGGGCCGATGCCCGCGCTTTGCTGTAACTCCTCTTCGCTCGCAGCTCCGATTGCCTCGATCGAACCGAAATCGTCAGCGAGGATCTGCGCGGTCTGTTCGCCGACGAGGCGGATTCCGAGACCGGCGAGGAGGCGCGCGAGGCCGCGCTGCTTCGAGCGCTCGATCGACTCGAGCAGTTTCGCGATGCTCTTCTCCCCCGTCCGCGGCACGAGCGCGAGTTTCTTCGCGTCGAGCGCGTAGACGTCGCCGATGTCGTGCACGATTCCGCGCGACGTCAACTCGCCCGCCATCACGTCGCCAAGGCCCTCGATGTCCATCGCGCCGCGCGACGCGAAATGCCGCACGCGCTCGTAGACCTGCGCGGGGCAGGCCGCGTTCGTGCAGCGTGACATCGCCTCGCCCTCGGGACGATCGGCATCCGAGCCGCAGATCGGGCAGCGCGTGGGCATCTTGAAGACGCGCTCTTTGCCCGTGCGTTCCTCGACGATCGGCCCGATCACGCGCGGGATCACGTCGCCCGCGCGCGTGACGAGCACGGTGTCGCCGGCGCGGATGTCGTTGTTCGCGATGTAGTCGGCGTTGTGCAGCGTCGCGTTCTTGACGGTCACGCCGCCGATCTGCACGGGCTCGAGGATCGCGTACGGGTTCAACGAGCCGGTGCGCCCGACGTTGATCGCGATCTCGCGCAACTTCGTGCGTGCCTCGCGCGGCTTGAACTTGAAAGCAATCGCCCAGCGCGGATTGCGCCCCACGGAGCCGAGATGCCGCTGCGTCGCGAGATCGTCGATTTTCACGACGACGCCGTCGATCTCGTAATCGAGGCTGTCGCGCCGCTCCTCCCACTCTTCGCAGTACGCGATGACCTCGTCGATCGTCTTGGCGCGCACGATGTTGGGGTTGACGTGAAAGCCGATCTCCTCGAGATGCTGCAGGGTTTCCCACTGCGTGGCGATGCCGTTTTCTCGCGCGATGCCGTAGGCAAAGAACGATAGGCGGCGTTCCGCCGTCATCTTCGGATCGAGTTGCCGCACGCCGCCCGACGCGGAGTTGCGTGGGTTCGCGAAGACGGGCAGCCCCGCACGCTCGCGCGCTTCGTTCAACTTTGCGAAATCGCTCTTGCGCAAGTATGCTTCGCCGCGCACCTCGAACGCATCCGTGTCGCCCTGAGCCTGTCGAAGGGCTTTCAGCCGAAGCGGGATCGTCTTGATCGTCCGCAGGTTCGCGGTGACGTCCTCGCCGATGCGTCCGTCGCCGCGCGTTCCACCCCGCTCGAAAACGCCGTCGCGATAGCGCAACGCGATCGCCAAGCCGTCGATTTTCAGCTCGCAGACGTACGCGACGTCCGTTTGGACGAGCTTACGCACGCGCTCGTCGAACGCGCGGAGCTCATCGGCTCCGAAGGCATTTGCAAGGCTCAGCATCGGAACGCGATGCTCGTAGGGTGGAAAATGCTCGGCCGCGGGCGCGCCGACGCGTTGGGTCGGCGAGTCGGCGGTGCGCAACTCCGGATGCGCATCCTCGAGTTCGCTCAGCTCGCGGAGCATCGCATCGTACTCCGCATCCGCGATTGCCGGCGCGTCGAGCACGTAGTAGCGGACATTCGCCTCTTCGAGGCGCGCTCGCAACTCCGCGGCTCGCTCCTCGGCCTTCATGCCTCGATTTCGACGCGCTCGCTCTTCGCCAGATCGTCGAGGACGCGCAGGTTCTCGCGCTCGAGGTCTTCCAAGCGGCGCGCGTCGGGAAGATGATGTCCGACGGCGCGCTGATCGCGCAGCACGGGCGCGAGGTAGGCGCCGGTGTACGATGCCGGATTTCGCGACAACTCCTCGGGCGTTCCCGTGCCGACGACGGTGCCGCCGCGATCGCCGCCCTCGGGTCCGAGATCGATCAAGTAATCCGCCGTCTTCACGACGTCGAGGTTGTGCTCGATTACGAGCACGCTGTTCCCCATTTCGACCAAGCGCTGCAGAACTTCGAGCAGCTTGTGAATGTCGGCGAAGTGCAAGCCTGTCGTCGGCTCGTCGAGCACGTAGAACGTCCGTCCGGTCGAGCGCCGCGCCAACTCCGTCGCCAACTTGACGCGCTGCGCCTCGCCGCCGGAGAGCGTCGTCGCCGGTTGCCCCATCTTGATGTAGCCGAGCCCGACGTCGCAGATCGTTCCGAGTTTGTTGCGAATGCGCGGGATGTTCTCGAAGAACTCGTTCGCTTCGTCGACCCGCATCTCGAGCACGTCTGCGATCGACTTCCCTTTGTATTTCACCTCGAGCGTCTGCGCATTGTAGCGCCTGCCCTTGCAGACCTCGCACGGCACGTAGACGTCGGGAAGAAAGTGCATCTCGATCTTGATGATACCGTCGCCCTGACAGGCTTCGCATCGGCCGCCCTTGACGTTGAACGAAAAACGCCCCGGCGTGTAGCCGCGCATCTTCGCTTCCGGCACGAGCGAGAACATCTCGCGTATGGAATCGAAGGCCCCCGTGTACGTCGCGGGATTGCTGCGCGGCGTCCGGCCGATCGGCGATTGGTCGATGACGACGAGCTTGTCGAGCTGATCCGTTCCCTTGACGGCCGAAAATGTCGCCGGCGCGCCGTTGCGTTGATGATGGAGAAACAGATTGAGCGCGCGGACGAGCACCTCGTTGACGAGCGTGGACTTACCGCTGCCGCTCGCGCCGGTGACGGCGCAGAAGACGCCGACGGGAACGCGCACGTCGACGCCGCGCAGGTTGTTCGCAGTGGCCTTGCGGATGTCGAGCCATCCGCGCGGCTCGCGGCGGCCGCGCGGAATCGGGATGAACTTACGCCCCGAGAGGTAGGCGCCGGTCTCTGAGCGAGGGTTGCGCAGGATCTCGTCGAGACTTCCGACGCTCAATATCTCGCCGCCTTCGGCACCGGCGCCCGGACCGATGTCGACGATGACGTCGGCCGTGCGCATCGTGTCCTCGTCGTGCTCGATCACGATCAGCGTATTGCCGAGATCGCGCAGCGTCTTCAGCGTCGCGAGCAGACGATCGTTGTCGCGCGGATGGAGCCCGATCGAGGGCTCGTCGAGGATGTACAGCACGCCGACGAGCGCGCTGCCGATTTGCGTCGCGAGGCGAATGCGCTGCGATTCGCCGCCCGCGAGCGTCGTCGCGGAGCGTGCGAGGGTCAGATAGTTGAGGCCGACGCTCGAGAGAAAGCCGAGGCGCGCGCGGATCTCTTTGACGATCTGATGCGCGATCTGTTCCTGGCGCTCCGTCAACTTGAGATCGCCGAAGAAAGCCTCGGCCTGCTCGATCGAGCTTCGCACGAGCGCGTCGATGTTCGAGCCGCCGATGGTCACCGCGAGCGCTTCAGGCTTCAGCCGCGCGCCCTTGCAAGCCGGACAGACGGACGAGGACATGTATCGCTCGATGTCCTCCTTCACGTACTCACTCGACGTTTCGGCATACCGCCGCTGCAGGTTGTTCACGACGCCTTCGAACGACGCGCGATACTCCCACGTCTTCCCGGCGCGCGACGTGTACGCGAACGCCTGCTCGCGATCGGCGCCGTAGAGGATGAGATCGACGACGACGTCGTTCATTTGCGCGATCGGCGTCGTCATCCGCACGCGCTCGCGCTTGAGCACGCGCTCGAGCTGCTGCAGGTAGTACGGATTCATCGACGGATACTTCCCGCTCCCGAGCGTCCGGCTCCAGGGCACGATCGCGCCCTCCGCGATCGACTTCGACCGATCGGGAATCACTTTCCAGGGATCGATCTCGGTCTTGACGCCGAGCCCCGTGCACGCCGTGCACGCGCCGTAGGGAGAGTTGAACGAAAAGAGCCGCGGCGCCGGCTCTTCAAAGGAGAGCCCGCAATAGACGCACGCAAATGCTTCACTGAACGTCAGCTCCCGCTCTCCGGCGATGACGGTGACGATGCCGCTCGATAAGCGCAGCGTCGTTTCGACCGAGTCGGTGAGACGCTTGCGTAGGTCGGGTTTCATGACGAGGCGATCGACAACAACCTCGATCGTATGCTTGCGCTTCTTGTCAATGGCGATCTTCTCTCGAAGTTCCCGCACCTCGCCGTCCACGCGAACGCGTGCGAAGCCTTCCTTTGCAACTTCTTCGAAGAGCTTCGCATATTCGCCCTTGCGCCCGCGAACGATCGGGGCGAGCAGTTGGATGCGCGTGCCCTCCGGCAGTTCCATGATCGAGTCGACGATCTGCTCGCTCGATTGCGTGCTGATCTCGCGGCCGCAGTTGTAACAGTGCGGCGTTCCGACGCGCGCGTAGAGCAGCCGTAGGTAGTCGTAGATCTCGGTGACGGTTCCGACGGTCGAGCGCGGATTGCGCGAGGTGGATTTCTGATCGATCGAGATCGCGGGAGAGAGGCCCTCGATGTAATCGACGTCGGGTTTCTCCATCTGACCGAGAAACTGCCGGGCGTACGACGAAAGCGATTCGACGTAACGCCGTTGTCCTTCGGCGTAGATCGTGTCGAACGCGAGCGACGACTTCCCCGAACCCGAGAGCCCGGTGACGACGATCAACCGGTTGCGGGGCAGGACGAGATCGACGTTCTTGAGGTTGTGCTCGCGCGCGCCTTTGATGACGATGGAGTCGAGACCGGTGGGCATGCCGATGCTATGAACCGTGCGCCGCGGGAAGGGATGCAGCCTCCAGAATCGATGCGACGTCGAGGATGGTCCTGCAAACGGCGTCGGGCGGCGGCGCGCCGGAGGGGAGATCTTCGTCGCGCACGTTGACCCAGATCGTGAAGAGCCCCGCTTCGATCGCGCCGCGGATGTCGCGCTCGTACCGGTCGCCGACCATCGCCGCTCGCTCGGGCGGCACGCCAAGCGTCTTGCATGCATGCGCGAACAGGCGGGGGTCCGGCTTCACCATTCCGATTTCGTCGGCGATGAAGATCGCGTCGAGCACGTCGCGCAGGTTGAGGTCCGTGATCTTGTCGTGATGCGTCTCGGCGAAGCCGTTCGTGACGAGGCCGATGCGCTTGCCCTGGCGGCGTAAGCTCAACAGAAAATCGCGCACGCCCGGAAAGAGCGCAAAGTAGTCGCGTCGATATGCGTTGTAGGCGCGAGCGCAGCGTGCCGCGAGCGTGTCGTCGTCGATGCCGAGTTGCGCGAGCGCGCGCCCCCAAAGCCGCTTGCGCACGTCGACCATCTTCACGGTCAAATCATCGTTGGAAAGGCTGCTCCAGAAGCCCTCGGCTTCTTTGACGTACGCCGCGTCGAGCGCACGCGCGTCGAGGCCGCGTTCCGCGGCGATCTCTTCCGCGACGCGCGTCGCAGCGCGACGATACGCTGCAGTATCGTCGTGCAGCGTGTCGTCGAGGTCGAAGAGCACGACCTCGATCCGCCGGGGCGTCATCGCGGCAAGGCTACTGTTCGGGCGCGAGGCGCAAACCGCTGATCCGTCCGCTCGGATCGAGGCCGAAGTAGAAATCGAGCGCGACGTCGTCGCGGAAGAGCAGGCGGTAGACGTACACCGTGTTGCCGCCCGCCGTTTCCTCAGTCGAGCCCGCGGCCGGCGTCTGCACCTGAATTTCGTCAAAGGCAAGCGGATTGCCGAGCACGCTCCACTGCGAAGAGACGATGATCGCGACGTCGGAGTTCAGCGGCAAGCGCGCCTCGTCGTCAAGCTGCGAGTAGTCGATGCGGTTGCGCTGCAGGCGCCCGAACCAGTCGCGCGCGCGGGCGTCGACCGCCGGATTCGGCGCGGGCGCACCCACGACCACCGGCACGGGTACGGGGCTCGGCGTCGGCGCCGACATCGGCTGGGACGCGGAGGCCACGAGGAGGGCGAGCAGGGCGAGCGGATGCATGTGTTCTACCTTCGTCTTTAAGATGCGTATTCTTCGTCTTCTCTTTCCCCTTTTGTTGGCCGCGACCGCCGTTTCCGCGGCGGCTGCGCAGCAGTCCCCGACCCTGTCTCAAGCGGTCGCCCGCCTCGTGGACACGCCGCGCTACGCGCACGCCTCCTTCGGCATCGCGGTCTACGATCTCGACCAGCGGCGCATGCTCTACGCGCGCAACGCGGAGCAGTTGTTCGTTCCCGCATCAACGACGAAGACGCTGACCGAGGGCACGGCGCTCGGCGTGCTCGGGCCCGACTTTCGTTTCACGACGCCGGTCTATCGGACCGGACCCGTCGACTCGAGCGGCGTGCTGCACGGCGACCTCGTCCTCGTTGCCTCGGGCGACCCGAACCTCTCGCAGCGCATCCAACCCGACGGCACACTCGCGTTCGAAAACGAAGATCACGCCTATGACGGCTCGCCGGACACGAAGGCCGTTCCCGGCGATCCGCTCGCGGTGCTGCGCGAGTTGGCGAAGCAGGTCGCGGCGCGGGGCATTCGCAGCGTGACCGGACGCATCGTCGTCGACGCATCGCTCTTCCCCGACGGCGGCGCTGAGGGCGGCACCGGCACCGAAGTGTCGCCGATCATTCTCAACGACAACATCGTCGACGTCATCGTCGCGCCCGGCGCGAGCATCGGCAGCACGGTAACCATCGCATCGATCTCGCCGCAAACGCCCTACGCGCGATTCGTCAACGTTGCGACGACGGTTGCGGCGCACACGGACGACACGCTCACGATGACCGATGCCGACGACGGCCACGGCGGACGCGTCGTGACGATCTCCGGCGTCGTCGCCGCGAACGATCCGCCGACACTCTATGCGTACCGCGTGTCGAATCCGCCGCGCTTTGCAGAGGATGCGTTCGCGCTCGCGTTACGCGACGCGGGCGTCTCCGTCTCGGATCCGCCGATCGATGGGGCGTTCGAGCGCGCTTCCTACGCGCCGTCGTATGTCCCGGCGAATCTCGTCGCGCAGCACGTCTCGCCGCCGCTGCGCGAAGAGGTCAAGGTCACGCTGAAGGTGAGTGACAACCTTCACGCCGCGGAGATGCCGTATCTGCTCGGCGTCTACGCGGGCCATGCAACGCACGACCAACTGCAGGCCGGCTTCGACGTCGAGAGCGCATTCCTCAAGCGAGCGGGGCTCGATCTCTCCGGCGCATCGCAGTCTGACGGCGAGGGTGCGAACGACTACTTCGCGCCCAGCTTCATGGTTTCGTATCTCGCGTGGGTGCGCACGCAGCCGTGGTATCCCGATTTCTATCGCGCCCTGCCCATCCTCGGCGTCGACGGCACGCTTGCGGAGATCCAGACGCAGGCGCCGGCGCGTGGAATGGTCCATGCGAAAACCGGCACCTGGGGATGGTCGAATCTTCTTTCGCACGGCACGATCATCAGCAAAGGCCTGGCGGGGTACGTGACGACGCGCGGCGGACGACATCTCGCGTTCTGCCTTTACGTCAACGACGCAGCCTTTGCGCACGACGTTTCGGGGGGAACGGTCGCGGGGCAACTGCTCGGCGCGATCGCGAACGCCATCTACTTGTACGAGTGATGCCTACCTGATCGATGGCAGCCGGTGCGCGAGGTTCGTCCAGCCGCCGGCTTGCACGGCAACAGAGCCGCGGAACGGTGCGTCGAACTCCACGATCACGATGAAGAGCACCGCGATGATTCCGGCGAGCGCACCGGTCATGAGCAGTTGCGCACCGCGATTCTCCGTTCCAAAAAAATAGCAGAAGCCGAGCGTCACAAGGCCGCCGGAGATCAGGGCGAACCAGAGGATCGCCGGCACGGAGGGCTTGACCTGCGCGAAGCGGTGACGGCGGGCATCGAAGAGGTTCTGCAGTTGTGCCATCGCAATCTGATGCGCGTCGGCTTCGCCGGAATTGTTGGGGCGAAAGACGTCGACCTCGTACGCGACCCGCTCGAGCATACTGGACGCGCCTTGCGCATCTCCTCGCTGCATCGACGGCCATTCGTCGCGAATGACCTCGCTGACGTACGCGCGCAGCGTCGATCGGATCGCGTTGCGCTGCGGCGGCGGAAACGCGGCGGCGATTCGGTAGACGTTGGAGACCGCCGCGGTCTCATCTTGCACGTATCCTTGCGTCGCCGTGTATCGCTCCCAAACGACGACGACGACGAAGCCGAGCACGACTGCGTACATGACGCCGATCACGGAGAGCAGGAAGCCCGCGACATCGTTGTGTCTCGAGAAGCGCTGGTAGTCGATGCGACGCTGCACGAGGTAATGGACCCCGATCGCAATTGCCGCGACGAGGAGCACGATGAGAAGCTCACCGACGATGCCTTCTACGGTGTCGCTCATTGGCGAGAGGCCTTGGCTTAGTTGCCGACGAGTTCCTCGATCGAACGGTCGAATATCTTCGGCGCCTTGCCGCCGAGGAGCAGCGATTCGTTCGTCCCCAACTGCTTGCGCAACTCGAGCAACTCATCGCGCAATGCTGCTGCTCGCTCGAACTCGAGGTTCGCCGCGTGTTCGCGCATCCGCCGCTCGAGCTCCGCGATCGTCTTGACCGCGATCTCGCGCGGCAGGCGTTCGACCTTGGCTCGACCGGGCTTCCCTTCGCCGCTGAGCATGCTGAGGATGTCGTGAATCTCCTTACGGATCGAGCGGGGCTCGATGCCGTGCTCGAGGTTGTAGGCGACCTGCCTCTCGCGGCGCCGGCGCGTCTCGCCGATGGCCTTTGCCATCGACTCCGTCACGACGTCGGCATACATGATCACCTTGCCCTCGACGTTGCGCGAGGCGCGTCCGATGGTCTGGATCAACGACGTGCCGCTGCGCAAATAGCCTTCCTTGTCGGCGTCGAGAATGCCGACGAGCGAAACCTCCGGCAGATCGAGCCCCTCGCGGAGCAGATTGATGCCGACCAAGACGTCGAAGACGCCGGCGCGCAGATCGCGCAAGATCGCGACGCGTTCGAGCGTGTCGATCTCGCTGTGGAGATAGCGCACGCGCAAGCCCATCTCGACCAAGAAATCGGTGAGGTCCTCCGCCATCTTCTTCGTGAGCGTCGTGACGAGCACGCGCTCTTTGCGATCGACGCGTAAGCGAATCTCCTCCATGAGATCGTCGATTTGATTGCGCGTGGAACGAACGTCGACTTCGGGATCGACGAGGCCCGTCGGGCGAATGATCATCTCGACGACCTGCGCCGAGCGGCCGGTTTCGTACGTGCCCGGCGTCGCCGAAACGTAGACGACCTGATTGATGTGCTTGTCGAACTCGTCGTAGGTGAGCGGGCGGTTGTCGAGCGCGCTCGGCAGACGGAATCCGTGCTCGACGAGGATCGACTTGCGCGCGCGATCGCCCGCGTGCATGCCGTGCACTTGCGGTAACGTCACGTGGGACTCGTCGACGAAGAGCAGCCAGTCTTTCGGGAGGAAGTCGAGCAGGCACCACGGCGTCGAGCCCGCTTCGCGTCCGGCGAGGTGTCGAGAATAGTTCTCGATGCCGTTGCAGTAGCCGACTTCGCGCAACATCGTGAGATCGTAGCGCGTGCGCTGCTCGATGCGTTGCGCTTCGAGCAACTTGCCGTTCTCGCGGAACCAGCGCAGGCGCTCATCCAACTCAACTTCGATCGCATCGATCGCGCGCCGAAGCTTTTCGTCGGGGGTGATGAAATGCTTGGCCGGAAAGATCAGCAGCTCGTCCTTGCTCTCGACGTACTCCCCGGTGAGCATGTTCACGACGTTGATCGCCTCGAGCCGGTCACCAAAGAACTCGATGCGGTGCACGAGCTCTTCGTCGACGGCGACGAACTCGAGCACGTCGCCGCGGACGCGGAAGGTGCCCCGAACGAGATTGAGATCGTTCCGGCGATACTGCATGTCGATGAGTTTGCGAAGCAGGACGTCGCGGTCGAGTTCCTCGCCGACGCGCACCATCACCGACATTTCGATGTAGTCGGAGGGCGAACCCAAGCCGTAGATGCACGAAACCGAGGCGACGACGAGCGTGTCCGGACGCGTCAGGATGGATTGCGTCGCCGAATGCCGCAAGCGCTCGATCTCGTCGTTGATGGAGCTGTCCTTTTCGATGTACGTATCGGTTGACGGCACGTACGCCTCGGGCTGGTAATAGTCGAAGTAGGAGACGAAATACTCGACGGCATTCTTCGGAAAGAATTCGCGGAATTCAGCGCAGAGTTGCGCGGCGAGCGTCTTGTTATGGCAGAGAACGAGCGTTGGTTTCTGCACCAACTCGATGACGCGCGCCATTGCCATCGTCTTGCCGCTGCCCGTGACGCCCAGCAACGTCTGTATGCGTTCGCCGTCGAGCGCCCCCCGCGCGAGCGCATCGGTCGCCTTGGGCTGATCGCCTGCGAGCGCAAACGGGGCGACCAGTTCGAAGCGGCGGGTCATTGCCATGGTCTTGACCGCGCGGGGGCCCGCCGGGTTGCACCGGCGGGGCGCAAGGTGCATGCCCCCGCGACCCGAAAGCCCTGCCGCATGTCACGGGGAGGGTACCCTTGAGCGGCAGTCCGCTGGTCTTTAGCGGGAGTTCGAATCGGGTGTTGGCGGAGGAAATCGCCAAGCGCCTGAAGGTTCAACTCGGCAAAGCGCTCGTCACGAAATTCAAGAACGAAGAGACGCGCATCGAGATCCAAGAGAACGTGCGCGGCTCGGAAGCCTTCGTCGTGCAATCGATCTGCAAAGCGCCCAACGGGAACGGCGTCAACGACGCCGTTATGGAGCTGCTGCTCATGATCGACGCGCTCCGGCGCGCGTCCGCGTCGCGCATCACCGCGGTCATCCCGTACTACGGGTACGCGAAGCAGGACAAGAAGACGAAAGGCCGCGAGCCGATCTCCGCCAAGGTCATGGCGAACATCCTGAAAGTCACCGGCGCGAAACGAATCGTCACGATGGACTTGCACGCCGCGCAAATCCAAGGCTTCTTCGACATTCCCGTCGACAACTTGATGGCGATGCCGACGCTCTGCAACTATCTCAAGAAGGAAGGCCTCTACGACGACAAGATCGTCGTCGTCTCGCCGGATGCCGGCGGAGTGCATCGCGCCGAACTCTTCGCCAAGCGCCTGAGCAGCTCGCTCGCCATCGTGTTCAAGCGACGCCCCGAGCCCGACGTGAACGAAGTCGCGGAGATCGTCGGCGACGTCGAGGGGAAGGCCGCGATCATCGTCGACGACATGATCTCGACGGGTGGAACGCTCGATAAGGCAGCGCAGGCGATTCGGCGTCGAGGTGCGACACGCGTGCTCACCGTCGCAACGCACGGCATTTTCGCGGGCGAGGCCGTGGAGGTGCTCGAGAACTCCGAGATCGAACGAATCATCGTGACGAATACGATCCCCTTTGAAGACTCGGCGTCGCATCCGAAGTTCGTGCAGCTTTCGATCGCGCAGACGTTCGCAGACGCCATCCTGAGGATCACGACGAACCGTTCGGTCTCCGAACTTTTCGGCGACGATCTCCCGGCCGCCGACCTTTCTTTCGTTCCTGAGACCGCGGCGGTGGGCTGATGCTGAAGATTTCCGTCGAGCGCCGTGCGCGGCTCGGAACCACAGGCGCACAGGCTCTGCGCGCGGCCGGGAAGATTCCCGTCGTGCTCTACGGCCACGGCAGTGAGCCGGAGACGCTCGCGGTCGAAGCGCGAAGCTTCGAAGAACTCCTCCATCACGGCGGCCGCACCGGCATGATCACGCTCGAGGACGGCGGCAAGACGAAGGACACGGCGTTGGTCCGCGAGATTCAGCGCGATCCCGTTTCGCGCAAGATCATTCACGCCGATCTGCTCCGCGTCACCGCGCACGAGAAGGTTCGCACGCGACTGCGCGTCGTCGCCGTCGGCAACCCGCGCGGCGTTCGCGAGTTCGGCGGCGTGCTCGATTTGCTCGTGCACGAACTCGAGGTCGAGGGTCCGGTCGATGGGTTGCCGCAGCAACTCGAGATCGACGTCGCGGAACTCGGCATCCACGAGCACGTCATCGCGTCGGAGGTTCCGCTGCCCAACGGCTTTACGGTGCTGACGCCGGGCGACACCGTCGTCGTCGCAGTCGAGCCGTCGAAGACGGCGCATCAACTCGAAGAGGCCGCCGCGCCCGCAGCCGAAGAGGCGCCCCAGCCCGAGGTCATCGGAGAAACGCCGGCCCCAACGCCGGAGTGAGACCGCGCGTTCCACCTCGCATCATCGTCGGCCTCGGCAACCCGGGCCGCGAATACGAGCGCACTCGCCACAATCTCGGTTTCATGGTCGTCGACGAGGTCGCATCGCGCTTCGGCATTCTGAAATGGAAGGCGAAGGATTCGGCTCGTCAAGCCTACGATTCCGCGCGCGGCGTCGTGTTCGTCGAACCGACGTCGTTCATGAACTTGAGCGGCACGCCGGTGCGCTTGATCTCGTCTTGGTATCGGACGCCGCCCGAGAGCGTCTTCGTCGTTGCCGACGACATCGATCTGCCGTTCGGTAAGCTGCGCGTGCGGCCGTTCGGCGGTCACGGCGGTCACAACGGACTGCGTTCCGTCATCGCGACGATCGGAGAGGGCTTCCCCCGCTTACGGGTCGGCGTCGGCCGACCGAAGGACGACGACGCCGTCGATCACGTGCTCACGCCGTTCGACGCTTCGGAGCGCGCCGCGCTACCCGCGATCGTCGGCGCCGCGGCGGATGCCGTACAGCTATGGTGCAATGGCGATATCGACGCGGCGATGCGCTTCGCGAACACCTGGCAACCGACGGTTGCGGACGTGGAATCTTAGCGGCAGCCGCTCGTTGCGCTGCCGACCGCGACCGCGCTCTGGCCGAGCGACGGCGTCCGGTAGAGCAAGATGCGCCCAAGCGCGTTCGGACAGACCTGCTCGATGCGCTCGTCGCCGGCGCGAACGAACGCACGGATCGCCGACGCGCGATCGCCGGTCATCGTGATCGCTTCGCGATCGGCGCGCAGTTGCATCGACGAAACCGCCGCGTGATCGATCGGCACCGCGAGAAGATAGACACACGAGAGGAGCGCCGCGGCGAGCGTGATCCGCGAAATCGGGTCGTCGTCGCGCCGGAACCGAATGCGGTCTGCAAGAACGACCGCGAGCGCCGCCGCGAAGATGACGATTGCCGCATCGATGAGGGCGAGGTTCAGCGGATCGTGGTCGTTCAGCTTCGCGATCTGATCGGCCACGTAGAAGTCGATCTCCGCCGGCGTCGACGCGACGACGAGCGTGTCCGCGAGCACGATCCGCTGCGTCGCGCCCATGCCCTGCGTCTTCGCCGCGTCGACCGGGATGCGATCGGCCCGATGTTCGACGACGATCGGAATGTTCGGATACCCTTCGCGCGAAGCGAAGGTTCGAGCCTCTTGCGCGAGCGCGCCTTGCATGGAGGCGTACCGCTCGAAGAGCGGCGCAATCGCGTACGGATCGACGAGCGTCCCGATGAGCGAGATCGCGATGATGCCCGCGATCGTGTAGAGATACCACTGGTGCGTTCGATCGACGAGCCACAGCACGACCGCGGCGATGAAGCCCGCGACGAGCATGCCGATGATCGTGCCGAGGACGTACTCATACCCCCAGACGCGGGTGAGTGCGTCTGAAAGGCCCATGATCCGGTCGACGCGCCACACGTAGAACGCCGGAATCAGCGCCGCGGCGCGCGCGATGAGCGCCAGCGTCGCGCCGAAAACAAAACGCACGGCGGATTCGGAGCCGAAGCGAGCGCGGAGCGCATCACGCCACCGCGCGGCGTGGCCGGAGCGCCAAAAATAGAAGAGCGCGACCGCCTGCGCGAGCACGGCTGCAAACCATCCCGGCAACTCCAAAGAGATCAGTCGCGCACCGGCCTGCTGCCGTTGCGCGTCGACGAGCGAGGCGATCGGCGTGGAGAGAAGGTGCGCCGCCGCAATTGCATCGGCGTGGAGATCGAGTTCGTCGGGGCGATGGATGGCGGCGAACGCAAGCCCAACGGCCGCGAGCGAAAGAAACGCGACGGCGGCAAGGTAAGCGAAGCGGCGGGAAAGGCCCACCCCACCCTATTCATACAGAGCGAAGCCTGAGCCTTCGACGGCATAGGCGACTCGATCGCGCCCCGAGCGTTTTGCGTGATACATCGCGGCGTCGGCGGCCTCCAGCAGCGCGGGTGCGTCGCGAGCGTCGAACGGGAAAGCCGCGACGCCGATCGACGCGGTGATGCGGCTCGG
>PKZD01000021.1 GCA_003133745.1 Candidatus Tyrphobacter aquilonaris
GCGCCCCCAGCCAGAGAAGTTTTCGCATCGTTTTCCTTAATCTCGGGGTGTCCGTCGTTTTCCCCCGGAAGCAAGTTGAAGGGCGCCGGCCATCCGGCGAGCGCCCCGTTCCGTACCCCTGCGGGCTCGCTCTGCCCGAATCCTGCCCAAGCGGCGCGGGGGAGGTCCCCCGCGAGCGCGCCGAAGGGGCACCCTCTTACCTTAGAGGAGCGACTCGTGACCCTTTCGGTTGGACGCCTTTTCGCCGCGGCGGCGCTTCTTGGACTCGCGGGATGCTCCGGCGGCTCGATTGCGAACGGGCGCGCGATCTTCGAGAGCGGCAAGGATTCCGACGGCGTTCAGATCGTCGCGCAGCCACCACCGCCGCTCTACGGGCGATGCGCCGCCTGTCACGGAGCAAACGGCGCAGGCGGCGTTCGCTTTCCCGACGGCGCGGTGAGCGCGGACTTGCGCCACGCCGCTCTTTCGGAGGGAGCGCATCCGTACACGCTCCCGCTGCTCGAGCGCGCCATCTCGACCGGCATCGACAACGATGGGAAGCCGCTCGATCCGGTCATGCCTCGCTGGCAGCTTTCACAGCGCGATCTGAACAACGTCGCGGAGTACGTCCTGACCCAGCTGAGATAACATCTAGTTTTTGTTCAGCGCTCGATGCCGACCGTACGCGACGCCCACCATTGTGTGAGCGAGAGGTGCCCGAAGATCGTCGCGACGGTCATCCCCGCGATGCAGACGAGTGCGCCTGCGATTTCGTACGGCGTGATCGCGGCGTGGAGCAGCGGAAGCGAGAGTAACCCTGCAACGATCGGCACGAAGTACGAGAAGAGTGAGACGCGCGCCGCTCCGATCCGGCGGATGCCCCAACTCCAAACGGGATACGTGAGGAGAATCGGAAAGAGCACGGCGTAGGCGAAGATCGTCCACGTCTGCCACGATATGCGCGCGTAGTCGGTGTGAATCGCAGCCGGCAAGCCGCCGGGGACGACCATGATCGCGCCGATGATCATCGTGATCGCGACGAGAGAGAGCGGCGAATAGCGCTCGAGGAGCTTTGCGGAAAGGACGTTGTAACCCGCAAAGATGGCGGCGGCGATCAGCGTCAGCGCGTCACCGAGGCGCACTCGTGCGTGTCCCGAGAACGCGCCCTCGAAGACGGCGACGGCAAGGAGCGCGACGATCGCGCCGATCCAGCGTCCGCCGCGCACGCGCTCCTGTCCGAGCAGCGCAACGATGATCAACGTGAAGAGTGGCGCGAGGCTGCCGAGCAGCGCCGAGGCGAAGGCCGTCGTGTGCGCGAGCCCGAGCACCCAGAAGTATTGGTACGCACCGTAGCCGCACGCGCCGCAGGCGAGGAGCAACGGAAGATCGCGGCGCTCGAAATGGATGCGATGCCCCGAGACCCAGACGAGAAGCAGCGCGAGCGGCGGCATCACGAGAAAACGCAACGCCATGAACGCGAGCGGGTCGATCTGCGTGAAGGCGAGCTTGACGAGCACCGTGTTCAGCCCCCACGTGAAGACCACATAGAGGAGGCCGGCTGCGACGAGCAACGCCGGAGCTGCTCTATTTTCTACGGTGAAGGACGATCTGGTTGCCCTCGGAGTCTTCGCCGAACGACATCGTGCAAACCGGCGATTCACCGGCATCGTTGGCCTTGCCGCCGTGCGAGCGTACGAACTCGACTGCCGACGCGACATCGGGTACGGCGAAAAGAATCGTGTAACCTGGTTGCCACGGATAGTTCTCGTGCTTGCCGATCGCAAACGCCGAGCCGTCGGGCAACTCGTACTCGGCCCACGCTCCTTCCATGAGCGTCGTCGGCTCTTTGCCGAGAAACGCACTGTAGAACTTCAGCGCACGGTCGAAGTCCTTGACGTTGTAAATGTGCCCGTCGATCCCGGTAACTATTGCTTCCAAGTATCCTCTCGTTGCGCGCTCGGAGTTTAGTCGGGTGTTCTAGCCGGTATGCCCCGGCGTTTCATGAGTCCTGCCTTCGCGTAGTGCCGGGACCAGAGTCGCGTGATTGCGCTATCGGGAACCCTGCGCGCCCCTTGCACGGAGCGTCTGCGGCGCAGCGTATCCGGGAGTCTCTTCACCGCTCCACAGAGCGCCGCGGAGTATGCGCCGGCGAGCCAGGTCCGTCCGAGCACGAGCGCGGCGAGCGCCTCGAAGATCAACACCGGAACGCGTAAGAGCACGTAGTGCAGGAGGCCGGCGCTCCCGAGATTTGCGAGCATCATGCGCATCGTGTTCTTCTCGCGCTCGGCAACTCGAAACGCCGAAGCCCGATACGTGCCGGCACGAGCCGCGGTGGCGACGGTGGCGCCGCCGATGTGCTCGCAGCACGCGCCGCGGACGGTTACGACTCGCTTGCCGGCGAGCCACGCGCGCCAGCAAAGATCGACGTCCTCGGCAAACATGAACATGCCTTCATCGAAGCCGCCGAGTTCGTCGAAGAGCGCATGCGGCACCATGAGTGCACAGCCGGAAACGTAGAATGCCTCGCGGGTCGGTGCGGACGGAAGACGATCGTAGGCGAGCCCGCTCGTCGCATCCTCCGGAAAGCCCCAGCGATCGACGCTGTAGCCGGTCGATTGAACGATTCGACTGCCCGCTTCGAGCACGGCGGGTCCCGCGACGCCGATCGTCGGATCCGTGCGAAAGACCTCGAGCAGGTTCGCCGTCATGCCGCCGTTTGCGGTCGCGTCGTTGTTGAAGAAGAGCAAGTAGTCGCCGGATGCGCGTCGTGCGCCGATGTTGCAGCCGCGCGCGAAACCGAGATTCTGTCCCGTCCGTATGACGATCGCGCGAGAGCCGAACTCGCTTTCGACGGACTCCGCGGAGCCGTCGGTCGATCCATTGTCCACGAGAACGATCTCGAGCTCTCCCGCGCAGAGGAGGCTCCGTATGCATTCAATGTTCATCGCGCCGCCGTTGTAGTTGACGACGACGGCCGTCATGCGAGACGGGTGCTGCCACGTCATGCCGAGGCTCTATGGGCTGCCGAGCCGCTCGCTCCCTCCACGCCGCGAGGCGCTGCCGTGGTCGAGGGAGGCTGCGCGAGCCCCGGATAAGAACCCGTTTCCCGGCATGGCTCATAGCGTCGCCGTTATTCCCTGCTATAACGAAGGAAACAATCCGGCTGCGGTTGTCGCGAGCGTTCTCGTCGAGCCTCTGGCTTCGGTCATACTCGTCGACGACGCGAGCGACGGAATGAGCCGCGCCGCGCTCGACGCGCTTTCGTTGCAGCCTCGCGTGCGCGTGTTGCGTAATCGCATCCGCTCCGGAAAGAGCGCTGCGGCGCGCCGCGGATTCGAGAACCTTCCGGCGGATGCCGCGAACGTGATGATGATCGACGGCGACGTCGTCCTGCCGCCGGCGACCGTGCGCGCCGTCCTCGACGAACTCGACCGCGTCGATCTCGTAGCCACGAACTCGCAGGCGCTCCAGGACCCCGCTTCGTGGTGGGAACGGGGCGCGATCTTCAGCGCAAACCTGCAACGGCACATGCGCAACCGCTTCTTCGATCGTTATCCGGCGCGTTTTACCAACGGCCGGTTCATCGGCATGAGTCGCCGCCTGGTCGACGCGGTTCTCGCGGCGAGTTTCCCGCCGGAGGCCGAGGACGCGCACATTGCGCTCGTCTGCATCTCGCAAGGCATGACGTACTCGTTTCGTCGAGACGCGATCCTTCACGGGCGCGCGCCGTCGTATCTGAAGGACTACGCCGCGCAAGCGATCCGCTTCCGCGACGCGGAGCGCATCCTCGGCGCATACTGGCCAAAGGAGGAACTCGCAAAGCATTTCCATCTTCGTTCGCGAGACGTTGTCCGCGCGTTTCTTGCCGAGGCGGCGCAAGCGCCGCCCGCAGCACTTGCGTTCACGGCGATGTATGCATTCTCTCGGCTCGCGTCGCTGCGGCGAAGCCGCGCGCTCGAATCCGGACTTTGGCCGATCGCGACGAGCACGAAGCTGCCGGGATAGCGAAGGAAAATGAAGGTCGGGGTCGTCACGTCGCTGCCCGACGGCGACGAGCATAAGAGCGGGATTGCGTACTACTCGCGGACGATCCTCGAGCCGCTCGCCGGTATCTCCGACGAACTCGTGATCTTTTCCGACGCGCCGGGCGAAACGCCGTCATCGAACGTGCGCGTCGTGCGCTGCTGGCGCTTCGGGCACTTGGCGCCCTTTCAAATTCTCCGAGCGCTGCTTCGAAATCCCGTCGACGTGCTCCACGTAGAATACGACGTCTATCTCTATGGGGGCGTTGTCGTCGCGATGCTCTTGCCGTTCGTCTTAGGATGCTTTCGCCGATATCGCGGCGTCGAGGTTACGACGACGTTGCACGGCGTGGTCTCGCAGAGCACGGTCACCGGCGGCATGCTGCGGCAGAACGGATTCGTGCTTCCCTTCTCGGCGATCGGACGTTGGGGCTTCACCGCAATGTACCGGCTCTTCGATTGGGCGAGCGATCGTCTCATCGTACTCGAGGGAGGGCGCGCGGAGACTCTCGAGCGCGACTATCACGTTCCCGCGAAGAAGATCTCCGTCGTTCCGCTCCCGCTCATGCACGAGCACGCGCGACCCGAGAAGAGCGAGGCGCGAAGGCGCTGCGGCGTCGGCGGCGAGCGGCTCGTACTCTACTTCGGCTACGCATCGTATTATAAGGGGCTCGGCACGCTCCTCGACGCCTTTCCGGCCGCGCGCACGGATTGCGAGAGTCTGCGCCTGAAGATCGTCGCCGGTCGGCATCCGCGCCTGCAGGGAAATGCTCGCTACGAGGCGTTCTACGCGAGATTGCGCGAACGCGCCGGAGAGGTGGGCGCGGAGTTCTACGATTTTCTTCCGGAATCCGAGCTCGTGGAACTCTTGGCCGCGGCAGACGTCGTCGTTCTTCCGTACGCGGCAGCGTACGGTGCCAGCGCGGCGCTGAATACGGCGATAGCCGCGCGCCGGCCGGTGCTCGTGTCGAAGCGCATTCGCTTCGACGGCGCGCTGCCGTGCCAGGTCTTCGAGCCGAACGCTTCAGCATGCGCCGAGGCGATATGCGCGTTCTTCTCGCAGCATGCCGCAACGCTCAACGATCGCACCGAAGCGCTCGCGGAATCTCGCGATGTGACGGTCATCAGTCATGCGATTCACAACGTCCGGTGCGGTCGTCCGCAAGTGCGTGCGATCGTGCGGTCGCACGCGCCAATCGCCGCGATCCGTGGTGCGGTTGACGCCGGCAACGCGGTCGCCGTTCCGGAAGGCGCGCGAGAATAATCACGAACCGCTGGCGAGAGCACGTCGATGCGATCGTAGCGCGTTTCGTGACGGCGCTCTCGCATCCGCGCCGCCCGGACGCGCTGCGTTTCTGCCTCCTTGCCGCCCTGCCGCTCGCGATCTTCTCGCCGCTCTTGAGTTCCTACGGCCTCTTCGAGCAAGGCGACGCGAACTTTCCCCTGAACCCCTTTCACCTCGATTCCATCCTGCCTTGGGATGCGATGGCGTCGGCCGGCGCGGACAACGTCTTCGTCGGCGTGCCGAGGCTCGTCTACCACCTCGGTATCAACGCAACAATCGCGCTTCACAACCTGCAGATAGCGCAGTGGCTGTGGTACTCGAGCATGACGTGGCTCGGTCTCGCGGGCGCATATCTCTTGGCGCGGCGGCTCGGCGCGGGGATCTATGCCGTTCCGCTCGCGATCTTCTATGCGTTCAACCTCTGGTCGTACGATCGCATCGCGCAAGGCCCCATTTTCCTCTCGTATGAAGCGCTGCCGCTCGTCGTCTACCTGTTCCTGAAGTACCTCTCGCAGCCGAAACTCGCGAACGCGCTATACTTCTCGTGCTCGGTGATTCTCGTTATTCCGTCGCTGCAGGTCAGTTATCTCGCGGTGATCGTCTGCGCGGGAATCGCCGTGCGCGCGAGCCTCCGTCAAGGGCGCACGATTCTCGTGCCGCTCGCCCTGCTCGCGCTTTGCGTCGTGTTGGCAAACGGCTTCTACGTGTTCTCGATGCTCGCCGACGTCGTGAACAACCCGGGCAACGGAATCGCGCTCGTCAACGAGCGCTTTCAACTGGGGATATTTCAGTATTACTCCGGCAACGTGAGCATCTTCAACACGTTGCGGCTGGCGAGCTTTTTCTATGCGTCGATCGGGCGGCAGCCCGCGTACGTGCAAACTGCCGCGTTGCTCCTGCCGGCCTTCCTCGTGCTCATGCTCGTCCTCCGGCGACCGATTCGCCGGACGAAGCTGTACGACGGCGCGTTGCTCGCGCTCTTGGGCCTCTGGCTCGTCGACGGCATCGTCGTCCTGCCCGCGCTCTACATACCCTTTCGTCAGCTCGTGCCGGGAATGAGATCGTTCGTCGAACCCGACTACTTCGCACCGCTCTTCATCCTCGGCGCGTTTGTGATGCTCTGCGCGGGCACTCGCGTCGCAAGACGCGCGTACGGAAAGAGCTGGACGCTCTGGATATGGGTCATGGCCGTCGTCGGCGTCATCCCGTTCCTTCCCGTCAATGGGCCGCGCTCAGGACTTCCGCAAACGCCGCAGCCTCGCGAATACGCGGAGTTCTCTCGCGCGCACGTTCCCGGCAACACGCTCATCGTGCCGACGGAATGGGGCGCGCAATACCTATGGTCTGCGTATTCGCTCAACGGCTTTCCGGCCCTGAACGCGCCTTCGGACGCGATGGGTCCCGCGATGCAGGAGTGGGTCTCGCCCGGCACGTTCCAAATGGAGACGCGTCTCGCCGATGCATTCGAAGCCGACGAACCGGCGACCGTCGGAACCGTCGGACGGCTGCTCGGGGTCGGAACGATCGAAATCGCCGCCGACCAGCTCGGCCCGAACGCGGAGTGGCCGAATGCGGAGGTCGACGACGCGCTCGGCTCCTTTGCCGACTTCCGGCGCGCGGGGCTCATCCGGTTGCGCAACGACTATCGAAACGTCGCGGTTCACCTCGTCGTCGGGACGACGGGTGCGGCTCCATTTGAAACCGTCGGCGTCTACGATGCGCCCGCGACGGCCTCCGGGTACGGCGATTTCCTCTGGTCGGCGTTCGCGCAGTACCGGCAGCACGCATATCTTCCGACGATCGTCGACGCGGGCGCGCGCGAAGCGGCGTCGCTTTCCTCGCGAACGATTTCGGCCGGAGGGTTCGACACGCTTGGGAGTTGCACGGGCGCCTCGGCGCCCAGACCGGTGCCGCGCGGCGCGCGCCTCCTGCGGATCGGATCGCCTTCCGATATCATGTGCGCCTCGCTCGAGTTGCCTCTGCGTGACGCGAAACTCGTCAGCATCGTCATCGACGCCGATCCCATCGGCGTCGTTGCGCCGTTGCTCGTGCTGATCGGGCCCGGTCACCGACCGGTCTTCGATGCGATCGATGCCGTCGACGGGTCGCCGCACGAAGTGCCGCCATGGGCGACGCGTGGACAGTTGCTCGTTCGGGTTCCGGTCGGCGCCATGGCGTTGCTGCGCGGCGTGACGCTCTCGTGGTCACGCGCGCTGCCGAACGCGCCGCCACATCGGACGTGCACCTCCGCCGGCGTCACCTGGCAGCGCCTCAACGTCATGCATTATCGCGTTCGCGCGAGCATGGACGGCACGTGCACGGTGGTTCTGCGGCAGTCCTTCGCTTCGACGTGGGAGTTGAGGCCAAGCTCGGGAGAGCTGCACGTTCTCGGTCATCGCGAAGTCGATGACTACGCGAACGGTTGGGTCGTGACATCGCGCGGGCCGGTTGCCTTCGATCTCGTTGAGCGCGTCCTGACGCCGTATCTCGTCGGGATGGCCTTCACGCTCGCATGCCTCTTCGCGGCGTTTGGCTTCGCCGTGCGCCCATGGCTCGTCCGACGCTAGCCGTCGGAGCGACGTTCTTGCGGCGCCGTCATTGGGGAGACTACGCTGGCGTCGCCGTCCTTGCGCTCCTCTTCGTCGCTTCCGTCTGGCCGATCGTTCGCTTCGGATCGATTCCGGCGTTTCAGCAAGACTGGTCGTGGCCACTCTCCCGGGGGCTCGCGCTGCAGTGGCTGCACGGGTTCGTGGGAATGTGGGACGATCGCGCGCTCGGGCAGCCCAACCTCTTACCGTGGCAAGGGTACGCCGTTCTCCCGCAAGCTGCGCTCGTGCTCGCGCTTGGACCGAGTTATGGACTCGCCGCGTGGATCGTCATCCTCGAAGCCGGTGCCGCTGCAGCCTTCATCGCGATGCTGCGAGCATTCGGCATCACGTCGCGCGTGAGCGCGTATTCGGCGGCGCTGCTCTACGCCGTCGGACCCGTCTTCTTTACGCGCCTGCAGGCGGGGCATTTCGCATACCTCGTCGGCTACGCGCTGCTGCCGCTCGTCGTCGCGCTCGCCCGGCGGCTTGCCGCCGGTACGCGCGCACGAACGATCCTCTTGCTCGGAGTCCTCTTCGGCCTCTCGTGCTCGCAGATCCAGTTCTTGTTCATCGCACCGCTCGCCGTCGCGGTGCTGGCGGCGTGCACGCCCGAACTGCGCGGTCGCCGGCGCGAACTGCTCGCCGCCGCCGCGGTTGGACTGGCGCTCCAGTTGCCGCTGCTCCTTCCGCTTGCGCTGAGCGGGGCGGCGAACATCTACGAGAACCAGCGCGCGCTCGTGAGCTGGGAGTACAATCTCAGCGCCTATCCGGCCAATGCCGCGGTGATGCTCGGATACTTCACGCACTACTACGAGTCGCACGCGGTTTCGTGGATTGCGTTCGTGCTCTATCTGCTTGGCGGCAGCGCGTTCGTCGTCGCGTTCGCCGCGCGCCGGCGCCTTGCCGCATTCGCCGCGCTCCTCTGGCTCTTCGGCTGGGTTGCCACGTCGGGTCTGTACGGTCCGTTGAGCGTACCGCTCGCCTGGGCGTTCGAGCGCGCACCGATCGCCGGCGTCTTTCGCGACCTCAACTACTTCGCGGCGCTCACGTCGCTTGGAATCTGCCTCGCGGTGGCGATCGCGCTGAACGCGCGCGCGATCCTCGCGGCGGCATATCTTCCGCTCGTTGCGATCGTCGTACTCCCGGCTGCGATGGGCGCCGGTTTGGGCGACCTCATCGCTTCGCCGCGCTGGATAAGCGATTCGCTCTCGGACATGCAGGCGATACAAAGCCACGGACCGGGACGCGTCGTGTGGCTCCCAGCCGAGGAACCGCTCGGACCCGTGAACGGTTCGCACGCCGGCCGGGATCTCGTCGCCTACGCACCCAGCGGCAATGCGACGGTCTCCTTCGGCAGCGAGAACCGCGCGCTCGCGTACGCGCTCTGGAGGCTGCGTGAAGGAGAGCCGGAGTGGCAACTCTTTTCACGCATGGGTATTCGCTATCTCGTCGACCGGCACTACTTGCGCATCGCCGATCTCGCATCGCGCATGCCCATCCCGCTGACGCACCTGCGGTTGGCTTTGCTGCGCTCCTCGCCGTATTCCGACGTCTACGAGCTTCCGGCCGGCGCGCGTGCAACGCTCTCAAGTGTGAGCGCATCCGCTGCGATGCTCTTCTCCGAGCTCGACGACGGCTCGGTCGCGCTCCTTCCGGCGCGGACGCCTTCGCTGAACGTGGGGACCTCGGTGGAAAGCGCCGATCCGCGCCGCGGCTGGGTTTCGAGCGCCGTCACCCTGCGCGCGCCGCCGTGGTTATTCGACAGCATCTATCCCTTCGCGTGGACGGCGTCGGCGGAACCGGAAGCATTGCAGATCCCCACCGGCGTGCGGTGTCTGCTCATTGCGGCTCCGAGCGGAGCGGAGCTTTCACTCAACGTCAGTTCGTATGCGGTGCGTGGAACGTGGAAGCGCTACTTCGTCGGCGACGGCTCCGGCGGAAACGCGCTGCTGCGGCCGCACGGCCTTACCGCAATCGCGCGCGTTCCGTGCGACATCCCCGAGGCGGCTGCTTCCTCGCGGCGCTACTTCGTCATGTCGCAGACATACGACGCCGGTTGGCGCGTGCTCGCGCGCGGACGCATGATCGCGCCAACGCTCGCGGACGGTTGGATGATGGCCTGGCCGCTCGAGGACGATGGAGCGCCCGCGATCTACCTTCCCGCGGTGGCGCAGGTCATAGGGCTGATCGCAGGCGCGCTCATCATTGCGTTTGCCGCGTTTACGTGTGTTGCATCTGCCCCATCGCGCTGAGATGGTAGGCTGCGGCGAGGTCCTGCGGGGCCCGTCACTGCGCCCGCGTGCAGTCCATCTTGCTTCCGACTGATTCAGCATTGGGTACGTCGGTCCGCGTAACCATCGTGTAATGGTCGTGACTCAGCCATTTGACCGAAGCTGTTGCCGAAAAGTGCGGCGGCGCAAAGGCCGCGTTGGTGCTGCTCATGGTGCCGGTGCTCGGGCCGGAGGGAGCGTACGACCACGAGAGTTCGTAGGTTGCGGTGCTATGGCCGTACGCGGATCCGCTGCCGATCGACGTGCCGTCGGCGCGAATCGTCGAGGTTTCGACGATGGAGTAGCGGCCGTCCGTCCAATGGCACGTCCACTTCCCGACGAAATCGTTGCGACCGTAGCCCGCGGCTACAGCGACGGGGGAGGATCGCGCCGTAGATTGCGCCGTCGTCGATTGTCCCGCCGGCGATGAACACGCGGCGAGCGTTGCTGCGCCGAAGAGCGCGGCAGTAAGGATGGTGTTGCGATAAACTTTCAGCATGGATGCACCTCCTCGGAGCAGGCGTGCAACCCCTCCCGGCTCGGCCCCCCAGCCATCGACAAAGCGCTCGCTCCATGGTAGCGTGAAGGCGCAG
This sequence comes from Candidatus Tyrphobacter aquilonaris, assembly GCA_003133745.1. GTDB lineage: Bacteria > Vulcanimicrobiota > Vulcanimicrobiia > Vulcanimicrobiales > Vulcanimicrobiaceae > Tyrphobacter > Tyrphobacter aquilonaris. Next base: position 10,738 of record PKZD01000021.1, read on the forward strand.
TTCACGTCGTCATGGAGGAGCCACCATGAGCATCAATCGACGCGGGTTTCTCGCTCGCGGCGCCGCCGCAGCGGCAACCCTTGCGGCACTCGAACCGACGGCGATTCTCGCTGCGCCCGCTCGCGGTCGCATCGACCCGGCCGGACGCTTCGGGTCGCTTCTCAACCGCGCCGAGTTCGATGGCGCGCCGCGCGCGCTCAGCCCCGCCGTCTTGGCGCGGCTCGCCTCGCAGATCATCATGCGCGGCATCGTCGGCTCCGGCCCGGATCGCCGACACGTTCTCAGCGGCTTGCCGCCCGTCATGATG
>PKZD01000018.1 GCA_003133745.1 Candidatus Tyrphobacter aquilonaris
CCCCGATGCTCAGTCGCTTCAAAGCTTCCTCCTAGGTTGAAATGAGGACCTTCGGATTGTCCCCCGTTGCTGCAAACCTGAAGCGGCAGCTCCGGCCGCCGTGCCGGTCCTCGGCACACCGGCGCTCGAGCCACCCCGAGGGCAATCCTTGCGGCATCACTTCGGGGGGCTGGTTAGCCCCCCTGCAACGGCTGCCCGTTGGACGAGGGAACCTCAGAGGGCCTCAAGAGCGGCCAAAGCGCGCCGGGAAGGGTGCTCCTGGGTGCTAGGAGAGCTTGTCTTTGAGCTTTGCCAGGAACTTCGAACGGTCGATGAGGTAGCGCTCGTGGCTCCCTTCGGCGACAGCCTCCTGCTCGTCGAAGACGCGGACGGCGAACGTGATTCGGGGTCCGTCGATCGTGACGATCTCGACCTCGATCCGGACGATGAAGCCGACTGGGACCGGTTCGCGGTGCTCGAGGTCGATGCTGGTCCCGAGGCTGAGCCGGCCTTCCTCTAAGACGGGGGCCAGGCAGTCCAGGCAGGCCTGTTCTATCATCTGAACGAGGACCGACGTCGCAAGGACGTCTACGCCCTTGTTCCCGGCCCGTTCGGCGGTCATCCACTCCTCGACGCGGCTCTGCAAGCTATGCGAGCGCCCGATGTCGAGTTTCGCGCTCATCTACCGCGCGGGATACGTCGGAGAAGCCGCCGTTCCCCGCTTCTTCAGCGCCGACCCAGGATTTGGCGATAGGCGTTGAATCATCGGGCGACTCCCACCGTATAGGTAGGGAGACGAATCCCCGATGACTTAGAATCAGGAGAGTATGCAGCATCACGGTTTAGCCGCGGCGGCGCTCGCGGTGCTCGCCCTTGCCGCTTGCGGCCAGGGCGCGGCGCAACAGGGCCCGCCCGCGCTCAACGTCGACATCGCGACCGCAAAGCGCCAAGACATTGCAACCTATCTCTCGCTTGACGGCCAAATCGCGCCTCTCGAGCAGTCGTCGCTCGCATTTCAGCAGAGCGGCGCGATCACCGACATCGACGTGAACGTCGGCGATCGCGTGAGCCGCGGCGAGTTGCTCGCACAAATCGACAGTTCGTTATTGCGCGCACAGCTCTCGCAAGCGGAGGCATCCTACGAGCAAGCGTCGGCAACGGCGCGCGGTGCGGTGGTCGGCCTTCCCGTGACGCAAAGTCAAAACACGACCGCGGTTTCCACGACGAAGGCCGCATATGACAACGCGCGTCTCGTCTATCAGCAAGACAGCACGCTCTATCACGAAGGCTACGTTTCGCAAGCGGCGCTCGAGTCGGCGCGCTCCGCGTACGTCCAGGCACAGAACGCCTATGCGAACGCGGCGATCGGCATCCGGAGCAATCAAGTCGCCGGCGAGAACGTGCAGGCATCGCTCGCGGGTGCGCAGAGTGCGCTTGCGCAGGCGCATCTTCTCGAGACGGAGATCGCGCAGACCTATCTCTATGCGCCGTACGACGGCGTGATCACGGCGCGGTTCATGGACCCCGGATCGCAAGCTGGTCCCGCGGCGCCCGTGCTCGCGATTTCGCGCGTCAACGACGTCTGGATCAACGTCAACGTGCCGGACTCCGATCTCGCGTACGTGACCCCCGGAAAACTGCTCTCGTTCCAGAGCGATTCGCTTCCCGGGCGCACGTTCCGCGGTCACGTTACGGCCGTCAACGCCGTTCCCACAGCCGGAACGCTTTCGTATTTGGCGCGGATCGACGTGCCGAATGCGGGGAGCTTGCTGCGCGGCGGCATGCTCGTCAACGTGGTCGTGACGCAGGCGCGGCACCACAACGCGATCGTCGTTCCGCGCTCGGCGGTTGCGCAGACCGATCAGGGCACGTTCGTCTACGCCGTCAACGGCGGCCACGCGAAGCAAGTTTCGGTGCGCGTCGGACTGCAGACCGACACCCTCTCCGAGGTCGTCAGCCCTCAAATCACCGCGGGAACGGTGGTGATCACCACGCGTCCGGATGCGCTGCGTGACGGCAGCGTCGTGGCCGTCTCCGGCGCCACACCGGCGCCATGATGAGAAACATCGCGCGTTGCTCCGCGTTCCTGCTCGCTCTCGCGTTGCTGCCGCTCGGCGCGCTCGCGCAGGGCAATCCGATTCCGGTGCCGACACCGGAGCCGACGACCGCGCCGGCGCAGTCGCCGTTGCCCTATCCCGCGTACGGAGCGCCGGCACCCGACGTCCAACTGCTCGTTCCGCACCGCGGCGTTCCGCCGCACGTTTCGCTGACGCAGGCGATCGATATCGCCGTTGCGGTTTCGCCGACGTTCGCGTCGGAGCGCGCGGTCTACAGCGAGCTTCGTGCCCGGTATAGCGCGGAGCAACAGGCGCTTTTCCCCGCGATCAGCGCGTCCGGTTCGTGGGAAAAGAACTACGGCAGCAGCACGTACTGCCCGGCCGGTGGGGGTTCGTGCATTCGAACGAACTCGATCACGACCACCGAAACTGGGGGATACACGGTTTCGCAGTTGATCTTCGACGGCGGTCGCGTGATCGCGGCGATCAAGTCTGCGAAGGAGAACGAGCTTGCGGGGCGAGGCACGCTGTTGCGCCAGCTCGACACGCTCGCCTATGACGTCGCTCAGGATTACTACGCGGTGCTGCAGGATAAGGCGTCGGTCGATTCGGATGAGCAGCTGGTTCGCGAGTTCGCGACCGAGGAAAATGCCGTGCGCGCGCAGATCCGCAACGGCGTCGCGGCGCTCTCGAATCTCGCGCAGGCCGAATACCAGACGGCGAAAGCCCGTGGGCAACTCGTCACGGCGCAGGGCGCGGCGATCACCGCACAAGCGCAGTTCGCGACGCTGCTCGGACTCGATGCCGACACGCAGATCGTGCCCGAACCGCTCGGCCCCGATACGTACACGGCAACGCCGACCTACGCGAAGTCGCTGCAGCAAGGGCTGCTGCTGCGCCCGGACTACGAGTCGGCGCAGTACACGGTGAGCGCCGACCGAGACAATCTGCGTTACGCGGAGTTGGGACGCATGCCGTCGGTCACGGGGACGTGGAACAGTTCGACTTCGCGCCAGTTTCCGGTCTCGCCGATTCGCGGCGCAAACGGCCAATGGAATCCTTCGAGCTCGCTCGTCGCCAACATCTCGCTCCCGATCTACGACCAGGGCCAGACTTGGTACAATATCGAGGTCGCGAAGTACACGCTCGACGAGGCGAACGCCTCGCTGATGCAGACGCGCTTGCAAGTAGAGTCGGACGTGCGCTCAGCGCTCGCGCAGTTGATCAGCGCTCGCGCGAACTTCGTTCAAGCGCAGTCGGAGTTGGCGAGCGCGCAGGTCGCGATGCAGGCCGCGCAGGCCAGCTATCGCGTGGGCGTCGATACGATTCTCGATCTCGTAACGGCGGAGGGGAACTTGGCGACGGCGCAGAGCGATTACATCACCGCGCTCTACGGCGTGCGCACGGCCGAGCAGAACTACCTCTACGCAACCGGGTTGAGCGACCTTCGCCTATAACGTGGCGACGGTTCCGGCGAACCTTTCCGATCCGACGAATGCGGCGATTCTCGCCGTCTCCGAGGATCGCTTAGCCGGATTTCAGCCAGATCCGTTCGGCGAGATCGCGTCGCGGACCGGCGTCGACGTCGATCGCGTGATCGAGCACATCGTTGCGATGTTGCGCGGCGGAACGATTCGCCGCGTACGTCAAACGCTGATGGCGACGAACCTCGCGCGCGGTGCGCTCTGCGCGTGGGAGGTCCCGAACGAGCGGCTCGATGCCGCCTTCGAGTTCATGGCGCGCGAGGATCCGTTCTCCGGCCACGTCGTGATTCGCAACACGGATGCCGCGTCGCCCGGAAGCAGCTATCGTCTCTGGACGACGCTGAAGGTTCCGCAGGGATTCTCGCGCCGCAAGCACGCCGAGTTTCTCCGCGATCGCGTCGGAGCGGCGCGTTTCCGCCTGATGCCCGCGCGCATGCTCTTCGCGCTCGGAGTCGGGCACGTGCGGCGACGAGGCCTCGAACCCGGTTCTCGAGCGGAGGTGCTCGCGGAGCCGCTCGATACCGCAATCGTCGAGTTATCCGACCTCGAATGGCGCGTCCTCACCACGCTCAAGCGCGAGTTCGCACCGGAGGAAATCGTGCGCGATGCGTGGCGCGCGCGCGCCGCGGAAGCCGGCGTCGATATCGAGACGTTCGTGAGCGTTGCGCATGAGCTGAATGCGCGACGCGTCATCGGCCGCTTCTCCACGTTCTTAGAGCACGTCAAGCCGACGGCGGACGGCGAGCGCGTGACGCGTTACAACGCGCTCTTTCATTGGGCCATACCGCAGGGGCGCGAGATCGACGCAGGCCGCGAGGTCGGGCGCCATCACATTATCACGCACGCGTACTGGCGCGAGGGCGGAGCCGAGTTCCGCAACGTCAACGTCATGGCCGTCGCGCACGGCACGGAGAAGGAAACGGTGCTCGCGCACAAGGCGGCGATCGATGCGCACCTCTGCGAAGCCGGGATCGACTTCGGCTATACGAACGTCTTTTGGGGCGGGCGCAGCGAGATCAAGCCTTCCGAGATCGCGCCCGCGGCCTACATCGCGTTCTGCGCGCGCCATGGGATCGACCCCGAGAGCATGCGCCTCGAGTCGGAGGAGGAAGCGAGCGCGGTCTAGGGGAGTATCCCGTATGAAGCGACTTGCCGCCGCCGCCACGCTTGGCCTTCTCCTCATCGCAGGGTGCACGCAGTCCTCAAGCAACTCGACCACGACGAGTACCACCGCAGCATCGGGACGCGTCAACTCCTGGACGCAGCCGCATGTGCTCCGCTATGCGACCGCGGAGGACATCCAGACCCTCAATACCGCGCTTGGCCAGCAGACGACCTTGGGACTCATGTCCTCCCTGACGGCGGCGTGGCTGATCAAGTGGGATCACCAAAATCGCCCGATTCCCGAGATTGCGACGCAAGTGCCGACGCAGGCGAACGGCGGCGTGAGCGCAGACGGCTTGACGATCACCTATCACCTACGCAAGGGCGTGCGGTGGTCCGACGGGACGCCGCTCAACGGCGACGACATCGTCTGGTCGATCCATGCGATCCTCAATCCCGCGAACAACGTCGTGAGCCGAACGGGTTGGGACCTCATCAAGCGCATCGACGAGCCGAACAAGTACACCGTGATTCTGCACCTCTCGAAGCCGTACGCACCGTTTGTCGTCGTTTTCTTTTCTAGCGCGGGCGCGAACCCGTCGATCCTGCCCGAGCATATCCTCGCGCAGTATCCGAACATGAATAACGCACCGTTCAACGCGCTGCCGATCGGCGCCGGGCCCTTCATGTACAAGGCATGGAATCGCGGACAGGACGTCGTCATGGTCCCGAACCCCTACTACTGGCACGGGCAGCCGAAGCTCACGGAAATCGATTTCGAGATCATTCCCGACCGAAACACGCTCACGACGCAACTGCAAGCACATGCCCTCGACATGTGGTATCCGGTGCCCGGCAGCTACTTCGTGCATCTGGAAAGCCTCCCGGGCTTCACGTACATCCGCCAGCCCGCGTACTACTACAATCACCTCGACTTCAACGTGACCCGACCCGGAGTCAGCGATCCGATCGTGCGCCGCGCGCTCGAATACGCACTCGATCGCAAGACGTTGATCGCGAAGATCGGCCGTGGCGTCGGAATTTTGCAGGAAGAGCCGGCGCCGAGGAGCGCGCCGTATTACGATCCCAACATTCCGCTCGTGCCCTTCGATATTGCGAAGGCGAACCAAATCTTGGACGCCGACGGCTGGACGCGTGGGCCAGACGGCATTCGTGCGAAGAACGGCGTACGCCTCGACCTACAGTTGGCGACCTCGGCCGGAACGCAAGACACTGACAACCAGATCACGCTGATACAGCAATGGTGGAAGCAGATCGGCGTCTCTCTCGACGTGCGCCGCTATGAAACTCCACAACTGTTCGCGCCGGTGCAAGACGGCGGCATCATCTACGGCGGCAAGTGGGATATCGTGCTCTTCGCGTGGGGCGACGACCCGATCGGCGACTACTCTTTCATCTACGCATGCGACGAGATTCCGCCGAATGGGCAAAACGATCCACGGTGGTGCAATCATACGGCCAACGCGGCGATGCACGCCTTGTACTCACACTACGACCAAGCCCAGCGTAACGCGGACGACGCGATCCTCTTCGCGCAACTCGCGCACGACCTGCCGATGATCGTGACGTCGAGCCGCGAGGATATCTACGTCTTCAACAAAGACCTGAAGAACTTCCATCCGAACGCGGTCACGCCGTTCGACGACTTCATGAACGTCGACATCTGATGGGCTCGGGGTAAGGTTCGTCCAACCGAGGAGGCTGTGAACGAGCCCCGGAGCCATGGACGGCGAGAGGGGCGAGGAACGCAGTAGGAGCGAGCCATGGACGGCGAGCGACGAACGGCTCCGAGGTGGACGAACCTTACCCCGTTGCCCATCATGAAATCGCGTCAGTGCGCCGCGACTAGATCCAAGGTTCGGTCGGGCCTGCATAGACGTTCGTGTAGAGCGACTCCGGCGCGGGCAGCGGCTCCTCCTCGACGGCATCCGTCGTTTCGTTGACCGTCCGTGCGATCTCCGAGCGGAGGCTTTCGATCTGCTCGCTCGTCAGCACGCGTTTTTCGATGAGGTGACGCTCGAAACGCGGGACGGGATCGTTCGTGCGCTGCTGCGCGACCTCTTCGCGCGTCCGATACGTGCGCTCGTCGTCGTCGGTCGTGTGCGAGAGGAAGCGGTAGGATTTCGCTTCGACGAGCGTCGGACCGCCGCCGCCGACGGCTTTCTCTCGCGCCGCCTTCACCGCGAGGTAGACGGCGACGGGATCGAAACCGTCGACGATGACGCCTTCGAAGCCGTAGCCTTGCGCGCGCTCGGCGACGTTCGGGTTTGCCATCTGCTTGCTGATCGGCGTCGAGATTGCCCACTGGTTGTTCTCGCAGAGAAAAATCACGGGCACCTTGTGAATCGCGGCAAAGTTCATCGCTTCGTGCCACTCCCCCTCACTCGTCGCGCCTTCACCGAAGGTGCAGAGCACGGCCCGGTCGCGTTGGCTCCGGTACTTGAACGCGTACGCGGCGCCGACCGCGTGCGTACACTGCGACGCGATGATCGAAGAGATCGACGCGATGCCTTTGGCCTTGTCGGTGACGTGATTGATGATGGAACGGCCGCCGGTCGTATCGGTCGCGCGCGCGAACTGCGAGCGGAAGAGATCGGCAAGCTCGAAGCCGCACGCGAGCAAAATTCCGGTGTTCCGGTAGTACGGGTAGAGCACGTCCTTGCCGCGGACGAAGGCCATGCCCGCTCCGGCTTGGGTCGCTTCGTGGCCTTCCGAGCCCATCGCGATCCCGATCTTTCCTTGGCGATTCAACTGGAAGCCGCGCGTATCCACGGCGCGCTGCAAGAGCATGTTGCGCAGGAGCGTGACGAGCTGCTCGTGTGAGAGCGTCGCCTCGCCGGAGGAAGCGCCACGCGGTTTGGTCGCCATCGCTGCTGAACGTGCGACATGGCCGGCAGGCCCTCCCGCCTCGGGATGCGGATACTCTTAGGATGGAGTCGCGGCGCCCGTACGACATCGACTCGTTGACCGACATCGCGTTTCGGCTCTTCGCCCAGCGCGGCTTCGACGCGACGTCGATGGACGAGATCGCGAAGGCTGCCGCGATCACGAAGGCGAGCATCTATCACCACGTACCCGGAAAGGAAGCGTTGCTCGCGCGAGGTCTCGACCGCGCGCTCGCCGCGCTCTTCGCAATCCTCGACGAGCGCGAAGCGAAAGAAGGTACGCCGCGCGCCCGCCTCGAGACGATCGTCGCGCGCGTTGCCGAGGTGACGATGCGAATGTTTCCCGAGGTGAGCGTGCTCTTTCGCGTACGCGGCAACTCGAAGACGGAGCGTGAGGCGATGGAGCGGCGTCGCGCGTTCGATGCGATCGTCACCGACCTCGTTCATGCCGCGCAACGGGAAGGCGCGATCCGCGCCGACGTCGACCCCGCGCTCGTGACGCGCCTGGTCTTCGGAATGTCGAACTCCGTCGTGGAATGGTACCGGCCGAGCGGCCGTATCGCGGCAACGGAGATCGCGACGGCGATCTCCCGGTTGGTCTTCGAGGGAGCCGCCGGAACGCCCGATTGACGGCTCCGCGCCGGAAGCGATACAATGGGCTTCCCTACCGTTTGGTAGGGAGCGGGAGAGGAGCTGGGGTCGTGAAGTTGCGCAGCTACGCGTGCGGCCGTTGGTTCGAGGCGAAAGGCGGCTTCGTTGACGTACGCTCCGCGATCGACGGACACGTCGTCGCGCAGGTATCGAGCGAGGGTCTCGACTTCGCCGCGGTTCTCGACCACGCGCGCAACGTCGGCGGCCCGGCGCTGAGGCGCATGACCTTTCACGAGCGCGCCGACCTTGTGAAGCGGCTCGCGCTGCACCTCGCCGAGCGGAAGCAAAAGTTTTACGATCTCTCCTTCGATACCGGCGCGACGCAGAAGGACTGCTTCGTCGACATCGACGGCGGAATCATGACGCTCTTTTCGTTTGCTTCGAAGGGCCGCCGCGAACTGCCGAACTCGCGCGTCGCGATTGACGGCGCGCTCGAGCCGCTCTCGAAAGGCGGGAGGTTCGTCGGGCGTCACATCCTGACGCCGCTGCAGGGCGTTGCGATCCAGATCAACGCGTATAATTTTCCGTGTTGGGGAATGCTCGAGAAGCTCGCCCCGGCGATCATCGCCGGCGTACCGGTGATCGCCAAGCCCGCGACACCCTCCGCCTACGTCGCGTACGCGGTCTTCGAAGAGATCGTGCGCTCGGGGATCTTTCCGGAAGGCAGCGTCCAGTTCGTCGCCGGCGGCCTTGGCGATACGCTCGATCGCTTGACGGGACAAGACGTCGTCTCGTTCACGGGCTCGCGCGGTACGTCGAGCAAGCTTCAGGCCGTGCGCGCGATCGGCGAGAACGCCGTGCGCTTCATCGCCGAGCAGGATTCGCTCAACGCCTCGATCCTCGGGCCCGATGCCGCGCCCGGAACGCCGGAGTTCGATCTCTACGTCAAAGAAATCGTGCGCGAGCTCACGGCGAAGGCAGGGCAGCGCTGCACGTGCATTCGCCGCGCGATCGTGCCGCGCGCCTTCATCGACGACGTTGAGCGCGCGCTCATCGAGCGGCTCGGCAAAGTCGTCGTCGGCGATCCGCATGCCGAGGGCGTGACCATGGGAGCGCTCGTGAGCCTCGCACAGCGCGCGGACGTGCGCGCGCGAGTCGCTGAGTTGGCGAGCGAGGCGACGATCGTCTACGGCGATCCGATGCACGTCGCCGCTGTCGGCGGCAGCGATGCCGAAGGCGCGTTCATGTCGCCGATCGTCCTGCGCTGCGATCGCCCGCTCGAGGCTGCGAGGGTTCACGACGTCGAAGCGTTCGGTCCCGTGACGACGCTCATGCCGTTTGACAGCGTCGCCGACGCGATTGCGATCGCGAATCGTGGCGAGGGCAGCCTCGTCGCGTCAATCTTCAGCTACGACGGCCATGCCGCGGACGAGATCGTGCTCGGCATCGGCTCCTATCATGGGCGCGTGCTCGTCGTCGATCGCGATTGCGCAAAGGAGCAGACGGGACACGGATCGCCGCTCGCCCCGCTCGTTCACGGCGGCCCCGGGCGGGCCGGCGGCGGCGAAGAGATGGGCGGAGTGCGTGGCGTCTTCCACTATATGCAGCGCACGGCGGTGCAAGGATCGCCGCAGCGCCTCGCAACGGTGACGGGGCAATGGAACCCCGGTGCCGCGGAGCAGAAGACAGAGCATCATCCGTTCGAGCGCCCCTTCGAATCGCTGACGGTCGGCGAAACGTTTTACACCGGTACGCGTGAGATCACGCTCGCCGACATCGAGCACTTCGCGGAGTTCACCGGCGATCGGTTCTACGCGCACATGGACGAAGCGGCCGCAAAGACGAGCCCATTCTTTGACGGACGCGTCGCGCACGGCTACTTGCTGCTCTCCTTTGCGGCGGGGCTGTTCGTGAAATCCGAACTCGGCCCGGTCCTCGCAAACTACGGAATCGAAGGCCTGCGTTTCGTGAAGCCGGTCTATCCCGGCGATACGCTGCACGTCCGGCTCGCGGTCAAAGAGAAAGCGCCGCGCAAGCCGGAGTACGGTGAAGTGCGCTGGTCGGTGACGCTCTTCAATCAAGACGACGACGTCGTCGCGCAGTATGACCTGCTGACGATGAACGCAACCGCCGCGCATGTTCCAGTGCTTGGCGAAGCCGTCGCGGCTTCATAGGATCGTCTCATTTATACGCAGATGAGTGACGGGATCGAAGGCGATGCGAGCGTCTCGGACGAGCGCGAGCGCGCGTTCAACGAGCGCCTCGACCGGTCGTTGAAGATCGAGCCGACGAACTGGATGCCCGACGCGTACCGCAAGACGCTCGTGCGGCAGATCTCTCAGCACGCGCATTCCGAGATCGTCGGGATGCTGCCCGAGGGAAACTGGATCACGCGCGCCCCGTCCTTGCAGCGCAAGTTGATCCTCCTTGCGAAAGTGCAAGACGAAGCCGGGCACGGGCTCTATCTCTACAGCGCGGCCGAAACGCTCGGCACGCCGCGCGACGAGATGGTCGCGGCGCTTCACGCCGGCAAAGCGAAATACTCGAGCATTTTCAACTATCCCACCCTGCAGTGGGCAGACGTCGGGGCGATCGGTTGGCTTGTCGACGGCGCCGCGATCATCAACCAGATTCCGATCACGCGTTGTTCCTACGGCCCGTATGCGCGCGCGATGGTGCGCATCTGCAAAGAGGAGAGCTTCCATCAGCGGCAGGGATTCGACATCATGTGGACGCTCGCGCATGGGACGCCGGAACAACACGCGATGGCGCAGGACGCGCTCGACCGTTGGTGGTGGCCCGCCGTGATGATGTTCGGGCCGCCGGATACGGACTCTACCCACAACGAGCAGTCGCTGCGCTGGAAGATCAAGCTCTTTACGAACGATGAGTTGCGGCAGAAGTTCATCGATCAGACCGTTCCGCAAGCCGAGCAGTTGGGTCTCGTGATTCCGGATCCGCACCTACGCTGGAATGCGGAGAAGGAGCATTACGAGATCGGCTCGATCGATTGGGACGAGTTTTATCGCGTGATTCGTGGCGATGGCCCCTGCAACAAGGATCGCCTGCAGACGCGGATCGAGGCATGGGAAGAAGGCGCGTGGGTTCGCGAGGCGGCCGCCGAGTACGCCCGCAAACGCGGCGCGCAAAGTGCGTCGCCATGAAAAAGAAGCACGAGTGGCCGCAGTGGGAAGTGTTCGTGCGGAGCGAAGCGGGTCTCGCGCACAAGCATGTCGGCAGCTTGCACGCAGCGGACGCGCGGATGGCCCTCGAGAACGCGCGCGACGTCTACACGCGGCGGAACGAGGGCGTGAGCATCTGGGTCGTCAAGTCGGACGACGTGTACGCGACCGATCCGTCGGAGAGCGAGGAATTCTTCGATCCTTCGGAAGGCAAGAGCTACCGCTATCCGACGTACTACCATGTCCCGGAAGGCGTGAAACACCTGTGATCGCAACGGCGCGCGATCCACGCGTGGAGTACGTGATGCGTCTGGGCGACAACGCGCTCGTGCTCGCGCAGCGCCTCTGCGCGTGGATTGCGCACGCGCCCGTCATGGAAGAAGACGTCGCGCTCGCAAATGTCTCGCTCGATCTCTTCGGGCAAGCACGTCTTTGGCTCGGCTATGCCGGCGAGCTCGAAGGCGCCGGGCGCGACGAGGACCATTTCGCGTTCCATCGCGCGGCAAGCGGGTTCCGCAACGTGCTGCTCGTCGAGAGGCCGAATGGAGATTTTGCGGCGACGACGGTGCGCGGATACTTCTTCGATCTCTGGTCCTATCTCGCGCTCGGCGAACTCGCGCGTTCGCGCGACGAGCGAATCGCGGCGATTGCGGGAAAGACGCGTAAGGAGACCGCATATCATCTGCGGCGCAGCGAGGATTGGTTGATCCGTCTCGGCGACGGCACGCCGGAGAGTCATGCGCGCACCCAACACGCGGTGAACGATCTCTGGCGCTACACCGGTGAGCCGTTCTTGCGCGACGAGATCGATGCTGCGATGCTCGATGCCGGCGTCGGCTTCGATCCGGCGACGCTGCTCGATCCATGGAACGAGCGCGTGCGCTCGGCCTTCTCCGCGGCGACGTTGGCTATTCCGAGCGACCCGTGGATGCAGCGCGGCGGCAAGTCGGGCCTGCACACGGAGCAACTCAGCTATCTGCTCGCGGAGATGCAAGCGTTACCGCGCTCGATGCCGGAGGCGGCCTGGTGAAGACGCTTCCTGCGCTTGCGACGGTCCGCGACTGGCTTGACGAGATCGAGGATCCGGAGATCCCGGCGCTTTCGATCACCGATCTCGGCATCGTGCGCGACGTCCGTTACGTCGACGACGTGCTGGAGGTCGCGCTGACGCCGACGTACGCCGGGTGCCCCGCGACGCAAGTGATTCGCGACGACGTCGAGCGCACGTTGCGCGCGCGTGGAGTCGATCGGCTCCGCATCACCGAACGCCTCGCCCCCGCGTGGACGAGCGAGTGGCTGAGCGTGCGTGGCCGCGAGCGGCTTCACGAGTATGGGATCGCGCCGCCGCACGCGGCCGCCGAGGCGGGGTTGGCTCTCGGTCCAATCGCAAGCGCCATCGTCCGCTGCCCGCGATGCGCTTCGGGTGAGACTCGCGAGCAGAGCCGTTTCGGCTCGACGCCGTGCAAGGCGCTCTACCGCTGCGATGCGTGCGGGGAACCGTTTGAATATTTCAAGCCGCATTAGCGCGAGCGCGGAATGAAGTTTCGCGCCCTTACGGTGCGCGCCGTGCGCAAGGAGACGCGTGATGCGATCGTCGTCGAGTTCGACGTGCCGGAACGGCTCCGCGACGAGTTCGCGTTCGTACAGGGGCAGTATCTCACGCTTCGCGCGGTGCTCGACGGAAGCGAGGAGCGGCGCTCGTATTCGATCTGCTCGAGCCCCACGCGAGGACCGCTGCGCGTCGCGATCAAGCGCGTCGACGACGGAGTTTTTTCGGCCTGGGCGAACGCGACGCTCGCGCCCGGCATGCAACTCGAAGTTGCGCCCCCGGATGGGCGTTTCTTTCTTCGACTCGATCCGGCGCAGCGCCGGCATTATCTGGCGGTCGCGGCGGGCAGCGGGATCACGCCGATCCTCTCTCTGCTCGAAACGACGCTTGCGATCGAGCCGCAGAGCCGGTTTACGCTCATTTACGGGAATCGTGCATCGTCGTCAACGATGTTTCGCGAGGACCTCCTGCGCCTCAAAGACCGGTACGTCGGGCGTTTCGCTCTGATCTTCGTGACGAGCCGCGAGAAGCAGGACGTCGAGCTCTTCAACGGTCGGATCGATCGCGAGCGCATGCTGGCCCTCACGCAGAAGTGGATCGATCTCGAAGAGGTCGACTACGCATTTCTGTGTGGCCCCGAGACGATGATGGAGAGCGTGATTGCGGCCTTTGAGGAGCGTGGGTTCGATCGAGCGCGTGTGATCGTCGAGCGATTTGCGACCGACGGAGCGCAACGCCCCACGCGCCCCGAACGCGCCGCGACGAGTCCCGACGACATCTGTCATGCGAGCGTGGTCATGGACGGAGCGACGCGAACGTTCGACGTGCACAAAGGGCGCGAGTCGATTCTCGATGCCGGGCTACGAAGCGGCATCGACCTCCCGTTTTCGTGTAAGAGCGGCATCTGCTCGTCGTGCCGCGCACAGCTCGTCGGAGGTGAGGTAGATATGGACGTGCATTTTGCGCTCGAAGATTATGAAGTGCGCAGCGGAGTCGTCCTGATGTGTCAGAGCCATCCCGTGACGGACCGCGTCGAACTCGACGTCGACGCGATCGGCGCACAGCTCCTGGGTTCACTGCGATGAGCGAGCAGCTTCTCGCCGTGCGGGAGGGCGGCATTTTGCGCCTCACGATGAACCGGCCGCAAAAGCTCAACGCGTTGACCGGCGAAATGGCCGACGCGGCGCGTTCGGCTTTCGAGGAAGCGGGCCGAGACGAGCAGACGCGCGTCGTCCTCCTGACCGGGGCCGGACGTGCGTTTTGTGCGGGACAAGATCTCGGTGAAGAAGGCGTCGCGCCGGGAAGCGATCTCGGTGCGGTGATCGAACGGCACTACAATCCGCTCGTTCACGCAATACGCACGCTCGAGAAGCCGGTAATCGCGCGCGTCAACGGCATTGCGGCCGGGGCGGGTGCGAATCTCGCTTTCGCCTGCGACCTCGTCGTTGCGGCGGCCTCCGCACAGTTCGTGGAGTCGTTCGCGCGCATCGGGTTGCTTCCCGACTCGGGCGGCACGTGGATGTTGCCGCGCTTGATCGGGCACGCGCGCGCCGTGGGGCTCGCGATGCTGGGGACGCCGATCGGGGCGCAACAAGCCTACGAGTGGGGTGCGATCTGGAAAGCGGTCGAGGACGTGGGGCTCGACGCGGAATGCGACGCGCTCGCGAGCGCGCTGGCTTCCGGCCCGACGAAGGCGTTCGGCGCGATCAAGTCCGCGATCGCGGCCGCCTGGAACAAGGACATCGACGCGCAGCTCGAACTCGAACGCAACATGCAGCGCATGCTCGGTGCAACCGGCGATTTTCGTGAGGGGGTCGAGGCGTTCACGGAGAAACGCGCGCCGTCATTCCGAGGAGAATAGATCTGACGTTGAAGGCAGAGGAACAAGCGCTCGCGGAGCGGTGTGTCACCGCGATGTTCGAGCGAGATCGCGCCTCGCAAGCCGCCGGCATGCGCATCGAGTCGGTCGCTCCGGGTTACGCGCGCGTTTCGATGCCGCTCGATCCGGCGATGATCAACGGGCACGAGACGGCGCACGGCGGCGCGGTCTTCACGCTCGCTGATTCCGCGTTCGCCTTCGCCTGCAATTCGCGCAACGTGCCCTCGGTTGCGCACCACTGCTCGATCACCTATGTCACGCCCGCTCGTGAGGGGGAATTGCTCGTTGCGGAGGCGCGAGAGACCGATCTCACGGGCCGTTTCGGGATCTACGATGTCACGGTAGCCGCGCAGGACGGGCGCGTCGTCGCGCTCTTTCGCGGTCATTCCGCCGCCGTTCGCGGATCGGTCGTTGAGGCATGAACGCCGCATTTCTCTGCGATGGCGTGCGAACGCCGATCGGGCGGTACGGCGGCGCCCTCGCGAGCGTGCGTACCGACGATTTGGCTGCGATCCCGATCCGTGCCCTCGTCGAGCGGAACTCCGGCGTCGATTGGGGAGCCGTCGACGATGTCTATCTCGGATGCGCGAATCAGGCGGGCGAAGATAACCGCAACGTCGCGCGAATGGCGTCGCTGCTCGCGGGTTTGCCGTACGGCGTTCCCGGATCGACCGTGAACCGTTTGTGCGGCTCCGGCATGGACGCAATTGCGATCGTCGCGCGGGCCATCGTCGCCGGAGAGATCGATCTCGCGATCGCCGGCGGCGTCGAGAGCATGAGTCGTGCGCCCTTCGTCATGCCGAAGGCGAGCAGTGCGTTCGCGCGCGAGAACGTCGTCTACGACACGACGATCGGCTGGCGCTTCGTGAACCCGGTGCTCGAGGAGCGGTACGGAATCGACAGCATGCCGGAGACGGGTGAGAACGTCGCCGAAGACTTTCGCATCGGTCGCGCGGAGCAGGACGCCTTTGCGCTACGCTCGCATCAGCGCGCGGTCGCGGCGATCGCTTCGGGACGGATGGCACGAGAGATCGTTCCGGTGACGATCGAGCAGAAGAAGTCGACGACGATCGTCGATCGCGACGAGCATCCGCGTGCGGAGACGTCGCTCGAGGCGCTCGCGAAGCTCAAGACGCCGTTTCGCGAAGGCGGCACGGTCACTGCCGGCAACTCATCCGGGGTCAACGATGGCGCCGCGGCGTTGATCGTTGCTTCCGAAGCGGCGATCGCGCGCCACGGCCTGACGCCTCGCGCGCGCATCGTGGCGGCAGCCACGGCCGGGGTCGAGCCGCGCATCATGGGGATGGGGCCTGTTGCAGCAACGAGAAAACTCCTCGCGCGCACTCGCCATGCGATCGGTGATTTTGATCTCATCGAGTTGAACGAGGCATTTGCATCACAATCGCTCGCATGTTTACGTGAGCTCGGAATCCCCGACGACGCATCGCACGTGAATCCGAATGGTGGAGCGATTGCACTCGGACATCCACTCGGCATGAGCGGCGCGCGGCTCGCGCTCACCGCTTCGATCGAGCTTTCGAGCGGGAGCGCGAAACGCGCGCTCTGCACGATGTGCATCGGTGTCGGGCAGGGCATCGCCATGATTCTCGAAGCGGTATGATGAACGCGCGCTAGAAGGCGCTCCCGGGTCGCGTTCCGAGCGTTGCGTACGCCTGCCATGTCACCGCGATCAGACCGACGAGCGTCGCGAGATACCAGGCGCCGATGACAAAGCGCGTGCCGAGCGGCGTCGCGCGCGCCGAGAAGACGACGCGGCCGCCGTCAAACGGCGGAACCGGAATCATGTTGAAGAGATTCAAGAACGCACCGACCGCGGCGCAGGCGAACCAGAATCGGTCGTGCAGTGCGGCGCCGAGCGCGTAGCAGGCGGCGGCGAGGCCGAAGCCGACGAGCGGTCCCGCGAGCGCGATGTATGCGCCGTGCTCGGGATCCTGCGGAGCGGCTCCGGCCGTGAATGCGCCGAGAAACGGTATGAACACGGGAAGGCGGACCGGTAGGCCGTAGGCCCGAAACGCAGCATAGTGTCCGAGTTCGTGCGCGAGAATGAGGAAGACGAGCGCGACGCCGAAACTCCAACCGAAGGCGAGGACGTAAAACCAGAGCGTTATGATGAGCGTCCAACTCGATGCGAGCAATTTGCCGAGCAGCAGCACCCACTTGAACTGGAGCAGTAGCGCGAGCAGCACCTTGAACTTCAGGAGCAGCGCGAGGGCCGCGGCGCCGACCGCACCGGCGCCACGGGCAAGCTTGCCGCGCGTGGCCGGCTTCGGCTTCTGCGATTCCTGGGATTCCGGCGACGGCGGGAAGGCTTGCACGTCATGAGCCGTACGACGCCGCGCATCGTCATCCTCGGCGGCGGTTTCGCCGGGATCGCCGTCGCCTCACGCCTGGAGCGCAGACTGCGTCCGGACGAAGCGGAGTTGACGTTGATCGGGCGCGAGAACTTCAGCGTCTTCACGCCGATGCTGCCCGAGGTGTGCTCGGGTGCGCTCGACGTGCGGCACGTCGTCACGCCGATCCGCTCGCAGCTGCATCGCACGAGCTTCGTGCTCGCCGACGTCGACGCGCTCGATATTCGCGGTCGCAGCGTCACGTACACGCACACGCTGACCGGAATCGCGGAAACGCTCGCGTACGATCACATCGTGCTCGCATTGGGCTCGGCGACTTCGACCTTCGGCCTTCCCGGCGTCGCGGAGCGCGCGTTTGCGCTCAAGACCCTCGAAGATGCCGCAATCTTGCGCAATCGTCTGGTCTGGCTGCTCGAGCTCGCCGATTCCACCGATGATCCGGCTGCGGTGCGGCGCCTGCTCACGATCGTCGTCGTGGGCGGCGGCTTCACCGGCGTCGAGGCCGCGGGAGAGATCGTCGACCTGTTCAAGAGCGTGTTGCGCTTTTATCCGCACATCCCGCGTGGGGGCGTGCGCGTCGTACTGCTCGAGGGCGGGAGCGCTCTGCTTCCCGGACTTCCACCACGGATGGGCGAGTATTCCGCGCGAGCGCTCGCGATGCGCGGCGTCGAGGTCATGACGGGTGACGGCGTCGCACGTGCCGACGACGCAGGTTTGGTGCTGCAGAGCGGCACGCACATCGAGACGTCGACGATCGTCTGGAGCGCCGGCGTCAAGCCTTCGCCGATCGTCGCGACGACGCCGTTGCCGCAAACCAAACGCGGGGCGGTGATCGTCGGCGAGGACCTGCGGGTTGCGGAGTTTCCGAGCGTGTGGGCGGCGGGCGACTGCGCGGCGATCCCCGACGGTGCGGGTGGTTTCTATCCGCCCACCGCGCAGCACGCGATTCGCGAAGGGCCGGCGCTCGCCGACAATATCGTCGCCGTCTTGCGCGCGACGCAGACGAAGCCGTTCCGCTTCACGGCCTTAGGGATGATGGCGTCGCTCGGTGCCCGCAAAGCCGTGGCGCAACTGCCCGGCAATCGCGTCCTCACGGGATTCCTCGCATGGTTCCTCTGGCGGACGTATTACTTGCTTCGTCTCCCCGGGTTGGACCGCAAACTGCGCGTCGCGTTTGACTGGACGCTCGAAATGCTCTTTCCCCGCGACGTTGCGGAGTTACGCGTGTACAGCCGGCGAGCGAGTTCGAGCGCGGCCGCGGATGCGGGGCTCGCACCGCGCGACGAACCCGTCGTTCACCTCTAGCTCGCGAGGGCGCCCATGCGCCACGTCGCGGCGAAGGCTTTGAAGACGACGGCATAGTCGTCGTGCGTGAAGCGCACGCTGCGACCGCCGGTGCGCTCAAAGCCGGGAATCGTCGCGACGAGGTCGGCTTGACCCGCGGAGACAAGTTGTACGTCAAGTGAGATCGGCGGCTCGAAGCGGTACGGCTTCGCATCCTGCGCGCGAGCGATCGCATCGCGCGCAGCATCGCGAATGAGTCGCTGCGCCGCCGGCGGCGAGATCGAATCGGCGGCGAAGGAGCCGATCGACTCCTTCACGATCGCACCGCGAACCCACGGCATCTGCGCCTGCACGCCTTCTACGGTCGTGCGATCTCCCGTGACGAGCAGCAGCGGAACGCCGTAATGCCCCAGTAGCCCCGCGTTGATCGTCGCCTCGCTGCATGGAACGCCGTTGAGGCGCGCTTCGTAGATCACCGACGGCGTATACGTATGGCAGAGGACTGCGTTCGCGTCGCCGGCCCCGCCGTGATAGCCGACGAAGAACGCGCCGTCGAAGCCGCGATCTGCGTCCTGCACCATCGAGTAGGGCTTTCGATTGCCGAAGATAACGCGAATGTCGGAGGGCAGTTCGTCGAGGAGGAGGTTGCGCATCGGGCCGTGGGAATCGTTGACGAGCACGTCGCCGGCACCCGCCTCGCGCGCGCCCTCAATCGCCGCGCGCACCTCCTGCGTGTAGGAGCGGCGAAAGATGGCGTACTCCGGATGCGGCGCGCGCGCGTCGACCTGCTGCCACGCGGTGATGCCGGCGACGCCCTCCATATCGCTCGAGACGTAGAGCCTCATGCGCGCACGTTCGCCGCGCCGCCGAGCCGCACGGCCGCGACAAAGGCACGGTATGCCGTCGCATAGTCGGGCGCGGTGAAACGCACGCTTCGACCGGCGATGCGCTCGAAGCCCGGCATCAGTTCGATGTAATCGCAGTTCTCGACGCGCACGGTTTCGAGCACGACTTCGACCGGAGAAGTGAAGGTGAAGGGCTTGGCGCGAGCGATGCTCGCGACCGCTTCGCGCGCGCCGGTGCGGATCGCGGCCTGCGCCGCGGAGGGCGTGAGTGAGTTCACGGCGTTGAAGCCGATCGCGTCCTTCACGGCGACGCCGGTGGCCCACGGAAGCGCGCGCAGCGTTTCGTCGACGATCCTGCGATCCCCGGTGATGAGCACGACCGGAACATCGTGCGCGCCGGCGAGCGCCGACACGAGCAGTGCCTCGCTGCACTCGGTCCCATTCACCGTGACGCGATGGACGGTTTCATCGCTGAACGTATGCGCGAGCACGCCGTCGCCGTCGCCTCCCTTCGCATGGTAGCCGGTGAGAAAGACGGCGTCGACGCCGTCGTCGATTCGCTCCGCCATCGAATGCGGTTTCGGCGCGCCGGAGACGACGCGCACGTCGTCGGGGAGTTCCTCCCAGAGCAGGTTTCGCATCGACCAGTGTGAGTCGTTGATCAAGAACTCCGTCGCGCCGCCTTCGCGCGCACCCTCAATCGCCGCGCGCACCTCCTGCGTCATGTACCGCCGGTAGATCGGGTACTCGTCGCGATTCTCCGGATCGCACTGGTTCCACGAGCAGACGCCCGCGGTGCCCTCCATGTCGCAGGAAATGTAGATTCTCATCGTGCGGAATCCTGGAGGCCCTGCTGCGCCTCGGAGAGCCCCGCCTGTGCCGCGACGTTGTGCGAGTTCGCGGCGAGTGCGCGCCGGTAGAACGGGATCGCGTCGGCGAAGCGATTCGCCGCGAGATACATGTCGCCGAGCTGCGTCAACGCGACGTCGTCGTTCGGGTGCGCCGCAATGCGGGCGCGGAGCGTCTGCAACTGCAGCATCACGGCCGGCGGGGGACCACCTTCGACGCGTTGCTGGGCGTCTTGGCTCGCGGCGTTGGCGCCGCCCGCGCCGAAGACCGAGCCGCCGACGCCGAAGCCCTGAGCGACCAAGTAGGCCATCGCGCCGAGAAAGACGACGGCAAAGGGGATCACGAAGCGCAGGTAGATCCGCGGTGGGAGCCCGCGCGGCGAGGGGTTCACGAAGAGTCGTTTGGACGCGCGGCGAATCGAATCATTCGTGCTGCCTTCCGAGGCCGATTTACAGTTGCTGTTCGCGCGCCTGAACAACGAGCATTTCAACGGCGCCGCCCCGGATTGCCGCATCGCGTACAACGAGCGCTTCTCGAACTCCGCCGGGCGCATCACCTACGGCCGTAGGCCGCTCCTCATCGAGCTCTCGCCCAAGCACTTCCGCAAATATCCGGAGGCGCTGGAGGAGACGCTCTTGCACGAAATGGTGCATGCGTGGTGCTACGACCGTTTTCGCGATACGGGGCACGGTCTGCGCTTCCGGCGCAAGATGCGCGAGTGCGGCCTCGGATCGATTTACCACGAGCTTGGCCACGTGCGACCGCACCGGGAGTCGGGCAAGCGGTACATCCTGCGCTGCGAATCCTGCGCGTTCGAGGTGCTGCGCCGGCGGGCGCCGCGCAAGCCGACGAGCTGTCCGCGCTGCAACCACCGCCACTTCGACGCCCGCTTTCTGCTCTCGATCTACGAGATCGTCGCGCTTCGCCCGGCGGAAAAGGCGGGCGCGAGGGTGAGCGCGACGGCCGCCTCGGCCGCGCCGCCCCGTCATTGAGACTTAAGGCCGGGCTTCGACGCAGAGAAAGCGTAAGAATAGGCTTGTAATGACGAAGATGCGCTCTGAATCCGACTCGATGGGCACGATCGACGTCCCTGCGGAGAAGTATTACGGCGCGCAATCCGCGCGCTCGCTCATCCACTTTGACATCGGTGAAGGCAACTGGCCGCGCGACGTGATGCCGCGCGCCGTTATCCATGCGATGGCGACGTTGAAAAAAGCGGCTGCGCTCGTCAATCGCGATCTTGGGAAGCTCGATGCCGAGAAGGCGAAGTTGATCGTCGCGGCCGCGGACGAGATCGTCGAGGGAAAGCTCGACGCGCATTTTCCGCTGCGCATCTGGCAGACGGGCTCCGGCACGCAGACGAACATGAACGTCAATGAGGTGATCTCGAATCGCGCGATCGAGCTCGCCGGCGGAGAGATGGGCTCGAAGAAGCCGATCCATCCCAACGACGACGTGAACATGTCCCAATCGTCGAACGATACGTTCCCGACGGCCATGCACGTTGCCGCCGCGCAGGCGATCGTCGCGATGCTGCCCGCAGTGGAAGCGCTGCGCGACGCGCTCGCGGCGAAGGCCGATGCGTGGAAGAACATCGTGAAGGTCGGCCGCACGCATCTCCAGGATGCGACGCCGCTCACGCTCGGACAAGAGTTTTCCGGCTACGCGACGCAGCTCGACCGCGCGGTCGCGGCGTGCCGTAAGGCGCTCGATCCGCTCTACGACCTCGCGATCGGCGGCACCGCCGTCGGCACCGGCCTCAACGCGCACCCCGAGTTCGGCGAGCGCACTGCGAAAAAGATCGCGGAGTTGACCGGCTTGCCGTTCCGCTCGCACCCGAACAAATTTGCGGCGCTCGCCTCGCATGACGACTTCGTCTTTGCCTCCGGCGCGCTGAAGATGCTTGCGGCCGCGTTGATGAAGATCGCCAACGACATTCGCTGGCTCGGCTCCGGACCGCGCGCCGGCATCGGCGAGTTGATCCTGCCGGAGAACGAACCCGGCAGCTCGATCATGCCCGGGAAGGTGAACCCGACGCAGTCGGAGGCGATGACGATGGTCTGCGTCCAGGTCTTCGGCAACGACCTCGCGGTGAGCTTCGGCGCGTCGCAAGGAAACTTCGAGCTCAATGTTTTCAACCCGGTGATGATCTCGAACTTCCTCCATTCGGCGACGCTGCTCCGCGGCGCGTGCATGATGTTCCGCGAGCACTGCATCGAAGGATTGCTGCCGAACGAAGAGGTCATCAAGCGCTACCTCGACGAGTCGTTGATGGTCGTCACCGCGCTCTCACCGCACATCGGCTACGACAAGGCGGCGCAGATCGCGAAGAAGGCACACCATGAGAAGACGACGCTGCGCGCCGCCGCGCTCGCACTCGGCGTCGGCGCGGAGCAGTACGACAAGGTTGTCGTACCCGCGGAGATGACGAAACCGAAGTAGGGCGAAGTTGACGTGTAGCCTGAGACGCTAGCATGCCGCGGGTTCGATTCCCGCGCGCTCCACCGGCGCCTTGCGCGCCAGGGTCCTGAGTGATACGGTAGCGTCAGTCTCAGGCTACGTGTCACGGAGGCCGCCCGACGGGGCGGCCTCTTCGTTTTCAAGAGCCCGTAACCGCGGAGACCTCGAAGACAGCGGCGGTACCGTTGTGCGTTCCGACGCCGAAGACTTGATGGTGTGGCCCGAATGCGAAGACCGATTCGAAGCGCCATCCCGCCGCGTGCACGACGTCGTCGAGCAGATAGAGGTTGCCGTCGATCCAAAGGAAGGCGCGATGTATCCCGTTGGCGTCGACGAGCATGCCGCCGGCGATATGGGCGTGCCCCGCGTTTTCGATTGCATACGCGATGCTCGAGCGTGCAGCCGGCGCGAGCGCGACGGATGTACCGTCGGGATGCCACAGCATTGCGTGAGGAGTGCAGCATGAAAATGTTTCGGTGCTCCCATTCGCACTCTCGGTCTCGCTCTCGTGGATGGGCGGAGCGTCGGCGCCGACGGCGGTGCCGTCCTGCGCGACGGCCATCGCGACACCGGGGCCGAGCTCGGTGAGGCTTCCGGCGTGGATGCGCACGGCGACGTAGCGCTGGCGATCGGGATCGAGATCCGTCGGTGCGATGTATTGCCCGAGATAACCGCGGAAGCCGACGGCGAAGGCGCCGTTCACGTCGCGAATCGACGCGCGGCCGAGCAGCGTGCATGCTCCCCCCTGGAGGCGCACCGCATACGGCGCAAGGTCGCTCGTCTGGTCGCCGTCGAGCACCTCCGTTGAATCCGGCGATTCGTACGTTAGATAGATCGCATCGGCGGCGACGTGTTCGATGTGAGGAAGGAAGTCGGGACTCGTGACGGCGTCGCACGGCTTGAGATAGAGCGGTGCAAATGCGTTGTGCGGATAGAGGCCCGGCACCGTCTCGTTCCCGCCGGCCTCCAGCTCCATCGACTTCACGAGCGTCGCATAGATCGTCCCGGCTCCGTCAAAGCCGCCCAGTTCGAGGCCCGCGGAGAGCTCGCCGGGATCGAGACCGACCGGCGGCGCAAGGAGATGCGCAACGCGTGCCGTGTTCCACACGACGATTCGCGATGAACCCGAGGGGTCCGTAAGCGTGGCGGTCGCGGCGAGCGTTTCCTCGGGGCCGATCTGCAACGGCACGCGCTGCTGAACGGGATCGACGCGCGTATGCAGCGGAAGGGAGAACGCGAAGAGCAGGGTGAGGAGCAGGCGCATCGCTAGAGGTGACGCAGTACGAGCGAGACCGCGCCGACGACGAGCGCGATCGCGACGAGGACGAGCAACTGCGGAGATTTCAGGCGCAGGGAGAGGCGCGCGCCGATCGGACCGCCGCAGAGACCGCCGAGCACGAGGGGCAGGATCTCGGTAACGCGGATATCGTGTTGCCAGGCGTGCGCGGCGAGTCCGACCGGCGACGTCAAGAAGATGCCGAAGTGGGAGGTCGCGCTGATCGCGTGCGCCGGGAGATCGGAGAAGTAGAGCAGCGTCGGAACGAGCACGATGCCGCCGCCGACGCCGAACATGCTGGAAACGAGGCCGACGAGAAAGCCGACTGCGACAGCGCCCGTGGTATGCATTCCGCGTAGCGAATCGATGCTCGCCGTAGGGTCGTCACGCGCCGCCACGTGCTTTCTACGACGCATCAGCATGTCGAGAGCCACGAAGACAAGCAGTGCCGCAAGCAGCGCGTCGAAGAGCGCCGGCGCAATGTGCTTGACAAGCAGCGCGCCGGCGATGCTGCCCGGCCACCCGCCCGCGGCGAAGAGTAACCCGATCCGCACGTGAACGCGCCGCTGCAAGAGATAGGTGAAAGCGCCGCTGGCGCTGTTCGCAACGACGAGCACGAGCGCCGTCCCCGATGCCTCCGCCGGGGCTAAACCGAAGAAGAGACGCAGCACCGGCACGAGGATGAAGCCTCCGCCTAGTCCGACCATGGAGCCGAAGACGCTCGCCAGAAGCGCGACGACGAAGAGCGTGACGGCGGTGGCCACGCTTGGATACTACGCGCTGACGCGGCCGATGTAACGGCGGTCGCGCGTATCGATGCGGATGACGTCGCCGCTCTCGACGAAGAGCGGAACCTGAACGGTTGCGCCGGTTTCGAGTTTCGCCAGCTTCGTCGCATTCGTGGCCGTATCGCCTCGAAAACCTGGATCGGTCTCGACGATCTTCAGCTCGACGTGCGGTGGCAGCTCCACGCCGATTGCCGTGCCGTCGTGGAACTGGACGTCGATGACCATGCCGTCTTTGAGAAAGTCCGCGGGATCGCCGATGAGGTCGCGTTGGAGCGTGACGTTCTCGAACGACTCCTGATCCATGAAATGGAAGCCGTCGGCATCGTTGTAGAGCATCTGCATCTCGCGGTTGTCGAGCGTGGCGCGTTCGAGTTTTTCCCCGGCGCGAAAGGTCCGCTCGAGTGTCGTTCCCGCCTTGACGTTCTTCAGGCGCGTGCGGACGAAGGCCGAACCCTTGCCGGGTTTGACGTGAAGGAACTCGATCACGGTCCAAAGCTGGCCGTCGACCAAGATGGTAACGCCGTTGCGAAGGTCGTTCGACGAAATCATAAGCGCCCCGAATACGGGCTCTCGCCCCGGGAGCCCTCGTTACTCTTGCTCATGGCGCGCAGAGAGGCTGATCGGGTTCTCGCTGCCGTCGCGCAAGCGAGCGATGTTTTCGCGGTGCGTCACGAGGATGATCGCAAGAGCGAAGAGGCCGTAGAGCGTCTCCGCGAGCGAGCCGCCGGAGAAGATGTAGAGCGCGACGGGCGCGAGCAGGCTGCCGAAGAAGGAGCCGACCGAGGAGTACTGCGTCGCGAGCGCTCCCGCGATCCAGCCGAGGATCGCGATGACGCCCGCATAGGGATTGAGCGCGATGATTGCGCCGAAGGACGTTGCGACGCCCTTTCCGCCGCGCCCGCGCAGCCATGGCGAGAAGCAGTGACCGAGCACCGATCCGCCCGCGGCGATCGACGCGACGACGTCACCGTATCCGAAGGCGAGTGCGGCGAATGCCGGAGCGAAGCCCTTGATCGCATCGAGCAGCAGCACGGCGGCGGCGCCGACCTTGCCGAGCGCTCGCAGTGCGTTCATCGCGCCGATGTTCCCCGATCCGTGCTCGCGGATGTCGACGCGGTAGACGAAACGGCCGATCAGATAGCCGAAGGGAATCGATCCGACGGCAAAAGCCACGATAAAGGCGAGAAAGTAGATCACGCGACGGCCTCCTCGACGCGGCGGGGGCGAAACTGAAAGGTCAGCGGGACGCCTTCAAACTCGAAGTGCGTGCGAAGCACTCGTTCGAGAAAGCGTTCGTAGGCTGGCGGCACAAGTTCGGGATCGTTGCAATGAAAAACGAAGAGCGGTGGGTGCGTCTCCGGTTGCGATACGTAATAGACGCGCAGCACTTTTCCGCCGATCGCGGGCGCCGGGTGCGTCATCACGGCGTCGCGCACGACGTTGTTGAGCGCCGGCGTTGCGATGCGGCGATCGAGGTTTGCGGCAACCTGTTCGACGAGCGGCATGAGGCTACCGAGGCGCCGGTGCGTCTTCGCAGAGAGAAACGTAATCGGCGCGAATCGGGCGAAGGGGATGAGATCGTGGATGGCGTTCGCGAGCTCGCCTTGACTGAAGTCTCCACCCTGCTCGCGCGCGAGGTCCCACTTGTTGCCGACGAGGATCAGACCTTTGCGCTGTTCGATGATCGCGCCGGCGAGCCGCCGGTCCTGTGTCGTCACGCCCACGGTAGAGTCGAAGAGCAGCAACGCGATGTCGGAGCGCGCGATTGCGGCGACGGAACGCAACGCTGCGTAGTATTCGATCGCTCCATGCGCCTCCGGCTTCTTGCGAACGCCGGCCGTGTCGATGAGGCGCAGCGTCCGATCGCGACGGCGAAGGATCGTGTCGATCGCGTCGCGCGTCGTTCCGGGAACGTCGGAGACGAGGACGCGCTCCTCGCCGAGAAGCGCGTTGAGCAGGGAACTCTTCCCGACGTTCGGACGACCGACGATCGCGAGCGCCAACTCGTCCGGCGCGGCCGGTTCCTCTTCACGTGACGGCAGCAGGTCGACGATGCGATCGAGCAGATCGCCCGTCCCTTCGCCGTGAATCGCCGAAACCGCGACCGGTTCGCCGAAGCCGAGGGAGGAGAACTCGGCATGAACTGACGCGGCTGCATTAGGCGACTCAGACTTGTTGGCGACGAGCACGATCGGGCGCCGCGTGGCGCGCAGAATCCCCGCGACCTCTTCGTCGAGTGGATGACGCCCGCTTTGCGCGTCGACGACGAAGAGGACGACGTCGGCTTGCTGCGCTGCGGCCTCGGCTTGGCGGGCAGTCGCCGCGGCGATCTCGTCCTCAGGACGCTCGCGGCCCGCATCGGGGTCGATGCCGGCGGTGTCGACGAGGCTGAAACTGCGGCCGCGCCAATCGCCGAGGGCGTAGAGACGGTCGCGCGTGACGCCTGCCGTCGCCTCCACGATGGCGAGCCGGCGGCCGATCAGACGATTGAAGAGCGCACTCTTGCCCACATTAGGGCGGCCGACGATCGCGACGGTTGCCGGCTGGAACACGGGGAGAAGCGTTCGCTAAATGGAAATGCGCCCCTCGTATGCCGCGCATCTATATCGAAACCCACGGTTGCCAGATGAACGAGGCGGATTCGCAGTACATCGTGGATCGTGCCGTCGATGCCGGTTATACCCTCGCCGTTCGCCCCGAGGATGCGAACGTCGTCGTGCTCAACACCTGCACCGTACGCGACAAGGCGGAGCGCCGCGCCTACGGGCGCATGCACCATTTCAAACGACTGAAGGAACGCGACCCCGCGGTGCGACTCGTTGTCGCCGGCTGCCTTGCCGAGCAGGATCGCGATCGCATGCAGCGCGTCGCGCCGCACGTGGACGCGGTGTTCGGAACGAGCGAGTTGGCGGCGTTGGGCGACCGCCTCGACGCATGGCAACCCGAGTACGACGACCTCGCGGCGCTCGACGACGAAACGCTCGCGAGCGATCGCACGCTCTTCGAACCGCTCGGGGGAACCGCCGACTGCATTCCCGGCGCATTCTCGCATCTGCGCGCGTTTGTCACCGTGCAGCGCGGTTGTTCGTACTATTGCACGTTCTGCATCGTGCCGCACGTTCGCGGCCGCTTCGACCATCGCCCGCTCCACGACATCCTTGCCGACGTACGCGAGCGCGTCGTCGCGGGTGCCCGTGAAGTGATGCTCGTCGGCCAGACCGTCAACGCCTGGCGCGACGCCGCACGCAACGCCGACTTCGGCGATCTCTGCCGCGCAGCCGCGTCCGTCGAAGGGCTCGAGCGACTGACGTTCATCTCGCCGCACCCGAAGGATTTTACCGAGAAGATGATCGCCGAGTTCGCAGCGATCGAACCGCTGAATCCGCGCATCCACCTGCCGCTGCAATCGGGGAGCGATGTCGTCCTGCGTCGGATGAACCGCAAGTATACGCGCGCCGGATTCGAGGAACGCGTACGCGCGATCCGCCATTTCTTGCCGAACTGGGCGATTACGACCGACATCATCGTCGGGTTCCCCGGCGAGAGCGAAGAAGACTTCGAGCAGACGCTCGACATCGTGCGCGACGGCGTGTTTGCCAATGCATTCACGTTTATGTATTCGCCGCGCCGCGGCACGCCGGCGGCGCGCTGGGCAGCGGTCGACAAGAATATCGTTGCGGCGCGTTTTCGCAGGCTCGTTCAACTGCAAAACGATATTATCCAAGCGTATCACGCGCGCAAGATCGGTAGCGTCACGCGCTGCCTCGTCGTCGGAACGTCGAAGAAAGACCCGATGAAGCTCACCGCCAAGGCGCTCGACAACGTGACCGTCGTCGGACCGAAACCGCCGGACTACGACGAGGAGCGCTACGCGCGCGAGCCATGGCTCGACGTCGAGATCGAGACGGCGCACGCGTGGGGCTGCACGGGGAGCATCGTGCGCCGCGCGGAGCGATTTGCCGACTGCGGAATTGCGGTCCCGACTCCGGCCATCGACCTGGCGCTCGCGATGAGGGCATGAGCGAGGCGCACAAGTATCCGCCGATGCTCGAGCAGTACTTCGGAATGAAGGCGAAGCATCCCGAAGCGATTCTGCTTTCGCGCGTCGGCGATTTCTACGAGGCGTACGGTGAGGACGCGGAGACCGTCGCCCGCGCGCTTCAAATTGCGCTGACGAGCAAAGAGGCGGGAGGCGGACGGCGAGTCGCGATGGCGGGCGTGCCGCATCACGCGCTCATGCAGTACCTGGCAAAGCTCGTGCAGCAACGCTGCGTCGTCGCGCTCGCGGACCAGCTTGAGGTTCCTCAGCCCAACAAGCTCGTCGCGCGCGACGTGACGCGCATTGTCACGCCCGGAACGCTCGTCGAAGAACAATTCCTCGACGGCAAGCAGAACAACTATCTCGTTGCGATCGCGGCGATCGACGACACGTTCGCCCTCGCGTACGCGGACATCTCGACGGGCTTGTGTGCGGCAACGGCGTTCTCGCAGGAGAGCGCCTACGACGACGCCATGGCGGAGCTCGCGCGCATCGCTCCCACCGAAGTGATCGCTGACCTGCCCGCCGAGGTCCGTGCGACGATGGCCTTCGCCGTCGAGGAGCTCGGCGCGCGCCTGGCGGCGCCGCCGATCGGCCTCGTCGAGACGCGCGAGCGTGCCGCAATCGACGGATTCTCGCTCGACGAGTCGCTCGCCGTGCATCGCGCGCTCGATGCGCTCGGCGGATTCATTCGACGCACGGCGATGAGCGAATCGGCTACGCTCCTCGAGCCGCACTACTATCGAGCGCGGACGTTCCTCTCACTCGACCCGTCGACGCGCAAGAACCTCGAGTTGACGAAGGCGCAGGGACAGAATCCGCGCGCGACCTTGCTCGCGACGCTCGATGCCTGCGCGACCGCCATGGGCTCGCGCATGCTCGCCCGGTGGATTCTCGCGCCGCTCGTGGATCGCGAGGCGATCGCGGTGCGCCAAGACGCGGTGCAGGTGCTCATCGACGAGCATGCGCGACGCGAGCATCTGCGCGAGTTGCTGCGCGGCTGTTTCGATCTCGAACGAATCGCGCAGCGCGTGCGCTTCCGGCGTGCGACGCCGCGCGACCTCGCCTCGTTGCGCCGCACGCTCGATACCTTGCAGCCGCTGCGCGCCGCCGCGCCCACCGCGTTGGCGGAGCGCCTCGCAAGCCTCGAAGGCTTCGATGATCTGCTCGAGGACCTGCGCCGTACGCTCGTGGAGGAACCGCCGGCGCAGTTGCAGGCCGGGGGCGCAATTCGGCCCGATGCCGATCCCGAGCTGGCCGAGTGCGTCAGCCTGCGGACGGATGCGCGCACGCGGCTCTCCGAGCTCGAAGAGCGCGAACGCGAGCGCACCGGCATCAAGACGCTGAAGGTGAAGTTCGCGAGCGCGTTCGGATATGCCATCGAGGTCAGCCGGGCATACGCCGATCGCGTTCCGGCGGATTACGTTCGCAAGCAGACGCTCACGAACGGCGAACGGTACGTCACGCCGGAACTCAAGGAACTGGAGCTAGCGATCTCGACCGCGCAATCGCGTCAGGAACGCCTCGAACAGCGGTTGTACGAAGAGCTCTGCGAGCGCGTCGGCGCGCGCTGCGACTCGCTGCTGCAGTCGGCGCAGGCGCTCGCCGAGATCGACGTTCTAGCGGCGCTCGCGCACTGCGCGGCCGAGCGCGGTTACGTGCGCCCGCGTTTTGTGACCGAGAGCACCGTTGCGATCGAGGACGGTCGTCATCCCGTCATGGAGGCGGTGCTTCACGCGAGCTTCGTCCCCAACGATCTTCGGTTGCGCGAGGGCGAGCATCGCTTCATCCTCCTCACCGGCCCGAACATGGGCGGCAAGTCGACATACCTGCGGCAAGCCGGTTTGCTCGTGATTATGGCGCAGATCGGCTCCTTCGTTCCGGCGAAGGCGATGGAACTGGGCATCGTCGATCGCATCTTCACGCGCATCGGGGCCGGCGACGATCTCGCCGCCGGCCATTCTACCTTTTATATGGAGATGACGGAAGCGGCGAAC
This sequence comes from Candidatus Tyrphobacter aquilonaris, assembly GCA_003133745.1. GTDB lineage: Bacteria > Vulcanimicrobiota > Vulcanimicrobiia > Vulcanimicrobiales > Vulcanimicrobiaceae > Tyrphobacter > Tyrphobacter aquilonaris. The sequence goes on from PKZD01000018.1 coordinate 30,642, forward strand.
ATTCTGCGCCGCTCGACGCGACGCTCGCTGCTCCTCATCGACGAGGTTGGGCGCGGCACCGGCACGATCGACGGCCTCGCAATCGCCCAGGCGATCTCCGAGTACTTGCTCGGCCTCGACGAACAGGCGCCGATGGCGCTCTTCGCGACGCATTTCCACGAGCTGTGTGCGCTCGTCGAACACTGGCCGCTCGTTGCAAACTACCATATTACGGCGGTCGAGAACACGGCCCGCGACGGCGCGCCGGTCTTCTCGCATCGCGTGCAGCCGGGGAGTTCCTCGCGCTCCTTCGGGATCGAGGTGGCGCGCATGGCCGGATTGCCCGACGCGGTGATCGAGCGCGCGCGAGAGATCGCCGACGCGCTCTCGGGGAGCGCCGATGTCGAAGCGCAGGTTCCGCTGAAGAAACGCCTGCGCAACGTCTCGGCATCTGATGTCCAACTCTCGTTCTTGCGCTCCGATGGCTGAGATTCGGCTGCTCGACGCGGTTACCGTCGGGCAGATCGCCGCCGGCGAAGTCATCGAACGGCCCGCATCGGTCGTGAAGGAGTTGCTCGAGAACGCCGTCGATGCCGGCGCGACGCGGATTACGGTCAACGTCGAGCGCGGAGGCGCCGATCTGATCGAGGTGACCGACGACGGCGCAGGGATTCCGCCGGATCAACTGCCGCTCGCGGTGCGGCGGCACGCGACGAGCAAGCTTGCGGAGACGAGCGATCTCGATGCAATTGCAACGCTCGGATTTCGCGGCGAAGGCTTGGCGTCGATCGCGGCAGTCTCGCATCTCGAGATCCTTTCGCGCACGCCGGATGCCTCGATCGCAATGCGAATCGAAGCGCACGGCGAGCAGTCGACGGCGCCCGAACCGGTTGCCGCGCCCGTCGGCACGAGCGTGCGCGCACGCTTGCTCTTCGCTGATCTGCCCGTACGCCGGGAGTACTTGCGTTCCCCGAGCACGGAGTTCACGCGGATCTCGAGCTTCCTCTCGACCTTCGCGCTCGCGTATCCGCGGATCGCGTTCGCGCTCCGTCACGACGGCAAGGACGTGTGGGTGATGCCGCAGACTGCGCAACCCGTCGAGCGTCTGGCGATGGTCTTCGGTCGCGACAACGCGCGTGCGTTGATTCCGCTCGCGCAAGCGGATCGCAGCATCGGCGGGGCGTTGAGCGGATTCGTGAGCGCGCCCGGCCACGATCGCCCCGACCGGCGCATGCAGGTCCTTTTCATCAACGGACGCTTGTTGCGCAGCACGTTGATGTCCGGGGCCTGGAGCGGCGGATACTCGACCTTCGCGATGATCGGGCGCCAGCCATACGGCGTCCTCTTTCTCGAGCTTTCGCCGGAGAGCGTCGACGCGAACGTGCATCCCACGAAAAGCGACGTCCGGCTGCGGTACGGAACGCAGGTCGCCGACGGCGTCCGTCGCACGATTGCCGTAACTTTGCGCGCGCACGCAACGCAGCGGTACGAGGAGCACGTTGCAGCCGGCGGAGGCGCGATCTCCGCAATGCCGGAGAGCTCCGACGCGGCGCTCGCCTCGCTCTTCGAGATCGTTCCGACGGATGAGGAGAGGACGCCGTCACGCCGGTTGCGCGTGCTCGGCCAACTGCAGCGGACGTACATCCTGGCGAGCGACGGCGATACGCTCCTGCTCGTCGATCAGCACGCCGCGCACGAACGGATCGCCTACGAAGGGATCGTTGCGCGCGCGAAAGAGGGCGCCCCCGGCGAGCCGATGCTCGTGCCGCACGTCGTCGAACTCGATGCGGCGCAGAGCGAAGCATTGCTCCAGACGCTCGAGTCGCTCCGTGAGGGCGGCCTCGAAATCGAGCCGTTCGGAGATCGCAGTTATCGCATCCTCGCCACGCCGGCGGGATATGGCGCGCGCGCCTTCGATCTTCGCGGCTTCATCGACGATCTCGGCGAGGAGCCGAAGCAGCGCGCCGTGCGAGAGCGCGTTTGGGCCTCGCTCGCGTGCCATTCGGTCACGGTTGCCGGCGAATCGCTCGGGGTCGAGGAGATGACGAGCCTCGTCGATCGGCTGCAGGCGTGCGCGAACCCGATGCACTGTCCGCACGGGCGTCCAACGATGGTGAAACTCGGGCAGACGGAGATCGCGCGCATGTTCAAGCGCTGATCGGATGAGTGAGGGCGTTCTTCTCTTGGGCGGCGCGACCGCCTCGGGAAAAACGGCGCTGGCGATCGCGCTCGCCGGGGAGTTCGACGCGGAGATCGTCGGCGCGGATTCGCGCCAGATCTATCGCGAGATGCCAATCGGCACGGCGGCTCCGAGTGCGGCGCAGCAAGCCGCGGTTCGACATCACCTGGTCGGCGTGCTGGATCCGCACGAGCGCTATTCGGCGGCGCGGTATGCGATCGATGCGATGCATGCGATTGAATCGATTCGCGCGCGCGGAAAGCGCGCGATCGTCGTCGGCGGCACCGGCTTCTACGTTCGAGCGCTTGCGGGAGGCGTTGCGCTTGCGCCGCAGTTCGACGCGGATCTCCGCGAACGGCTCGCCCTGGAGGCACGCACGCATCCGCCGGAGGTGTTGCACGAATGGCTCGCACTGCGCGATCCCGCACGTGCGGCGGCGCTGCACCCGGGCGACGCATATCGAATCGTGCGCGCGCTCGAGATCGTGCTCGCGACGCGCGAAGCGAGCGATCGGGGCGCCGAGCTCCCGAGTCTGTCTTCGGCGGGCATCGACTTCGCATACGGCGTCATCGACCTGCCCCTCGCGGAGCTGGACGAACGCATCGAGCGGCGCGTCGATGCCATGCTCGCTTGCGGATTCGTCGAAGAGGCGGAACGGATCGGTGCCGAAGCGCCGGCCGCCAACGCGGTCGGATATCCGCTCGCGCTTGCCTGGACGCGCGGCTGGAGCACGCCGACCGAGTTGCGAGCATCGCTCGTGCGCGCAACGCGCCGCTACGCGCGACGACAGCGCTCGTGGTTTCGCGGCGAGCGCAGCGCGCAGCCGATGATGCCGAGCGCCGTGGCGGCGTACGCGAGGGAGAAACTCGGCTGGGGCTCAAAGTCCTAGATCGTGCGCCTGATCAAGATGCATGGCGCGCGCAACGACTTCATCGTCGCCGACGCGCGCCGGCAATCCATTCCCGATCCGAGTGCGCTTGCCGTTCGGCTTTGCGATCGCCGTAGCGGCATCGGCGCGGACGGCTTGCTGCTCGTGGAGCCCTCCGATGTCGCGCACGTGCGCATGCGCGTCGTCAACGCCGACGGCAGCGAGGCCGAGATGTGCGGGAACGGCATTCGCTGCCTCGCGCGATACCTCGACGAAGCCGGCGAAGGAGCGACGCTGCGCATCGAAACCGATGCGGGCGTGATCGAAACGTGTGTCCTCGAGCGCGAGCCCGAGTACCGCGTTCGCGTTGCGATGGGCACGCCGCGTTTCGAAACGCGGGCGCTCGACATCGGCGACGCACACTTCGTCTCACTCGGGAATCCGCACGTCGTGCTCCTACGCCGGAGCGACGACATCGACTTGGTTGCAACGGCGCTGGAACTGCAGCGCTCTCCGGCGTTACCCGAAGGTGCGAACGTGCACGTTGCGGTGGTCGAGGGAGATCGGGCGCTGCGCGTGCGTCATTGGGAACGCGGCGTCGGCTTGACGCAGGCGTGCGGAACCGGCGCGGTGGCATCTGCGGCAACGGCGATTCGCTTGGGGCTCGTGCGCTCGCCGGTGGACGTGAAGGTTCCCGGCGGAGAGCTTGTCGTCGAATGGGACGGTGAAGGCGAGGCACATCTCACCGGACCGGCCGAGCGCGTCTTTGAAACAGGGTAGCGCCGGCCTCGCGTACTGCGATCGGCACGGAAGAATCTACTATGACGAGCGCAGCGTCCCGCTCGCCGACGGCGGCGTCGTTCGTGAGGTGCGCGCCGACGAACTGATCCCTGCCCCGCCGGGGACGGTGCCCATGCTGCTGCCGCAACGGCGCCCGCTCACGCGGAGCGGCCCGGCCGCTCGGCGCTTCACGCTCGCGGTCGCGCTCCCCGCGGGGTACACGCGCCTGCTCGTACCGGCCTACGAGCGTGAGGGGGATGCACCCGCGCTGCCGCTCTTCGGCTATACGTTCGCGTGCGTCGTCGACGACGCGTTGCACGTTGCGGCGATCCGCACCGATGAAAGCGAGGATTGGCAGCCGCGCACGTTCGCGGAGGGAGAGCTCGAGGCGTTGCTCGAGCGACGGCTGCAGGAGGATCCCGCAAACCGCGTCCTCCGCCAAGTCGCGCGCTGCTCGCTCGAGTACGGCTGCTTCACCGCGCAGAATGTTTTCCTCGATCGAGGCGAGGCGGCGCTGCCGGTTTCGCCGCGCTGCAATGCTCGCTGCATCGGGTGCATTTCCGAGCAAGAGCCCGAAACGCGCATTCCCTCGCCCCAGGAGCGCGTCACGTACGAGACGACGGCGCAGGAGCTTGCACGCATTGCGATGCGGCATCTCGAGCGCGTCGCCGACGGAATCGTCTCGTTCGGGCAGGGATGTGAAGGCGAGCCGTTGCTGCGCTCCACCGAGATCGCGCGTGCGATCGAGCTCATCCGGGAACGGCGAAGCAACGGTACGATCAACCTCAACACGAACGGGAGCCTCGCGAAGAACCTCGCGCGCTGCATCGACGCGGGTCTCGACGCCGTGCGCATCAGCCTGAACTCGTTTCGGCCCGGCGTCTACGCGGCGTACTATCGCCCGATCGGGTACGCGCTCGACGATGTCCTCGACTCGGTCCGGCTCTGCGTCGATCGCGGCTTGCGCGTCTCGCTGAACTTGCTCACGCATCCGGGCGTCACCGACGATGCCTCGGAGATCGCAGCGATGCGCGCGTTTCTCCACGACGTTCGCGTCACGATGGTGCAGACCCGCACGTTGAACATCGATCCCGAGTCATACTTCGCGGCCGTCGGGCGGCCCGATGAACCGATCGGCATGCGCGTCGCGCTCGATGCGATCCGCGAAGCGGGCGCGCTCGTCGGTAACTTCACGCACACGCATTGAAACTCCAATACATCATTGTACTGGTCCTTGCAGGTCTGGCGTACGGCTTGATCGAGCCCGGGCGGTTGACGTATGCCTTCGGCCACGCCACGCTGTACATGCTGCTTCCGCCACTCCTCTTTGAGGCCGCGTGGAACTTACAGTATCGGGCGATGGTTCGACAGTGGCGCGCGATTCTCACGCTCGCGATTGCCGGCGTCGCCCTGACCGCCGTCGTCGTCGCCGGAGCGCTTTCAGTCGTACACGCGCCGTTTGGCGTGGCGCTGCTCGCCGGCGCGATCCTGAGCGCTACCGACCCGATTACCGTGGTCGGCGTCTTTCGCCGTCTGAAGGTTCCGCAGACGCTTCGCGTCATCGTGGAATGCGAAGCGCTCTTCAATGACGCCGTCGCCGTCGTGCTCTATCGCGCCGTCTTGCTCTACCTTCTCGCCGGCGCCGGAGGCGGATACATTGTGCGCATCGCGCTGGAGTCCGTCGCTGGATCGTTCGGCGGCATCGGCATCGGCGTCGTGGTTGCCTTTGCGGTCGCAAGAATACTGCGCAAGCAAATGCCCTACGAGGCGCAAATCGTCGCCACGGTTCTGTGTGCGTACGGCACATATTTCGGCGCCGAGGCGCTCTCGTGCTCGGGAATCTTCGCGGTGATCTCCTGCGGTATCGCCCTTCGATATTTCGAACGGCGCTGGATATCGCTGCAGGTAGCCGAAGACGTGAACAGGTTCTGGGATCTTGCTGCCCTAGCGGCAAACGCGATGGTGTTTTTCCTCGTCGGGGCCGCGCTGCACATCTCCATCCTGACGTACGCGCCCGCGTTCGTGATAGCGGCGCTGATCGGCGTGGCCGTCTCGCGAGCGGCGGTTTCCGGGCTCCTGCTCCCGGCGCGTTTCCCGCGTGAATGGCTCGAGCTGCTTCAGGTCGCCGGGATGCGAGGCGCTCTTTCGCTCGCACTTGCAGTCGCGCTGCCGCAAGCCGTGCCCTATCGCGATGCGATTATCGCCGCGACCTTTGCGGTGGCGCTCGGAACGATCGTTGCGAGCGGACTTACGCTGCAGCCGGTCGTCGAGCGGGTCGCGCGCGCCCGGCGATAGACCCCGTCCGTTCGGATCATCCGTTCGGAGGCTCCCGCGTCCGGGCGAGAAAGCGTACCGTCAGGACGGAGGTCTACGTTGAATCCACGCTCCCTCGCAATGCTCTTGCTGCTGACGGTGATCTGCGCGGCGCGCGCGCACGCGCAAACGGCTCCCGCGACGCCGACGCCGAGCGCCACGCCGACGCCAGCCCCGGCATACTCGCTGGATGGCGCGTTTTCGCTTTTCTCGGCGCACACGAACGGCGTAAACGCGAGCGGAGCGCTTGACACTCCCACCGGCGCGGATGGGATCTCGCGCACGGATCTGAGCAACGGGATGCTCATCGTGACGAAGAACAGCGGCTGGTTTCGCTTCGGCATCACGGCGGGGGTCTACGCGCTTCCAGTGGTCGGCGAAGCTCTCAATCCGACGACGCAAGGCGGAGCCAACACTTCGCTGTACGGCTACGTTCCTCAGGCGTACTTCGCTTTTGTTCCGAACGACCACGTCACGATCACCGTTGGTCAGTTAGCGACCTTGCTCGGCCAAGAGGACGGCTTCACGTACCAGAACATCGACATTCAGCGCGGGCTTGTGTGGGCGGCCGAGTCGACCTTTAGCCGCGGTCTGCGCGTAACATACGTGCAGGGTAAGTTTACCGGTGACCTCGAGTACAACGACGGCTTTTACACCGGCAATTGGCGCGCGTTCGAAGGGCTGGCCGGGTGGGCGCCGAGCGCGAACACGGACGTGCAGTTCGCGTTCATCGCACCGAATCCAAATACGCCTGGCAACGCGACGACGTCGATTGCGAACAAGACCGAGTACGATTTCATGTTCACGCAACAGATCGGGAAGTTGCAGCTCCTGCCGTACGTGCTGTTCGTGAACTCGCCTGCTTCGGCCAGCCTCGGCTACCCATCGAGCGAGAACGCGACGGGAGAAGCATTTCTCGCATCATACGCCTTCAACGGCACGTACTCCGTCGGTGGGCGCTACGAATGGTTCGTCAATCACTCGGGCGTCACGGATATGTCGCCGAATGCGGACTTTCTCGGGTACGGCCCGGGAAGCCGAGCGTCGAGCTTCACGATCACGCCGGCATATCGCGAGAACCTCTTTTTCGTGCGGGCCGAGTTTTCGTTGGTCCACGCCGCCGACGCGGCGCCGGGCCTGGCGTTCGGGGGCGCGGGACTCTCCGCGACACAAACTCGCGTCCTCGTGGAAACCGGGGTGCAGTTCTGATGCTCGACGCGCTGCTCTTGCTGCTCACGCTGGTGTTCTTCGCGATGACCGAACTGTACGTCCGTGGTTGTGAGAAGCTATGAACCTTGACGATCTGCTCGGACTGGTGTTAACGGTCGGCGGCCTCGTCTACCTCGTCTATGCGATGCTGCGTCCGGAGAACTTCTAGGCGATGACCATGATCGGCTGGGTTCAAGCCCTTGTATTCTTCGCGATCGTGCTTGCGTTGACCAAACCGATCGGGCTCTACATGGCGCACGTCTTCGAGGGCGAGCGCACGTGGCTCTCACCGGTATTACGGCCCGTGGAGCTGGTGATCTATCGGCTCGGCGGCGTCCGCGAGGACGACGAGATGCCATGGTATGGCTACGCGCTGGCGATGCTCGCGTTCTCCTTGGTCGGATTCTTGTACCTCTACCTGTTGCTACGAACGCAGAAGTGGCTGCCGCTCAATCCGCAGCACCTCGACAACATGCCGACGGATCTCGCATGGAACACCGCGCTGAGCTTCCTCACCAACACGAACTGGCAGTTCTATTCGGGCGAGAGTTCGATGAGCTATCTCTCGCAGATGTCGGGCTTGGCATGGCACAATTTTGTCTCGGCCGCAGTCGGCATCGCGACGGCGGTTGCAGTCGTGCGCGGCATTGCGCGCACGACCGTGAGCACGCTCGGTAACTTTTGGGTCGATCTCACTCGCTGCTGTCTCTACGTGCTGCTGCCGATCTCGATCGTCGTCGGATTGTTCTTCGTCGCGCAAGGGATGCCGCAGAACTTTCATGCGTATCAGACGGTCACATCCGTGTCGGGCTTCTCACAGGCGATAACCGGTGGCCCGATGGCGTCGCAGGAAGTCATCAAAGAGCTGGGCACCAACGGCGGGGGATTCGTGAACGCGAACTCGGCGGCGCCGAACGAAAACCCGACGCCGTTGACGAACCTCGTTGAATTGATTCTGATATTCTCGCTGGGCGCCGGCCTGACGTATATGTACGGCCGAATGGTGCGTGACACGCGCCAAGGCTGGGCGATCTTTGCGGCCATGGCGATCTTGTTCTTTGCGGGGTTTAGCGTTGCGTACTGGGCGGAAGCGGCGGGCAACCCGATCGTGCACCATCTCGGCGTTGCGGGCGCGAACATGGAGGGAAAGGAGTGTCGTTTCGGCATCGCCGCATCTTCGCTCTTCGCAACCGTTACAACCGATACGTCGTGCGGCGCCGTCAACGCGATGCACGATTCGTTCATGCCGCTCGGCGGTCTCGTGCCGCTCGCGAACATGCAGTTAGGCGAGATCGTCTTCGGCGGCGTCGGCAGCGGTCTCTACGGGATGATCGCCTTTGTCGTGCTCACGGTCTTTATCGCCGGACTGATGGTCGGGCGCACGCCGGAATATCTTGGGAAGAAGATCGAGCGGCGTGAGGTGCAGTTCGCCCTGCTAGCAGTCCTCGTAACGCCGGTGCTCTGCCTCGTACCGACCGCAATCGCGGTGCTCCTACCGGCGGGCCTGGCCACGTTGAACAATGCTGGACCGCACGGATTTTCGGAGATACTGTATGCGTTCACGTCCACGAACGCCAACAACGGCTCCGCGTTCGCCGGCCTCGGACCGAATCGATTTTACGACATCATGACCGGCGTCAACATGTTCTTCGGTCGCTTTGCGGTCGCCGTCGCCGTGCTCGCCCTCGGTGGCGCGCTCGCTGGTAAGAAGGCGGTTATGGCCAGCGCGGGTACGTTCACGACGAACTCGCCGATCTTCGTCGCTTTGCTTATCGGCGTGATCGTCATCGTGGGCGCCCTGACGTTCCTTCCGGCGGACGCGCTCGGGCCGATCGTCGAACATGTACTCGTCCTGCAAGGAAAAACGTTCTGATGTTGTCTCAACGTCGCTTGGAGCGCCGACCGAGAGCACGTTCTCTTTTCGACCGTGCGATCGTCATGCGCGCGATCGCGGATTCGTTCAAGAAGCTCAATCCGCGCTGGATGGCTCGCAACCCGGTCATGTTCATCGTCGAGGTCGGTGCGGTTGCGACGACGCTCTTCTTCGTGCGCGACATCATCTCGAAACAAGGAAACAGCGGATTCGATTTCGCGATCGCGGCATGGCTGTGGTTCACGGTCTTGTTTGCGAACTTTGCCGAAGCCGTCGCCGAAGGGCGCGGCAAGGCGCAAGCGGAGTCGCTGCGTCGAGCGAAAACCGACACGCTCGCCAATAAGGTCGACGACAAAGGGAATGTGACTCGGATTTCCGCGACGGCGCTGCGCAAAGGCGATGTCGTGCGGATCGAGGCGGGCGAGTTGATTCCAGCGGACGGCGACGTGGTTCAAGGAGCTGCGACCGTCGACGAATCGGCGATCACCGGTGAATCGGCGCCCGTCATTCGTGAGTCCGGCGGCGACCGCAGCGCCGTCACCGGCGGAACGCGCGTGCTTTCCGATTCGATCCTCGTACGCGTCACGGCCAATCCCGGTGAGTCGTTCCTCGATCGCATGATCGCCCTGGTCGAGGGAGCGCAGCGACAGAAGACGCCAAACGAGATCGCCCTCTCGATTTTGCTTGCGGGGCTCACGATCGTTTTCCTGATCGCAGTTGCGACGCTGGCGCCGTACTCGATTTACGCCGGCGCCCATCAAAGCGTGACCGTGCTCATCGCGCTGCTCGTCTGCTTGATTCCGACGACGATTGGCGGCCTACTCTCGGCAATCGGCATCGCCGGCATGGACCGGGTGATGCAGCGCAACGTGCTCGCGATGNNGCACGATCACGCTCGGCAACCGGCAAGCGACGGCCTTTGTCGCCGCCGCCGGCGCCTCGGCGATCGAGATTGCGCAGGCGGCGTGCCTCTCTTCACTCGCCGACGAGACCCCCGAGGGCCGCTCGATCGTCGCGCTCGCGAAGCGGGAGGGCGCGGAGGAGACGCAGCCGGCGGGCACGGTCTTCGTGCCGTTTTCAGCGTATACGCGCATGAGCGGCGTCGATCTCCCCGATGGGGCAAAGATTCGCAAGGGTGCGCCGGATGCCGTCGCCGCATGGGTGCGCGAGCAGGGCGGCTCGCCGTCGAGCGAACTGTCGCAAGACGTGGAGCGCATCGCGCGCAGCGGCGGCACGCCGCTGATATTGGCTCGCAATACGAGTATCTTAGCGGTGATTCAACTCAAGGACATTCTCAAGCCGAACATGCGCGAGCGCTTCGATCGCTTGCGCGCGATGGGCATTCGGACGGTCATGATCACCGGCGACAACCCGCTGACGGCCGCGGCGATTGCCCAGGAATCCGGCGTCGACGACTTTCTTGCCGAAGCAACGCCCGAAACAAAGATGGACCTTATTCGTCGCGAGCAGAGTTCGGGGCGGCTCGTGGCGATGACCGGCGATGGGACGAACGACGCACCGGCGCTCGCGCAAGCGGATGTCGGGGTCGCGATGAACTCCGGCACGCAAGCCGCCAAAGAAGCGGCGAATATGGTGGATCTCGACTCCGACCCGACCAAGCTCATCGAGATCGTCGAGATCGGCAAGCAGTTGCTCATGACGCGCGGCGCGCTGACGACGTTCTCGATCGCGAATGACGTCGCGAAGTATTTTGCGATCCTGCCGGCGATGTTCGCGGTCGCCTACCCCGCGATGGAGATCCTCAACGTCATGCGTTTGACGACATGGCAAAGCGCGATCCTGTCGGCGGTCATCTTCAACGCGCTCATCATCGTTGCGCTGATACCACTTGCGTTACGCGGCGTGAAATACCAGCCGCGCGGCGCGAACGCCGTGCTTCGGGATAACGTCCTCATCTATGGTGTCGGCGGGATCATCGTGCCGTTCATCGGCATCAAGCTCATTGACATGCTGCTTGCGGTGCTGCACCTGACATGATCAAACATCTCGGCGTCGCGTTGCGCGTCACGCTCGTCAGCGTCGTCATCTTCGGGCTCGCCTATCCTCTCGCGATGACAGGGCTGGCACAGTTGCTCTTCCCGTGGCAAGCGAACGGTTCGCTCGTCGTGCGCAATGGGAACGTCGTCGGCTCGGCGATCATCGGGCAACTCTGGACGCAGCCGCAGTATTTTCACGGGCGCCCCTCCGCCGCGGGGAAGGGCTACGATCCGACGCAGACCGGAGGTACGAACCTCGGGCCGTCATCGAAGAAGTTGATCGCAGCCACACAGGCGACGATTGCGCAGGTCGAACGTGAGAATCCGGACGCGCACGGCGCTCCCCCGATGGATCTCGTCACCTCGAGCGCAAGCGGCATCGATCCGGATATCAGCCCGGAGGGCGCGTACTACCAGGCGGCGCGCGTCGCGAAGGCCCGTCATCTCACGCTCGCTGCGGTAGACGCATTGATCGCCGCGCACGTGCAGGGTCGCACCCTCGGCTTCCTCGGCGAGCCCCGCGTGAACGTCCTCGAGTTAAACCTCGCCCTCGACGCGCCGCGCTAAGCTATTCCGGCGCCTCGGGAAGCGTCTCCGTCTCGGGCGGCACGAGAACGAGCAGCTCGCGGGCGCCTGCGTCCAGCAGGCGGCGGGCGAACGAGGGGGGCTGCAGCCACCGTGGAGCACGGCGCGTGCCCGCGACGGCAATCGTCGTCTCGGGTTTCGCGCGCGCGATCTCCAGCACGCGTGCGGGGACGTCCGCGGCACGTTCTTCGATCCAATCCGCGTTCGTCTTTCGTGCCTCCGCGCGCAGTACTGCGACGATCGCCGGATCAACCGTTTCCTTCGGCTCGAGGATGTGCGCAACGGCGAAGTCGATCGCGAGGCGTGCCGCGACGCGGCTCGCCCGCGTGATCATCGGCGCGTCGAGCCTCCGGCTGCCGATGCTCATGAGCAAGCGTTCGAATGGAGAGGCCACGCGCTCGCGGTAGCGCGCGCGCAGCGCTTCGCGCAGAGCCAACTCGCGTAAGACGAACAGATTTTCGCTGCGGAAGAAATTCGAGAGCGCCGTATCGACGCGCTCCGGGGGGTAAATTTTTCCTTCGCGCAGGCGTTGCCGTAGTGCGTCGGGCGTGATGTCGACAAGGATGATCTCATCGGCGAGTGCGAGGATGCCGTCGGGCAAGGTTTCGCGCACGATCGTGCCGGTCAAGCGACGTACCGTGTCGCCGAGGCCTTCGAGATGCTGGACGTTCAACGTCGTCAGCACGTCGATCCCCGCACGCAGCACCGCGAGCACGTCCTGGAAGCGCTTCGGGGCGACCGAACCGGGCGCGTTCGTGTGCGCGAGTTCATCGATGAGGGCAACCTGAGGATGCCGTGCGATCAACGCGTCGCGATCGAACTCTCGATACGTGATGCCGTTTGCGACGACGGTTCTCGAAGGAAGCACCGTCAAACCGTCGAGCAGCGCTGCGGTCTCCGCTCGCCCGTGCGTTTCGACGAAACCGGCGACGACATCTGTGCCCTCCGCGGCGAGTTGATGCGCGCGGTCGAGCATGGCGAACGTCTTGCCGGAGCCGGCTGCGGGACCGATGTAGACGGTCAGACGTCCGTAACCGACGCGCATCCGATCGCCGGCGGTCTGCGAGTACGGCGAGGGCGGCGGATTTTCGCCGATATACGTCTGTCCGGCGCCGACGATGAAAAGATCGTACGGAAGCGGCGTGTTCGTGAGGCGCTGCGCCGCCTTCCCGAGCGGCAACGCGATCATCGAGGGGTGCAGCGCGTCGGCGGCGGGCGTGCCCGCTTCAACGTTCTCACGTAACAGCTCGCCGCCGACCTCGCGCGCCGCGCGTTCGATCTTGGGGCGATCGACGCCCTGCGCGGGAACGATCTCGAAGGCGAGATCGAGCGCGTGTGCGAGAGCGCCGGTGCGACGCAGGAACGGAAGCGGCTCGACACCCGGATCGACGAACGCGGCGGCAATCGACGTGCGCCCGGCCTTCACGACCGGGACCGTCAGGTTGTCGACCGTGTGCAGCAGAAGCTCGCGGAGCATCGCGAGCGTTTGTTCCTTGAAGACGCCGTTGAGCGCGCGCTCGATGTCCTGCTCGTTCACGATCTTTCCCGATCGAACGCGGCTCTGAAGCAGACGCGGCGGAACGTCGAGCGCAATGACTTCGTCCGCGGATTGCAGGAACGAGAGGGGAACGATCTCTCGAACGGGATAGCCGATCAATCCCTCGGCGATCGGAGCGACGCTTTCGAGATGTTGAATGTTCAATGCGCCGATGACGCTGATGCCTTGCTCGCGTAGGGCAAGCGCATCTTGCCAGCGTTTCGCGTGCGTTGCGCCGCTCAGGTTCTCGTGCGCCAGTTCGTCGAGAACGATGAGCTCGGGCTTCATACGGACCGCGGCGTCGTAGTCGAAGTCCTCGAAGGTTGCGTCGCCAACCTGAACGACGCGGGGCGGGATGCGCGGCAGCGCGTTCGCGAGGCGCTCGAGATCCGGGCGGCCCTTCGTTTCGACCCATCCAATGGCGACGCGGCGCTCGGCGAGCAGCATGCGCCGCGCGTCCTCGAGGAGGCGGCGCGTCTTGCCCGCACCGGGAGCACTCGCGATGTAGATGACGACCCTCGCGCGCCCGCCGAACTCGCGTAGCAACTCTTCCGGCGAACGCCGCGCATCCATCGCCCGTGGCTTCGCGATGCACGCACCGAGCCCCGCCGGGAATGTTCCGGCGCGAGCGAGAACGCCCAACGCCATGGCGATCCTATGCTACGCGTTGCTGATCTGCGCGTGGATCGTCGATCTCTTCACGCCGCAGCTTTTTGTGGCAGCCATCCTGCTCAACGGCCCCATTGCGTTGAGCAGCCTCGCGCTGAATCGCCGTCTGACCGCGCAACTCGTCGTCGCCGCGCAAATCGCAAACGTCATCGCGGGATATGTGAATGGCGTTCAAAACCACTATCACTGGGACGGAATCGCAGTCGGCGATCGACTGCTCACCGCGCTCTCCTTCGCTTTGGTGGGCTACTTGAGCATCAAGACGCAAGACTACGCGCGCGAAGCCGGCGAGTCGTCGTTGCGCGCGCGACAGGTCGAGATCGAGAAGGCGCTCCGCGCTGCCGTCGACCGCGTACGCGCGAGCCTCAACGTCGAGCTCGTCCTTCGAGGCGTCTTACGCGAATCGACGACGTTGGCCGGCGCATCGCGTGGATTGCTCATCGTGCGCGGCTCGACGCTCGACGTGCCGGTGCTGCTTTCATATGCGCGCGACGAGGCGGATGTCGTCTACGAGCGCAAGGCTCCGCCGACGGAGCTCGCTTCGCTCGCCGCGCGCGCGCGCGCTTCGCCGGACGCGCTCGTCGTGACCCCGGCGGACGTGCTCGCCCGCTTGACGCTGTCCGCACTCGGGGCGGAAGCGGCGCTCGCCGTCGCGTTGCACGGAGAGGAACCGGCACCGGTATTAATTCTCGCAGTAACGTCGGGGCGGCAATTTGTTTCGGAGGCGCCGGACATCGTGCGCTCCTTCGCCGATCAAGCGGCGATCGCGCTGCAGCAGGCTCGCCTTTTCACGCGGCTTGCGGAGCAACACGACGAGATCGTGCAACAGCGTGACGAGATCGCACGGCGCGGCGACGTCATTCGCGACATCGTCTATGCGTTGGCGCACGATTTGCGCACGCCGCTCGGAGCAGCGGACGTGACGATGAAGCAGGCTCTCGCAAGCGCATACGGCGAGTTGCCCGAGCGTTACCGGGACGTGCTTCGCACGGCGCTTGCGTCGAACAGTGAGGAGCGCCGGCTCGTCGAGACGCTGCTGCTCGTCGCGCGATATGAATCCGGTGAGGAGTCGAACGTTCGCGAGGCAGTGGACTGCAACGCTGTCATGCTGCGCGTCGTGGAGGAGTTGGCCCAAGTTGCCGAAGCGAAGGGCGTGGCGCTCGTCTCGCAGGTAGCGCCCGAGTTGCCGGACGTCATCGGAGACGTGCACGAGTTACGGCGTGCGCTCGTGAACCTCGTCGCGAATGCGCTCGCGGCGACGCCGCAGGGCGGCACCGTGTCGATTCGCTGCACGCGCGATGGCGAGACCGTCTCTTTCGCTGTCGAGGACGACGGGTACGGGGTCGCGGAGGATCGGCGCGCGCAACTGTTCGAGCGATTCGGCGGATCCGGGATCGGCGGGGGAACGGGCCTCGGCTTGTACGTCGTCCGGCGAATTGCGGAAAAACATGGGGGCCGCGTTGCGTATGCGCCGCGCCAACCGAAAGGGAGCGAGTTCACGCTCTCGCTTCCGATCCGCGTGAAAGCGGCGGCATCATGAAGGCGCGCGTCGTCATCGTCGAGGACCACGCGCTCACGCGCGCCGGCTTGCGAACGTCGCTCGCAGGCGAAACTGACGTCGTCGGCGAGGCGCCCGACGGCATTCTCGGGTTGGAGTTGATACGAAAGGAACGCCCCGACGTCGCCATCATCGACATCGGGCTCCCGGGTATGGACGGCGTCGCGCTCACGCAACGCGTACGCGCCGAGTTGCCGCTGACGCACGTCGTGATCCTCACGATGATCGACCTCGAAGAAGAAGTGATCGCCGCGCTCGCAGCCGGAGCGGACGCCTACTGCCTCAAGAGTTCCGAACCCGAGCGAATCGTCGAAGCCGTTCGCATCGCGCGTGAGGGTGGTGCGTACTTCGATCCGAAGATCGCGCACATCGTGCTCGCGCGATTCGGCAGCGGCGCGCAGCCGCCGGCGCCGGTCTCTCCGTTGACCCGGCGCGAAACCGAGGTGCTAGCCTTGATCGCCGATGGCGTCGGCAACAGCCAAATCGCGGAGCGGCTACACATCGGCCTCGGGACGGTCAAAGGGCACGTGCGGGACATCTTGGAGAAGCTCGCGGCGTCGGACCGTACCCACGCGGCAGTCGTCGCCCTCCGGAAGGGTTATATCTAAGCGGGTGACGCGAACAGCTCGAACATGCGCTCCGCGGCGCCGCTTTTCACGATTGCAATGATTTGATCGCCGGGCCGCAACACCGTGTCGCCGGTTGGAATCTCAAAGTCGCGTTCGGCGCGATCGATCGCGACGACGACGGAGCCGTGTGGGAAGTTCACCTCTGAGAGCGGCCGACCGGCAAGCGACGAATCGGGCGGCACGCCGATCTTCACGAGGCGCAAGTTGCCCTTCCCGAAGAGGTGGAGTGTCTCGACCGGCGGCCCGCAACTCGCGGCGTTGACGTACTCTTGGAGCACGTCGAGGATGATCTCCGTTGACGAGATGACCGTGACCGGATCCGCCGGGTCCAGCGACTCGAAGATCAGCCGATTGCGCGGATTGTTCACGCGCGCAATGCAGCGCGCTTTGGACTTCTTCTTGGTGAGCAGCGCGACGACGAGGTTGTCCTCGTCATCCCCGGTATCGGCGACGACGACGTCGGCGCGCGCCATTCCCGCGCCCTCCAGCACGACCGGATCGCAACCGTCGCCAACGAGCGTTACCTGACGATCGACTAAGCGATCGAGCATCTTCGCCTTACGCTCGTTCTTCTCGATGACGACGGTCTCGTGACCTGCGTTCAGGAGCGCGCGCGTGAGATACGATCCAACTTTGCCGCCGCCGACGATCAGAATGAACATCGCGTTCCTCTCATGCCGGGATTTCGGCGCGCGCCGATTCGCCGAAGAACTTCGCGAAGTTGCTGATTGCATCGGGGGCGACGATCGCGTGCACCTCGTCGCCGGCTTCGAGCACCGCATCCTCGGTTGCGACGACAACTTTGCCGGGAGCGCGGCGAATCGCGGCGATGCGAATGCGTCCGGGCTCCTCGATCTCGCCGACGCGTCGCCCGGCCGCTTCGCCGGCGACGGTCGCCGTGACGGCCGTGAGACGACCAAAATCGAAGGGTTGCGAGCCGTCCCACGGCGCTTCGACGAGCCGGTCGCGAATCAACTTCGCCCCGACGGTGGTCGGGCAAACCGTCTCGACGCCCAACTCGCGATACATCTGGCCCCGCGGCGGATCGTAGATGCGCGCGACGATGCGCTTGATCTTGAACATGCGCTGGGCGATGAGCGCGGCCATGATGTTGCGGTTGTCGCCCTCCGTGACGGCGACAAAACCGTCGGCCGTCGCCGCACCCGCGCTCTTGAGCACGTCATAGTCGATGCCGTTACCGACGACGGCATGGCCGTGGAACTTCTGGCCGAGTCTTTTGAATGCGTTGGGGTTTTCGTCGAGGACGATCACCTCGTGACCGTCCGCGTCGAGCAGGTTCGCGAGCGCGGAGCCGACGCGTCCGCACCCCACGATAAGGCATCTCATATGGCGATGGGGACCCTTCCAGGGGCGCGGCGGATACCCTCGCCCAGGCGGCGGAGGGGCTGCTGGAGGGCCTAGGCGCCCGTAAAGCGCGGCGCGAGGTATGGCGCAAGGTACGCCGCAAGGTGCGCCGCAAGGTGCGGCGCCGGCTAAAACGAATATCGGAGCCTTCCCGCGGGGCGTGGCTCAGCTTGGTAGAGCGCTACGTTCGGGACGTAGAGGTCGCTGGTTCGAATCCAGTCGCCCCGAAATTTGCCCGCTGCTATTCTGAAGGACCCGGGATACCGGTGTTTTCGCATTTCAGCCCCGCGTCTTGGCGGATCGTCCGCGTGGCGGAACAAGAGTCTCGCAACCACAATGATTACTTCATTGGTGCCGAGCATTTGCTCGTTGCGCTGCTGGAAGAACGCGACCCGGCGGTGGTGACCGCGCTGCGAAGCGCGGGCCTCGACCTCCACGAGGTCTACGCCGAAGTCCGCCGGAGCCTCGGCGCCGGCGACGAGCGCTTGTGGGAAGGCATCCTCGTCACGCCGCGCGTGCGCAAGATTGTAACGCTGGCCGAGCAAGGGGCCGAAGGCCGTGACGTGGAGCCGCTCGATCTCTTTGAAGCGCTGCGCGCCGAAGGCGGAAGCCGGGCGGCCGCGATCCTGCGCCGCCTCGGCGCACGAAACATCGCCGGCGCCGCCGAATAGAGCATTACCTTGGAATCTCTGCAGAGCGCGCTCGTCGCGCTCATCCATCACTACGGCTATTTTGGCGTCTTCATCGGCTTGACGCTGGGAAACATTGGGTTCCCCGTCGCTGCGGAACTCTTGCTGCCCGTCGCCGGCGGACTCGTGGCGACGAAGCATTTGGATAACCTCGGTTTTGTTTTCGCTGCGGCCGTAGGCGGTGAACTCTTCGGCGGCACGCTCGGATACGTCATTGGAAGGTTTGGTGGACGCACGGTTGCCGAACGCTATGGGAAGTACATCGGCTTCCACCATAAACGACTCGATGCCGTTGATGCATTTTTCACGCGCTATGGAACCTTCGCCGTCTTTCTCTGCCGCTTCATTCCAATGGTGCGCGGGCTCTCGCCGTTCGTCGCCGGTATTGCGGAAATGGAGCTGGGACCGTTCTACCTTTGGACGTTGCTCGGCTCCGCGATCTTTTGCGGCGGATTGTTGTTGCTCGGCGACGCGCTCGGCTCTCGGCTCGATACCGTGCTGCCGATGCTGCAACGGTGGGCGTACGTGATTTTGGCGGCAGCGGTCGTTGTGGCAATCGTCATCGCGCTCGTGGCGCGCCAGCGCGCGCGCCGCGCCGTTCCGCCGGCGGCATGACGGAGCAGCTCAAGAACACGCTCGCGCAAGCCCCCGATGCTCCCGGCGTCTATTCGATGGTCGGCGCCGACGGGGACATTCTCTACATCGGCAAGGCGATCTCGCTGCGCAATCGCGTGCGATCCTACTTTCAGGAAAACGCCGCGCATCATCCGCGAACCATTGCGATGCTGGAGCGGGTCGTCGACGTGCGCACGATCGTCGTCACGAATGAAATTGAAGCGTTGATCCTCGAAGCGAACCTCATCAAGCGTCATCAGCCCGCATTCAATGTGCGATTGCGCGATGACAAACGCTACCCGTACCTCAAGGTCACGAACGAGCCGTTTCCGCGCGTCGTCTTCACGCGCGCGGTGAAAGACGACGGCGCTCGCTATTTCGGCCCCTACACGAACGCGCAGGGGTTACGCGAGCTCATCGACCTCATCCGCCTCGTCTTTCCGCTGCGCACCTGTCGCGAACCGATCGACGGGCGCCGTCATCGCCCGTGCCTCCAATACCACATCAAGCGTTGCCTCGCGCCGTGCGTCGGTTTCCAAACCGAAGCCCAATACGACGCGATGATCGATGAGGTCGTACTCTTCCTCGAAGGCAAACAGGACTCGTTGCTCGCGCGTCTCCAACACGAGATGGAAGAGACTGCGGAAAACCTGCACTTCGAAGCCGCCGCGCGCATCCGCGATCGCATCGTTCACGTGCGTCGCGTCACCGAATCGCAGAAGGTGGTCTGGAGATCGCGCCTCGACATGGACCTCATCGCGAGCGCGCGCGCGCAAGGCCAGGCGTGCGTGCAAGTGTTCTTCGTGCGCGGCGGGAAGCTGATCGGGCAGGAGCATTTTATCCTCGACGGCGTCGCCGATCAAGGCGACGCGGTATTGACGGCGGAGTTCCTCAAACAATTCTACACCGCGCGCACCGCGAGCGCGCCGGAGACGAAGGCGGCATCGGCGCTTCCCGCGCGCATCGGGCGGGAAAACGAGGCGCCGGTCGCGATCTCGAAGCGCTCGCGCGCGCATCTCTCGAGCGCCGCGGTTCCGAAGGAAATCCTCGTCGAGACGCTGCCGGAAGAGCAGGAAACGATTGAGGAGTGGCTCTCGACGCTCAAGGGCCAGCACGTGCGCACCCTGCTTCCCCGGCGCGGCGCGCGCGCGAAGTACCTCGCGCTCGTGCATCGCAACGCGGAGCAAAACCTCAAAGCCTTTCTCGCGCATCAGGAGGTGCAGGAAAGCGCGCAGGCGCGTTCGCTCACCGAACTCGCCGACGCGCTCGAACTCCCGCGCCCGCCGCATCGCATCGAATGTTACGACATCTCGAACATTCAGGGCACGAATCCCGTCGCCTCGATGGTCGTGTTCGTCGAAGGGCGTGCAAAGAAGAGCGACTATCGCAAGTTCAAGATTCAATACGATCGCGGCTCCAACGATTTCGCGATGATGCAGGAAACGCTGCGTCGCCGCCTGCGCTATCTGCGCCGCGTGACCGATGAAGACGTCGCCGGTCCCTCCACCGATTCGAAGGAAATCAAACTCGCTCGTCACGCGGCCGCGCGCGAGAAGTTTGACAAGACGCCGGACTTGTTGCTCATCGACGGCGGCAAAGGCCAACTCAGCGCGGTCGCCGACGTGCTCGAAGAACTCGACATGACGGGCATTCCCCTCGCGGGCCTCGCGAAGGAACACGAATGGCTCTACGTTCCCGGCTCGCCGGATCCGATCGTGCTGACACCGAACTCGCCGGGCTTGCATTTGGTGATGCGGATTCGCGACGAAGCGCACCGCTTCGCCGTCACGTTCCATCGCGACCGCCGCCGCAAAGCGATGACGCAATCCGCGCTCGACGCGCTCGAACACGTCGGCCCCGTGCGTCGCCGGCGACTCCTTAACACGTTTGGGTCGGTCGCCGCAATCGAACGCGCCGCCGTCGACGAGATTGCCGCGGTGAAGGGGATGACGCCGACGCTCGCGGCGAACGTCAAGGGCGCTTTGCTCGCACGACACGGACGCCGCTCGTGAACCCGCCCGCTGCCGCCACCGCGTCGCAGCGCTTCGATGTGCTCGTGCGCGAGTTTCAAAATGGGATGCGCTGGACGGGCCTCGCCGGGCTCGCCGCGGTCGTGCTCGTTCTCGCGACGCTGGGCAATCTCGTCGTGCGCGAGTTGCTCTACGCGATCGCGATCATCGCGGTACTCGGCAGCATGCTCTATCCGATCGCGCACGCGCTCGATCGCCGCGAGCTCGCGTACGTTCGCGATCGCTTGTACGACGAACGCGCCCTCGACTTCGTCTCCGCGGTCCATCGCTTACGCCGCTTTGCCGTCCGCATCGCGCTCGCGTTCGTCGTCTGCTATCTTCTCGGCGCCGTCGTCGTCATTACGCTCACGAATGCGCTCGCAGGCTTGCCGCTCTTCACGAACCTCGTTGCGGTCGTCATTGCTGCGTGCGTCGGTGCCGTCGTCGACATCGTGCTCAACGTGCTCAACGCGGAAGCGCTCGTCGCCGATCTCATCGCGGTCCTCTGCGTCGTGCGCGATCGCGTGCCGCCGCTCTCGCCGCGCGCGCGCGGCGGCATCGCGCGGCGCTTCACGGTCGTGTTCTTGATGGTCATCGGCGTCGTTGTCATGACGATGAGCGGTGCGGCGCTGCGTCTGCTCGGCGATCTCGAAGCGGGCCGCACGACCGCCGGAGAAGTCATGCGTACCGGCGCGTGGGATGCCGCCGCCGTGCTCGTCGTTGCGTCGATCATCGCGGCGCTCTCTGCGCGCGTGCTCTCGCGCAGCGTCTCGCGTCCGATCTTGCGCACGGTCGCGCTCATGGAACGCTTTCGCGCCGGCGACATCGTCGACGACCCCGGACTCTTTGGCGAGCCGCGCGTTCCGCACGAAGCCGGACTGCTCGTCGCCGCGGTTGCGGACGCGAACACCGCGCTCGGGCGCCTGGCGAGCGGCGGCGAACGGCTCGCGGGAGGCGATCTCTCGGTGCAACTCGTGCCGAGTTCCGACCGTGACATGGTCGCGATCGCGTTTCGCAAAGTCGTCGACGCGATGCGCACGGTCGTCGGCGACGTGCGCGCGACCGCCGAACTCTTGGAAAGCTCTGCGGGCGCGTTGCGTGCGCGTGCGGAAGATTTCTCGCGCGACGCGCGCGCGAACGCAACCGATCTCTCGAGCGCGGTCTCGACCGTCGGAACGCTCGCGGGGGCCGTCGCCGCCGTCGCCGACGGCGCTCAAGAACTCTCCGCGATGGCCGTGCGCGCAAAAGAAACCGCCGAACGCCTCGGATCGGCGGCGCAGAGCAACGCGGCGGGATTGGAGCAGCTCTCGCGCACCGCCGCTGCGACGATCGACGCCGCGGGCGAAGCGCGCGGCATCTCCGAATCCGCCGGTGCGAGCGCCGACGTCGCCGCCATCGCGATTGCGGCGGCGGATCGCACCGCGCAAGCAACCGCCGAAGTCATGATCGAACTCGTCTCCGGCATCGATGCGCTGCGCCTCACCTCGCAGCAGATCGGCTCGATCACCGAGAAGATCGACGAGATCGCCGATCAAACGAACTTGCTCGCCCTCAATGCCGCAATCGAAGCGGCGCGCGCAGGCGAACACGGCCGCGGCTTCGCCGTCGTCGCCGATGAAATCCGCAAACTCGCCGACTCGTCCGCAACCGCGACGCGCGAGATCGCCGGCCTCATTCGCGCGGTGCAGCGCGAGATCGATCGCGCGGTCAGCATTACGAAGCGCGGCAACGAAGCCGTTGCGCAAGGGCGAACGAAGACGTCGCAAGTTGCAACCGCGCTCGCGCAAATCGTCGAGAACGTAAAGGGCGTGCGCGGCCGCATCGATCGCGTCGTGCTTGCGCAAAAGGAGCAGAAGGGCGCGACCGATTCGCTCGTCGACTCGACGCTGCTCGTCGAACGCCTCACGGCCGACAACGCGCAACTCGCGAAGACGCTCGCGAAGCTCGCGGCCGATCTGCAAGGCTCCTCCGAGGAAGGTGAGCAGGCGGCGCGATCGACGATCGACGGCGTCCACGCGGTCGCCCAACGCGGCGAAGGAATCGCCTCCGCCTCCGCGGAGCTCAAGGCGCTCACGCTCTCGCTCCGCGACGAAGCCGAGCGCATTCGCGCCGCGATCGCCGGTTTCTCGGCCGTGGAGCGCCTGCCCGGCGGCAACGGCGCGAAACCCGCAGCCTTGCCCAGCGTGTTAGAATAGGTATCCGCGGGGCTGAGATAGGTTCGACGGGAACATCCGCGGTCGACGCCGGCAGGCGGAGTTGCGAGCTCTCCTAAAACGATCGCAACGGCATATTTGCCGAAAACAACTACGCACTGGCTGCCTAACTTAGGTTAGCCACGGGGAGCGAGAGGCCGTCGGAGCCATCTCGCCGACCGTCACGAAGTCCGACTAGCGCGCGCGCCCGATCCGACGCACGCGCGAAACAAAGGATCTGCGGCGAGCGATAAGCCCGGCTTCGAGGCGTACGCTCGATCAAGAAAAACTCGAAGCTGAGCCTGGAGAAGACGTCGACTAGGATTCTCGGACTCGGGGGGCAGCACCCCGACAGCTCCACCACTTCGTCCACTTCGTAAGCGAGCACGACAAATCGGCAACGCCGAGTACCGTCGTGCTCGCTTTCGCATTCGGGGTAGGATGGCACAATTGGGGTACAGTACTTGAAATGCTGCGCTGGGTGTGGCCCTTCAGGGCCAGGACAGGCAAGGGAGCGAAACCCTGGCGCGCGTCTTATTTACGTACTGAAAGGATGCTAGCCATGTTCTTGGGACCACGCCGCGCATCGAACCGTCGCTACCTCTTCTTGCCGCTCATGCTGCTCGCTCTCGCGGGCGGCCTCTCCTTGGCGGGATGCCGTAGCTCGGGCGTTGCGCTCAACCCGCCGGGATCTGGAAGCGCCCCGCAGCAGATCGCTGTCGGCAGCTGCACGCCGTGCGCGAAAGCGAACGGTCAAACCACAAGCACCGCACCTGCCACCGTCGATCTCTTCCAACCGGGAAGCACGTCGTCCACCGGAACGCTCACAACCGGAATTGCGTTGCCGTGGGTCGGCGCGGTATTCGACAGCACCGGCGATTTGTTTGTTGCCAATTGCCAATCATGCTTTACCGGCCAAGCCGGCACCGACAACGTCGTCGAATATCCACGAGGTGCGACCTCGCCATCCGTAACCATCGCGGTGAACTCGAACTCCGAACCCTTCGCGCTTGCGATCGACAGCGCGAATACGCTCTACCTTTCCAGTCTTCTCCTCAACGGACCGCCGAGCGCGGTTACGGAATACGCTCAGGGTTACACGAGCGGCCCGCCGACGCGGAGCATTACCGTCGACGAACCGACCGGGATCGCGATCGATCCCGCGGGCAATCTCTACGTGGCAAACTGCGAGGTCTGCAACCCGAGTTACTTTCACACCGGAGCCGACCAAATTCTTGTCTACGCACCCGGGACGACGTCTCCGATGCGCACGATAACGGCAGGCGTCAACGAACCCGTTGCATTGGCCGTCGATTCTGCCGGCACGCTGTACGTAGCGAACTGCAACTGCGGCATCAACGGCGCGCCCGGAGGCTCCGACACCGTCACTGAATACGCAAATGGCGGAACGACCTTGACGCGGACCGTCAGCGGCCTCACCACTCCCTTCGCGATCGCCGTTGACACGGCGGACAGCTTGTACGTCGCGAACTACGGTTCGAACTCGGTGACGAAGTATCTGCAAGGGAACACGACGCCGGCGCTGACCATTACGACCGGCCTCAACGCTCCCGGTGCGGTTGCACTCGACAAGAATGGCACGCTCTATGTTTCGAATACGGCAGGGACGACCGTCAGCGAGTATGCCTCGACGTACGTCACTGGTCCGCCGACGGCGACGCTTAGCGTGCAGTACCCCGACGTCATCGCCATCCGTTAAATCCGTGCGCGAAGATCGCGCGCGTTCGCATGAAGAAGGCCGCTCTCGCGAGCGGCCTTCCCATTTGTCATCCTGACCCTGACATTGTCATCCTGAGCTTGTCGAAGGACGAAGGACGAAGGACGAAGGAGGAACCGCTCCCAAGCTTTTTTCTCCCGCTTCTGGGTACATGGTGGAGGTTATGAATCAAACGATGAACGCCCCCGATCTCTCGAAGACGCCCCCACGCAGCGGGCGAACGATGTTAGGCCGCTACGCGTGGCTCGCTCGGCTCGCGGATAAAGTTCGCGCCGAACATGCCGGTACGGAAGGCGAATACGTCGCCTACTGCCCGCTCTCGATGGGCTTCCTCGATCGCGCCGGCATCACGAAACAAGCCTTCGACGATCGCATCAAACAAAATGCAACCGATGCGGAACTCGTCGCGTACTTCGACGAAGTCGTTCCCGATGAAAAACGCGACGCCGCGAACCGTTACGTGCTCGACGACATGAGCAAACATCTCGACGAACAGGACGCCGAAGAAGGCCGCTAAGCCTTCATCGCGGGTCGTGCCTGAACGCGACGATGCGCACGCGGATGCGGGCAAAGGCCGGGTGAGCGGGATTGATGAGGATGTTGCGTTCGCTTGTTAGGCTGCGAGGAATGAGCGCTGAAGGAACGGCGAGAGCTAAGCCTCTCGTCGACGAAATCCATGCGTCGCCGATCGCGGCCGTTGCATGCGCCGAAGGAACCGCATCCCAGTCAGGGGGCAAGTCTTTGTCGGGAAGGCGTTCGACGAGATCGTCGGGCAGCTCGGCAACCGCGAAAACGAGGGCGACGGCAACGCGCGCGTACGGAATGTGAACGGCATGTTCGAGGCGCGCCAGCTCGGGCGTCGTTGACGTATACGCCATGCGAGTGCCCCGGCTTGACCAACGCCCACCATAACGAAACGAGCCCTCTCCATCGAGGGGGCTCGTCGATAACTCGCGCGGCGCCACCCGAAACACGCGCATCTACGAATAGCCGCCGAAGAGAAAGCGCCCAACGAGCGCCTCCGCCTCCCGCGCTCCGGCTTCGGTACGCAGCAACGACAACGGCGCGGTCCCCCCGAGCGCCCCATTCGGTTCCCGAAGCCATGCTCCGACGTTTTCGGGATCTCCGAGCGCCGCGTGCGCTAACGCGAACACGCGCGCGGTCCGATAGATCCGATCGGATTCGTCGACGCCGAAGCGGCCTTCGTGCTTTCGTCGATTGAGCGTTGACTTCGCTATCCCAATTACTCCGGCGAGTTCCACGTCGGTGAACGCGACGGAGCGAGCCAGGGATCGCAGCGCGGCATACGGCAGCCCGCGCTCCACGGCGGCGTGCCAGCCGATGTCGGAGCGGGGGACGTCGCGCCCCAGAACCTTCGCGCCGCCGAGAATCTGGGAAAAAGAAAGCGCGTGAACCATATGGGACGATCTTAGACCCAAACGGTCGCCCCGTCAAGGCGCTCACGGAGCGATCGAGTTCGTCAGCCCCCGCTGATATCCAAATACATCTCGGTCGCGAACGCGAGCAGAAATCCCAGCGTCATCATCCCCGTCGCCGCCGCGGTGAGGCCGGTGCGGCGCAGCACGGCCCAGAGTTCGCCGATCACGAAGACGAGCGCGCCGACCGCGATGGCTAAGAACAAGACGGAGAGCACGGGCGAGTTGAACGTGTAGCCGACGATCGTGCCGAGAAACGTGGGGCCGCCCGCGATGAGCCCCGCGACGAAGAGTTGTCCCCATGTCGGAACGACGCGCCCGATCAGCGGCGCCGCAACGCCGAAACCTTCGGTCGCGTTGTGCAGCGCGAAGCCGACGATCAACGAAACCGCGACCGCCGTGAGTCCCGATGCCGCGGAGGCACCGATGGCGAGTCCCTCGCCGAAGTTGTGCGCGCCGATGCCGATCGCAATGAGCGTCGCAAGCATGAGCGGATGATCCGCGCTCGTCGACGCCGCCGCGCGAAACGCGAACGCCTGCGCGCCGCTTCCCAAACCGACGAGCCCGATCGCCAGACCGAGCACGAACACGAGAATCAACCCCGTAGGGAATCCCGCAGCGCCCGCATGCCACGCATCCATTCCGGCACGGATCGGCACGATCGCGTTCTGTGCGATCTCGACGACGAGGTAAATCAAAATCCCGATCGCAAGCGCGTTGAGCAACGCGACGGTCGAAGCCGAAAGGCGTCGCGCGCGCGCGATCGGCAACCCGAGGAAAATCGTAAAACCCGCGATCGCGCCGAGCAACACGGTCGTCGAAAACGAGAGCGCGCGCGCCGGCGTCCGGCCGCCGTTCATCGCGGGCATCATCGCGGCGTACATCTTCGAGAGCGTGTTCGGTGTCCCGATGTAATGGATCGCGGTGATCAAGCCCGCCGGCATCCCCTGCGCGTCCTCGACGTGATCCGCCACGTGACAGTGCACGAGCCACGTCCCCGGCTGCGCGTTCGCATCGACGACGACGTCGACGCGCTGCCCCGGACCGAGCAGCACCGTATCCTCCACGTCATCATACGTCACGGGCTCCGCATCGCGATCGATGATCTGCTGGTAATGCCCGTGCGTGTGCATCGTGTGGAACTCTTCGCCGGAGATGTTGATCCAGCGAATGCGAAAATGCTCGCCGCGCCGCACGTCGAGCGTCTGGGTCGCGGGATACTCCTTGCCGTTGATCGTGAAATGATTCTCGCTCGCGCTTTGAATCTGCCACGACGAGAGCACCTCGAGGAAATCGCCGCCGAGGCCGTTTTCGAGCGCACGCGGATGTACCGGCTTCACGATGATCGCGCCGTAGAGTCCGGAGTTCAGCATCGCTTCGTTGTCGTGCGTGTGGTAGATGAACGTCCCGGGCTGATCGGCGACGAAGCGATAGAGGAAGTGTCCGCCGGTCGGAACGAGCGCCTGAGAAATTCCGGCGACGCCGTCCATCGAGACGGGGATATCGTGGATGCCGTGCAGATGAATCGAATCCGGCGTCGCGTCGTCATTCGTATAGTTGATGATGACGGTATCGCCCTGATTCACGACGATCGCGGGCCCCGGAACGACACCGTTGTACGTGTTCGCCATCACCGTGAGCCCCGGCATCAGCGTCCACGGCGCAGCCCGTTCGACGATGTGGAAGATCTTCGTGCGACCGCGAGCCTGCGGTATCGCCTGATATGCGCCGTCGGCGCGACGGAAAACCCGTGACTCCCCCGGCGCGGGCGTTGCGACCGGAATGGGCGCCGAAATCGGCTGAAGCCCGGCGCTCGTCGGACTGACGACGCGCGCGTCGTCCGCGTCGGCTCGTGCGATAGCGGGTGAGGTCGCTGCCAGCAGCGCAGCGAGCATGGCGAAGAGGAGCGGGCGCAAGAGCAGAGGCTTTGTTAGGCGTCCCTAAAAGCCTCCTCGCGGAGTCGAGGGAGCGCCACAGCCGCCGCCAGAAAGCCCGAGCGTGAATCTTCGGAACATCGCGCTCGCGAGCGCCGTCATCGGCATTCCGCTTGCTCTGCTGATCCTCGTATTGCCCATCACGTGGGGTTACGGCGGCTACGAGTTCGAGGGAACCTCGTATGTGCAATTCCAGTACGTAGATCAAAGCGGCCCGGCGGCGCGAGCGGGAATCCGCGCCGGCGACATTGCCGAATCCCTGAGGGGTTACGAAAGCATCGCAAACCTTGCCGGCCCCGTCGGCACGGTCGTTGATTTCAAGGTCGTGCGAAACGGGCGCGTCGTGCCGATGCGAGTGACCTTCGAGCCGTTTCCGCCTGCGCTCGCCTATCAGGAAAACTTTGGCCGGATATTGAGCGCGTTGACCGCTCTGGGCGCGTTTATCGTTACGCTGCTCGTCGGTCTACGAGCGCGCGATCGACGCGCGGGAACGCGCGCGGTCGTCGTCCTGGTTTCCGCGGCGTGGCTCGCCGCCACTACGGCGGGCGCTCTCGTCGCACCCGATCTCTGGCTTGCACTTAGCGGGTTTCTGTTGCCGCCGGTCTTCTCTGCCGCGGCACTCTGCGGCGGCATGGCATTGCTCGCGGTCTTCCCGCCGAATGCGACGCGCTTGCGCACGGCGATCGGAAGAGCGGCGCCCTGGTTGTTCGCGCTCTTCGCGAGCATCACAGCGCTCCTGGCAAGCGGGATGTGGAGTGCATCTCCGCTACTTGATTTCAGTCAGCCGGCGTCGTACGCAGTGGAGATCGTGTTAGCGGTCGCGCTTGGCGTCTCGATCGTCGATGCGATGGCGACGGCCGCACCGGAGTATCGCAGCGCAGTGCGTTGGCTCGGTGGCTCCTGGCTGCTTGCGATCGCGCTCATCATCGCCTTTAACGGGTCGGCTCTTTTCGGCATCGGAGACCTGTATTCGCACTACGGCGACGCGCTCTTCAACGTCGTCATATTCCTGCTCGCATTCGGTGTCGGCTACCCGGTGCTCCGTCACCGCCTCGTCGATCTCAATCTGGTGATGACGCGTGCGACCGCCTTTGCAATCGTCTCGGTCATCATGCTGGGCATCTTCGTCGCGGCGGAATGGCTCATCGGCGTGATCTTCGCGCGATCCTTGGGTGCCGGATACTCCGAAGGCTTCGTTCCGCAAGGCCTCACGCTCGGCACCGTCCTCGTGTTGGGCTTCTCGGCGCGTTCGATTCATCGCCTCGTCGAAGGTCGGCTCGCTCAAGTGGTTTTCCGTAAGAAGCTGAAGGGCATCGCCGAGATTCGACGCGTCGCGCGTGAGGCCGACGCATCGACGGACGCGCATGCGATGATGAACCTCGCGTGCGCGACGGTGGTCCATGGGTTGGAGTCCCTCGGCGTCGCGTGTTATGTCCGCAATGGAGATGCCTATGCCCTGACGGCGTCGAGCGGCGCCGTCGTTTCGCCGGCGACGTACGAGTTCAATGACGCTGTGCCGCTACGGTTGCGGCGATGGCAAGAGCCCTTTGAGATCGACGACGATTCGGATGCGCGTCGTCACATGCTCTTCCTGCCGATGACGCTGCGCGGCGAGGTTCTCGGGTTTTTGTGCTGCGGTCCGAAGCCCGATCGCACGCCGTACCTTGGCGATGAAGTCGACGCGCTGTCGCTGCTCGCTCACCAGATTGGCATCGCAACGGTGTGGCTGACGCCGTTCGCGGTGGGGGCCCGCGCCGCCGCCTCACCCGCGTAGACGCAACATCCGCGGCGCCGCAGCGATCTCGATGCACGTGATCACCGGAGAAGTAGAGCTGAACTCCGGCAGGTAACCCCCTCGGACTCGCCAAGAGAACGCATTATGCGTCTTGCAAGCCTTCTCACCATCCTCATCGCATCCGCAAGCATCACCGTGCTCTCGGCGTGCAGTAGCACGAACGCCGTGCCGAACCCGCCCGTCTTCGCGCACCTCTACGTAACGGACGGCAGCGGCAACGTCGACGTCTATCGACTTCCGTTGACGGCG
Organism: Candidatus Tyrphobacter aquilonaris; assembly: GCA_003133745.1. GTDB lineage: Bacteria > Vulcanimicrobiota > Vulcanimicrobiia > Vulcanimicrobiales > Vulcanimicrobiaceae > Tyrphobacter > Tyrphobacter aquilonaris. The sequence goes on from PKZD01000018.1 coordinate 60,840, forward strand.
GCGAGCACGCCCACGCTGACGTTTGCGGCGGGTGGCTGCGCGTACTGTGGCCTCGCCGTTTCGCAACACAAGCTTTACGTGGGCGCGGGGTCGACCGTCAAGGTCTATCAGTTGCCGCTTACGGCTTCGAGCACGTCGATCCAAACGTTGACGGCATCTGCATCCACCACCTTGAGCATCGCCGCCGATTCAAGCGGCACGATCTACGTTGCCGAAAACAGTTCCGGCACGTGCTGCGTCGACGTCTTCCAGGGTGGCGCGTCGACGCCGACGTTTACGCTCAGCGGAGCCTCCGTCGCCTCTCCGTACGGCGTTGCGATCGATAGCGCCGGAAACGCGTTCGTCGCCAATGCGAGCAGCATCGGTTACTTCGCGGCGACGGTCCACTCCGGTGAAGCCGGCATCACGTTCGGACGCGACGATTTCAACGAAGGCCTCGTGACCGACAGCGCCGACAACCTCTACGTCGCCGACGGCGACGGCCAGGGAACGATGGATGTTTACCATCCGGCGTACACCGGCGCGTCGGCGCCTGCGTCGACCGTCACGCTGACCGCCGGATACCTCGAGCAAATGGCCATGAGCACGAACGGGACGATGTACATCGCAAATGAATCGCCGAATCAGATCGACGTCCTCACCTCGCCGTACACCGCTAACTCGGTCACCGTCCCGACGTCGTTCCAGCCGTACGGCATTGCAGTAGGACCGTAAACCGCTGCCGCGTGTGAAGGACACGCTTGCAATTCTCGTCGGCGGCGGACCCGCACCCGGCATCAACGGGGTCATCGCGTCCGCGACGATCGAAGCGATTCACCATGGGGTCCGCGTCATCGGCATCTACGATGGCTATCGACACCTCGCGCGCGGAGACACCTCGCACGTCGTGGAGCTCGGCGTCGACGACGTCTCGATGATCCACGCGACCGGCGGCTCGATCCTGCGAACGTCGCGCACGAACCCCGCCGAACAAACGGAAACGCTCGACAACTGCGTCAGAGCGCTCGCGCACTTAGGCGTGCGCTATCTCATCGCGATCGGCGGCGACGATACCACGTATGGGGCTGGGCGCATCGCAGCGTTGAGCGAAGGGCGTCTCGGCGTCGTGACGGTCCCCAAGACGATCGACAACGATCTTCCCTTGCCTGATAATGCGCCGACGTTCGGATTTGAAACGGCGCGTTCGATGGGTACCGGCATCATCGAAAGCTTGATCGTCGACGCGCGAACGACGTCGCGCTGGTACCTCGTCGTGAGCATGGGGCGCAAATCGGGTGCCCTCGCGCTCGGCATGTGCAAGGCCGCCGGCGCGGACCTTGCGGTCATTCCGGAAGACTTTCCCGGGGATGCGTTCGATCTCGATGCCGTCGTCAATACGATCGCCGGTGCCGTCGTGAAGAAGAAGAGCATGAATCACGACGGCGGCGTCGCCGTCGTCGCGGAGGGGATCGTCGAACGCCTCTCCGAGCGCGAGTTTGCCGCGCTCGCGAACCCGAGCCGCGACGCATACGGACACGTCCGTTTGGCGGATATCCCCATCGGCTTGCTGCTTCGCGACGCGGTTCGGCGTCGCTTGATCGAACTTGGCGTCGATGCGATGATCCTGGCCAAGGACATCGGTTACGAACTGCGTTGCGCGAAACCCGTGCCGTTCGACGTCGACTACACGCAAACACTCGGTTACGGCGCGGTGCGCTATTTGCTCGACGGCGGCAGCGGCGCGCTCATCGCGCTCTCGGGAGGCCGCGTCACCCCGGTGCAGTTGACGGATCTCCAAGACCCGGCGACGGGTCGCGTGCGCGTGCGCATGGTCGACGTGACGACGGAGTCCTATCGCGCTGCGCGAAGCTACATGACGCGTCTGGAGCCGAGCGACTTGACGGAGCCCAATCTTTCTGGGCTCGCGGCGCATACGAATCTGGAGCCCGGCGAGTTCCGCGCGCAGTTTGAAAAAGCGACCCAGTAAGAAAGGATACCGGCGATGGCGAAGTGGTTTTTCGAGCCCGGTCACACGGAGGTGGAGTTTCGCGCTCGTCACATGATGGTGACGTGGGTGCGCGGGCTGTTCAAGAACATCACCGGGAGCCTCGAGTTCGACCCGGCGCAACCGGAGCGGCTCACGTTCGAGACGCGCTTCGAAGCGAAGACGCTTTGGACCGGCGTCGAGCAGCGCGACGACCATTTGCGGAGTGCCGACTTCTTAGACGTCGCGAACTACCCGTACATTTCGTATAAGAGTACGTCCGCGCAGTTGATCGGCGAGGTCGATTACATCGTCGGGGGCGAGTTGACGCTTCGCGGCGTCACGAAGAAGGTGCCGCTCGAGGTGAAATACCTCGGGCAGTGGGACACGCCGTGGTGGGAAGACGGCGTCAACAAGGGGCCGAAGCGCCGCGCCGGCTTCGTCGCGCACGCGAAGATCGATCGTTACGATTTTGGAGTTGGTTGGAACGACGAGGTCGCACGCGGCGGCGTCGTCGTGAGCCCCGAGATCAGGCTCGTCATCGACGTCGAGGCCGTTCAGGAGAACTAAACGCTACTCGCCGGCGTACTTCCTCACCGGCGCTCTCCCCTCGGGTCCCTCCAGCTCCAACTCCGCGCAGATGTGGTTGCCGAAGCCGGGCACGTGCTCGATGGTGACGCGTTTGCTCAATTGCTCGGCGATGAAGAGGCCGCGACCGCCTTCGGAGAGAGGGTTGGTTGGAAGCCGCGCGGTGCCGCTGAAAGATTTGCCGCGATCGATCACGTGCAACGCGGGAACCTCGCCGCTCCAATCGAGCTGCACGTCGATCGGGCCGGGTGCGTGGCGCACGACGTTGCCGACGAGTTCGCCGAAGACGAGCTCCGCGGCCTCGATGGCCTCGTCATCGAGGTCACGGCCGCGCAGGTAACGCACGAAATCACCGCGCGCGTCGTTCGCCGCCTGCGCGTTCTCCGCGGTGAACGACCACGACTCGCCCGGCTCGAAGCGAATGGCGAGGATCGCGACGTCGTCACGCCGCCGCTCGCGAAGACACGCGTCACGAATGAACGCCGCCGGTTCGTTCGCGTGCATGATCGCGTCGGTCATGACCACGGAACGTAGGCGCTGCTCGCGCTCCTCGGAGGCGCCGCGCTCCTCGACCAACCCGTCGGTGTAGAGCACGAGGAGCCGCGCGCCCATGAGATCGAGCGCGTGTGACGTCGTCGCGACCTCGCCTCGCACGCCGAGCGGCAAGCCCGTCGCGCGCAGCTCCGTCGTCTCGTCGCCGCGCCGCAGGAGCGGAAAGCGATGCCCGGCGTTCGCATAGCGCATCGTCGTGCGCGTCGGATCGATGATGCCGACGAACGCGGTGATGATCATCTCCGGCGATCCTTGCCGCACGAAGTGGTCCGCGCTGTCCAAGATGAGCGCGGGATCGCTCTCGTAGAGCGCGATCGCCGCGATGAGCTGTCGGATGCGCGCCATGATCACGGCCGCGTGCAGCCCGCGTCCCATGACGTCACCGACGCTGATGAGCAGCGAGCCGTCGCGCAATGCGACGGAATCGTACCAGTCGCCGCCGACCTCGCTCTCTTCGGAGCCGGGCGTGAAGATCGCGTCGACGACGATGCCGTGCGGTCGTGGGAGCGAGAGCGGTAGCGAAGCGCGTTGGAACGTCTCGGCGATGCGGCGCTCGCGTTCGTAACTGCTTGCATTCTCGATTGCGATCGACGCACGGCGGCCGATCTCGGTGAAGAGCGGCAGGTCGCCGTCACCGTACCGCCTGCCCGAGACTTCGTGAAAGACGTAGAGCGCGCCGAGCATGACGCCGCGCGAGTAGAGCGGGATCGTGATCGAGGAGAGTGGATTGAGCGGCGCGATCGTGCCGGCAAGGTACGGCCGGAACGCGTCGCGCGCGGCGCCGACGTTGAAGTCGCGGATGACGCGCGGTCGATTTTCGCGCAGACGTCGCACCTCGTGACGCTCGGCCTCCGGCGCGAAGAGGCGCTCGCCGCGCACGCGCTCGAGCACCGCCGCGCCTTCGGGATCGCGATGCGCGCTCGCGACCGTGCGCAAACGATCCTCGGAGTCGGCGAGAAGCACTGCCACGTAGTCGGCGGCCTCCGGAACGAGAAGCTCCGTCAGCCGCTGCAGGTTCGTTGTCGAATCAAAAGATTCAAAGAGGACGTCGCTCGCTTCGGCGATCAATCGCAGGTTGTCGCGCGCGCGCCGTTGCTCGTCGACGTCGGTGCAGGTCCCAACCCACCGCACGATTACGCCGCGTTCGTCGTGCACCGGCAGCGCGCGCGCGATGAACCATCGATACTCCCCGTCCGCCGCGTTACGGAGCCGGTACTCGGATTCGTACGGAACGCCCGTCGCGAGGGCATCGCTCCAGCGTTCCCAGAGGGGCGCGAGATCCTCGGGATGGACGACGCCTTTGGCCTTGCCGTACTCGTCGTTGGTCGCCTCGATGTCGAGGCCCGTGTACTCGATCCAACGCCGGTTATAGAACTCGATCGTCCCGTCGGCCCGGGCGAGCCATACCAACTGCGGCATCGCGTCGGCAATGAGTGCCAGACGCTCGACACCTTGTGCGAGCGCGTCACGAAGCGGCTCGAGATTATGATCTCCCCGCATTCCTGTACTGTTTCCCTCAGGCGCCGAAACCAAACGTGCGGGCGCCCGAAAGGGGGTTGCCCCCTTGCGCCCGGTGAAAAATGGCCGGGAAACGATGGCGAGTATCCCAGGCCTCCTACCCGGGACGAGTGTGGCCCGTGTTCTTCTGCGAACGTCGGTGCTTGCAATTGTGCTGCTCCTGCTGTTCTTCGTTGCCGCGTCGATTGGATTGCAGGCCGCGATCAGCGGGACGATTCGGCACGATCAAGCGGTTCGCCAGGCCGAGTTGTATCGCTCGTACATCCTGCGCCTGCAACTCGATGAAGAGACCGGTTTGCGCGGCTTTGCGCTCACGACGAATCCTGAGTATCTGCTGCCGCTCCGCCAAGCGCGCGAGCGTCTTCCGGGCGCGTTGAAATCGTTGGAGAACAACCTGCTCGTCGTCGATCCTGCGGTGCTGCCGCTCTTCGCGCAGGAGCAAAGCCTCAACGCGCAGTGGCTCGCGCAAATCATGATTCCGATGACCTCGAATCCGCGGCTCGCCGACGATCGCGCTCTGCAGCGACATGGAAAAGTGATCATCGATCGCTACCGACTGCTCAACGCGCAACTGTCGGCGTCGCTCAACGCCGTCGCTGATATCGCCGATCGCAACGCGAACGTCCTCATCGGGCGCGTCGTGCTCTGGAGCGTGCTCTTCGGCATCACGCTCGCTGTCGCACTCGTCTTCTACGCGTTCGTGCAAGCGCGGCTCGTACAGGAGTTGGACGAGCGTACGCAATCCTACGAACGCGAACGCCGGACGACCGCGGCGCTCCAGCGGGCCTTCCTCTTCGAAGTGCTTCCGAGCGTCGAGGGCCTGGCATTCGATGCGATCTATCTCGCCGCGCAAGAAGAGTTGCGGATCGGCGGCGATTGGTACGGCGTCTTCAGACTTCCCGACGGACGCATCTTCTTTACGATGGGCGACGTTGCCGGTCACGGAACCGAAGCGGCGGTCTTGATGAGCCGTGCGCGTCAGTCGATTCTCTCGGCGGCGTTGCACGAGACGGATCCCGCAATCGTGCTCGCGCGTACGAACGACGTCTTGCGGCTGCGTGCCGAAACGATGGTGACGGCGATGTGCGGCTTCATCGATCCCGCCACGCTCGAAATCACGTATGCGAGCGCGGGCCATCCACCGCCGTTGCAACTCGACCGCACCGGGAAGGCGGAGTATCTGCCGCAGGAAGGCGTGGCGCTCGGCGTCACGACCGATCCCGCATGCCGCAGCTACACGTATCTCTCGGCTCCCGGTTCCATGCTCGTACTCTACACCGACGGCATCCTCGAGTTCGATCGCAACCTGCTGCTCGGCGAGAAGCGATTGCGCGACGTCGCCCTCGCCGTGATGCAAACCGACTCCGAACATCCGGCAAGCGAGATCCTCGAGCGCACGCTCAACGGCGCGCAGCAAAAGGACGACATCGCGGTCCTCGCGATCCGCTTCACGTAGTCGAGGGACCACTGCCGCACAACGCGAAGAAGAGCGCGTGAAAGCCGCGCGCCTCGTCGCCCTCATCATCGTCCTCGTTCTGATCGGCGCAGCGATCTGGTATTTCTTCTTTCGCCAGACCGTGCCGACGACCGCGGCGATCGACTACATGAAGCCCGACGGAACGCTCGCGACGTGGACGATCTCGTTGCGTTCGCCGCAACCGGGCGAGGGCGCCGCCGCCTCGACGTACGAACGCGTCCTCTACACCGCGGTGCAAGAAGTCGCGGGACCGCCGAGCGACGTCGATGCGGTTCGCTTTCCGCCCGGGACGCACGTGCAATCCGTGCGCGTCGACGGCTCGCTGGCGACCGTCGATCTTTCGAATGACGTCGCGCGCCAGACCGGCACGTTTGGAGAAAACGGCGAGTTCAAAGCATTGGTCTTCACGCTGACCTCCGTTCCGGGCATCAACAGCGTGCAGGTTCTCGTCGGCGGCCGCCGCTTGCCGACGCTTCCAGGGGGAAACTTTGAGCTGGATACGCCGCTCACTCGCTCCGACTGGTAGCGCTCTTGCCGTCGCGCTGATCCTCGTCATCCCGAGCGTCGGCGCAAGAGGCGCCGTCGTCGCGGCACAACCGCAAAACTACAGCGTCGCCTACCAAGGAATGACGCTGACCTTCACCCACATCCTTTGGCGCAGCGGACAGCGCGCGATCGGCGTCGCGGACCCTGCGTTTGCCGCGCTGCTGCACGGGCTCGGCGCGAACATGACGTGGCACGCCGGCGAGCGCGATATCCTCATCACGACGGCAAAACCCGAAGTGATCTCCTTTGCGATCGGCGATCTCCGCTACGACGTCGGACGCGTGAGCGCGCAGGCGCGCATCGCGCCCTTCCTCGCCGGCCGCGAAGCCTATCTTCCTTTGAATGAACTCCTCGCGGCGCTCTCGCTCTCACCGATCCAAGTTGGGAAGACGCGCCTGCTCGAGCCGCAAATCACCTCGCTCGACGTGCGCAACAGCGGCGGCCGCACGACCGTGAACGCCTTCGCAGGCGCGCGCCTCCATCCGCGCATCGCTTCGCAAACGCCGGCGCGCATCGTCTACGAGTTCGACGGCGTCGGCTCGACCCTGACGGGAACGCGCCCCATCGGGCAAGGCATTCGTGATGTCACCGTGCGTACGCAAGGCCGCCCCCCCGCGCTCCGCACCTTCGTCACCGTTGACCTCGTTGCGAACGTAGCTCGTGTCACGCCGAGCGCAGGGCCGCTACCCACGCCTGCGGGCACGCAAGTGACCGCGGTCGACGTGATCGCAAACGCAAACAACTTTACGATCGCCGTTGCGGTCTCGGGTGACGCCACCTATGAATGGCATCGCCTCGCGGCGCCCGACAACCGCTTCTGGATCGACGTCGACGGCACGCAGCTCGCAACGCTCGGACGCGATGACCGTTGGACGGGGCACGTCACCGCGGTGCGCGTCCACCAGAACGCGGGGAGCGTGCGCGTCGCGCTCTCGCTCGCCGACGCGCAATCGATCGACGTGGTTCCGTCGGCAACCGGCGTTCGCATCACGGTCGGCAACGCAATCGTCGCGAACGCGCCACGCGCGGGCAACGGCAGCATCGGAAGCGACGTCTACGCGAACGTTGAGCCGGTTGCGACGCCGACGCCCGCTGCCGTGAGCGAGGGCCCGCTGCCGGCGTCGCCGGAGGTAACGTCGACGACGTCACCGGGTTGGAAGTTCGGACCTTCGCATCCGTACGTTCCCACGAGCCCACATCTCATCGTCATCGATCCCGGCCACGGCGGCAGCGATCCCGGCTCGGTCCGCGGCGGCGTGAAGGAGAAGACGCTCACGCTCGACATCGCGACGCGCTTGCGCGACGTCTTGGTTTCGCGTGGCTGGCAAGTGCGTATGACGCGAACGGGCGACACCGACGTCCTCGCGCCCTACGCGGAGGCGCACCCCGAGCTGCAAGCCCGCGTCGATGTGGCGAACAACGCCGGCGCGCGCCTCTTCATCTCGATTCACGCGAATATTTTCAGCGATCCGAGCGTGAGCGGAACGACGAGTTTCTATTCGAAGCCGGAGGACGTACCGCTCGCGCAAGACGTCGAAAACACGATCGCGAGCGCACTCGGCACCCGCAACGACGGCATCGTGAAGAGCCATCTCTATGTGACGTTGCACGCGTACATGCCCGCGGTGCTCGTCGAGACCGCCTTCCTCTCAAACCCCGGCGACTTCGCGCACTTGAACTCACCGGCGTGGCGGCAGCGATTAGCGGTCGCGATCGCCGACGGAATCGAGCGCTACGCCCACGACAACCCCGCCCCGACCCCACCCCCGAACGAATAGGCGTGCTAGGGCTCTTCGATTCAGGCCTTGGCGGCCTCACCGTGCTGCGACGGCTACGCGAGCAGTTGCCCGACGTCGACATCTTGTATTTCGCGGATCACGCGCACGTGCCGTACGGCGATCGCTCTGTGGAAGAACTGCAGGCCTTGCTGCGCAGCAACATCGCGTGGCTCGACGAGCGCGGCGTCGACGCGATCGTGATGGCTTGTAACACCTCTTGCGCGACAGCGAGCAACTACGGCTGGCCTCCCTCACGCGCGCGTGTCTTCGATCTCATCGAAGCGGCCGCGCATGCCGTCGAAGAGAGCGGCCGCCGTCAAGTCGCGGTCATCGCGACGACGGCAACCGTGCGCTCCGGCGCGTACGGCCGCGCAATAGCGGAACGCATCGAGGGAGCGCACGTCACCGAGATCGCCGCGCCCGCGCTTGTGCCGTTGATCGAATCCGATACGGCAACGCCCGCGCAAATCGATGCCGCCGTCGCCGCCGTCTGCGCGCAGATCCCCGCGTCCGCAGAAGCGATAGTCTACGGCTGCACGCACTACCCGCTGCTCGACGAAGCGTTTGCGCGCATCCTCGATGCGGGCATCGCGCGCCTCGACCCCGCCCTCGCGCAAGCGCAACGCGTCGCGTGCGCCGCGCACATCGATGGCTTCGACCGCGGCACCGCGACGACGCGCTACGTCACGAGCGGCGCCCTCGAACCATTCCGCGAGAGACTCTCCGCGTTGATCGGCTCCACGCCCGACTTGTCATCCGCCCGCTAGACGCTCGCGTCGTGAATGAGCACGTTGTAGCGCGCGATCCGCTGGTCGGCGGTCACGATGGTCATGCCTTCCACTTGCGCTTGCGCGACGAGCATGCGGTCAAAAGGATCGCGATGAATCTCCGGCAGCGCCGTGAGCGCGAGCGCGTGTTCCAGGNNGTCTCGTTTCCAAGATCGGAGAGGAGCGCGCGCGTCTTGCGCCCGAGTCGTTTGGGTTCGAAGCCGAGCCACAGCCAGCAGTGCGTATCGAGCAAGAGCCTCACTCGACGCCCTCCAAAAACTCCTCGGGAACGTACGCATCAAAATCGGGCGCGATCCAATACTCGAGACCGGCGTCGTAACCCATCGCTCGCTTCGTCGGCTCCTCGGCGACCCTCGACAGCTTTGCAACCGGAGTCCCCGCCTTCGCGATGATCACGCTCTCCCCGCCCGCAACGTCGTTGAGCAGCGCGGAAAAATGGGTCTTGGCATCGTGAACATTGACCTTCTTCACGCCGGTATTCTAGTGGACTAAGTCGGCTTAGTCAATAGGCCCGGTCCCTCGTGAAATGGAACGGGCACGCCTCCGCTACATCGCGCCTGGAACGACTTTGAACACGCCTTTGGTCAAACCCGCGACAACCCCGATGCCCACGATGCTCACCGCGTACCGCGATCGCGTCGCGGAAGCGATGCGCGCGCAAGCGCTCTTGTCCGCGTCGATGACCGGGCGCATGTCGGGTTACCACATGGGATGGCTCGATGAAAGCGGTCGCGCGCGGGAATCGGTCACCGGTAAACTCGCGCGTCCGAGCCTTTGTCTGTGGGCCTGCGAAGCGTGTGGCGGCAACGCCGACGACGCGCTCGCGGCGGCGACGGCGCTCGAGTGGGTGCACAACTTCACGCTCATCCACGACGACATTCAAGACGGCGACGAGGAACGCCACGGACGCCCGACGCTCTGGACGCTCTGGGGCATCGCGCAGGGCATTAACGGCGGCGACGCACTCCACGCGCTCGCGTTCCGCGTCATGACGGAAGCGAATGCGGATCCCGAGCGTACGCTGCGCGCGGTGCGCGCGCTCTCGATCGCAACGCTCGAAGTCGTCGAAGGGCAATGCCTCGATCTCGCGCTCGAAGGGCGCGTGCAAATTCCATTGCGCGGATACTTGCGCATGGTGCGAGCGAAGACGGGCGCACTGCTCGGCGCGAGCCTCGAAATCGGCGCGGAGATGGCCGGCGCGCCGGCGCGGGTCGTGCGACGCTTTCGACGCGCGGGCTATCTGCTCGGCTTGGCGTTTCAGATGCGCGACGACTGGCTCGGCACGTGGGGCGATTCAGAGATCACCGGAAAATCGAGCGCGGGCGACGTGAGCCGTCGCAAAGCCTCGTTCCCGATCGTCGCCGCGTACGCGGTGCTTCCGCCGAAGCGCCGGCAGCGCTTGATCGAAGCGTTCGCGTTACGCTCCGACGACGCGACGCTCGAAGTGCGNNAGCGATCGCGGTCGTCGCATCGTGCGACGTTCCCGCGCAATTCTTCGATGACTTCGACCGGATGGCACGGTATGTTGCAAGCCGATCGCACTAACCCGACCGCCGAGCGCAAGGCCGATCACCTGCGCATCAACATCGAAGACGACGTCGGCGCGAAAGGCGTCGGCAGCGGCTTGGACGCGTGGCGCTTCGAACATTGCGCGCTCCCCGAAATCGACCTCGACGACGTCGACCTTCGCACGAAGCTCTTCGGCAAGAGACTCGCGGCGCCGCTGCTCATCTCGTGCATGACCGGCGGCACCGAGGAAGCGGGACGCATCAACCGCCGTCTCGCGCGCGTCGCGCAACGCGCGGGTCTCGCGATGGGACTCGGATCCGGGCGCGCGCTGCTCGAACATCCCGAACTCCTCGCAACCTTCGACGTGCGCGACGAAGCGCCCGACGTTCCGCTGCTCGCGAACCTCGGCGCCGTGCAACTGAACAAAGGTTACGGCGTCGAAGAATGCCGCCGCCTCGTGCAGATGCTGCGCGCCGACGCACTCGTGCTGCACCTCAACGCGATCCAAGAGGCGGTGCAAGTCGAAGGCGACACATGCTTCGCCGGATTGCTTGAGAAGATCGCGCGCCTCTGCGACGCGCTCGACGTGCCCGTCGTCGTCAAGGAAGTCGGTTGGGGCATCGCACCCGATCTCGTCGTGAAGCTCCTGCGTGCGGGCGTCCAAGCGGTCGACGTCGCGGGCGCCGGCGGAACGTCGTGGAGTGAGGTCGAGCGCCTGCGCTTGCGCGAGCCGTGGCGTAAGAACGTCGCCGCTGCGTTTGCAAGTTGGGGCATCCCGACCGCGGAATGCATCGCGGGCGCGCGCAAAGCCGCACCGGATGCGCTCCTGGTCGCAAGCGGCGGCATCCGCGACGGCATCGACGTTGCGAAAGCGATCGCACTCGGCGCCGACATCGTCGGCATCGCGGGACGCTTCCTGCGTGCCGCCGCGCAAGGCGAAGAAGAAGCGGAAGACCTCGCGCGCGAGTTCATCGCAACGTTGCGCATCGCCATGTTCGCCGTCGCCGCCCGCACCCTCGCCGACCTCCACCGCACGCGACGATTGCTGCGCGCATGAGCGAGTACACCGAACTTGATGCAGCGGACGCGTACTGCCGCCTGCTGACGCGAAAACACTACGAGAACTTCTTGATCGTCTCGGGCTTGCCGCGCAAGAGCCGCCTGCGCAAAGACCTCATGCGCATCTACGCGTACTGCCGCACGACCGACGACTTCGGCGACGAGAGCGGAAGCGCGGCGCGCGAACGCTTGCAATCATGGCACGAACAGCTCCACGCACTCTTTGCGAATCAGGCGCTCGTCCACCCGGTGCTCGTCGCGCTGCGCGAGACGATCGCGCACCACGACCTGCCGGCCAAACCCTTCGAAGACCTCATCGAAGCGAACATTCGCGATCAGGACACGACGCGCTACGAAACGTGGCCGGAGTTGCGCGAGTATTGCACGTTCTCGGCGGCGCCCGTGGGCCGCATGGTGCTCGGCGTCTTCGGTCTGAGCAATCCGCAGACCGAAAAACTCTCCGACGACGTCTGCATCGGCTTGCAGTTGGCGAACTTCGCACAAGACGTGACCTGGGACACCGCGAAGGGCCGCAGCTATCTCGTGCAATCGGAGCTCCGCGCCGACGGCGTCGCGGGCGCCGTGCGCGCGCACTGCGAACGCGCTCGCGAACTCCTCGCCTCCGGCTGCGAACTCGAAAAAATCGCTCCGCCCGCGCTGCGCCGCCAACTCGCGCTCTATCGGCGCGGCGGCCTCGCGATCGTCGGCGCGGTCGAGCGCGCGGCGTATCGCAGCGACACCGTCCGCCCCCGCGTCCCGACGCTCGCAAAGGTCGCGCTCTTGCTCGAAACGTTGGTCGCTCGTGCTTGAAGACTCGCAGTCGTACGAACGCGTCGGCGAGAGCGGGCTCGACATCAAGCTCTCCGAACGCTACTGCGCCGCGATCACGCGCGTCGAGGCGAAGAACTTCTACTGGGGCTTCATCTCGCTGCCCTTCGAGCAGCGCATCGCGATCTACGCGCTCTACGCGTTCGCCCGCGAAATCGACGATGAAGTCGACGATCAGTCGCGTTCGCGCGACAACCTCGCCGAACGCCTCGCCGCGCAACGCGAGCGCGTGCGCCGCTGCATGCGCGGCGACTACACCGATCCCGTCATGCACGTGCTCTCTCGCGCCGTCGATCGCTTCGGCATCCCCGAAAACGAACTCCAGGGCTTGATCGACGGCGTAGAAATGGACATCGAACCGCGCGAGTACGCGACATGGGAGGAACTCCGCGGCTACTGCAATCTCGTCGCCGCGGTCGTCGGGCGCATGTGCGTGCGCATCTTCGGCTACCGCGATCCGCAGGCGCTCGATCGCGCGGAAGAGCTCGGCATCGCGCTGCAGTTGATCAACGTGTTGCGCGACGTGCGTGAAGACGCCGCGATGGGGCGTATCTACCTGCCGCGCGAAGACCGCGAACGCTTCGGCATCGACGCGCGCGTGCTCACTGACGGCGAGCGCAACGCGGCGTGGCACGCGCTCGTCGCCTTCGAAGCCGCGCGTGCGCTCGAACTCTACGCGACCGGCCTCGCAGTCGTGCAGTATATTCCGCGCCGTGCGGGTGTCTGCGTGCGCTCGATGGCCGGAATCTACCGGGGCATCCTCGAGCGAATCCTCGCCGATCCTGATCGCCCGCTGCGCGAGCGCGTCTCGCTCTCGACGCCGGAGAAACTGCGCATCGTCATCCAATCGTGGCTCGCGGTCCGGTAGCTGGACGCGTAACACACGGTGTGTTACACTAGTGGTATGAGTACGCTCAACGTCAGGATCGATCCCGAGACGGAAGTTTCCCTAGAGAGGCTCGCGCGGCGAACCGGCCGGACAAAATCCGAGGTCGTCCGCGAGGCACTCGAGACGCTCTGTAAACAAGAATCTATCCAGACGGCGGCGGCGCCTGCAAGAGCTCTGAGCAAACTCATTGGATCGTGGGATAGCGGCGGCATGCGGCTATCGGAGCGCACGGGCGAACGATTCGCGCAGCTTTTGAAATCGAGAGAGGGTGATCGTGATTCTCGTAGACGCCGGCCCGCTCGTCGCACTCATTGACCGAAGTGATCCGAACCACAGAGCGTGCCGCGAAGCCCTCGATGCTATTCGAGAGCCGCTCGGCACCGTCTGGCCGGCGTTCACCGAGGCGATGTATCTGCTTCGGTCCTCTGCGCAGGCGCAGCGTACGCTCTGGGATATGATTGGCGAGAAGGGTGTACGCCTCGTCAGCCTCGACGCAGAGGATTCTCCCAGGATGCGGGAATTGATGTGGAAGTATCGGACGCTGCCGATGGATCTTGCCGATGCCGCAATCGTGCGCGCCGCCGAGCGTGAGCGCGTACGTCGCATCTTTACCGTCGATCGCCGTGACTTTGAAATATACCGTCCCAACCGGCTGGGCCGGTTCGAGATAGTACCGTAGTACCATAGGCGCATGAAGGTCGCGATCGTCGGCGGGGGCCTCGCGGGGCTCGCCGCAGGCGTCACGCTCGCCGCCGCGGGCTATGAAGTGGAGTTGTTCGAACGCAGCCGCCTGCTCGGCGGCCGCGCGACGTCGTTTGAAATCGGCGGCGTCGAGGTCGACAACGGCCAGCACGTCTTCCTCGGATGCTGCACGGAGTTCATCGCCTTCGTGAATCGCGTCGGGCTCGGCGACAAACTCTATCTCCAAGATCGATTCGATGCGCTCGTCGTCGCGCGCGACGGAAGATCGGCGCATCTGCGCGCCGCGCGCCTCCCGGCGCCCTTTCACCTGCTCGCGTCGTTCTTGCGCTTCAACCTCTTGAGCGTGTGGGCGAAGATCGACATCGCGCGCGCGCTCCTGGCCGCATCGCGCGAACGCGACGTCTTCGAGCCTACGTTCGCACAGTGGCTCAAGCGGTTGAGGCAGGGAAAGGAAGCGATTCGCGTCTTTTGGCGGCCGTTTTTCGTCCCCGCGCTCAACGAACCGCTCGAAACGATGGACGCGCGCGAGGCGCTCTTCACGCTGCGCACCGCATTCTTGAACTATCCGGGCGCGGAACGCTTCGGTTACTCGACGGTTCCGCTCGCGCACATCGCCGAAGCCGCGGCAAAACGCTTCGCCCACGTCCACCGCGCGACTTCGGTTGCGTCGATCGACGACGATGCGAAAGCGCTGACGACNNAAACAGTTGTTGAGCCTCGTCGAAGATCCATCCCGCTTCGGAATCGCCCCGCTCGACTCGTACACGCCGCACTCAATCCTCGACGTCCACCTCCGCGTCGACGAGGGGAGCAAACTTGTCATCCTGAGCCTGTCGAAGGACAGCCTGTCGAAGGACGACCCAACCCTCACCTTTGCGGCGCTGATCGATTCCCCAATCCAGTGGATCTTTCGCAAAGGCGAAGGCTATTACGTGTGCAGCATGAGCGCCGCCGACGAGTACCTCCGCGAATCCACCGACGACCTCATCCAACTCGCGTGGCGCGAACTCCAAACCGCGCTGCCCCAACTCCGCGACGCAACCCTCGAACACGGCGCGGTGACGAGGAACCCGGAGGCGACCTTCTCCGCGCCGCGCGAAACCGTGCGCCCCGGCCCCGAAAC
>PKZD01000017.1:0-3637 GCA_003133745.1 Candidatus Tyrphobacter aquilonaris
AGAGGCCGCGCAGCTCCCATAGCGCGTTGCCGTAGAGCCAGCCGTGCGTTCCGCCCAGCTGCGCGAAGACCGATGCGACTTGTTGCGGCGTCGCGTTGGCAATGCGCTCTCGGCGATCGATCAGCATGCCCTCGCGCACGCCCGTAAACGTGGCCGGAAGCCTGCGAACGTCAAACGCATCGAACCACGTCGTCTCGGGACCGTTGGTACGGTAACGATTCAACGCATCGGAGACCGCAGTCTCGAAGTCGATCGGTTCGATCTGCGGGAAATCACGCCTCGCAGCGCTATCGCGGACGATCACTTCGTTGCGCAGTCCCAAAATGAGTGGTTGCGCGAGCCGTGCGGGAACCGGAGTCACGAGGTGAACCCAGTACGAGGAAAGGCGCGGCGTAAAGAACGGTACGATGACGATTGTACGCTTGAGATTACGCAGATGCGCGTACCGCAGCATCATGTCACGATAGGTCATGACGTCGGCGCCGCCGATCTCGTAGATGCGCGAATCGCCACGCGGAAGATCGAGGGCAGTGACGAGATATCGCAGGACATCGTTGACGGCGATCGGTTGCGAGCGAGTCGTCACCCATCGCGGAGCGATCATCACGGGTAAACGCTCGGTCAGATAACGCATCATTTCGAACGAGATGCTTCCCGCCCCGATGATTACGGCTGCACGGAACTCGATAATCTCGACGCCGCTTGCCCGCAGGACGGCGCCTACTTCGTGGCGGCTGGCCAGATGGTGCGAAAGTGCCGCATCGTCCGCGCCCAATCCGCCCAGATAGACGATGCGCGCAACGCCGCCTTCGCGAGCAGATATTCCGAAAAGCTCGGCCGCAGCTCGGTCGCGCTCGGCAAACCGCGGCGAGTCGCTCATCGAATGCACCAAGTAATAGGCGGCGTCGACGCCGTTGCAGGCGCCGCGGAGGGCGTGCTCGTCGAAGATGTCGCCCTCGATGATCTCGGCGCCGGAGAATCTGCCGGCGAGGCGCTGGGCGTTTCGAGCAAGACACCGAACGGAGTGGCCGGCTTCGAGTAAGCGAGGTACGAGGCGCCCCCCGATATACCCGGTCGCGCCGGTTACCAGGATCTTCACACTGCCCGGAACCACATTGCCTCGCAAAGTGTTACAGCGGCTCGTGAGGAGTCGTCGGCGGCTGGACCTTCGTCGCCGAGGACGACCGCGGGGCAATCGTCGGCGAGGCATATGCGGCCTACCTGAATCCGAGCGAGGCCGAAGTGGCCTTCGTGGTGTCGGATACCCGGCGGAGCGGTTCGCGGGCGGCACGATCACTATCCGCGTCGAATTACCGCCCTAAGCATATGAGCCGGTGGGCGATTGAGGCGCAGGACTTGTGCAAGCGTTTCGGCAGCTTCCTTGCCGTCGATCGCCTTTCGCTTTGCATTCCGCACGGCTGCGTCTTTGGACTTTTGGGTCCGAACGGCGCCGGGAAGAGTACGACGATCAAGATGTTGACGACGCTGGCGGCGCCGACTTCTGGGTCCGCCCGCGTGGCGGGATATGACGTTTCGACCGAGGCGGTGCAGGTACGACGGCGGATTGGCTATGTTCCCCAGCAGCAATCCGCCGATCCGGACCTGACCGGCTTTGAAAACCTCTTGGTCTTCGCGCGCCTGTACGGAATAATCGAGCAGCGGCGCGCGCGCATTGTCGAGGCACTCGAACTGATGGACTTGGCGGACGCGAAAGATCGCCTCGTGCGGCACTATTCGGGCGGGATGGTTCGCCGTTTGGAAATAGCCCAGTCCATGCTCAACGATCCCGAGGTGCTGTTCATGGACGAGCCGACGATCGGCCTGGATCCGCTGGCACGCCATACCGTTTGGGAGCGCGTTGCCAAACTGCGCGAAACGCACGGCACGACGATTTTCCTAACGACGCACTACATGGACGAAGCGGCGGCACTGTGTGGCATCGTGGCTTTTATGAACACCGGAAAGATCTTGGACTCGGGCCCTCCGCACGAATTGACTGCAAAATACGGCAGCGGTGCGACGCTGGATGACGTCTTCATCCGGCTCACGGGCCAACCGCTCGCGAAGAGCGGGACGCACGCGTGACCGGCATTTCTTCGCCTTTACCACGCGAAGCGCAACACGCTCCTTCGGTACTTCGGAACCTTCGCGTCCTGTTGACGCAAATAGCGGCTATCGCAGATTCCGAGATTCAAAAGCTTCGGCACGATCCGGTTGAGCTCTTCACGCGCGTCATCCAACCGGTTCTCTGGCTGCTGCTTTTCGGCCAAGTGTTCGGGCGCGTTAGCGGTATTCCAACCGGCGGTATTCCGTATCAGAGTTACTTGGTTCCAGGAATCCTAGCGCAAAGCGTGCTCTTCATCGCGATCTTCTACGGCATCTCGGCAATCTGGGAGCGCGACCTTGGCATCCTCTACAAGTACATGATGAGCCCTGCGCCGCGAGGCGCGTTGGTTCTCGGCAAGGCGATTTCCGCCGGAATACGCGGACTGTCGCAAGCCGTCATGGTGTATCTCATCGCGCTCATGCTTGGCATACATCTGCGCCACGACGCGTTGGCGCTGCTTGGAGTAGTCGGTATAATCACCGTGGGCGCGGCAATCTTTTCCACGTTCTCGCTTATCATTGCATGCATCGTAAAAACGCGCGAGCGCTTCATGGGGATCGGACAAGTCTTGACCATGCCGCTGTTTTTCGCGAGCAACGCGATCTACCCGATCGCACTGATGCCGCCATGGCTGCGCGTCATGGCAGCGGGTAATCCGCTGACCTACCAAGTTGACGCCCTGAGAGCGCTGATGCTTCCCGGCTACCACTTGGCCTTCAGCATTCAGACGAACATCGCCGTCCAAGCCGGCACGCTCGTGGTTCTGATCGCAGTTGCTGCGAAATTATATCCGTCGATCCTCGATTGACACGGCGCTGAGTTTCTAGTCACTCATGTCCGGGCGCCTCGGCGACGGTCTCCAGCGCAATGTTCGTTGCAGCAGCCGGCGGTCTCTCTGCGCAGGCGGTCGCCGATCACTGCGCGTGCGGCTTTGGCCGGTACTCCAGATCCTGCGGTTCGAAGCGATGTTCCACCAGCTCGCCGTCGCGCTTCTCGTAGCGGACCACGATCGTCCGCGTGGCTACTTCGATGACTTGCCCATCGATGCCAAGATTCTTGATAAGCACGTGATCGCCGTGCCGTAGTTTCATGCATCACCCTTCGGGCGTTGCGACGCCGTGCCTTCCCGGCGGAGGAGCTCTTCAATCGAAAGGCGGAAATCGAATGCTGGAACGGCTGTTCCGACTGTGAGACGACATGAACGACAACCACCTGCCCTACCCCGACGACGAGAGCGAAGATATCGCGCCCGACGTGGCCTCGGAGAAAGAGCTGCCCATCAGCCCTTCGGAAGCCGTACGACGGGAGGAGGAGAAGTACGGCGAGAGCAGTCTCGACGAAAACCGTCAAGATCAGCGGGATGTCCATCATGGATAACCCGATGACATCGTGTAGCCGAAGTCGCCGATAGAAGCGACGTCGGTAGCGTGAAGCGGGCACCGTAAAACCGCATGGACGATTATCTGGCCAAACCGGTTCGAATGGAAGCGCTGCGCGCGATGCTCGAACGGTGGCTCTCCGCGTCGACGG
>PKZD01000017.1:3691-25372 GCA_003133745.1 Candidatus Tyrphobacter aquilonaris
CGATGCGGCGGCGTCGATCGTTCCGCTCGACCAAGGGATGATCGCCGAGATTCGGCGCGTCGGCGGCGACGCTCCCTTGCACGACACGGCGACGTTGCAGGCGGCGGATCTCGTTCGCCGGCTGCATCCGCGCCTACGGCAATTCGGGGTCGCCGACGGTGCTTTCCATCACACGCTTTCGGCCGCCGCCGCGACGTACGCAATCCCGCGCGAACTGACGCGCAAAGGGTTTCGCCGGCTCGGCTATCACGGGCTCAGTCACGAATACGCGTCGCACCGCGCCGCCGCGCTGGCGGGGCTCGACGTCCGCCAAGCGCGGATCGTTACCGCGCATCTCGGCGGCGGTTCGTCGCTCTGCGCGATCGAGAACGGGGCGAGCGTCGATACGACGATGGGATACACGCCGCTCGAGGGTCTGCCGATGACGACGCGCAGCGGGTCGGTCGATCCCGGCTTGCTGCTGCATTTGCTCAAGAGCGGAATGCCGCTCGGCGAGTTGGACGGCATGCTCGAGCACCGCTCCGGGTTGCTCGGCATCTCGGGACGCAGCGGCGACGTTCGCGAACTTCTGGACGCGTGCACGGGCGATCCGGACGCGGCGCTCGCCCTCGACGTCCTTGGCTGGCGTCTACGCGCCGCAATCGGTGCAATGATCGGCGTCCTCGGAGGCGTCGATCTCCTTGTCTTCACCGGCGGCATCGGCGAACACGCCGCTCCGATTCGAGCCGATGGCTTGCGCGGCGCCGAAGCAGCCGGTGCGAAGCTCGATGCGACGCGCAATGACGCGCTCGCGGGCGAAGGTCGGATCGGCGCGGACGATTCGAAGGTTGCAGCCTACGTCGTGCGCGCGCGCGAAGGCTGGCAACTCGCACGCGCGGCGGCGACGATTTTCGCCGCTTGACCGCCGACGAAGGAACTTCGATTCCGCGCGTTCTGCGTGATATGCTACCGCTATGACCGCTTCGCATATCCAGAGCGGACCACTCTCAGCCGAAGAGCTTCACCGGATCGACGCGTACTGGCGCGCAGCGAACTATTTGTCAGTCGGGCAGATCTATCTGCTCGACAATCCGCTCTTGCGCGCGCCACTCGCGCCCGAGCACGTGAAGCCGCGACTTCTCGGCCATTGGGGCACGACGCCCGGGCTCAATTTCGTCTACGCCCACCTCAATCGGACGATCGTCGCACGCGACCTCAACGCGATCTACATCGCCGGGCCGGGGCACGGCGCACCGGGGATCCTGGCCAACGTCTATCTCGAGGGGACGTACAGCGAATACTATCCCGACGTCTCCGAGGACGAAGCCGGGATGCAGCGACTGTTCAAGCAATTTTCGTTTCCCGGCGGCGTTCCGAGCCACGCTGCTCCCGAGACCCCGGGCTCGATTCACGAAGGTGGTGAGCTCGGGTACTCGCTCGCGCATGCGTTCGGCGCGGCGTTCGACAACCCAGACCTGCTCGTCGCCTGCGTCGTCGGTGACGGCGAGGCTGAGACCGGGCCGCTTGCGACCAGCTGGCACGCGAACAAGTTTCTCAACCCGGTATCGGACGGTGCCGTGCTCCCGATCCTACACCTAAACGGGTTCAAGATCGCGAACCCCACGGTGCTGGCGCGGATCGGTTCATCCGAGCTCACCTCGCTGCTCGAAGGCTACGGTTGGCAACCCTATGTCGTCGAGGGTCACGAACCCGAGGCGATGCACCAGCTCATGGCACGGACGCTCGATGTGGTTCTCGACGAGATTGCCGCGATTCAGGATCGCGCCCGGACACATGGATATGCCGGACGACCTCGCTGGCCGATGATCGTTCTGAAAACCCTGAAGGGCTGGACGGGGCCGAAGGAGGTTGACGGCCATCGCGTTGAGGGGTCGTGGCGGGCACATCAAGTCCCGATCGATGCGACGCGAACGAATCCGCAGCATCGAGCATTGCTCGAAGCGTGGATGAAGAGCTACCGGCCCGAGGAGTTGTTCGACGAGCGCGGGCGGCTCATCGAGGAGCTGCGCAACCTCGCGCCGCTCGGGCGCCGGCGCATGGGCGACAACCCGCATGCCAATGGCGGGAAGCTCTTGCACGCGCTCAAGCTGCCGGATTTTCGCGACTACGCTGTGACCGTAACGCAGCCCGGCGTGACGGTCGCCGAATCGACGCGCGTGCTCGGCGTCTTCATGCGCGACATCGTGCGCGACAACATGCGCAGCTTCCGGGTCTTCGGCCCTGACGAAACGGCTTCGAATCGTCTCGATGCACTCTTCGAAGTGACGGGTCGGCGTTGGATCGCCGAAACCGAGCCGACCGACGACGAATACCTCGATCCTGAAGGCCGCGTACTCGAGATATTGAGCGAGCACTTGTGCGAAGGCTGGCTTGAGGGCTATCTGCTCACGGGGCGGCATGGTCTCTTCTCGTGCTACGAGGCATTCATCCACATCATCGATGCGATGTTCAACCAGCATGCGAAGTGGTTGAAGGTCGCGCGCTGCATTTCGTGGCGTGAGCCGATTGCCTCACTGAACTATCTCCTGACCTCGCACGTATGGCGCCAGGATCACAACGGGTTCTCGCATCAGGATCCCGGTTTCATCGATCACGTCGTCAACAAGAAGGCCGAGATCATCCGAGTCTATCTCCCGCCGGATGCGAATACGCTGCTTTCGGTCGCCGATCACTGCTTGCGCAGCCGCGACTACGTCAACGTCATCGTCGCCGGAAAACAGCCTGAGCTGCAATACCTCGACGTCGAGAGCGCCGTCAAGCACTGCACGAAGGGGATCGGCGTGTGGGAGTGGGCAAGCAACGACGCAGGAAGCGACCCCGACGTCGTGATGGCATGTGCGGGCGACGTCCCGACGCTCGAGACGCTCGCTGCGGTCGCCTTCTTGCGCGAGCAGATTCCCGATCTGCTGATCCGCGTCCTCAACGTCGTCGATCTGATGAAGCTGCAGTCGTCGAGCGAGCATCCCCATGGGTTGATCGATGCGGACTTTGACGCGCTCTTCACGGTCGACAAACCGGTGATCTTCGCTTATCACGGTTATCCTTGGCTGATCCATCGCCTGACGTACCGTCGCACGAACCACGACAACTTCCACGTTCGCGGCTACAAGGAAGAAGGGACGACAACCACGCCCTTCGACATGACGGTCCTCAACGAGCTCGACCGTTTCCATCTAGCCGGTGCGGCGGTCGACCGCGTACCGCGATTGCGCGATCGCTCGGCACACGTCAAGGATGTCATCGCGAACAAGCTCATCGAGCACCGCGAGTACATCCGCGCGCACGGCGACGACCTACCCGAGATCCGCGACTGGACATGGCCGCACTAGCCGAGCTTATGCCGCTCCAGATAGAGTGCGGCCAGCGCGCATGAGGCGACCCGCGTCCGAACCGCTTCGGCGCGGCTGGTCAAAATGATCGGAATCCTCGCCCCAAGGACGATGCCGGCCGCCTCGTCGTGGGCGATGAACTCAAATTCCTTCGCGAGGATGTTGCCGGCATCGAGGTCGGGGACGACGAGCACGTTGGCCCGCCCTTCATTTGCCGCGCCAGAGTAATTGGTAGCGCATAAAGTCCTGCTCCGACTTATTAATGCGTGCGTCGCACCCGGTGATAATGTCATCGAGAAAATTGTTCAGAGCCTTCTCAGCTTTGCCGCGCAGTCCGATTGCATCGATGAACTCACCGAAAGCGTTCAACGGAACCTCGTAGGTCCCGTCGAACCAGACAGTGGAGCGAGATGCATTCGTTGCGTTAACGCCGAGCGCGCCCGTGAAGACGGGGAAGGATTCCGGATGGCGCGCCGCCTCGATGCGCACCGCGATCTGCTGCTGCGCGGCGGCGACAACGTCTTCTTTCTTGCTCGTCAAGTGAATTGGTACGGCAATGTGCCCGACATCAGGGAGGCCAAGGTCGTCGAGATTGAGATGCAATGCAAAATCACGCCAAGGCCCTTGCTGCGCTGCGACGGCCTCAAGTATGCTTTCGAGTGCAGTTTCGAAGAGCGCCGACGGAAACTCAACAGAACGCTGAATATTAACGTGTGGCATGCGCGTGCGCACCCGGCGTCGGAGTCACCAATACTGGAACTGAAGAACGACGCAGCACTCCTTCCGCTATGCTGCCGAGGAACATCCGCGTGATACCGCTTCGCCCGTGTGTTCCGATGGCAATTAATCCACACTTCTTATCGGACGCAATCCGAATGATTTCATCGCAGGGGTCGCCCTCGGCGAACTCGGTCGTCACTGCTATGCCTTTAGCTTCTAGGGACGCTGTCGCCGACTTGAACAGTGCGTCCCCGTCGCTGCGCAATGCCTCAAGCGCTTCTTGGGGGTACGGCGTTTGGTAGCCGGAAGCAGAGACGAGTTTCGCCAGATCTAACACATTGATCAGAACGACTCTCGCGTGTTGGGCAACAGCAATCTTCGCGGCAATCTCAAGCGCCGCGGCAGATGCCTCGGAACGATCGAGCGCGACGGCTATGCTATCGAACACGAAATCCACTTCTCAGCTCGGGGCGGAGGATGCCCGCCTCTAATCGTCTTATTGCAGGGCTCAAGCTCGCTTTCCCCTATCACGCGGCTCGGGCACGCCTGGGTGATCAGTCAATGGCAAGGATTCGCATCCCGGCTTCGGGCGTGGTTGGTTATGTCGACGATAGGCCCGCAGCGCGGCACAAGTCGGTTGGTCAGAAAGTGGTCAGCTCTTCGCCGTTCATCGCCGGGAAATGGCGGGACAGCGCCGCCAGAAATGGCTTGCCTTTCTAGAAAACGCGGGAATCCCAGAACCTACGCGGGATTGCGCGAATCAACGCAGCCGCTTTCGATTCCCGTTGGCGCTACCACGAGCACAGGACGTCTCACGCCGACGCTGGAACCGGCAACCATGGTCAGATTCGTTACGATCTGCATCGCATGCATCGCGGTTGCGTGGCCGGGCAAGGCGACAGCGCAGGAAACGAGGCTAAGTACCGATGAGACGGTGACGATTGCGGCCTTCATTCGCCGCGCTTTGATCGAGGCGCCGACCGATTTCGTGCGACTTCGCGGCCACAAAAACGCCGATTGGCAGTACGTTTCGACAGTGTCGTTCGGAGCGGCGTTCGATCACTGCAACGTCGATCTCGACGACGACACCAATAAATGGGGATTGGAGTGCACGTCGACGATGCGGACGATCTCGACCGAGGATCTCTCGGCTGGCGTGGAGCGCGCCGTCAACGAAGGTCTGCCAAGCGGGTTCGCGTTCTCCCGTGGGAGCGGAGACTCCGAGCCGGACATGACGTGGACCGGGCCCAACGGTATCTCTGTGTGGGTGATCGTTACGCTCGATGGCGGCAAGGTCATTTACGTCATAACGCTCGATCACGGTTAGCCGGGAGGTATGGGAAATGGTCAGCTCTTATCCGTTCTTCGGCGGGAAACGGCGGGACTCGGGTGCCGGTAAGTGCCCACGATCCTAGAAACTGCGGGAATCTGCGGGCTTATGCGGGATTGTACGAATCAATGCAGCCGCTTTCGATTCCCGTTGGCGCTACCACGATTCACTTGATTTGACGCGGCTCTTGCGCTGTCGATTTGCCAACAGGCGGAGCATGATGAAGTCAGAAGGCTACGCTGGGATTGTCTAGGGACGACAGCACGCGTCATTTCCCTTAGCCATATAGGCCCGAATACCAACGATGGGGAAACGCCATCAAATCGGTGGACGAGTTATGTTAGCATTTAATGCCGCACCACGTACTTGCAAACCTTGGATCAATAGGCGAGTGGATGCCTCGATTTAGTGATTGTGACGCCTCGAGAGCTGGACACGTAATAAATGAAGGTGACATTCGGTTCACGGCGATGAGCATACACCCCGGCGCCTTACAATCGACGAATGATCCGCTATGGGTGCGGGAGTGACGTGCGCTGGGAAAAGGTAGCCAGCGGCAGCTGTAAGTTCTTGGGTAGAGCCGGCGAGGGAACTCGTTCCTGAGATAAAGGCGCTTCACGCGCCGCCGCGCCTTGCGCGGTTTGGCGAAAACTTAACGTAGCAGCGTACCCCACGTGCCGGTTCGGGCGCCTCGGCGCCGACGACTCATGTAGGAGTGTTTGAGAATGGCTCTTGACGGCGCCGTGGGCGCAACCGTCGTGGATACAGACGTCAGCGACAAGCAACGCTGGGCAGCCAGACGGGTCGCGGTGGCAATGGCGATCGTGGCCGTCGTCGCGATTGCGTTCGGGAGATCGCCGGGCCACGTCAACTCCGGCGTTCTTGCGAGCCTCATGGGAGCCGTTGTCGTCACGGAGCTTCTCTCGGCGGCGCTGCTCTTCAACCGGTTCGTCGGAAGCCGAGCGCTTTGGCTGGGTGCGGTCGGCGCCGGATACTTCTTCGTCGGGTGCTGCGTCATCGCGTACCTGCTGACGTTCCCAGGGGTATTCTCGCGCGCCGGCTACTTTGGCGCGAACGAGCAGACGGCGCTGACGATCTGGTGCGTCTGGCACGCCGTGTTCCCTCTTGCGATACTCGTAGCTCTAATCTTGCGAGCGAAGACGGTACGCGCACCGGCGGCAAGGGAAGCCCTGCGCGTTGTCGGCTCCTGTATAGCGCTCAGCGTGATCCTCGCCGCCCTTCTCGCCTATCTCATCATACGCAACTCCTCGGTGTTGCCCGAACTGATGAACGAACGCGGCTTTACCTTGCTGATGGTAGGCGGCGTATTGCCGTTCATCTGCGGGCTGGACGTCATTGCCCTCATCGCGCTCGCGCGCCAGCGCTCGCAAAAGGCGATCGAGGTTTGGCTTCCGATTGCCGTACTCGCCTCCATGCTCGACGCGATCATGGGTGTCATCGCATCGCGCTACTCGATAGTCTGGTACGTCGGCAAGTTTTTCGCCGTCACGTCGTCCAGCATCATGATGACGGTGTTCTTGACCGAGATCGCGCAGATATCGAAGGCGCTTGCTCGGGCGAACCGAGAGCTGCGCGCAGTTGCCGAACATATCTCGCGGCACGATGCGCTCACCGATCTTCCGAACCGCTCGCTGCTCGAAAAGTGCCTCCGTGAGACGCTGCTGAGCGACGCAGAGCGTGGGAGCCGCACCGCGCTCCTCCACGTCAACCTCGATCACTTTAGAACGATCAATGAAGCGATCGGCATGGCTGCCGGCGACGAGTTCCTACGTGAGGTCGCGCGTCGCCTTTGCGCGAGCGCCCGCAGGGAGCACGTCGTCGCGTGTCTGGGCGGCGACGATTTCGTCGTGCTCTTTTCCCAGATCGCAGGCATAGAAGAGGTTGCGGAATTCGCTCGCGCCCTTTCCGGAACGTTGCGCCAGTCGTTCCTGGCGTCCGGGCAGCGTATCTTTCCTTCGGCGAGCATCGGGATCGCTGTCACCCCGGAAGACGGGATCGATGCGGAAGCACTGCTTGGGGCGGCCACCGCAGCGATGAACATCGCAAAGCAAAGCGGCGGCAATCAAACGAGCTTCTATCAATCGTGTATGCGCAGTACTGCCGTCGAGCGGATTCGCCTCGAATCAGAGCTGCGAACGGCCCTACGTCATCGACAACTGCTTGTCTATTACCAGCCTATCGTTGACCTCATGACTCGTCGCACGGTTGGCGCAGAGGCTCTCATCCGCTGGCAGCACCCGCGTCGCGGTCTTCTGACGCCTGATGCGTTTATTGCAAGCGCCGAGCAAAATGGCCTCATCGTACAGGTTGGTTCTTGGGTCCTCGAGACCGTGACGCGCCAAATGGGAGCGTGGGACGAACGCGGCATGCACGTTCCGGTGGCCGTAAACGTGTCCGTGCGGGAATTCCGAGATCCGGGCTTTTTCGAGCACCTTTGCGAGACGATCCGCGGATCGGGAATTTCACCTGAAATGTTGACCATCGAGGTCACGGAGACGCTTGCGATCGACGAGGCGGAGCAAACGCGGCAAACGCTCGCAGCGTGCAGAGAACTCGGCGTTCGCATATCGCTTGACGATTTCGGGACGAATCATGCGTGCCTTGCCAACATCAAGCGACTCCCGATTACGACGTTGAAGATCGATAAGACGTTCATTCGCGACGTTGCAAAGAGCCCCACAGACGCGGCGATCGTCACGGCGATTCTCAGCTTTGCAAAGAGCCTCGATTTCGTTACCGTTGCGGAAGGCGTCGAAGCCGTTGACCAGCTGCAATGGTTGCGCTCCGCCGGCTGCGCATACGCACAAGGCTATTTGTTCGCTCGTCCTATTCCTGCACGCGAGTTCGAAGAGCGCTTCGTCGAGGAGGCACGTAACGGGCAATTGACGCGGAGCGCGTGACGGGCCGGCGGCGGTAGCGCTCGAGGAAATCGCATCGAACCTAACTGCCGAATTGCCGCAACGGGTATATCAATCAGCACAGGATGTCTTCGTCAACGGATTGCCTTTCAGTTGGGATGGCGACCACATTACCCCGCAGCAAATCTGTGAACTCGCGGGACAAGACTCAAACTATGCGGCGTTTCAGGGCCAGCATGGACACGATCCACAAAAACTCTTAGAAGAGCGAAAGCCCGTTTATCTTGGGAACCAACACGTTCATCACTTTGTAACAAGATTGAAGTGACTAGACCGCCTTAAACCATCCCACAAGACGATTGGCTCGATGGCCGAGGTCATGGCTGCCGATGATGTAGTTCGTCACGCTACTCTCGGCGCACGCGCGCGGAAACCTCCGCAGCAAGCCAATCGAGTTGCAGTGAACCCCTTCGCAGCATCCCTGAAAAGGATCCGATCGAGAATGCTGCCGATTCCGCCAAATGGTGGAGTTCCCCCCGCCCGGACTGGACACCGAATACGCTAATCGGCTAGAAAGGCGTTCGCGTGAACGCCGTGCCGCCGCGCCAGATCCTTTGCTGGCCTTCCGGCGTCCAACTCCTTGAGGATCGCAACGATCTGCGCCTCGGTGAATCGGCTCCCTCGCATGTGAGTCTCCTAGCCGGGCTTTACGCCCGAGAACTCACAGTCTCCGTCTGTCTGATTCCGCGCCCACAGGTCACCCTTTCAACCGGTAAGCTTCATCTGCGTGTATCTGCGTGCCACGCGACGGAACGGCCTCTCGACAGCGAAATACAGGAGCGCAGCTGCGGCGTAGGTGAACGGCACGAGGAGTAGCTCGTACCCGATCGCTTTGGGAAATGTCATCGCCGACGGATGGAGCACGAAGATGTACGTCCCCAGTATCACGAGCGGGTTGAGCAGAAAGACGCTGTACGAAAGTTCCGCTGGCCAATACCATACGCGCGCGGAAAGCCACGCCGCCAGCGTGCGGCTGCGAGGCGCTTCGCAGAGCACGAGCAGGAGCAGGCACGCGATGGCCGCTGCAAACGCGTAGTCGGACGTCACCAAGTAGAATGTCGATATCGCGCCGCCGAGGCGAGTGCCGATATTCGGCAGGTACCCCGGAACCGCCAGGTACGCAGCCAACACGGCGAACGATGCAAGAGAGAGCGACAGCGCTAGCCCCGTGCTCCGCGAGAGGACGTCACGTGCGGATGTGTACTCGTACAGATACGCCGCGATGAGGCCGCAGACGATCGCGCCGAAGCGCATGTGTGTCTTGTCGTACAGCACGTCGAAGACGCGGTTGAAGTGCGCTGCGTCGTAGACCGGCGAGGTGAGCCAGGGCAGCGTCATGCCGGCGTGCACGATCACGAACGCTCGCACGGCAAGCGCGCCGATCAGCGCAGCCACCAGAAGCGGTAGGTACCATCGGTTATCGCGTACGAGCAGGATCGCCAGCGGAAAAAGCACGTAGAAATGCGCATCGACGCCCAGCGTCCACGTCCACCCCATCGCCTGCTGCGCGAATGGAACGTAGTTGTTTACGAAGAGAAGATTTGCCCAGATATGCGACAGATTGTACGGCAGCACGACGGCGTAGAGCGCGAGCGCCGCAAGATAGGCTGGGAAGAGCCGCGCCGCGCGGCGGATGAAATACGTGCGCATCGAGAGCCGGCCCCGCTTCAATTCACGAAAGACGTATCCGCCGATAAGGAAGCCGCTGAGCACGAAGAGCACATCGATGCCGAACGGCGCCTGCAAGATGAGGTTGAAGCGCGTGTTTATGAAGAACGCCCACGCCGCATGCGGATCCATCACGTAGCTCAGAAAGTAGAGCACGTGGAACGAGACGATCCAGATCATCGCGAGCGCCCTAAGCCCGTCGACACTCCGAAGGCGGGCGGTCTCCTCCCTCACGCAGTCGATATCGGTGCTTGGGGTGATGGCGACGCGATGACGCTCAGCAGCAGGCCGATGAACGCGGGGATGACGATGCAGCCGAGGATGAGATTCGGCTGCCACCACGTTCCGCCCGCGATTGCCGCTTCCAGCAGCCAGAAGAGCGCGAAGTGGATCGCCGGCACGGCCGTGGCGAAGGCGCGAAAGGCGACGAGCGCGTTCATCGGTCGCATTATCATGTAAAGAAAGTCGGCGATCACTCCGGTGAGCAGCCCGTCGCTGAGGTTCACGAGGTACGTGGTCGGATCGTTCGCCGTCATCGCTGCCATCGTGCCGATGCCGATCGTGAATAGCAGCGTGAATGCTCCGAACGCCAGACGGAAGGAGCGCGCGAGAAAGACGACAATGCCCGCTATCAGGATCGCGTGCACGAAGACCGCGAATAGCCCCTCGATCTGGCGGTAGAAGACGTTGACGATCTGCGCCATGTTGCCGGAGCGGTCGATGTCGTTGTATCCGACCGGCGCCATCGCCCTGCTGAACCCGGCGTCGAACGCAAAGGCGTATTGCGTGAAGAACTCGAGCAGCATGAAGAACGCGCAGACCGAGATCAGCATCGGCAGCTGCGACGTGAGCTTCGGTCGCGGAGGTGCGGCGAGCGCGGCTCGCAGCGGTCCGGTCATCATGATGGCGATGCACGTGGCGAGATAGAGATGTGTCGGGCTCAGGAGCACGGCCAGGCTCTTCTCGGGCCCCATGATGAGGTGCCACGTCAAGTCCGCTGGGATGCCCGGAAAGAACAACAGCGTCGCCCAAAAGGAGAGGGCGTAGCCGCGAGGGAGCATTCTACTCCACGGATAGCCGCGTCTGCGATTTCGAATGCCGGTGACGAGCGTGATCGCGGCGAGCAGCGTGAAGGCCGAGAAGAATATCGCATGCGCCGGCGTGAAGTACGAGTCGCTGATGTAGTGAGCGTGCGACCATCCGTCGCCGATCAACCCGCACATGAACGCAAAACCGAGGGTCGCCGACGCCCAGTCGAGCTGCGGGCTCGCTGCCGGATAGGAATCCTTCCTCGCCGCCATG
The DNA here is from genome assembly GCA_003133745.1 of Candidatus Tyrphobacter aquilonaris. Taxonomy (GTDB): domain Bacteria; phylum Vulcanimicrobiota; class Vulcanimicrobiia; order Vulcanimicrobiales; family Vulcanimicrobiaceae; genus Tyrphobacter; species Tyrphobacter aquilonaris. The sequence continues at coordinate 14,980 of PKZD01000017.1, forward strand.
TATCCGTTTTTTCGGCATGTCCGCACGCTTCCCCCGGAGCATTCTTCTCACGCTCGTGTTCTGCGCCGCGGGCTGCGCGCTCGGCGTGCATGTACCGGCAAACGTTCGCGTCGGCGGATCGCCCGGCACGCTTCCGCCGGCTCCGATTGCACGGCCGAGCGCGTCGCCGCGGATCGTGTCCGTCTGGCTCTCCGCAACGACCATCGCACCGATGCAACGATTCGACGGCGCCATCACGACGTCGACGAACGTTGCGAGCGTCGAGATGCGCACCGAGACCTTCTCCTACGACGTGCCGCGTGTCGCGTTCGGCCGGTTCGAGTTCCATTACGTGATGCCGGAGCTGCCCCCGCCCGCACGACGCCACTACCTGCTCTGGATCATCGCCCGCAACGCCGCCGGCATCGAGGACGTCGAGGGCGTTCCCATTCTCCTCAAGTAGCGCTCCGCGATCCTTCATTATCGATGGCGGTGCGCGAGATGCTTTTTGGCAATGCACTAACGCCGCTCGCGGTCGTCGTCGCACTGTCGCTGCCCAGAAGAAGAGGCTACGTTTGAGAGTGGGCCGAACGAGCCAAACGGTTATACGTGCGAGTTGAAGGGTTTGGTGTGCGGTACTCCATTATCATGCCGGCGCGTAACGAAGCGAGCCGCATCGAGGCTACGCTCGAAGAGTACGCGCCGGCATTTCCCGAGGCGGAGATCCTCGTGGTCGCCAACGGCTGCACTGACGAAACGCCGTCGCGCATCGCGCGCATCGCCGAACGCCACACGAACGTGCGCTGCATTCAGATCGATCACCCCGTCGGAAAAGGTGGCGCGGTTCGCGCCGGATTTCTCGTTGCGAGCGCACCGCTCGTCGGATTCGCGGATGCTGACGGCTCGACGCCTGCACACGAGCTCGCACGTCTCTTCAACGAGCTCGGCGAGGGCGATGCGCTCATCGGATCGCGGTGGGTGCGCGGCGCACGGGTCATGCGGACGCAGCCGCTCGTGCGCCGGATCGCGAGCCGCGTCTTCAACGCGCTCGTGCGACTGCTCTTCGGACTGCCGTTCAGCGACACGCAATGCGGAGCGAAAGTGTTTTCGCAGGCGGCCTTGCAGCGCGTCGTCTCGTGCCTCGAGACCGCGAACATGGCGTTCGACGTGGAGCTCTTGCTCGCGCTGAGCGATGCCGGGCTCTCCGTGCGCGAGGAGCCGACCGTCTGGCGGGACGTGGAAGGCGCCGATTTCGCGTTGCTGCCCACGTCGCTGAAAATGCTCGCTGCGATCGCGCGCCTGCGCATGCGTCGCTCCCTCTTTCGCATGCTCGTTCCCGTCTTCGACCGCCTCTTTCCGACGACACCGATGCGCGTGCACGACGGATTCAACATTCTGATCCTCAATTGGCGCGATCCGACGCACCCTCAAGCGGGCGGCGCCGAAGCCTACCTCTTCGAGATGGCAAGACGCTGGGTGTCATGGGGACATCGCGTATCGTGGCTGACCGCGTCGTATCGCGGGGCCACGCCCGAATCGGTGCTCGAGGGCGTCGAGATCAAGCGCGTGGGCAACGCCGCGACGGTCTACGGCGCCGTCGCATTCGAATACGTGCGCAGGTGTCGCGACCGCTTCGACGTGATCCTCGATGCCGAGAACGGCATTCCGTTCTTCTCGCCGCTCTTTTCGATGAAGCCGAAGATCGGCATCATGCATCACGTGCACCAGCAGGTCTTGCGAAAGCATCTGCGCTTTCCGCTCTCCGAGGTTCTCGCCTGGGCGGAACGCCGGCTCATGCCGCGCGTCTACAGGAACGTTCAGTTCGTCGCAGTTTCGCAGGATACGCGGCAAGAGATGGAACGTTTGCGCCTTGCAGCGCGTCCCGTCGAAGTCATTCACAACGGCGTCGCGCCCGATCTCGCGCCCGGAGAGAAGGCCGGCTCACCGACGTTGCTCTGCCTCGGGCGCTTGAAACCATACAAGCGTGTCGATCTCGTCGTGCGCGCTTTTGCGCGCGTGCGCGCGGTGGTTCCGGATGCCGTGCTGCGCGTCGCCGGCGCGGGCGACGAAGCGGTGGCGGTCCGGTTGCGCGCACTTGCAGAAGAGCTTGGCGTGACGGAAGCCGTCGTCTTCGAAGGGTACGTTGACGACGAACGAAAGCGCGAGCTCTTACAGCGCGCCTGGGTCTGCGTCAGCGCATCGGAGATCGAAGGCTGGGGCGTGACGGCGATCGAGGCTAACGCATGCGGTACGCCGGTCGTTGCATTTGACGTGCCTGGACTGCGCGAAGCGATCGTCGACGCAGAGACAGGCTTGCTCGTTCCCGAAGGCGGCGATCTCTCGGGTGCGATCGTCACCGTTCTCACCGATGCATCGCTGCGCGCGCGCCTCGAGCGTGGGGCTCTGGCTCGCGCACAAGAGTTTTCGTGGGATCGCGCTGCCGACGCAATGTTGGACGTCATCGCGCGCGAAGCCGTTGGAAAGCATTATGGGCTCGTACGCCGGCGCGGCGACTGGGTTCTCCACGGGGCAGGCGCCGCGCGCGTCCCTGTTGAGCTTCGTCCGTAATCGTCTGCGCCTGATTCCACGCGGAGCGATCGCGGCGGCGATCTCGCTTGGCGTGCTTGCCCTCTGCGCGCTGCATTGGTGGCATCCCGGAGCCGTTATCGCAAACGGCGACAGCTCGCCGCAGCTCGATCCAGGCATCTGGTTTACGAACGCGCTCGGTGCCTGGAGCGATCGTAACAACTACTTCGGGCAGATTGACGGCGGTTTCTCGCTTGCCCCCTTTATGGTACTCTGGTGGCTTTTCGACGGCCTCGTGGGGCCTGGACTCGGTGAGATCGCGCTCTTCGCCTCACTGCTCTGCGCCGCGTGGCTCGGCGCGTTCTGCTTCGCTCGCCGCTGCGGCGCGACGGTCGCGGCGGCCACGATCTGCGCGTGGGTCTACGCCGCAAACCCCTACACGCAAGTCACCATCGCGACCCTCAGCTCGACGCAATGTGCGTTTCTCGCGATCCTTCCGTGGCTCGGGTTCTTCGTGATGACGGCAGCGCGCTTGCCCGCGCGACGACGGTATGCGACGGCCGCGCTCGCGCTGCTCGCGCTCGTCGCGGTGCCGATGCTCGGCATCACACCGCAGCTCGTCTTCCAATTCGCCATTGCCGCCGTGCTCGTTGCGATCTTCTGTGGCTTCTTCGCAAGAGACGTGCCTGCGTTCGCGCGGTGGGCGGGCGGCGCAGCCCTCGTGATGATCGCCGTCTCGCTATGGTGGGCAGTTCCCGATGTTCTCTCGTTCGTCGGAGCCGTGATCCCGCATCCGATCGATCTCTCCGGAAATGCATGGACGTATGCGCGCTCCAGTCTGCTCAACAACGAGCGCTTCTTATATACTTGGGGCTGGTCGTTTGCCGAGTATTTTCCCGACGCGAGCGCCTACGATGGAAATCCCTTCACCTACGCTGCGGGATTTCTCCCCTTTGCAGGTGGGCTCGCCGGCCTGATTCTGCTGCGCGGACGGCTGCTCTGCGCCGCCCGATACGCCATGGCGTGCACGCTTGTGGTGCTCTTCCTTTCGAAGGGCGCGCACCCGCCGCTCGCCGATCTCTCCGCGTTGCTCTGGAAGATTCCCGGCGTCTTTTTCTTCGACGACCCGGCGGGCGGATCGATTCTCGCGCTACTCTTGCTTAGTGTGGTGACCGCGGCGGCATTCGACGCGCTGCGCCTACATCGCGCGCGCATTCCCACTGCGGCAGCCATCGTCGCAATCGCGGGACTCTCCGCAGTTCTGCTCTTCAGCGGCGCAGTATTTCATGGCGCGGTCGATGCGCCCGACGGCTTCGACTCTCCGTCGGTGTACGTACGTGTTCCGGCGTACTGGCACGCGGCAGCGGAGTACCTCAACGACGACCGTCGCAGCGGTGGCGTTCTGCTGCTGCCTCCGAATTTGAACGAAGGGTACGACGTCAGCTACGACTGGGGTTTCTACGGCGGCGACGGCCTTCCGCAGAACCTGATCTCGCGGCGGCTGCTCTATCTCGATCGCGGCCTCGTGAAGGGTGGAGGCTACCTCAAACATGCGTTGGCGCAGGCGCAGTCCGATAACGTGCAAGCGCTCCTCGATGCTCGCTCCCCACTCGTCCTCGCCGTCTTGCGCGGCATCGGCGTGCGGTTCGTGCTCTTCAGGAACGATCTCTTCGATCCGCGTCACGTCTGGCTCTCCGATGTCGACGTCGCGCGAGTGCTCGGGCGCGAGCCCATTCGCTTTGGAGCGCTCTCGATTTACGACGTCGGCGTGCCCGCGCCGACGGTTTTTTTCAAGCAAGCCTGGCGGCATCACGCAACTGCGTTCAGGGTCGATGCGCCGACGAGAACGTACGTCGACGAGCCGGTGCGCGCCGTGCGCGCTGGAACCCTCGCGCTCGGCATGCTCGCATCGCAAGATCTGTCGATGGAGATTCACAGCGCGTCCGCGCCGCCGCCGGCGACGGCGAGCCTGACGGTCAGCATCGGGAACCGCCGTTTTGTGTGTCCGTTCTTCCTGCCGCCGAATCAGATGACGGACGTGAACGAGAGCATCATCCCGTGTCTGAGGCGACGTTCCATCGTCCCGACCATGGACGGCCTGCAGCACGTCCTGATTCGTAGCGTTGCGTTCTACGAGCCTCGAGCGCTCCGGCACCAAGACGGCCGCATCGTCATTACCGCGAGGGACGGAGGCGCACGCGTCCTTCCCGTTCTCTCCCCGGGTGCGGCGGTCTCGAACGCGGGAGATCTCGATGCGTGCTCGACTGCGCACGCCTACTGCACCGCCGGAGTGATGAGCGCGCGCATTCCCGCCGGTTTCAACGGGCTCGTTGTACTGGGACAGCTGTTCAGCCCTTCATGGATCGCACTCGAGATCGGACACGGCATCCACGTCCCGAGCCATGTGCTCGTCGACGCATGGCGCAACGGCTGGCTCGTCTCCGGAGAAGGGTTGCTCCTCATAGTCAACGCAGTACTCGCTTTTCAGCTACTCGCTCTTCTGTTCGCTCTCGGGATGGTCGCATGGCAGGTCTCGCGCGTACGATCGTAGCGCTGCTTCGTTGGTCACCGCATGTGGCGCTGTTGTTGCTGCTCTGCGCGATCATCGCGCACGCGATCGGGTGGGAGTGGCTCGCGAGCGCGTACGGCGATGCCATATTTGCCTTGGCTGCAATTGCGGTTTGCGTGAGAAGCGCATGATCGTTCGAGACGCTGCGGCGATCGTCTTGAACTTCAACGGCGGCGCCGCGACCTTAGAGTGCGTCGCGAGCCTTCTCGACGAGGTGGAGAGCATCGTCGTCGTCGACAACGGCTCGACCGACGGATCCGCAGAGGCGATCGAACGGCGGTTCGGCGAGCGCGTCCGCGTGGAGAAGCTGGGAAGCAATCGCGGCATCTCGATCGCGCGAAACATCGGCGTGAAGGCGGCGGACGCGCAGTATCTTCTCTTCGTCGACGCCGACGCGACGGTCTCCCCGGGAACGACGGCGGCATTGCGCGCCGCGTTCGACGACGACGCGCGCATCGCCGTCGCGGGGCCGGTGATTCTCGACGCCCACCGCGACGAAATCGTGCAGACGACGGGTGGCACGATCGATCGTTGGGGCTTTCCGATCGACGCGACGAACGGCTTGCGAGCCCGCGATCTTTCGAGCGAAGGCGTGCGCGACGCCTTCTACGTCAGCGCCTGCACGATGATGATCGCGGCACGCACGTTTGCGAGACTGCGCGGTTTCGACGAAGGGATGTTCTTCGCATGCGAGGACGTCGATATTTGCTGGCGTTCGTGGCTTGCGGGGTATCGCGTCGTTTCCGTCAGGAACGCCTTCGTGCGTCACATGGGCGGTTCGAGTCTCGCCTTTACGGTTCGCGGAAGCCTCTATACCCCCGCGCTGCGAGACGGCGGCTACCAGACATCCTGGTCGCGTATCGTCGCGCGAGAGGCGAACGCGTTTCGGATGATGGTTGCGAACCTCAGTGCTGCGAACCTCGCGCTCTATCTCTGCGCGTGGCTCCCCGTCGTCGTCGCGGAGACGATCGCATTCTTCGCGATTGGTCGCTGGCGCATCGCCGCAGCGTACCTCGCGGCGTTAGCGCGAATCGCCCGCGCGCTCCCCAGCACGCTTCGTCACCGACGCGCCGTCCAGGCGACGCGAGCTCGTTCCGATCGCGCGATCACCCGCATGTGGTCGCGCGGATACGAGAAGTTTGCCTTCCTGCGACGGAACGGAGTTCCGGAGGCGCTTATGCCTCGAACGCGGCCGTGATGCCGCTCGTCGGGGTCGTGGTCACGACGAGAGACTCGGCGCGCACGCTCGAAGCGTGCCTACGCAGCATTCGCGCGCAGGAGTATCCGCAGATCGAGCTGATCGTCGTCGATAACCACTCGTCTGATGCCACACTCGCGATCGCGCACGCCTTTGCGGACCGCGTCTTTTCCGCGGGTCCCGAGCGATCCGCGCAACGAAACGTCGGCGTGGCGGCGTCATCCGGCGAGTTCGTGCTGATCGTCGATTCCGATACGGTGCTGCGCTCCGACGTCGTCGGTGCGTGCGTCGCGTGCGCCGGCTCGGGGAGAGCGATTGCCATCCCAGAGGTTTCGTTCGGTAAAGGATTCTGGGCGCAGTGCAAGAGCTTCGAGCGCAGCTTCTATCACGGTGACGACGTCCTGAGTGCGGCTCGTTTCTTTCGGCGTGACGCGTTCCTCGCAGTCGGCGGGTACGACGAAAGCCTGCTCGGCGGGGAAGACTGGGACCTCTCGATGCGGATCGCCGGCACCCAGCCGCTCGTCTTCGCGAAGGCGATGATCCGGCACGACGAGGGCGCGCTGGACTTGCGGACCCTCTTTGCAAAGAAGTACTATTACGCGCACGGCTACTTGCGCTTCGTTCGCAAGCACGGGCGCGACGGGAGGCGACGCCTTATGCCAGTGCGCGGCGCGTTGCTGAAGAATCTTCCCACGATGATTCGCCACCCCGTGCTCGGCGCGGGACTCTTCATTATGAAAGGGACAGAAGTTATGGGCCTTCTCGCCGGGCTGGCGATGCATAAGCGAATCCCGCTCACGCTGCTCGCACTCGCGCTGCTCGTCTCGGGATGCGGCGGCCCGGGCGGTGGCACGACGCTGCCGTCGACCGGGGGCGGAGAGAGCTCCGCCGGCGCATCACAGCCGAGCGATTGGAGCACGTTCGGCGACGGCCTTGCGCGCCAGGGCTACAATGCCAACGAGACGACGCTGACGAGTGCGAACGTGGCGACGCTTGCGCTCCAGTGGAAGCAAAATCTTGGAGCGGCGATCACCGCGCAATCGCTCTACGCCGCGGGGGTTAGCATCGGCGGCAGCCTGCACGATGTCCTTTACATCGGGACGGAGGGCGGGCTATTCTACGCCATTGATGCGCATACGGGAGCTGTCTTGTGGCAGAAGCAGCTCGGAATGCTTACGAACACCTGCGACGACCTCGAAAGCGGCGAGTACGGAATCACGGACACGGCGACGTACGATCGCGCAACCGGTCGCGTCTACGTCGTAGATGGATTGGACAAGCTGCATGCGTTGGACATGAAATCGGGGAAAGAGATTTCCGGCTGGCCCGTGACGGTGACGCCGAACTCGTCGCAGGAACACGTCTATGGGGCCCTGACCTACAATCCGGCGAACCACTTTATCTACGTCGAGACCGCAAGCTACTGCGAGGATCGACCGTACCAGGGACGCATCGTCGCCGTGGACACGTCCAGCACCGCCGTTGTCGGAACGTTCCTCCCCTCCGGTACCGGTGACGGGGGCGGCATTTGGGGCATGGGAGGCGCATCGATCGATGCGGCGACGAACGACGTATTCATCGGCACGGGCGACGATTTTGGAACGACGCGACACGACGACTACGCCGAGCACGTGATTCGGTTCACGCCGACGCTTGGGATCGTGGCGGCGAACTATCCCACGCTGGTGAGCGGCGCGCTCGACTACGATTTCGGCTCGACGCCGATGCTTTTCGTTTCACCGGGATGCCCCGCGCAGCTGAGCGTAAAGAACAAGGACGGAACGCTCTACGTCTACGGTGAAGACACGATTGCTTCGGGACCGCTGCAGTCGCTCGAAATGGCTGACCCGACCGAAGGAGGGCGCTTCATCGGAGTGACGACGTACTCGCCCGCGACGAACATGCTGTACGTAGGAGATCCCGGCGGCTACGGTCCGTACACGTACGGAATCATCGCCTTGCAGGTGCAACCCGACTGCTCGCTGACGCTTGCATGGCAGATGACCGAGGGAGTGTCGACGACGTACGGCGATAATATCGGCGCGACGGTCGCAAACGGCGTCGCCTATTCAAACAGCGGTCGCGCTGAGGAGATCTTCGCGAACGACGCAACGACCGGCGCCTTACTCTGGGACTCCGGAACGACCATCGGCGGCTACGCGTTCGCCCCCCCAACCGTCACGGCCGGCCACGTCTATGTCGGTGCGTGGGACGACAATCTGTACGCGTTCGGATTGCCGTAGCGCGCTGCTACTTGATCACGGTACGCGATGATCGAGCCGTGACCACGCTCACGCAGGTCGGTAGCGGGCGCGCCTGTTCGATGCAGGGTCCGGCCAACACGCGCGAAAAGGGAACACAACCAAGCAATGCCTTGGGGAGGCGCCTTATGCGATATGTCACCGGAGGCTTGATCGTCTTTATTCTGGCGATCGCCGCCGTCAGCCTCAAGCCCGAGCCTGCGCTCGCGGGATGCCCCGGATATAGCTCGAGCGCTGCGACAATTTCACCATGCGTTGGTCCGCCGAACTCAATTGTGATCGTCACGATGCGGCGCACGAACGTCGTTCCGCAAGCCGTTTCATTTCACACCGGCGTTAACAATGGCATCGCGGTCGGCGGAATTGCACCGGTTACGCGCAGCGCAGCGGGCTATACTTTCGTCGTTCCAGCCGCGCTCTGCTCCGCCGGTTCAGGCAGTCAATTCGCCGTTAAGCTCTCCGACGCGAACAATCATGATCAAGGTGAGATCGGGCGCTTCATGATCGATTGCCGCTCAGGCATTTCGGCGCAGGGCATTTCCGGAAGCGCGAATTCGTTCGCGGACGGCGACTTCTCTGCTGCGGCGAATCCAGGTACGTTCGCGACGTTCGCCAAGGGATCGAGAGCGATCCCCGGATGGATCGTTATGAGGGCCACGATCGATCTCATCGGCACCAGCTACTGGGCCGCGCCGGGTGGCGGGCGCAGCATAGACCTCGATGGAACGCCTGGTTTTGGCGCAATCGCGCAAACGTTTGCGACAGTTCGCGGAGCGACGTATACCGTGACCTTCCTTCTTTCCGGTAATAACGGCACGGGGCCCGCGATCAAACGCTTACGGGTAACAGCGGGAGGCCACCAGGCAGATTTCACATTCAACCTCGCGACCGGCAGCGCGCAGCAGGGAACCTGGGTTTCGAAGCGCTGGAGCTTCGTCGCGATCAGCTCGACGACAACCCTGCAATTCGCAAGCATGGACACGACCGGTGGCGAGTGCGGACCCGTTGTCGCGCGGATCGCGGTCGCCCGTCACTGAGGCGGAGCATCCTGTTTTGGCAAGCATGGGTCTATCTCGGCGTGTCGCTCACCGCGGGCGTAACGCTCATCGCATACCTGCGGCGCACCGATCCGGCGCTTCTTAAGCGGCGTTTACGCGGTCTCGGCTCCGAAAAGGAGACGAGCCAGAAGCTGATACAACTGGCCGCAGCAATGATTCTTGCGGGCACAATCGTTGTGGGTTCACTCGATCATCGCTTTTCGTGGTCGCACGTTCCAGTCTCCGCGACCATTGCTGGGTTCGGCCTCCTGGGCGTGTGTTATCTCGTCATCTTTCTGTCGTTGCGAGCGAACACGTTTGCTGCAGTGAACATCAACGTCGAGCCCGGTCAACGGGTCATCTCGACGGGACCGTACGCAGTGGTCCGTCATCCTTACTATGCAGGCCTCATGCTCTGGGTCTTGGCGACTCCGCCGGCGCTGGGATCGTGGTGGGGCCTGCTCCTCCTCGTTCCCATGGCGCTGGTCCTAGCTTCGCGGATTCATTATGAGGAGCGTTTCCTGACGCATAACTTGCCAGGCTATGCGGAGTATTGCCAGAGGGTTCGATATCGGCTCGTGCCGTCGGCGTGGTAGCCTTTCGGCGGCCGCGACGCCGACTTCACCGAGGCCGCGCTCAAGGAAATCGACAAGTACGCGCAGGAAGGCGTTGTCGGGGACACATCTTGCGCAAGCCATTTTCCGCCGTTTCCCGCCGACGATTCCTCAAGGGCGCAGCGCTGCTCGCTGCGCCTGCAGTGCTGTCCGCACAGACCCGGGCCGGCAACGTTGCTCAACAAGACGAAACGCTGCGCGCGGAGTGC
>PKZD01000017.1:25404-127711 GCA_003133745.1 Candidatus Tyrphobacter aquilonaris
CTGATTGCGGCGGCCTTCGAGCGCACGCTCTGCTCCACGAACGTGGGTGTCCGCGCCAATGCGCGGCTCTACCGTCTGCTGCCGGAGTTCGCTGTTGCTGACGCTGCCAAAGACGAATCAGCGTGGCTGGCGCGTGTCTTCGCAGCCTTCGCACCATTCTTGCAAACTCCCGACGGTGTTCCGCGGCCGCTCACCGTGCGGCTTATCGTGCAGCCAACCGATACTCCGGCAACCGTGCAGCGGCTCGTTGCGAAACTTGAATCCGGCCGTGCGCAAAGACAACTTGGCCCGGCGTCGCTGCATCGTTTCGCGCTGCTCTCCATTGCAAACGGGCCCATCATCAACGGCGCACCTGTCGGCGAGATCAAGCGCGTGCTGGCCATCGCCGCGCAGGCCGGGATTGCCGAGGTTGCCGTCGACGGCGATCTCACGCCGGAGGCGCGCGAGCGCACGAGCGTTGCCTCGCTGCTCAACATCGTGGATGTGGGCACGCTGCGCGATCTGTTTGCTGCGGCACGGCAGAAAAGAGTCGGGCTCGTCTATCGCTACCAAGAGGACGCCGATTCCACGGCGCGGACGATCTGGACCGGCCTGCACACGGCTCGCTCCTACGGCTTGGCGGCAGGCAAGTACGGCCTTGTGCCCCTGACGCTCGAGGAGCAAGAGCGGGTGGTCACGCTCGTCAGCCGCTGGACCAAAGGATGGACAACGGTTCCGGCGTTTTACGTAGATACGCCGCTCGTCACCGCGGACGATGTTTTCGACGAGTCGCGCGTGGTCGAGGCCGCAACGCTGTGGATGGAGAGAATGCATGCTGCCGGCGCACGGGTGGTGCTCTTTGACTGCCCCGACCGCATCGCCGCGCGACGCCTCGTTCGCGACGCGCAGCATACGACCGGCGTTCTGACGCTCGAACAGATCGTCGCTCTGAAAGTTCGCGCGAAGGAGTTAGGACTCAAACCCATGTGGTCGGGTGGACTCACGCCGCGGCTGGCGTTTGCCCTGGGCTCGCAGCGTGTCTTCGCCATCTTCTGCACGGGCGCTACGGCGCGGCAGGTTGGCGTGCACGGCAGCTTTGCCGACGATCCGGATCTGGCAAACGAGATCGCGCCCACCGCGCTCGGCGTGCGCCGCGTGCATGCGGCGCTGCAGGCCGGATTTCTGACGACGGCGTTGCGCGCGTACCCCGCGCTCGCGGCGCAGATCGGCGCCCGCGCGCGGGAGCTGCTCGCGGCAATTGACGCGCAGAGCGGCGTGGAGCAGGCGCTCGCGGCGTTGGATGATGCGTTGGTCCGCGGCTGGACGGCGCACTGGACGTAGTTGGACGGGCCGGCATGGCAATCGTAGTGTTCTTGCGCGGTGCGAACGTTGGCGGACATCGACGGTTTCGCCCTTCGCTCGTGGCCAAGGAGTTACAGCGTTTTGACGTCGTCAACATCGGAGCCACCGGCTTGTTTGTCGTTCGCAATCCTGGCTCCGGCAAGACATTTCGCGCGGAGCTCCTCCGCCGTTTGCCGTTCGATACGCACGTGGTTTTCTGCGAGGGTACGGACGTGCTCGCTCTCGAGAGACGCTCGCCGTTCCAACGCATCACGGTGGATCGGGATCACGTTCGCTTCGTGAGCATCCTTACAGGACCGGTGCCCGGACGGCTACCTGCGATGCCGTTCGGAATCCCTTCGAACGACGATTGGTACGTGCGTATCATCGGACGGAAAAAGCAGTTCGTTTTCGGCGTCTACCGGCGCCACATGAAGACGATTTCGTATCTCGGCCGGATCGACAAAGCCCTCGGCGTGCCGGTTACAACGCGAAACTGGAATACGATCGACGCGGTGCTGAAGGTTCTGAAGGCGGAGGCCGTTTAGGGCGTCGGCCACCATCGCCTGACGTGGCGACAGTATGCTTCGTACTCTTGCCCGAAGTTTCGCCGTAGGCTGGGCTCCTCGTACAACACCACGAAGAGCTGAGTTGCAAGGAAGTAGAATGCAACATAGCCCAGAAGCTGCAGCCGAACTGCGGGGCGGACAATGCCCGAGGTTTTCTGACCACTGACGGTCAATGGCGGAGGATGTTCATGAACCGAACGCTACTGTGTGCCATCACATTCGCGTGCATCGGCGCCGTACCCGCCGCGGCGCAGACTTTGCCCTCGATGAGCAGCATTTTACAGAGCGTATTTTCGATGCGCTCGTACAGCGGTGTTGCAATTTCTTCAAGAGGTAACGCCGTTGCGTGGGAAGAGGCGACAACCGCAGGCGGTTTGACGCATCCGGTACGAGAAACGGCGCTCTTTATTCGCAACGGCAGCAACCCGCCGGTTCGGCTGACCGCAGGCGACCCCAAGTCGTACTACGATGAATCGAATCCGGTATGGTCGCCGGACGGTAGCCGCGTTGCATTCCTCTCGAACGCGCTTCGTTCGCAGCAGCAGATTTTCATCGCTTCCTCCGACGGAAGCGGCGTTCGCCGGCTCACGAACCTTACCGGCGCCGCACAATCGTTACGTTGGTCGCCCGACGGGCGGTATCTCGCGATGCTCTACATCGCGCATCCTCATCGCTCGGCGGGTGCGCTTGCAGCCGGAGCGCGGCAAGTCGGCGTCATCGGTTCCGTGGTCGACGAACAACGCCTGACGATCGTTGACGCGTCGACCGGTACGTTGCGCGCGCTGACGCCCGCGGATGCATACGTCTACGAGTACGGGTGGGCGCCGGACTCAAACCGCATCGCGTACACCTATGCGTACGGCAGCGGCGACAACAATTGGTGGGTCGCGCGCTTGGCGATTGCGAGCGTGCAGGGCGGCAGTCGCGACCTCTTACGCCCTGGGTTTCAAATCAACGATCCGGAGTGGTCACCCGACGGAAGGATCATCGCGGTCATCGGCGGCCTGATGAGCGACTTCGGCTCCGTGGGCGGCGACGTGTATCTCGTTAACGCTGCAACCGGGAAAGTACGCGATGTCGCGCCGGGGATGGCGCTCTCGGCGTCTGCGATTCGATGGACGGGCAATGCGCGGATGCTCATGCTTGCGCACGAACTCGGCTCGCTCGAGCTTTTTCGGTTGAACGCGAGCACAGGGGCCATATCTCCGATCGGTTTCCGCGGCGAGACGCTTTCGAGCCTTTCGGCAACGCCGGACGGTTCGGGAGTGGCGTTCGTACGCACTTCATTTGGTCGGTCCACCGAAGTGTGGGCTGGAGCGCCGCGATCTCCAAGGCAAATTACGGACGGAAATGCCTACGCGCCGCGCTTCTGGAGCAAAGCCATATCGATGCGCTGGCGCGACGGCGCATACCGGCCGCAAGGCTGGCTCATCTACCCCGCAAACTTTGATTCTCACAAACGCTACCCGCTCGTGATGATCGTGCACGGCGGCCCGAGTGCCGAAAGCTTGCCCAGCCATAGCAGCACGTTCGTTGCGGGACTAACCAGCCACGGCTACTTCGTATTCGAGCCGAATCCGCGCGGGAGTTTTGGGCAAGGCGAAGCGTACGCGCGAGCTAACGTCAAGGATTTCGGGTACGGCGATTGGCACGACGATCTCGCGGGCATCGACGCGGCGATTGCGACCGGGCACGTCGATCCAAATCGCCTCGGCTTGTTCGGATGGAGTTACGGCGGCTATATGGCGATGTGGGGTGAGACGCAGACGAGCCGCTTCAAAGCCATCGTCGCGGGCGCCGGCGTCGTCAACTGGCAGTCGTATTACGGCCAGAACGACATCGATGAGTGGATGATTCCGTTCTTTGGCGCTTCGGTGTATGAGGATCCCGGCGTCTACGCAAGAAGCTCACCGATCACGTTCATCACACACTCGCATACACCGGTACTCGTGCTGCAAGGCGAACGCGACGAAGAGGTTCCCGCACCGCAAGCCTTCGAATTTTATCACGCGATGAAGACGCTCGGCGTTCCGTCGCAGTTAGTCGTCTACGCGGACGAAGGACACGCGCCTCGCAAGCCTGCCAACCAAATCGACGTTCTCGTACGCATGGTCGCTTGGTTCGATAGATATCTTCGCTAAGAACGTCAATTAGACGTCGCGAATATACAGGGATACCGGCTTGTCCTGGTAGCAGCCATGCTGCCAAAACCGGAAGCCGCACTTGTCGGCTACGCGTACGGAAGTCACATTTTCCGGCGTTATCATGCACGCGATTTGCGTAGACGGGGCGAAGTGCGTCTTCGCCCAGTCCAAGGAAGCTCGAACCGCCTCGGTCGCATAGCCTTTACCGTGCGCATGGCGTGCTAAGACCCATCCGAGCTCCGGTATACCATTGAGCGAAGGCTGGATTACGCGATGGTAATCCGCGAAGCCGACTTCTCCGACGAACCGTCCGCTCTCGCGCTCCTCCACAAGCCAGTAGCCATAGTGAAGCAGTGTCCAGTGTCCGCTGTATCGCAAGATGCGACTCCAGCTCTGTTCGCGACTAGACGGCACACCGCTAATGTGTCGCACGACTTCAGGGTCCGCCCACATTGACGCACTTGCGTCAAAGTCGCCGGCTTCATGCCGGCGCATCACCAATCGTGCCGTCTCAATCCTCATCGCGCGCCACGTCTGGCCTCCCCATTATGGAGGTCCGGGGCGGCAACCTGCCCGTACGGCAGGAGAAACCGTCGTCGCATGCACACCTAAAGGCAGAGCATGGAAATCGTCATTGCCGAGAAGGGCGCTTTCTGTTTCGAGCCCGCGATTTCTTTAGACGAAGCGCGCGGCCGAGCAAGCGCGCACAAAGGTGCCGCATTCGGGACGCTCTCGCGGCTCTTCTCGCGCCCCAAAGATGAAGACGTCACGATCTCGGATTTGGGCTTGTGCTACCTCCCCGTCTGGCACGCGAAGGTGCACCTGCGCTTCGTGTACGATCGTAGCGACTCGTACAAAGTTTCGGTGAAGTCGCCGCACGTTGCTACGGTGACGGTCAATGGAAACGACTACGTGCTCGCGGCCGGAGCGATCGACGTGCCCGTCGTCGAGCATTGCGAGCGCGACGAGCAGCGAGAACTTTGGATCGACGCGGTGAGCAGTCACCCCGTGGATCCGCAAGCATATCTCAAGGCGCGCGCGACGCCGATCGAGCTCGGCGAGTTCGCGCCGGAGGGCGCGAAGATCATCGCGCCGACGGTTCGAGCATCGGCGATCATCCGCACGCTTCTCGGCGACGATTTTCGTCCGACGGACGCCGACGACATCAAAGAGGAGAAGGTGAACGTCGAGTGCATCGATCTCTACCTCCGACCGACGTTCGGTTTCAAGTACGACTGGACCGCGAAGGGGAAGTCCGCCGAGGTTGCCGTGGATGCGATCACCGGAGACCTTCAAACAGAGCCGCCCGCAGCGATCGCCGCGGTCGGCAAACTTCTCAAGCCCGAGACACTCTTCGACCTCGGAGCGGAGACGCTCAATCTCGTCGTTCCCGGTGGCGCGATCGCGCTAAAAGTCGCAAAGGCGATCGCCGAGAAGCGTAAGACGTAGCGCGGTCTGACCGGATAGGGTGTGCCGGCCCGTTGCCGAAACGTCGCGCTACTGACCCACGCCCTCTATTGCACGTTGCTTAAGGAGTCGTCTATGAGCCGTCTTCCAATCGTCGCCCTGAGCCTTCTCGGCTTTGCATTCGTACTCGCAGGCTGCAGGGGCAACGGAACGGCGTTCAACCCGCCGGGTGGCTCGTTGACATTCAAGCATATGTACGTGTCGAACAATGATAACCCCGGCCTGATCTACGTCTACACGCTTCCCGTGAGCGCGGCAAGTACGCCGGTTGCAACCGTCACCGTCGGCGAATTCCCCGCGATGCTCTTCGTCGACGCGAAGGGCCGACTCTTCGTCCCAGAATTTTACAGCAGCGCGACGACGGTGCAGGTCTTCAAGCTGCCCTTGACGGCCGCAAGCACGCCGCTCTTCGACCTCACGACGTCGCAACCGGAGCCCGACGCCGTCACCGAAGATGCAAGCGGGACCGTTTATGTGGCCGACGAGCGCAGCGGCGGCTACATCGACATCTACAACGGCCCGGTCACCGGTGCCGCATCTCCGTCGAGCACAATCTCGAATAACGCGGTCGGCAATTCCGGCCTCATGTACCCGTACGACATCGCCATCGCACCAAACGGCGATCTGTACGCCAGCGATTACCAAGATATCAACCAGTTCACACCGCCGTTTATCGCTTCGAGCGTGCCGTCGGCGAGCGTGACGCCGAACCAGGACAACTACGGCTTGCGCGTCGACTCGAACAATCGTGTCTTCGTCGCAGATGCAAGCGCGGATGGTATCGTCAACGTCTACACGCAGCCCGTTACCAACAGCAGTACGCCCGCTTTCAACCTCAGCGTGAGCGGAACGTACGTCGTTGGGCTGGCGTTCGACGGCTCCGGAAACTTGTGGGCGGTGGACGCCAACAACGCTCTTTGGGAAGTCACAGCGCCGATCACTTCGTCGAGCACGGCGACAAAGATCCTCACGCTAACGGAAGGCTACGGCATCGCCTTCGGCCCGTAAGCCTGCGCACGAAACATTCGGGTCCGGGCCGGCGTATTGCGCAGCGTCGCAATGAAAGGCTGGCCCACCCTGCAACAGGCGCATTTCCTGGCTCCCGTGGCTCTTTGCTCGCTGCTGCTCATGCTCTGCCCGACCGTTTCGCCGGCGCAGACGCCGCATCTGACCACAGCGCAGTGGGAAGCGGACCTGCAGTTCCTGGTTGCCCAGATGCGAGCCCGGCATGTGAGCCTCTTCCACCAAACTCCCGAGGGCACGTTTGGGGCGGCAGTCGACCGACTCGCTTCCCGCCTCGGTGAACTCGACGACGATCAGATTGTCGTGGAGTTCGCGAAGATCGCCACGATGGCCGGTGATGGCCACAGCGGGATCCTCTGGTTCCCTCCGGGAGATACGTACTATCCTCTGCGTTTGCGGTATTTCGAAAACGAACTGTACCTTGACAGCACGACGAAGCAGAACGGATCGCTCGTAGGCGCTCGTCTGATCGGCGTCGACCGGACGTCCAGCGCAGAGCTGCTCCGCCTCATGTCCGGCGTCATTCCGCATGACCCCGAAAATCTTGGCCTAGTTCTGCGCTACGCGCCGACGCTCATCGTATCTTCAAACGTACTTCATGGTCTCGGCGTGACCAACACGAGCGGTGAAGCGACCTTTCACTTTGAGAAGGGCGGCTCGGTATTCGATGTGACGCTGCAACCCGAGGCCGCGCTCACGACGCTCTTTGGCAATATCGAGTTCGTAGGTCGCGTGTACTCGCGCATCCCCGGATGGATCGACGCGCGGAAAGACGGTCCGGTGCCGCTTTGGCTGCAAAGTAACGATCGCAATTGGGCCACGTACATTCCAACCTCGAACGTCGAATACGTGCAGTTCAATCGAGTGCTGGACGGCTCCGATGAAACGCTGGCAGACTTCTTCGCTTCCGTCTTTGCGTCCATCGATCGCTATCATCCGGAGAAACTGATCCTGGACCTCCGGCTAAACAACGGCGGCAACAATACCCTCTTGACGCCACTTCTTGCAGGGATACGAGAACGCGCACCTATCAATCGCAGGCCGCACCTGTTCGTGATCATCGGCCCAACGACGTATTCTGCGGCTCAGAATTTCGTGAACCGCCTTCAACTGGCCGCGCAGCCGATCTTCGTCGGCGAACCGACGGGAGAGAACGTCAACTCCTACGGCGATCCCAGCGTTTTCGAGTTGCCGAATAGCCACATCGCGTTTGGCATGTCAACCCGATATTGGCAAGACTTGCCCGGCGATGCTCGCATCGCAACGGCGCCGGACGTTCCAGCGCCAATGTCGATCGACGACTACATCAATAATCGCGATCCGGCAATGGATGCGATTCTACATTATCACTGATCGGGCAGACCTGCGACTACTCGGCGGTGGCGGGACCGATCATCGTGACAACTTGTGAGACGCGGTTCGCGGGAAACCCGCCGCGCTTCGCGTGGTCGAGAATCATTTGCTCGTTGGGCGCCGTGTAGATGCAATAGATCTTGTCGCCCGTCACGTAGCTCTCGACCCACTGTATATCGGGTCCCATCTCCCGAAGAACGCCGCAGGATTTCTGCGAAATCGCTTTGAGTTCGTCGGGCGTGAGTTTACCGGCTCCGGGGATTTCGCGTTCGATAACAAATTTCGGCATAGCGAGCGTTCATACGACGCTTCTCCGGCGCGGTCCTGGGCGGGAGGCAGGCGCCCATTCGTTCGCGAGAAACTCACCAGCGAACCGATGATGAAACCTTGCATGTTCGTCACCGCGGCGGCCCTCGTTCTCGCGTCACTCTCGCCGGTCGGGGCGGAAATGCCGTCGGCGACAAGCGTCGTCGTCTCTGCATCCGACGGCGCTGCGGTCGCGGGCGCAACGGTTACGTTCGTCGCGCCGGATGGACGCGTCGTACGCATTCGAACCGACGGCGAAGGCCGCGCTTCCGTTCCCTTTCGGGCGGTGACGTTGCAGATTCGCATTGCGGGCTGCCCGCCGGAGACCGCCGTCCCGTCGGCGCACGTTCGCATCGTGCTCCCGTGCGCGGTTCCGGCAATTGCGATCGTACGCGTTGCAACGGGATCGCCGGAGACGCTGCACCTGCTTCCCTTTGCGGCCTCCGTGCTCGACGAGCGCGAGATCGCCAACGCCCCCGCCTCTACGGGCGATGCGCTGCTCGGCATGCTGCCGGGATTCGATCGCGATCGCAGCAATAGCGCGTTCACAAACTACGGCCAGTTACGCGTGTCGTTCGACGGCGCCGGTTCCGACCGCGGTCTCGTTCTGGCTGACGGCGTGCCCGCGCAGGACGGCTTCGGCGGCCAAATCGATTGGGCGGAGTATCCGGCGGCCGATATCATCCGCGCGGAACTGCTGCGCGGACCCGGTTCCGCGCTCTACGGTGCAGGCGGCGTCGGCGGCGTTCTCTCGCTCGATACGTTGGCACCGACGAACTCGAGCGTGCCCGCACTCGGCGAGATCGCCATCGGCGGCGGAACGCACGGGTTCGAGCGGCTCTCCATCGGAGGGACGGCGCCGCTATCGCAGGCATTGACGATCTCGATGTTTGCTTCGTTCTACGGATTGCGGTATTACGATCTCCCACCCGATTACTCGAGCCCGATCGACAATGCCGCGCAAGCGGAGCAGAGCATGGCGGCGGTGCGCGTGCAGTATGCCGCATCCGCCACCTCGACGATCGCATACGAGTACCGCGCCGCATGGGACGATCAAGCGGAGGGGCGCCCGAACTACGACTTCGCGCGGCGGCTCTTGCAGAACGACCTTCATTACGTTTGGCGCGGCGAGCGCTCGTACGTCGAGATCATTCCCTATGTCCGCAACGTCTTTATCACGAACCGCGCGGATCAATACCCGACGGCGCCCGGCGTCTTGCGCTACACGCAGTACGTGCCGAGCGCCGAAGACGGGGCGGCGCTGCATTGGAACGTCGACGCCGGAGCATCGGCGCTCAACATTGTCGCCGATGCGCGTTTCGTTCACGGTCAGAGCGAGCAGTACGGGCCGACCGGAGCGTTTCAAAACCTCGGGAGCGGCCTCCAGCGGCTGGGTGGCCTCGGCGCACAGGAGACGCTGAGCGGCGCTCGATGGCAAATCGTCGCCGGCGCGCGCATCGACGTGGAGAGCTTCCTCGATGGCGCTCTCGTCGCAACGACGGGCGGCGGGTACGCAACCTTCGCACCGCCGGCCCGGACGAGTCGGGCGATCTCGCCGAGGGCGGCGCTGCGTTACGACCTCAGCAAGCATCTGGCCTTTCGGATCGCCGACGGCGGCGGCTTGCGATTGCCGTACTTGAACGAACTCGTCCGCAGCTATCGCATCGCAGCCGTTACATACCAAGCGAACCCAAATCTCATTCCGGAGCGAAGCTCCTCGCTTTCGGCAGGCCTCGATTGGTTGAATGGTACGCAGCACGCGTCGCTCGATCTCTTTCGCACCTTCGTCGGTGACGCGATCATGTTTCGAACCATTACGCCGACGGAGCAGATGTACGAAAACGTCAACCGCACGCAGACCGACGGTGTGACGCTCACGTACTCCGAGGCGATAACACCCGGCGCACGCGTCACGCTCTCCAGCACGGAACAATACGCGCGCGTCGTTTCCGGAGACCCGGCGATTCTCGGAAAGCGGCTCCAGTATGTGCCGGAAAGCGACGAAAGGCTTGCGTTCGACGGCACGATCGGTGCGGTCGGCGTCGGCGTTACGGTCTCTTATCTCGGGCAGACCTTCGCCGACGACCTGAACACCGAGCCGCTCGGGAGCGCCGTCGTCGTTGGCGTGCACGCGGCCTTCCCGCTCACGAACGGCGAACAACTCGTGCTCGACGCGCAGAATCTGACCGGCGCGCGCTACCTTTCGAGCATCGATCGATATGGGCAGCCGATGGTCGTGAGCCTCACCGTGCGCGCGGTGCTAGACTCAAGTCGTTGAATAGTTGCGATTTGATAAAGCGGACGATTCTCGTCGCCGGCGGCCTCTGCGTTGCGGTTACGCTCGCAGCCTGCAGCGTCGTCCCCGTCCAAAAGCCGGGAGCGCCGCTCGTGGCGAAGCCCAATCCGCTCGCCGCAGTGCCGCTCCGCGATGCGTCAAACGGCTGCGGCCCCGGCGCGCACGCGACGACGGCCTGGCGCTTCGGCGACACGTGGACGTATCGTGACGGGAACGGCGGGAGCCATGAGGTCGACTTCCGCGCCGCGTGCGACATCCACGACGCAGGATACGCAGGCGCCGTCGTGCGCGATCCGTTTGCGAGGAATCAACTGGTGGATTTCTGGAGTTGGAGTCGCGAGCAAGTCGACGACGAGTTCTTGCGAAACCTCCGCATCCTGTGCAACGCACAGTTGCGGACGGCGGGCGCCGCTCTTGCCACGTGCGATGGCAACAATCCGTGGACCGCTAAGGCGACGGCCACGCGCTTGCGCTCTCTCGTTGGAGCGATCGGCGGCTTCTTCTGGGACGAGCGTCCGTACTTGGCGGGCCGGTGGGAGGAGATGAATGATCGCGCGGCACCGCCGTGGATCCTTACGCAAACCTCCGGCGGATACGATGGGCTGCGGCACGTTACGATCGACTATCGAGAAAATCGCGGCCGCGTGCGCCTCGCGGGGCACTTCCAAGGCACGCTCAAGACGTACATCGATCGCTGGGTCGTGGAAGGAACCGATTTCGAAACGCAGGGGAGCCTCCGCGTCGCGTCCGCGATGACGCTCGTCTTTCCGAAGGACGCGCAGCAACGCTCGTTCTCCTGGACTAGGACGTCACGATTCGGCCGATCCGAGGGGACGATGGTACGAAGCAGCTTACTGGGCTACGGAGTGGGCGTCGCCACAAGCCGGTGACCGGCGTACTGCGGCCTCCTCGCTGCGCTCGACGTCGTTGAGCCGGTCGAGTAAGGAAGCGAAAACGCATACACGCTCCCTGAGCCGTCGGCGATATATACGCCACTTGGAACAACGACGGGCGAGGCTTCGGGAAGCGAAGCGAGCGCGTACGACCATAGTTCGTTGCCCGTTGTGATGTTGAGCGCGCCAAGGGATGAATCCAAGTCCGTGAAAACGACGCCGTTGTCGATCGCCGGATAGCCGACGAGCATCGAGGTCGTGGGATGCTGCCAAATGATCGTGCCGCTGGCATTGATGCCCGTGATGTTGGACGTGTATCCCGAGACAATCTGAAACGGATGCGCGCGCCGAGCCTGGTTCGAAAGCATGCAAACCTCCGGCGCGCTGCGCCCGCCGGCGGACGTAACGCTCTGCGGACTCGGCGTCGGATAAAGGCCGCCGCCGATCACCGTCGTTACTCCATCGGACGCCGGAGAAGGAAACTCACCGTAGCCGTAGTTGCTGTCGACCGTCGTTTGCTGCACGAGATGTCCGGTCGCAGCATCGACCGTGTAGAGGATTCCGTTCTTGTTAAAGAAGGACGCGTTGCCGTTGGAGACGAGCACGCTCGATCCGGTGTCGTAGTCGAGCGACGAGTTGGGCTGAGCCACGATGCTCCAGAGCAGGTTCCCGTTGAGGTCGAGCGCTGCTGCTCCGTTCGCCGTCATGACGGGGGTCTGGCACGTGTTTCCGGTGCCGAATATCAACCGCGATCCATCGAAGGCGATTGCACCCCAAACGCTGCCGCCGCCGTTGGGAGTTGTCGTGGCGTTCACGTCCCACACCCACTCCGTCGCCCCGGTCAACTCGTTGAGCGCTTCGACGCCGCCGTTCAAACATTGCGGCGGATCGCCGCCCGCCGTGCCCACGTACACGCTGCCGTTTGTGACCACCGGCGTCGAGCGCGTGAGGCCATCGACGGTCGTGCTCCAGACCACGGATCCGTCTTTTAGGCTGAGGGCCGACTCCGTCGAAGGCAGGTTCGTCGAACCGGTCGCGAGACGATTGCCGACGAAGACGAGCCCCGCCGCCGGATCGATCGTTGGCGTTTGAATGGCCCCGCCGCTGATCTCGCGCGCCCAAAGCACGCTTCCATTCACGGCGGAGAGATCGTATACGACCGCGGGAAAACTGTAGGTCACAAGAATGACGTTGCCATCGTAGACCACCGGACTCGCGTAGACGCCTGTGTTACCGGGCAAATGAGCTTGCCATCGCAGCGCGAGACTGGAAACCGTCGATGTTGAGATTCCGGTCGATTGGACCTCGTCACCGGTTCTCATGAAATCGTGAGCGTACGTCGACCAGTCGTCGCTCGCGATATTCAGAAAGTTGACCGTTGCTTTTCCCGAGCATGCGGCGTTCGGCTGCGTGCAAACCGTTGGATCCAAAAAGCTCGCCTGCACGTTCAACTGTGTCGTGGAGGGAGTATTGCTTGTCGGAGGCGTGAGGATCACCGTGTTGGGAGCGTCCGTCGTCGGCTGGGTCACGTTGAAGTTGCTGTTCGATGACGTGGCCGTCAGGGTAGGAGCACCGGCGCCGACGATCGCAGCACCGTTTGCTTCATAGGCCGTTACCGCGAAAGACTGGTTCGAGGAAGCGTACAGGTCATAACCGGATGACTGATTGCCTTGAATGCTCGTCAGCGAGGGCGGCCCCGTCACCGCTGCAATGGCAATAGAGAACGGAACTCCGCTGAGGGTGAACGTGATTTGGTTCGCCACGTTGCTTTCGATGCTGAAGGGATACTGTTGGCCCTCGGAGAGAACGCTGCCCTGGCCGTTCTCGCCGCTGTACGTAGCGATGTCGGCGAGGTACGAACCGGCTTGAAGCGTCAGTTGAATGGTGCACGTCATCGTGGATTCCGTCGCGGTGCACCCCGGCGAGCCGGCAGTCAGGTTTGTCGTGGAGTCATAGACCTGTTGACCGTTCGTCGTCGCGTCGATGATGATGCCGATGGATTGCGCAGCCGGTGCGACGGATGCGGGCCTTCTTTCACGCGACTGAGTCTGCGCGTTTGGTATCGATATGCTGATCGTCGTCGTGCCGAGCTTCGACGTGATCGTGCCGCCGTTGGGCGCACCGGCCGGCGATGACCCTCCTTGGCACCCGATAACCGTCATCGACAACGCCGCAACGGCTATCGCCGGAAGTAGGCGCGCGTAGCGACGTATGGCCGGCAATCTAGCTGTTCAACCTCCGAAAGCGGTTCCTACTCGCGGATGAAGCTTCCCCCCAGAAACGTTCGACGTTGCGCGGCGCTAGGAACGAGGAGGGAGCAACCCTGTCACTTTGAAGGTGAACCAGGGCGGGAGTGCCATCTTCGCGCCAAGCTCCCGCCAGCGGTCGCGGTCGGAGCGTACGTCCGGGCCGCTGAGCGTGAGCGTTGCGTAGCGTTCGATCCCGGCGAACGTCGGCGTGCCGTAGACCGGGCTCACGTCGCCCGTCTTGCTGTAGATCACGCGCACCGTAACGGACCTCGTCTCCCCGCCGAAGTTCGGTGCCATCGTCGCGAGAACGCGTGACGCATCGCGCTCGAGAAGCGCGTTCGCATCGGCATCGCTCAGCCTGTTTTTCACGATCGAGGCGACGACGGGGCTCGCATCCCACAATATCAGCGCATCCTCAGAGGCACGGGCGAGCACGGCATGCCCCGGTACGCTCTCGTCCGCGAAAACCGGCGCTGTGGAAATGCAGACTGTGAGAGCGGCGGCGAGAACGGCGATCGCTTTCACGGAATCAGCGGTCGCAGCGCGTTGACGATGGCGTTCGCGGTCACGATGCGGCCATGTTCGGTAAGGTGGGCGTCCGCCGAGTAGATCTCCTCGTGGCGCGCCGAACGAATGTCGGCCATGTAGGCAGACCAGAGATCAATCCAATGGACGCCGGATGCTGCGAGTGCGGCGTCCCAGGCGTCTTGCTGCGAACGGTCCGGCGGCGCCAGGGCATTCTCCTGAATCTTCGCCCATAGGTGTTCGGTCGGGCCGAGGAAATTCGGCATTGGGCGCTCGACGACGAACAGCAGAACGTGCTGGCGCTCGAGCGAATCACGCAGCGCGCGGAGCGACGCCGCCATGTGCCCCTTCCAGGCCGCGGGTCCTTCGTTCAGTAACACATCGCCGAGCGTTCCGTCGTCGACGTGCAGGATGACCGCGTCGAAAAGGGGCGCGGTCTCGTCGACGTAGGAGATGATCGGCGCAAGCTGCGCGCCGGCCATCTGGACCGGCACGACTTCGGTTCTCGCGCCGAGGCCGTGCTCGATCATGTTCGCGATCGAATCCTGCCACGTGTTGCCCCACCACGTGAACGAGTTGCCGATTTCCAGCACGCGATACGCTGCTCCCCGTCGCGCCGGGGCAGCGTCAAAGATCGGATCGATGACGTCGCGCGCGTCGAATCCATCAAGGCGCTCGACTTGCCGCGTCGCCGCGCTCGTGAATACGATCTCGCCGCCGGGCAACGCGGCGATGCCGAGCGGCTCCGCTACATCGGCGAGGATCGCCTCATTCCTCGTGTTGAGATTCATGTAGCGGATCGTTCCTGTCCGCGGATCGGTATAGACGATCGAGTCCGGCCCGATCCGCGCGAGTTCGTAGGGCTGTCCGATCGGCTGATTTTCTTGGACCGGCACGCCCGACGTCGCATCGGATGAGATGCGGATCCAGACGCCGTCCTGCTGCTGCACCATGATGCCATGGTCGTCGGAGACCACGATCATGAAAGGGTGTTCGAAGATGACGACGCCGTATGGATGGAGCACCGGAAAGGCGACCGACGGCTCGGAGGCGCCGGTCACGGTGCCGTTCGGCGCGATCTTGAGGAGGCCGAGTTCGGAATCGGCGACGTAGAGGTTCCCGTCATCGTCAAATGCGAGGCCCCGAGGGAGCCCGAGTGCGGGAACAAACGTCGTTACGACTCCTGCGTTGCTGATCCGCCGAATGCTGTGGTTCACCGTATCGGCGACGTAGACGAATCCGTCGCGACCGACCGCGATCCCCGACGGCGTATTGAACTGCGCGGATGCGGCAGGGCCGTCGCGGTTTCCCGGCGTCCCCCACAACCCCGCATCCTGCAGAAGCGACGAGCCCGCGAGCGTTCGAACGACGCCGCCGGGCGACACCACGCGAATGCGCTGGGCGCCGGCATCGGCGACGTACAGATTGCCGTGCGCGTCGGCCGCGAGCGCCGCGGGCATCACGAACGTCGCGGTCGTCGCGGGTCCGTCCGCCGCGCCGCTCCGTCCGGAACCGGCAACGACGGATATCTTCACGCCCCGCACGGCGTGCGAATCTGCCGCGGCGCTTGCCGCGAGAAGGAGTGCGCCGACGGCGATTATGCGGAGCAGCAACAAGTCTCGTACATTCTCTTAGTAGAGGGGCGTCGCCTCGAGCGAGCGTGCGATCACGTTCGCGAGCAACGCTCGACCGGCTGCGCTGAAATGCGCATCGGCGGTGCCCCAGAGCGCCGCGTGGTCCGGTGCAGACTCCGCCGCTTCGAACGCCGGCCATGCGTCGATCGTTCGGACCCCCGACGACAGCACGGCATTGCGCACCGCTTCACCGGCATCGCCTTGGGGCGTGATCGTAGTCTGCAGGCGTGTCTGTTCCCATGCAAATTCGGTGAGTGAAATCTCAAACGGAAGGGGCTGCTCCACGACGGCCAGCTTGACGCCCCGCGCAGCGAGACGCGCGTCGAGCTCGCGCAAACCCTGCACGAACGGCCCTCGCCACGCCGCGACGTTCGCGACGACGTCGTGCAGATCCGTATATCCGTATTCGCCGATGACGCTCGTCGTGTTGATATAGAGGAGTGCGCCTTTGATCGCATGCGCGTCGGCCAGCGTTTCCAACAGGCTGCCGAGCGCCGCGAGCGTCGGAGCGCCGGGCGCGGTCACGGCGACGATCCGCAGATCCGGCCGGCGTAAACGAAGCCGGCGCTCGAGAATGCCCTGCACTGAATCATCCCACGTCGTCGTCGACCATGTCGCGGAGGTTCCGATCAGCGCGATCCCGGTTCCGGCGCCGTCGAGCGGCAGCGGATCGACGCCGGCGATCACCGGTTCTCGCCCCGGTCCCGGATCGAGCACCGTTCGAACGCGGCGGTTCGCCCCGTCCGCGACGACGAGGCTTCCGTCGGGCGCGAGCGCGATTCCAAACGGCGCATCGAAACGTGCCGCGCTCCCGACGCCATCCGCGAACGCACCGGTATCGCCTGCGCCGTCCTCCACGGACGCTCCGGCGACGACACGATCCGAGCGAAACTCGACGTTCAGCAAACGGATCGTGTTCGTTCGGATATCCGAGTAGAACACGTGCGCGTCATCGAGCGCAGCGAGAGCATACGGGAAGCCAAGCGGCTGCAATCCTTGCGTCGGGGCGGCGTTCGCGTCGTTCGCCGTCGCCGGAGCCCCTGACGTGGTGTCTGCGAAGAAACGCCGGCGCGTTCCGTCCTGGCGCAACACGAGCAAGCCTTTCGTGTCCGCGACGTAGATGGTTTCGGCATCTCCGCGAACGCCCACGGCCACGCCGTACACGTGGTCCGTCGGCGTTTCGCCAAGCGCAATGGTCGTCACGACGCCGCTGCGCGAGATGCGGCGTAATCCCGCCAGCATGTCGGCCACCAAGAGGCTTCCATCGCGATCGATTGCCAACTCTACGGGACGTTGGAAGCGCGCGAGCAACCGCGGGCCGTCGGCATCGCCGCTCTGCATCGGCATGCCGGCGTATGTGCTGACGATCCCGCCTGCGATGCGGCGGATCACGTGGTTGTTCGCGTCGGCAACGAACACCGTGCCGTCGGCGGCGACCGCGACGCCGAGCGGCAAATCGAAACGCGCCTCGTCGGCGGGACCGTCGGCGAAACCAGGCGCGCGATTTCCGCCGGCGATCGTCCGCACCATCCCGTGCTCGATGACACAGACCCGATTCGCGCCCGCGTCGGCGACGAATATCCGCCCGCCGGAAGCGACCGCGACTCCGGCCGGCATGACGAAGGATGCGCTCGCGGCGGCGCCGTCAGATGTTCCCGATAGGCCGCTTCCTGCCAATGTTGCTACCCGTGGTTCTCCGAACGCCGGCAGCGCGACGATGCCGACGAACACGGCACAGCACGCGCTTGCGAGCACCCATGGGAAACGGCGCGCAATCGTCGTGTGCATCGTCGTGCTACTAGGACGCCGCTCCGGCAAAGTCCGCTTGCGGCGGCCTTATCTTGCGGTGAGGATGCAGGCGTAGTTGATTGGGGTGCGCGGCTCCTCGGGTCCCTTCCCGTCGCGCACGTTGAGCACGATCTCCGACTCGATGCGGAAGCGTGTCTCGAGCATGTCGCGAACCTCCTGCGCCGATATGTAGAGGTAGATATGGTCGATGTTCGCGGCCCAGACGGCGGTCGTGAGGAAGATCGTGCCGCCCGGCGCGAGCAGACGGCTTAGCGTCTCGAGCAGCTCGACCGGCTTCTCGAGATGTTCCAGCAACTCGCCGCAGATGATGCGGTCGAACTTGCGGTCTTCGGGGAGCGCGAACACGTCTTTCTTGTCGATCATGGGCGCCCCGCCGGCGTTGATCCGTGCAATCGCGCGGCCGAACGCGACCGCGCTCTCGCTGATGTCGATCCCTTCGGTCGTCCAACCGGGATTGCGGCGCGCGAACTCCGAGATGAAGATGCCGGTTCCCGCCGGCGCTTCCAGCAGTGTCCCCGTTGCCGATGCCGTGTCGCAGAACTCGCGGTGGAAGTAATCGAGGATCTTCGTGTGGTTCACCCAGAACGCGGTCGAGAGAAAGAGGCCGTTGAGGTACCGGCGGTCCATGACCTCAGGGTTGTCGTACACGATCGCCCGCACTTCGTCGTAGCTCGAGTACGCGTAGTGTCCGGACTTGTCGAGATCGATCTGCAGGCGCACGAACTCTTCGGAGAGCGCGATGAAGTCGCGCAGGGCGGCGCGAAACGCGTCGGAATCGCCGCCGCACTTCTCGAACATCAGCCGGCAGATCCTCTCGCCGATCGCGCGGTCGTAGTCGGCCGCGCGCACGCGTTCGGGGATCGCGGCCGTCGCCCAGCTCTCGGCCAGCATGGTCAGCGCCGATGCAAACAGCTCCGCGTCAGTCATCGTCGATGCTTCTTCGCACCTCTGCCGCGCAGGTCATCCGGCGCATCGCGACAGCCAGGGAGGCCGCAGGAAGGCGCGGTATAGGTCGGCGCGATGCATTTTCACCACGTCGGCGTTGCGTGTGGCGATCTGGACGTCGACGAGCGCGCGTTCGCCGCGCTCGGCTACGCCCGCGAAAGGGACGAGTGCGTCGATCCCATCCAGAACGTGCGCGCGCGCTTCCTCGTCGGTCCGGGTCCGCGCGTCGAGCTCGTCTGCGATCTCGAGCCCGGCGGGCTCGTCTCCGATCTCGTCAAGCGCGGGGTGAAGGTGTATCACTTCGCCTACGAAGTCGACGATCTCGACGACGCGGAGCGACGGCTCTCGGAGTCAGGCGGGAAGCAGGTCGTCGCGCGGGCGCCCGGCGCCGCTTTCGGGATGCGGATGCTCTGCTTCTACGCGCTTCCCAACATGGTGCTGATCGAGCTTATCTCGCGGACATAGGCGCGCCGGGCAGCGCGACCGGCCCGGCGGCGGCTCCGAGCGTTGCCGCGAGCATCGCCGCGAGCCGACGCTGCCCGTCCGCGCGCAAGTGCGCGTTATCGAAGAAATACTCGCCGGGGAACGCGCGGTCCCAGTCGACCACGCGCGCGCCGTGGCTGCGGGCCAGGCGCGCGAGGTAGTCGACGTTGGCGCGGTACTGCGGCGCGTCGATATAGTCGTGCATCAGCGCATGGTTGGTCGGCGTCATGAAAGCGAGCACGGAGATTCCAGCCGCACGCAGCGTGTCGAGCGTACGTTCGAGGTATCGCACACCGACATTGCCCTCGGTCAGCGGTGAGAGGTCATAGGTTCCTTCCAAAATATCCGCAGTCGGATGCGGGACGACGACGGTATCGACGTCACCGTAGAGCGTCGCGCGTATGTCGGCGCGCATTGCGTAGACGAGCGAGAGCGAGTCGAGATCGCGGTCGACGCGTGCGCGCAGGCCGTCGTCGCTCGGGACGCCGCGCAGCATCGCTCGATCTTCGGCGCTCAGCAGTGGTGCGGCGAGCCCCGCGATCCCCGGATCCAGCGTTTGGTACGTATCGTCCGCGGCGTTGAAGGCCTTTTGGTTGATCTCGATCACGACGAGGCGCGGCCGGATCCCTTGCGCGACGAGGAGCTTTGCCAACACGTAGTAGTTCGGCGGGCTCCCCGCTTTGAGCGCGAAGTTCGCACACGCGCAGCCGTGCGACTCGAGGAGCGAGACGGCGTTGGCAGCCGGCGGCAGGCGATAGCCCCACACGACCGAGTCGCCGAGAAAGATCGTCTGCGGCGGGCGCTCGCGCACGTATGCGAGCTCGCGCTGCAAGTACGTCGGCGAGAAGTCGCTATCGAAGCGCAGCAGATGCGGGAACCAGCGCGCGAGCGAGGCGTTCTCCGCGGCGACGGTCGACACGATCGCCAAGAGCGCGACGAGCGTCGGCGCGATCCAGCGCGACGCGCGTGCCGCAAATGACCATCTCATCGCGTCAGAACCCCTTGTACACGATGTGCGGCGCAGGCGAGTTGAGGATCACCGTTACCGAGACGAGGAGGACCGCGAGCGCGGAGTAGAGCGCGATTCGCGCATAGCGCGTCGGCGCGAGCAGCGGCCCTTGGGCTTCGAGCATCGTGAGGGCGTCGGCGGCGGCCTTCAGCATCGCCAAGAGAATCGTCGCGCCGGCGAACAGCAGCGCCAGCGCCAATGCGACGCCGCCGACTCCGAGGCTCGCGACGAACGTTCCGAGCTGCGCCCACGTCGACCAAAACCAGAGGGACGCGAAGGCGAAGTAGGCCAGCGTCGCGCCGCGCGAGAGCGCCGCGTGGACCGGGTTCGCGCACAGGTTGCCGTACCGCGCGCGGCCGAGGCGTCGCGTCATCGCGATCTCGTACAACTTGTTCACGCTGACGCCGAAGCCCAGCAGCACGCCGAGGAAGATGAACATCGACGTCTGTCCGTGCCAGACGCCGACGAAGAAGAACGTCACGAAGTAGGCGAGCACGCCGAACACCGGTGCGACGCTCGGCGACGGATAGCGCCGCATCAGCGCCAGCAGCAGCGGCGAGTAAACGTACGTCTTTGCCCAGTTGGCCAGCGTGATGTGCCAGCGCCCCCAGAAGTCGATGAACCCCGAGGCCATGAATGGCCGATTGAAGTTCTCCGGCAGTTCAAGCCGCAGAAAGCGTGCGACGCCGATCACGAAGTCGGTGTAGCCGGAGAAGTTGAAGTAGAGATAGACCAGAAAGACCGCGGTCAACAGCGCCGCGTCGGCCGCATTCCGCGCAACGCCGCCCGAAGCGGAGAGGTTTGCGAGCAGAATCGCCTGCGCGTGTGCGAGCAGCGGTGAGACGATGCTGACCTTGAAAAACCCGACGAGGATGCGGCGTAGCGCAATCGCGGCGTCGGAGGCGCCGAGCGGCGCCGGCCGTACCGATTCGAAGCGGTGATAATCGCGATAGAATTGGATCGGTCCCGCGACGAGGCTGGTAAAGTTCAGCGTATAGTTGACGTAGTCGACCGGTCCGACGCGTTGCGGGAGCGCGTCCTGGTACGCGTCGATGATCAAGTGAAGCACGCGGAAGAAGACGTACGACATCCCGACCGTGAAGTACGCAAACGGCAGGAATGCATCGGAGGGAATGAACGCATAGCGCTTCAAGCAGCAGAATGCGAAGACGATGCCCACGCAGATCGCGGCGAACACCACGCGCTGCTTGCTCCGTTCCACGAGCTTCATGCAGCCGTAGCCTGCGAACAGGAGCGCCGCGAACGGCGCGAGCTGCCGTGGATCGTGGGTAAAGCTGAGGATGAAGGCGAGGTTCGCGACCAGCAGAACGGCGCGCCGCCAGCCGCTCGCGCGCGAACAATTGATCGCGATCGCGACGACTGCCGCGAAGCCGAGAAACTCGTACGATGGGACGTTCATTTCTGCGCGGGCGAGCGCTCGAACCCGCTGCGGTCGACCGCCATCGATTCCTCCGGCGGTTCTGCCGCCGTCTCCAGTTCCCACGTCGCCGCCTCGGCGCCGTCGGTGACGAGGCGGAAGCCCAGCTTCGCGTAGTGATCGCGCACCATCGCGTTGCGCTCGGTCGGAACGTAGCGTCCGACGAGGCGCTCGATCTTAACTGCGCGCGCGTGCCGGATGATCTCGCGCAGCACCATGTGTTCGACCCGCCGCCCGAGGACGCGGCAACTCATTACCCACGTGTCGATCTCCCACGTCCGCTCATTCGTGGGGCGGCAGATCGCGACGCTGATCATTCCGTTGTCGCCGTACGTGTCGATCAGCCGCACTTGCAGCGTGAAGAAATCCGGATCGGCTTCGAAGCGCGCTACCTCGGCTTCGTCGTAGCGGCGCGTCGTGAGGTTGAACTGGTTCGACTTATTGATGAGTTGCGCGATCCGGCTGCGCCCCGTCACGTTGAAAGGCCGGAAGACGATGCGCATCTCGAGCGAGGCGAGATACGCCTCGACGTCGCCGATAGCACCGCGCAGCGCCAGCCGCAGCGCGTTGTCCTGGTAGAAGCTCGCGCGCTTGCGATCCTCGTCGGAGAATGCGATCGTTTCGAAGTAACCGGCCGCCGCGAGCGTGCGCGCGTAGAGCGCCGGGTCGTCCGGCAGCTCCGGAACGGCGACCTGCGGCAGCATCTCGCGGACCAAACCGCGCTCCACGCGGTTATTGTCGAGTAGCACCATCGAGTCGAGCCCGAGCGCGAGCTCCTCGGCGATCGTTGCGATGTTCGTTGCCTTGTCGCTCCAGTTCGCTTGAAATGCAGCGATGTGCTCTTCACGCAGCAGCATGTCGGGGTGCTCGGCGAACGGCCGGCGCGCAACCGCGTCGTCGTTCTTCGAGGAGACGGCCAGAACGATGCCGCGCTCGCGCAGCGCGAGCGCCGCGCGCTGCACGTCGAGGAACGCTTCGCCGGTCCAATCACCTTGGCCGAGCACAATTCCCTCGAGCCCGTCGTCGCCGATCACCCCGCCCCATAGCGTGTCGTCGAGGTCGAGGATCAAGCAGCGGCGGCTCTTCCCGCGCAGCGCGCCGACGATGCGACAGACGTGATCGGCATAGAGCGGAAGGAAGCGCGCGTCGAAGGGCAGCTTCGCGACGTTCCATTGCCGAGGCGAATGCCAACTCGCGAGGCCGACGGTCTCCGCCAGCGCGGCGACGTCGAACACGACGTCGTCGCTGCCGCGTACGCTCTCCACGAGCGCCGCATTGAACCTCGCGCAGAGGCTGCGCATCGTGCCGGGGACGACGCGGTCGTAGCTGCCGAACGCGGTCTCGGGCGGCGGCGCCAACGTCTGGACGATCACGCGTGCGCCGGCGTTGGCGTGGAATGCGGCGCGCAGCGCGTCGAGGTGCGCGACAGCGCCGGCGACGATGCCGCGCGCCGTCTCCTCGTCGTAGAGTCCCGTCGTCAGCGGCAGCCCGCGAAAGTCGAGCGCAAGCAGCACCGCGTCGGGACGCGCGCTGTTGATCCGCGACTCCGGCGACATCGCCTCCTGCACCGTCTGCGCGAAGTCGGCCTCGACGCAGCGCAAGGAAATGCCGTGGCGCGGCGCGGAGCCGATCAGCGCCGGCAGCAGCGGCTCGAGCATGACGTTCCCGACGACTGCGAGCAAGAACGGCGTGAGCGGCGACAACGAAGCGTCCCGCGCGGACAGCGCGCCGATTGCTTCCGCGAGCTGGCGCAGATGATTTTCGTTCAGCGCATGGTTCGCGAGGAGCGCAATCGCGCGGCCCGACGCTTCGGGATCGCCGGCGAGCGCACGACAGCGGGCGCGGAAATCCGCAGGCGGCTGTGGCAGCCATTCGAGCTTCGCGTAGAGGTCCTGACTCATCGAAGTTCTCGTCTCACCCCTCCGAGCGCGCGCCGCGCGACGCTACGCGTTGACCTTCGCGTCGATGAGCTGCGCCAGCTCTCCGACGTTCTTCAGCGAAGTGATCTCCGAGGCGGCGAAATTGATTCCGAAAGCCCGCTCGACGGTAAAGATCACGCGCAGGTACGCGAAACTGTCCCAGCCCGCGACCTGATCGGCAGTGAGATCGGGCCGCGCGACGATCGAATCGTCGTTGAACACCTCGCGGAGAAGTTCGGTGAGGCGCTGGTAGATGTCGTCGAGGGACATAGAAGAGGCGTCATTGAATCCCCCACGCTGTGCCTGAAGTCCTTTTCACGCACGGCGCCGGCCGTTGATCGCATGACCGCCGTAGCGTTGTACCTCGACCTGCTGAAAGGCGTTCTCACCGACACGCTGTACGCGCCGGAGCCAGATCCGAACGCGAGCGACGCTGCATTCTTGCTGCAGTTCACGAGTCACTATGTCAAAGGCCGCGCGATCTCGATGCTGCCACGGGCGCGCCTCGACAACATTCAGGCGTGCGTCTTCGACGTCGTCGAGCGGGGCGTTCCGGGCGATCTCATCGAAACCGGGGTGTGGCGGGGCGGCGCGACGATCTTCATGCGCGGGATCCTCAAGGCGCTCGGCGTCACCGACCGCAGCGTCTGGGTCGCGGACTCGTTCGAAGGTTTGCCGGAACCCGACGCGGAGCGCTTTCCGCGCGAGGCTCAGGCGTATCATAGCGGCGTCATGACGAACGTATTCGATCGCTTCGCGGACACGGAGGAAGCGGTGCGGCGCAACTTCGAGGCATTCGGGTTGCTCGACGATCAGGTGCGCTGGCTGAAGGGCTGGTTCAAGGACACGCTGCCGCAGGCGCCGATCGAGCGGCTCGCGGTCATGCGGCTCGACGGAGACTTCTACGAGTCGACGATGGATGCGCTGACGGGCCTCTACGAAAGGTTGTCGGTCGGCGGCTACGTGATCGTCGACGACTATGGCGAGGACGACTGGACGTACTGCCGTCGTGCCGTCGACGAGTTTCGCGCGGCGCGCGACATCGCCGACCCGTTGATCCAGATTGATCGGCGCTGCTTCTACTGGCGTCGCGGCGGCTAAAGCGCGCCACAGTCATGCGCAGACCTTAGAATACGCTCCGCTCGACATACCTGCCGTAGACTGCGACCATCGCTTCGACGAGCTCACCCTCCGTGCAATAGGCATTGGCACACGCGATCAGGTGCGGCATGACGTTGTCGTTCGGGTCCGCGCAGGCGCGCTGCAGGCGTTCGAGCGTGGCGCTCACCTTCTGCGGATCGCGCGACGATCGCACGTGCCGCACGGCCTGCACCTGGTCGCGCTCCGTCTCGTCGGTGACGCGCAGGAAGTCGATGCCGGCTAAGTCGTCCGGCTTCTTGAACGCATTGACGCCGACGATCACGCGCTCTTTGTTCTCGATCGACCGCTGGTAGCGATAGCTGGCATCGGCGATCTCTCTTTGGAAGAATCCTGCCTCGATTGCCGCGATGACGCCGCCGTATTCGGCGATCTGCGCGAAGTAGGATTCTGCTTGGCGCTCCATCTCGTCGGTGAGGGACTCGACGAAGTACGAGCCGCCGAGCGGGTCGACGACGTTCGTCACGTTCGTCTCGTATGCGAGCACCTGTTGCGTGCGCAACGCGGTCTCCGCCGATTTCTCGGTCGGAAGCGCATAGGCTTCGTCCATCGAGTTCGCGTGCAGTGATTGCGTCCCGCCGAGCACCGCAGCGAGCGCCTCGTACGCGACGCGCACGAGGTTGTTCTCAGGCTGCTGCGCCGTTGCGCTGCAGCCCGCGGTCTGCGTGTGGAAGCGCAAGTGCCACGACCGCGGATCATTCGCGCCGTATTGCTCGCGCATGTGTCGGGCGTAGATGCGACGAGCTGCACGGAACTTCGCGATCTCCTCAAAGAAGTCGATGTGCGAGTTGAAGAAGAACGAAAGGCGCGGCGCAAAGGAGTCGACGTCCATGCCGGCAGCGATGCACGCCTCCACGTACGCGAAGCCGTCTGCGAGCGTGAACGCTAGCTCCTGCGCGGCCGTCGATCCCGCTTCGCGAATGTGATAGCCGGAGATGGAGATCGTGTTCCAACGCGGCATTTCGCTCGTGCAGAATGCGATCATGTCGACGATGAGACGCATGTGCGGACGCGGCGGAAAGATCCACTCCTTCTGCGCGATGTACTCCTTGAGAATGTCGGCTTGCACCGTTCCGCCGAGCACGCGGCGTGAAATGCCTTTCTTCTCCGCGGCGGCGACGT
The DNA here is from genome assembly GCA_003133745.1 of Candidatus Tyrphobacter aquilonaris. Taxonomy (GTDB): domain Bacteria; phylum Vulcanimicrobiota; class Vulcanimicrobiia; order Vulcanimicrobiales; family Vulcanimicrobiaceae; genus Tyrphobacter; species Tyrphobacter aquilonaris. Next base: position 51,067 of record PKZD01000017.1, read on the forward strand.
ATTGCGCGAGCACGATCGCCGCGGGCCCATTGATCGTCATGGACGTCGTGATCGCGCCCATGTCGATGTCGGAGAAGAGCGTCTCCATGTCCGCGAGCGAGTCGACGGCAACGCCGCACCGCCCAACCTCGCCGCGCACTTCGGGTGCATCGGAGTCGTACCCCATGAGCGTCGGCATGTCGAACGCAATCGAGAGCCCCGTCTGCCCTTGCGAGAGCAGGAACTTGTAACGCCCGTTCGTTTGCCGCGGCGTACCGAACCCTGCGACCTGGCGCATCGTCCACAGCCGGTCGCGATAGCCGTTCGGATGCAGGCCGCGCGTGTACGGATAGAAGCCCGGATCGGCGAGATCGCGCTCGTAGTCGAGATGCGCAACGTCCTCGGGCAGGTAGAGCGCTTTGAGCGAAACGTCGGAGATCGTGCGGTCGAGGGCGCCGGAGCCGGGTTCCTTTCGCACCTTCGAGCGGGGCTCGATCATCTTCGCCACGGCGCCATCGCGTGAAGGCGCGCGGCCACGGCGTTCGCGATGATTGCCCGCGCGCGCCGCGTGAAATGGTAGTCGGCGGTGCCGAAGAGCGGCACGTGCGGCGACGCCGCCTCTTCGGCCGTGAACTCCGGCGTCACGTCGACGGCGGGGACACCCGAGCGCATGATCGCGTCCTCGAGCCGGCGCATCGCTCTCGCGTCGGGCGCCATCGCGTACGGCGGAGCGAACTCCTCGGCGATGGGATACCACGTCCCCTCGCTCGGGGCGAACGACGTCGGCACCGGATGGACGATGACGAGGAAGCCGATGTTCTTTGCCGAGAGCGTGCGGCTGATGTCGACGAGCGTTCTCGTGAGCTCGGCGGGCCAGTCCGCGCCGGCGAGGTCCGGCGTGCGGTGCTCGTTTTCATACGTAGTATAGACGTTGCCGAGGTTGATGTTGAGGACGACGAAATCATAGAATCCGGTCAGCGCCGCAAGCGTAGCGAAGTTCCTGAACTCCGCATTCGCGAGCTTGATGATTGGAACGATCTTCGGATGCTTGCCCAACGCGCGCAAGCCGGGATCGACGGCAAGGCGGTCTTGCAAGAGACCTTCGATCGACGTCGCCCAGTCCGTGCCGTAGTAGATGTAGGAGTCTCCGACGTACGCGATGCGGTATTCCGAAGGATCGGGATGCTCTGCGACGCCGGGAAACGCGACTTCGAGCGAGCCCCATGGGTCGACGCGCTCGGTCGGAGATAGCTTGCGCACGCGGCGATTTCCGCCGTCGGCGACGACCAGGCCGCCGTCCGGCGCGCGCGCGATTCCGAGCGGCGTGAAGAACTTCGCTGCCGGTCCCGGTCCGTCGTCATAACCGCCCGTATCGCCGGAGCCGTTCTCGGAGGGCGTTCCCGCGAGCAGTGCGGTCTGCCCCGAGATGATCTCGAGCGAGCGGATCGTGTTCGTGCGCAGTTCGGTGTACGCGACGGTGTTTTCATCGATCGCCGCGAGAAACGCCGGTTCACCGAGCGGCTGTTCCGCCGCCGTTGTGAGCGTCCGTTCCGCGTTCGGGATTCCTTCACGGGAGAAGCCGCGATCCTCGCTCGGGCTGCGGCCGAGCCGGCGTGCGACAATGCCGTCCTGATCGCCCGCGAAGACCGTCACCTCGCGCGGTCCGTCGAAGACTGCGACGGCATACGGCTTGTTGCCGAGCGATGGTATCGTCGTCACGTTCCCGGCGGGATCGATTTCGCGGATGCCGGTGTAGTCGGCGACGAACAGGTCGCCCTGATGGTCGACTGCGAGGCCCGTCGGATCGCCGAAGCGTGCCGTCGACCGCGGTCCGTCAACGTGCCCGGGCGCGCTCGGCGAGCCGGCGTACGTCGTGACGTCGCCGCGTACGTCGATTGCGCGAATGCAATGGTTCAGCGTGTCGGCGACGTAGATCGTCCCGTCGCTGCGAATCGCAATCCCGGCTGGGCGATCGAAACGCGCCGCCGTGCCGCGGCCGTCCGCGTAGCCGCCGGTCACCCAGAATCCGCTGGAATCAAGCGCGCCGCCGCCGGCAATCGTCCGCACGCTGCCGTCGGGATCGATGCGACGGATCCGCTGCGCGGCACCATCGGAGACGTAGAGTCTGCCGGCTGCGTCGTACGCGAGGCCGGTCGGCATGAGGAACGTTCCGTTCGAGCCGTCGGCGAATCCGAGTTCTCCCGTCCCGCTCAACGTGCTCACCACCGTCGTCTCACCGAGCGCCTGCGGCGCTGCGGCGGACGGGAATGCGAGCGGCAGGGACGTCGCTGCGATCGCGCAGACGACCGCGCGCAGCAATCTAGTGCGGAGCATTCGCGGCTCGCAGAAGATCGGCGGCCGGCACGACGCTCAAACCCGGCGGAAAGACGCCGCGCTGCGCATCGCTCTCCCACGTTCGCGGGAACGATGCTCTCTTGCGCGGGTCTCCTTCGACCGTCAACAACGTGCGAATGCCGGCATCGGGACGCGTCGCATACGGTCCGGAGACGAGACCGCTCTGCGCGAACACGACGACGACCCGTAGATGCGTCGTGCCCGCCGGGAGCTCGCCGGCGCGCGTGACGAAAAGCTTCACCGCTTCGTATTCGAGCGCGCGCAGCGCCGCCTCCCGCGGCGTCGCGTTATCCAGCAACCGCTCGACCCAAAGCGTCGCGTCCCACCACAGCACGCCTCCCGATGCGTCGAGGCTGAGCACGACGCGCGGTTGCGGATAGTGAGCGAGGTCGACGGATGCGGCGGGCGCTGCGGCGGCCGCGCTCAGGAGAATCGTCACCGCGGCGAGCGCGCGACACGCGTTTGCGCGAAGGAGCGCGATCTTCATAGGAAGGCCCGGTAGATGCTGAACGCATCGGCTGTCGAGGGCGCCGCGATCCAACCCAGGCCGAACGTGAAGCTCGCATAGGTGAGGCCCACGGAGAGCACGCGCAGGACCGGGTTCGGCGCGCTCAGCCATGCGATGCGGCGCGACACGCCGGCGCGCCACAGATGATAGAAAGCCAGGCACGCGCCGTTCCATACTCCCCAGATGACGAAATGCAATCCCGCGCCGTGCCATACGCCGATAATGATCATGACGGCGACCATCGAGACGAGCACTCCGGGCCGGATCCCCCCGATACGAATGCCGCCGCCCGTGCGTTTCGTCAGCGGCAGAAAGATGTAATCGCGGACCCACGATGTGAGCGACATGTGCCAGCGCTGCCAGAACTCCAGCAGGTTGCTCGCCCGAAACGGGTGCGCGAAGTTTTCGGGAACGCGCACTCCGAACAGCAAGCCGAAACCAATCGCCATGTCCGTATATCCCCCGAGGTCGTAATAGACCTTGACGCTTCCGGCGACCAGCGCAAGCGCGTACGTCGCCGCCGTGTACGACGGATCGGGGTGAAAGATGGGAGTGGCGAAGAGCGAGACGGGATCGGCGATCGCGATCTTCTTGAATAAGCCGCTGAGGATGCGGTAGAGCGCTGCGTGCAAGTCCGGGCCGGTTGCCATCCGCAGCGCCTGCACTTGCGGTGAGAACATGCGATAGCGCTTGATGGGGCCGGCGACCATCGTCGGGAAGAAGAGTGCGAAGAGCAGGAACCGCTCGAACGTGAACTCTTTGATTCTGCCGGCGTGGACCTCGACGATGAAGTGGATGAACTCGAACGTGAAGAACGAGATCGCGAGGGGCGCGATCAGCGGCCCGACGACCGGCACGTGCCAGCCGGGAACGGCGGCGCCGAACGCGGCGCTCAGCCAACGCGCGTACTTGAAGTAGCAGAGCAGCAACGTCAGCGCGGTGATCGCACCGCCGGCGAGGACGGCACCGCGCATGCGTTCGCCGCCGGTTTGCAGGAGCCGCGCGACCGCATAGGTTCCGAGCGTTGCACCGACGATGACGAGCAGGTTCGCGGGCCCGGCGTTCGCGTAAAATGCGAGCCCGGCGAGGATCAACACCCAGGCGCGTATTCGCGGCGGGGAGAGCGCGTACGCCGCAACGACGACGACGGCGAACACGGCAAACGGCCAGGTGTTAAAGAACATGGAGCAACTTTGCGAGACGCGGGCGGATTGCTTGCGCGAGCCGCGCGCTGCCGATCGGGTTCAGGTGCGTGTTGTCGATGAAATCGCTCGCGGCGAACCGGCTGTCGAGATTCAGAACGGCCAGTCCGCGGTCACGCGCCAGTCGCTGGACGCGCGCAAGATTGGCGGCGTAGGCGGCGTTGTCGATGTAGAGGTGCAGCAGCGCATGGTTCACCGGCGGCAGCACGACCAGCGCCGGAATTCGGCGCGCCGCGAGCATCGTGAACAGATGCTCGGCGTAGGCGTAGGAAACATTGCTCGCATCGAGCGGCGTCAGATCGTACATCATTGCGTACGCCGCGGAGTCGGCACCCCGTGGCATCGGTTGCAGGAACGGTTCGATCAATCGCTGGAGGGCCGTCGCGAGATCGGCGTCGCCGAACAGCGCTTGGTGCACGTCGACGCGCAAACCGTACAGCAGCCAGTGATCGGCGACAAAGCGGTCGAGCCGTTCTCCCGCGCCGTCTTGAGGGTGGACGACGGCGTTAAGCCTATCGCGATCGAACGGTTCGACGAGCGCGGGAACGCAGAGCTCCGCGAGCGCTGCGTTCAGCGTGTCGTAGGCCGGGGCGGTCTCGTTGAAGGATGCCGGATTGATCTCGACCAGCACCGCGCGTGGGCGCAGATTGCGCGCGAGCAAGTAGCGCAGCACGAAGTCGGCGTTGACCGGCGTCTCGGCTTCGTAGGCGAAGTTGGCGACGCGGTCGCCTTGCAGCGCCGACGCCAACTGGGCGACGGGCCCGTCGGCGGCGCGGATACCGTAACCCCACATCTCCGAGTCGCCGAGAACGACGACGGCGCCCGGCCCCGCGTTCTCCGCGTAGCGCTGCAGGTACTCACTCGAGAAGTGGGTGGGAAGCCGCACGCCACCGTGCCAGGTGCCGAGGGCAAGGTCGGTGAGCGCGAGCAGTGACAACGTCACCAGTGCGCTCAGCCAGATTCGGGCCGGCCGAGCGACCGGTCTCTCCTTAGAAGTTGCCATAGAAGAAGCGGTACTGCGTCGCGGAGCTCAGGACGATCATGGTGACGATCAGCAGGTAATAGACGACGCCCATCGCGAGTGCGTCGTCGAACGGAAGCCACCAGCGGCGCTTCGGCTGCTCCGCCACCGTGCGCGGAGCCTTGCGCCTCGAAAGGTCAACATCCACTGCTCAGTAGTGTCCTATGAGCAAGGCCTTTGCTCGTCGAGAGCGATTTGCCTCGTTTCGTTCTCTCGCGGCACCCGGACCAGGTGGTACCAATGCGCTATTGAACTGTTGCCGCTATGCCGGCTGAATACGGGTTTGCGGGCAGGCTGCACCTTGGCCATGTCGCGATGCGACGGATGCTCGGCCGGTGCAAGAGGGCGCCGACATGAGTTATGGGCCGATGTCGTCCGCCTCGATCTCGGTGATCATGCCCGCGTACAACGAGTCCGAGCACATCGTGACGAACCTGCTGGAAGTAGTCAACGTATTCAATACCTTCGGCAGAGAGTTCGAGATCATCGTCGTCGATGACGGGAGTTCCGACAACACCTACCTCAACGCGGCGACGACGCTGCTACAGCACCCGGAGCGCGTGCGCATCGTCCGTTACGAAGTGAATAAGGGCAAGGGGAACGCCCTCATCGCCGGTGTCTGCAAAGCCCGTGGGGAGTACGTCGTTTTCCTCGACGCCGACATGGACTTGCATCCGCGTCAACTGCCGCTGTTCCTGGCCCTCATGGAGTCGCAACACGCCGACGCCGTCATCGGCTCGAAGTGGCATCCGCAGTCGCAGGTCGCGTATCCGAAGATCAGGCGATTTTACAGCACCTGCTACTATGCCTTCGTGCGCATTCTCTTCGGCCTACCGGTGCGTGATACGCAGGCCGGTCTGAAGCTCTTCACGATGAAGCTGTTGCGCGACGTCCTTCCCCGGCTGCTCGCGAAGCGGTTTGCGTTCGACATCGAAGTCCTCGCGGTCGCTCACGCGCGCGGCTACAAAATAGTCGACGCTCCGGTGACGCTGCGTTTTCAGCGCCCGATGGGCCGGCTGCGATTGCATCATGCCTGGTCCACACTGGTCGATACGCTGGCCATATTTTATCGCCTGAAGGTGCTTCATTACTACGATCAACTGACGATGCTCGAAGTAACGAACGGCATCGAGAACGGAACGGTCAAGGAACTCTCGGCGGCAGATGAGCCCATGCCGGCGGAGGCCGGCTCCGCCATGCGTGTAAGCTGACCGGGGAAATGCGGGCTGACACGGGAGCGGACGTCGTTCCTTTCGTGGACCTTCGCTCTGGGTACCGAGCGATATCTTCCGAGATCGACGCCGCGATTGGAGCAGTTCTCGAGAGCGCAGGTTTCATCATGGGACCGGAGCTCGAAGCCTTCGAGCGCGAGTTCGCAGATTTCCTCGGGGCTGCGCACTGCGTCGGGGTTGCTTCGGGGACGGACGCTCTAGCGCTCTGCCTACGGGCCGCAGGCGTCGGCAGCGGCGACGAAGTGATCATCCCTGCGAATACGTTCATCGCTTCGGCGATGGCCGTCTCGCAGGTCGGCGCCACTCCGCGGATGGTGGACATCGACGACCATTATCTCATCGACACGAGCGTAATCGAGGCGGCAATCACGCCGCGGACGAAGGCGATCATGCCGGTTCACTTGTACGGCCAGGCTGCAGACCTCGGTCCGCTCATGGCGCTTGCAGAGCGGCACAAACTTCACGTCATCGAGGATGCGTGTCAAGCCCATGGCGCCCGCTACGATGGGCGTCGCGTCGGCACGTTCGGTACCGCCGCGGCGTTCAGCTTTTACCCCGGCAAGAATCTCGGCGCGTACGGCGACGGGGGTGCAGTCGTCACAGCAGATCCGGAGATCGCAGAGCGCGTCCGTCTGCTCAGGGATTTCGGCCAGCGCAAGAAGTACGAGCACGTGATCATTGGCGGGAACTCCCGCCTCGACAGCATGCAAGCCGCAATCCTGCGAGTAAAGCTCAGGTATCTCGATCGATGGAACGCGTGCAGGCGTGGCGCAGCTCGAACGTACGACGAGCTCCTTGACTGCCCCGGCATCACACGTCCCCTCTGCCGAGATCTCGACGGCCACGTGTACCATCTCTACGTCGTGCGCGTCGCTCGGCGTAACGCGGCGCTCCAAACATTGGCTCAGAGCGGAATCCAGGCCGGCATTCACTACCCCGTACCCGTGCACTTGCAGCCGGCGTATGCCCATCTCGGCCTGCGGCGTGGCGCGTATCCGCGAACCGAAGCCGCTGCGGGCGAGATCATCTCGTTGCCGATGTTTCCGGAAATAACAAACTCCCAGATCGAGCGGGTCGCGGCAACCTTGAGGCAGCATGTAGGCGGCGCTCAAGAAGCACGCTCGTGACGGAGCGTCCGACCGTCAGCGTGTTGATCCCGACGCGAAACGCGTCCGTGTACCTCGCATCGTGTATCGATAGTTTGCGAAAGCAGAAGGGCGCGGACGTCGAGGTGATCGTCATCGACAACGGCTCGACGGATGGCACGGTGGAAACCGCGGAGCGCATCGCGGATGTCGTGCTGGCTGCCGGACCGGAGCGATCGACGCAGCTGAACACCGGCGCGCGAGACGCATCAGGGACGTTTCTGTATCGAGTGGATGCGGACTTTATCGTCGGAGACGGCCTGCTCGCGGCGGCGGTCCAGGAGTGCAGGAATGGGTCCGACGCGGTCGTCGTGAGCAACATCTCCTCGCCGCACGTCAGCTGGTGGGCTCGCGTTCGCCATTTTGAGCGCCAAATGTACGACGGTGACCACCTCAACGTTGCAGCGAGGTTCTTTACTCGGGAAGCGTTTGCGGCCGTCGGTGGTTTCGACGAGTCGCTGATCGCCGGCGAGGACTATGACATCCATAACCGGTTGCTCGCCGCCGGTTTCAGGATTGGCACCATCGCCTCGAGCGAAGTTCATCTCGGCGAACCGCGAACGCTCGGCGAGTTTGCCGCCAAGTGCTACTACTACGGAAAATCCATGAAAGCGTTCCTGCGTCGCAACGGCCTGCGAGGCGCGTGGCAGATGAGTCCGCTGCGCCCGGCGTTTCTACGGCATTGGCGTACCTTCGTACGGAACCCGGCACTTTCGGCGAGCTTCATCGTGTTGCTCGTCGTGAAGTACGCATGCGGCGCCGCCGGCATGGTGGCCGGCGAGTTCAGCTCCGTGAGAAAACGACGATAGTGAACGCTATCACTGCGAGCGTGGTGCGCGGGCTCAAGTCAATCGCTCCGAGAATTTACCTGCAAGGTCTCTCCGACTGCGACGCTTTGGGAGAGAGGCTCCTCCTCGACGCGCCGAGCGCGGAGGTGTTGCTCGACGTCGGCTGCGGCGACGGGAAGAAGACGATGCGGTGGTGGAGCGCCGCGCGCGCGAAGCGGTGCGTTGGGCTCGAGTTCGTAAGCAGTGAGATTGATGCGTCTCGGGCGCGCGGCATTGATGCTCGCAAGACCGACCTCTCGACGACGTGGCCGGTCGCCGACGACGAATGCGATCTCGTCATTTCCAGCCAAAACATCGAGCACATGCACCGCACGTTGTTCTACGCGAGGGAGATGTTCCGCGTCCTTCGGCCCGGAGGCCGAGCCCTGGTCTTGACCGAGAACCTCTCCGGCTGGGCCAACGTCATCGCTCTTGCATGTGGCTGGCAGCCGTTCTCTTCGGCTCCCATAGACGGCGCGATCCTCGGCTGTCCGCTCGCTCATCTTGCCGACGTAGAGCTGGAACGCTTCTCCGAGTTGGGCGAGGCATTCGAAGCGGGCATCGTCGGTGCCGCCGCTCACGTATGCGTCCTTGCATACCAGGGTCTCTTCGACGTGATGCGCACGACAGGGTTTGAGGTACTCACGTACCGGACGACGGGCTATTCGCCGTTTTGGGGATGGCCTTCGCGCGGGTTGTGCCGCCTCGACCCCAGACACGGACACTTTCTCGTCATGGAGGCGCGCAAACCCCACGAAGCACCTCAACGAGTTTGAATGCGTTCTCCAGGCCGAAAGAGCGGCGCGCGAACGCGGCGACGTCGTGCCGAATCGCATTGAGCTCGTTCCGACGGGCTATCGCCTCACGAATGGCCGCGTGAATCCCTTCCGTCGTCGGTGGAAACAGTTTGGCAAATAGTGGTGCGCCGATGATCGACGGATCGACCTTTGCGCCGTCATACCAGGCGTTCATCGTCTCCTCCGACGTGAACACGGCAAGTCCCGACGACATCGCTTCCATGACGACAAGCCCGGGATAGTCGATGTCAACGCTTCCCCAGAGCTGCACGTCCGCGGCCGCGTGAACCGACGGGAGCTCATGCCGGGGTACGGTTCCCAGAAGACGAATATTTGGATCGTGCGCGGCGAGGGACGCGAGCTCGCCGGCGAGCACGCCGTCGCCGGCGAACAAGAAGACCGCACGCGGGTCGTGAAAATCGGTGAGGGCGCGAATCAGCCGGTCCACGTGCTTCGAGTCGTCAAAGCGCCCGCCAAAGAAGAATGCAGTCTGTTCGTCCGTGATTCCGAATCGAGCGCGGTGCTCTCCACGCTGCTCGTAAGGTCGAAAGAGATCCTGGTCGATCCAGTTGAAGACCCAGTGACACTTCCGGGTTGGAACGCCGAGAGCGACTGCGTCTTTCCCGAGCATGGGGCAGTTGCCGATGAGCGCGTCCGCTTGTTCGTAAAACGCGCGCACAATTTTCCGCATGAGCGGTTTGGCCGCGCTGAAATGGTACGTAAACTGAAAATGCATCGCCAACGGAAGCCTCAGCTTCCGCTTGACGCGTATGCCGGCGAGGCCCGCGATCGGACCGCCGGCAGCGTAAATGAGATCGTAACGCGTTTCGCGAGAGAGTCGAAGCGCTTCTCGAGAAAGTACGTATGCCGTAAGGCAGAGCAGGAAGAACGACGCGATTGGATTTTTCCCCTCACGGTGTTTCCAAAGCCACCGGTGGAGCCGTGCCGATCGCACATAGCGAATGCGCACGCCGTTCGGCGCTTCGATCGGCACGCCGAGCGGCATCAGTGCCACGACGTCGAGGCGCAAGTCCGGAACCGCCTCCGGCAAGTGGATCAACGATTCGATAAACGTGTCGCCGCCTCCACCGCGATCGACCGGGATAACGGTCGCTGCGGGCATGTGACGAGTCAGCAGAAGAACGTGCATATCTACTTAGAAGAGTTGGCTCTGTTTGCGTGGAGAGGACACCATTGGAAGACCGCCTAAAGCGCGGCTCGGTGGCATTCTTGGCGATCTCGAGGAAGTCGATGTTCGCGCGCGCTCCATCGTTCGAGCGATACGCCTATCCCTTAGGCCTTATCCTCCTCGCGCTCATAGCGCTCGAGGTTGCGCTCGCAAACCTTCCGCCGAATCATGTCTTCGCCGGTCACGACAGCGGTTTTTATGTCTACTATCCGCACGAACTCATCCGCACGTCGGCCGGCACGTGGGAAGTAAAATCGGATTTCGGCTTTCCGAATTTCCAGGCGATGGTGACGTTGCCATATGCGCTCCTCGTCACCGCCATCAACGCGTTGCATCTCGGTCAAACTGCGGTCGGCCGATTTTTCTACGGCCTCGAACTCTTCTTGGGTTTGGCCGGCTGTTACAGCCTTGCATGGGTCGTCCTGAGGCGCGCCTACCCGGAAAAAACCACTGCCGTGACGTTCGGTGCCGCGCTCGTCGCGGCGTTCGCCGGAGGCTTCAACGTGTTTACGGCGGTGCTGCTCATGTATCCGCCGAGCAACTTCCAGACTGGGATCATGACCTGGCCCGCAGTCATCTCGTGCGAACTGTATTTGTTGTGGTTCCGGCCTCGGCTCTGGGTCGCGCTCTGCTTCTACGTGCTTTTCATTCTGGCAACGATCGGCAATCCTGCCACGACGATGCTGGGTTGCGCATTGGTTGCGGCGTGCTATGCGGCAAATGGTTTCATGACGCGGTCGTGGTTGCCCAAGCTCGCGATGTTCACCGGCGGACTCATCGTCGCAACCCTCTCGTATGTATGGATGCCCGCCTTGGCGTCGATGTTCTTGTACCACGGGGCAGTCGCTGCTCCCGAGCAAGTCTCTCCGGCGTCGTTGCTGCGGTCACAAGACTTGATTGCCGTGCGGACGAGCTTGAGCAATTTGCTCCGCTTCGATGGACTGCTCTGGTGGCCGAAGACTCCCGCGGCAGAACTCTACGGAGGATTTCCGCTCGCGTTTCTTGGCTTCGTTCCCGTCGTGCTCGGCATCGTTGCGCTTCGAAATCGACGGCCGCTCGTCGTGGCCGCATGGGCGCTGCTTCTCGTAGGAATCTGGCTGGCGAAGAGCGTGCACGGCCCGTTCGGCCTCAACATGATGTGGCTGATGACGCATATCGGATTCATGGCGGCGTTCCGGGAGACGTACGATAAGTTCATGCTGTTGGCGATGATCGCCGTGCCGGTCCTGGCCGGATCCGGATTCGTCATGCTCGCGTCATCCGGAAAGCGCGGGCGTGTCGTCGCGGGCGCGTTGGCGGGATGCGTTGCGCTGTTGGCGTGGCCATTTGTCGGTGGAGCGGTCGCGGAGCCATATTTCTCAACGGCGGTCCCACAGGACTACGCGACGGTGAATGCGCTCATGGGCGACGATCCCGAAACGCGATTTCTGTCCCTACCGGGAGCTCCGGGAGAAATCCATGTGACGACGTGGTTCAAGGGGGGAAACTTCGAGAACCTCTTGGACCACGCGGGTTACGTGAACGCCGCCATCTTCAAGGAGCGTTCAATCTCGGCGGCACCGTTCTACGACGACGACGCGCTTGAGTTCTCGCGGGAGCTTCCATCGATTGTAGGATTGCTCGGCGCGTACGGCATCAACTATATCGTCCTGCATAAAGACTATCTTACCGAGTACCGCATGGCGTTTGATTTTGAACCGTACCAAGTTCTCGGTCCGCTTACATCGCGCGCGATGGAGCGCGTTCTCGACCGGGATAACAGGGTTGCGAAAGTCTACGAGGGTCCCAACGTAGTCCTTTACCGCGTGCGCTCGTTCGCCACTCTTCCGCGGGCGTACGCGAGCTATCAGGCAGACATCCAAGTCGGCTTCGAAAACAACCTGCTTGCCTCTTCGGAGAGCGGCATGATGAGCGCCGCGGCGCATCCGGTGCTGCTCTTCACCGGCAATCAAGTCTATCCGACCTCGGCGACCGAGGCGGATCGCTTCAATCGGATCCTCTCGCACGCGGATGGACTTGTCGAGGCGCCCATTTTTCAAGAGGATCCAGATCTGTATCGAGACGAGATTACGGGTCCAGAGCCGTATGTGGAGCGCTGGTCGGAGCAATACAGCGCTGCGACCCCCGCAGCCGAGTATCTTTTTGCGCAGGGCCATGGCGACTATCTGAACGGTTCCATCGGCGTGCCGGCAAATATGACGGCGCTTTTTCAGGTACGTCGCGGAGCCTCGATGACGCTTCGGATGTCACTACGGGCGCGCCGCGCTCCACGTGAAATCCTTGCCCAGTTCTTCGGATCACACGGTGCGGCTCCGTGGGCGGTCGTGCCGTACGATGCGCCGAACCAGCGCGTCGCGACACGCGTTCCGGTGAAGGTATTCGTCGACCCAACCGGCGTTCGTTATCAGCTTACGTTTACGCAGCCTGGCCCCGCCGTCGAGCACGTCGCGGCGGAACAGTTCGTGACAGCCGACCTTGCTGACGATCCGCAAGTCTCAATGCGATACGAATACGCGCCGCTCGACGGCGCTGCCGCCTTCCTGCAGCTCGATTTCGTTGGGCCCGACGGGCACGTGGCTCGCCTCGACAAACCGCTTCCGCCGGAAGGACGAGATCTGGAGTTCGACGTCCGCGATGCATTGCAGGCCGTCCTGGACGAGCGCTACGCGAACGTTCTCGGAGCGCATCGCTTCGATGAGGGTTGGCGCGCGTCGCAGCCCTTCATCAATCCGGAGCAAGCCGACGGTTTCGAACTGAAAACGGTTCGATTGATCATGGCGGGGACGCCAAACGCCACAGCAGCAGGGCGTGCAATGCCGCACGACTTCAGGCTCTATTCTTTTCAGCTCGCGCTGGCGGAAGCATTTGACAGCTATCGCATTCGCGGATTTTCACGCACGTTCGTCGCGGCCGGGAGATTGATAGAGCAGCGAAACGTCGCGTTCGCCAAGGCGTCCGCACGGGGCGACACTTGGCTCGTTCATGCGCGGGTGACGACTCGCCCGCTCCCACTTGCAGCCGGCACCCTGCACCATAGCGTCACGCTGCAGCTGCATGATAACAGGACGGTCACGGGTGACGTCGTCCTCCAGACCCGAGACTCGTATCTTCTTCGACTCCTCAACGGATATCAGTTGGTGCCGCGAGCGAGGGTTGCCGGGATCCTCTCAGTCCGCACTCCCCAGATCGGCACGTACGAGATTCGGGTACCGTTGCCGTCGGTCAACGTGCAACGATATCCGACTCTGCGCGTTCGGTACTGGGTAGGCGATCCCAATGAGACCGCCACGGTCGTCATTGGGCTACGGACGCCGCAAGGGCCAAGAGAGATCGTGCCGAGTCTTGACCTGCAAACGCAATCGGGCCTCGATACGACGCCGCCAATCTTCCTGAACGAGGCGAACTCGATGCCACGTCCTACGGGGTGGGTGCAGTTGTCCTGCGACATGCGGCAGGTCATCGCATACGAGACCGGCTCGCTTGCAGCGGTGCCGACCTATCTCATCTTACGCTTCTCTTTCGTTGCAACAACGCTCGACGAAGCAAGTGAGTACGATTTCGGCTTCGGCGACGTCGCGTTCTTTGGCGAGGCGCGCGAAAGCGCGCTTCCCGACGCCCGCGTCGGAACGGTGACGCTCGATGCCAAGCCGCTTCAGCTCGTCTCCGTCGTGCCGCAGGACGGTCAAGCCGACGAAACGGAAGCGTCGTTTGCTCCGACCCGCGTTCTGCCGGGAATACATTCGCTTGTCACGCGCGTGCAGGACCCGTGGATGGTGACGAGCGCAATGCTCGGCGCGGGCCGCGCATCGCCGGTGAACGCGTATCCGCAGACGACGATCCGGCACATCGATGACGAGCTCTATGCCGTTCACGTCGCGAAAGGTGCAAGATCGGCGTGGCTCGCGTTTGCGGAGACGTATCACGGTGGATGGAGGCTCATTCCCGGGAACGCACCCCACGATCGTCTTTCGTGGCTGCGCTCCCTTGCATGGCTCGGGCAGGGAATCGGGACGCACGTGGTGGGAAATGCCTATGACAACACCTGGTATTTGGCCGCGGACGCGCCCGAGAACTACGTGCTCGACTTCGAGCCGCAAGACTTTGCCGTCATCGGTGAGATCGTCGCAATGGGAGCACTGGCAATCGCAATCGTAGCACTCGCTCTGGGATGGCTTCGCCGGTGGTGAGGAGTCGCGAAGCGGCAGTTCGGTGGCTCGTCGTCGTCGGAGCGACCCTCGCCGCCCTCGGCGCGCTCGCCTCCAGCTATTCTTATCAAACGGTCGGTCTCGTGAACAGCCTGCTCATCGCCGCAGCGGTCCTCGGCATTGCATACGTGTACCGAGACGACGAACGCCTGATCAGGGTGGCCATCGCGCTGATCATCTTTGCCGGTCTCATCGGCTCTCTCCCATTTCGCGCAGCGCTGGACAATGTCGCCGACACCGCTGCATCGCTTGCAACGTGCGTCGTGATTGTGATCCTCGTGCGGCCGGCGTTGCAACGGGACAGACTTTCGACCGGCCTGCGGCGCATGTCCGGCGCCGGCATGGCGTTCATGCGTCGTTCACGAGAACTCGTAGCAGAGCATTTTCCCTCCCGATGATCCGCGTCGGCCTCGTCGGCTTTGGTTACTGGGGGCCCAATTATGCTCGGATCCTCTCGTCGATGGGAGACGCCGAAATGGCCTGGTGCGCCGATACGGACGCCGCCGCACTCGAGCGCGTCAGCACGGCGCATCCCCACGTTCGTCTCACGAAGAATTACAGAGATCTTCTGGTCGCAGACGACTGTGACGCCGTTATCGTCGCGACGCCGACGGTCTTTCATGAGGACATTGCCAGAGCAACGCTCCAGGCCGGCAAACCCATTCTGGTGGAGAAACCTCTTACAAACCGCTGGGAGAGCGCCGCGTCGCTCGCACTCGAAGCCGAGCAGAGAGGCGCAATTGCGGTAACCGGTCACGTGTACTTATTCAGTCCAGCCGTTCGATACATCTGCGACGAGCTGGAGCGCGGCGTCATAGGAAACATTCTCTATATGACCGCGTCACGCATGGGTTTTAGCCCCATTCGCGCCGACGTCGACGCATTGTGGGACCTTGCTCCTCACGATCTCTCAATGTTCATGGCGTTCACGAAAACGATGCCGCGGCGCGTCAGCGCGACGGCGTCAGCATACATCAGGCGGGATCGGAGCGACGTAGCGTTTGCCAGATTGGAATTTCCCGGCAACGTCATTGCGAATATCGGCGTTTCGTGGGATTGTCCGTTCAAAGAGCGGCGCATGCTCATCGTCGGTTCTCACGGAACGATCGCGTGCGACGACCTGAGCGAGAACAAACTCACCGTGTACCATTCCGAGCAGAAGGCTCCGCTCAATCGCGCGGGCGTCGTCGACCGGCCAACGCTCGACGGCGCGGAACCCCTTGAACGGCAACTTCGGCACTTTCTCGATTGCATCCGAGATCATGAGCGGTCGCCGGTGGACTTCAAGGCTGGAGCAGATGTCGTGCGCGTCCTTCAGGCGCTGTCGGAGTCGGTCTCTGCGGGATTGCCGGTCGACTTGGACCGCGATCCCTCGTAGGCCATGCACGGCCTATGCGTCGAGGCGCGCCGCTCCGCGAACCTGCGCAGGATTTCCGCTACGTTTGGTTCGTCGCATTTCTCCAGATCGCCGGCCTGCCACGCGCTCCTAATTTTTTCGACGAGTTCGGCGGAGAAGCCGTTGCGGAGTAAGCCAACGTCGTTGAGCCCTCGCAGCGTTGCGGGGTTTCCCGTTGCTTTCGAAAACGGCGGTACGTCCTTTGCGACGACGGCACCCATGCCGATCATCGCAAACGCGCCGATCGTCGTGTGCTGGTGAACGGCGACGGAGAGACCGACGGTGGCAAACTCCTGAATCTCCGTAAACCCTCCGATCTGGACGTTGTTGGCGAGGTTCACGTTTCGCCGCAACACCGTGTCGTGAGAGACGTGGCAATATGCCATGAGATAGCAATCGTCCTCGATCATGGTTGTGTGCATTGAAGGCTGATGGACGGTCGTGTACTCGCGTAGGACGCAACGGCTACCAATTGAAATGCCCGACGAACGCTCTCCGATGAATTCGAACTTTTCGGTCGTGTACTGCGCCGGCGTTCCTATGGTAACGTGCGGTCCGAACCAATTCCCGTCGCCAATCCGAACCCGGCCTTGTATGACGGAATAGGGCCCTACAACATTGTCCGACCCCAGAAGTACTTCCGTCCCGACGATGGCGGTAGGATGAATGCTGTTTGAAATACGCTGACTCCTCGAACTTAAAGGTGGCCCCAACGGGTCCCGTCAATAGGGAACGTCTACTTAGAATGGAGAGCCGGGAATCCTTCGAGCATGTTGAGAGTTGCAATCTTTGGCGTCGGCTATGTCGGGCTTGTCACGGCCGCATGTCTAGCGGACTTGGGCAATCGCGTCGTCTGCTACGATGCCGACGCCGACAAGATTGATACGCTGCGACGCGGTGCCGTACCGATATACGAGCCCGGACTGGCGGAGATGATCGCTCGAAATGTCAGCGGCGGCCGGTTAGCGTTTTCAGACTCTTCGCGCGCCGCCGTTGCAGAGGCAGAGATCATCTTCATTGCGGTTGGCACGCCCCAGGGTCCGGGCGGTGAGGCGGATCTTCTCCAGGTGCGAAGCGCCGTCATCGAGATCGCAAAGCACATCAACACTCCTGCGATCGTCGTCAACAAATCCACCGTTCCGGTGCGGACCGGCGACCTCGTCAAGTCGCTGCTGAGCGAGCACGCCATCGATGGATCCCGGGTCCGCTTCGTGTCCTGCCCGGAGTTCGTCCGTGAAGGGTGCGCCATCAGCGACTTCATGAATCCGGACAGAATCGTCATCGGCGCGGATGACGCCGAATCGGCCGACGTCATGCGGCTCTTGTACCAACCCCTCAACGCACCGCTCATCTTTACGAGCGTCCGAACCGCTGAAATGATTAAGCACGCCGCCAATGCCTTTCTGGCAACGAAGATAACGTTTGCGAATGAGATTGCAAATCTCTGCGAATCCGTCGGGGCGGACGTGACGGACGTCATGCGCGGCATCGGCTGCGATAGCCGCATCGGCATGGAGTTCCTCCAACCAGGCCCGGGCTTTGGCGGATCATGTCTTCCGAAGGATGTCGCCGCTTTGGTGTACGCGGCCGAGAGCCGCGGCGTGCCGCAGCGCGTCTTGCGTGCGGTGCTCGAGGCCAATGCGGCGCAAGTTGAGCGTTGCGCGCAGAAGATACGAGCGCGCCTGCCGGAGCGATGCCGTTTGGCGCAGCTCGGCCTGGCCTTCAAGGGAAATACGGATGACACGCGCGAGTCTCCGGCATTGGCGGTGCTGCAGCGGCTCATCGCGCTTGGGTACGAAATGCGCGTCCACGATCCAGCGGCGCTCAAAGCGACGGAAGAACGCTTCGGGACTGCAGCGGAATACTTCGCCGATCCCTACGAGTGCGTAGAAGGAGCGGCGGCTGTCGTCGTAGCGACGGACTGGAACGAATATCGGAACCTCGATTTTGAAGCGCTCGGCCGCGCGATGGCGGGCAGGCTCATATTCGATCTCCGTAACCTGTATGATTTCGCGGAGGCGGCCGCACATGGCTTCGCAGTCGTCGGAGTCGGCCGCGAAAGCGAAATCGCATCATGAATGTCGTCATCACGGGAGCCGCGGGATTCGTCGGGTCGCACCTCTGCGAGCGCTTCTTGTCCGAAGGAGCATGCGTCTTCGGAGTAGACAACTTCAGCACCGGCGTCAGCGGGAATCTCTCCGACGCCGTGCGCAATCCGGCATTTCAGTTGCTGACGGCCGATGTCTCGCACGATTTCGATGACGTCATATCGCGCGCCGCGGCGCCGGATATCGTGCTGCATCTCGCTTCGGCTGCGAGCCCCTTGGAGTACTCCGTGCGCTCAATCGAGACGATGGAGGTCAACAGCGCGGGAAGCGCTCATTGTCTCGAGTGGTGCAAGCGCGTGGGCGCGCGCTTCGTCTTTGCCTCGACCTCTGAAGCGTATGGGGATCCCACCGAGCATCCCCAATCCGAGGAGTACTGGGGGAACGTGAATCCCATCGGACCTCGCTCCTGCTACGATGAATCGAAGCGGTTCGGCGAAGCGCTGTCGATGGCATATTCGCGCTTACACGGAGTAGACGTGCGCATCGCGCGCGTCTTCAACACGTACGGACCGCGCATGCGCGCCCATGACGGACGCGTCGTGCCCAACTTCATTCGACAGGCTCTGTGCGGCGACGCCGTCACGGTGTACGGCGAAGGTTCGCAGACGCGCTCCTTCTGCTTTGTCGAGGATCTCTGCGAAGGATTGTATCGTCTCGCGACGCGCCAGTCGGCCTCCGGTACGGTGGTCAACTTGGGAAACCCGGACGAACGTACGATCGCAGAGCTTGCCGAGGTCGTCTCTCGCCTCATCGGCGTGCCCCTCCGCGTCGAGCACGGACCCTTGCCTGTCGATGACCCGAGGCGTCGCTGTCCCGATATCAGTAGAGCGAAACGGTTGCTCGGCTGGGAGCCGACAACCAATCTTGAAGAAGGCTTGTCAAAGACGATCGCTTATTTCCGGGGTGAGCTCGTTGCTGCAAAATAAGATAGCCCTCGTCACGGGCGCATCGCGAGGTATCGGCGCCGGCATTGCCGCCGAGCTCGCTCGCATCGGAGCGCACGTCATCATCAACCACCTGCAGACTCCCGAAGAGGCGGAATCTGTCGCAAGGCGGATCATCCAGGACGGCGGAAGCGCCACCGTCCGGTGCTTTGACGTATCGGACTCAGCCGCGGTGAAGCATGACGTTGAGGAGTTAGAAGAGCAGGTTGGACCGATCGGCATTGTCGTAAACAATGCAGGCATCGTGCGCGACAGATCCTTTCGGAAGATGAGCGCCGACGAATGGCATGCGGTCCTCGGAGTGAACCTGAACGGCGCGATGCACGTCTGTTCCGCCGTTGTGAACTCGATGGCAAGTCGGGGCTACGGCCGGATCGTCAATATCTCATCCTTTGTTGCCCAGGCGGGCAACTTCGGACAGACAAACTACGCGGCGTCGAAAGCCGGGATGATCGGGTTTTCACGGGCCCTCGCGCTCGAGCTCGCGCCGCACGGCGTTACGGTAAACTGCGTGTGCCCGGGATTCATCGAGACGGAAATGTGGCGATCGATACCGGAGCAAATGCGAGAGTCGATCCTCAAGCGAATTCCTCAGGCACGTGTCGGCTCCGTTTCGGAGGTCGCGGCGGCGGTGCGATTCCTCGTCGATGAAGGATCGTACATAACGGGACAGACGCTGAACGTCAACGGCGGAATCTTCATAGGATAGGACGGTCGTGCCGCTTCGAGCCTTGCTGCGCCGCGTTGTAGCGCTCGCTCTCGCCGACGCATGGATTTGGCCGGTGGTCTTTGCGTCGTTCGCGTACGCCGTCGCAACGCTCTCGGGCGTACCGATGCTTCGGCAAGACTGGGGCACGTCGCCATTTCACACCGGCTGGTATAACCTGATCGACGATGGCTTCAGCGGTTGGGCGCCTGCCGGCATTGGATCACCGCAACCCTACCTCGTCGACTATCTCATTTGCCTCCCGATCACGGTTGCGACGGTATGCCTCGGCGGACGTGCTACGCTCTTTCTTCTGCTGCTCGCAATAGGAGGGTTCTGCGCGTTTGGTGCGCGCGCCCTCGCGAAGGACGTCGGTTGTAACGGCGTCGGAAGCAGCGCCGCTGCCCTCTTTGCCATCTTCAATCCATGGGCGTATACGGAGCTCGTTGCGGGACACGTGTACATGTTGCTCGCGTACGCTGCGAGCTTTTGGCTCTTCCGAGAGGTCCTGCTTCGGCGGCCTCGACCGATCGTGCTCACCGTCGCGGCGCTGCTGACGTTGCAGCAGTTGCAATTCTTCATCGTGAGCACGCTTCTGCTTGGGGTCGTTGCAGTCTGGCGACGCGTTTGGCAGCCCCTCGCCATCGCGGCCGTCGTGTGGCTGCCGTCCGTGATCGGCATTCTGGCGGAGCGCAAGGCGCTCGACACGATTCCGTTTACGTTGGTCTGGGAGCGAGATCAATCCGTTCGGCCGCTCGACGCGCTGCAATTAAATGGATATTTCGCCAAGTATGCCGACGGTTTCCGCGGCTTTTTTGCAACGCCGGCCTTTGCGACGTTCGCCGTAGCTCTCGTAAGCCTTCGTGAACGGCGTCGCGTCGTCGTCGCCGTAGCGGTAGGAACATTGGCCGCGCTCCTGTTCTCGATGGGAACGTTCGGTCCCGGCGCCGCGCTCTTCACCACGGCGATCGAGCACGTTCGCATCGTTGCGGTGTTCCGGGAACTTTTCGACGTGCTCGGGTATGTCGCCATCGGTTACGTCATCCTCGCGAGCATCGCATCCGCACGGTGGCAGTTCCTGGCGTGGTTTTGGCTGGCGACAACGATCTTGCTCTGCGGCGGTTGGTTTCTGGGGCCTCCGGCGCGGTTTTGGGTGCCGGCCCAGACGTTGCCCACGACGGTCGTCGCGACGGATGCGAATACGCGCTTTGCTCTCATGCCGGCGTTTCAGCCGCTGTCGTTTTACGACCAAGGATCGGGAGCCGATCCGGACGCGCGCCCTTGGCCGGGCAACGTGACGCCGCTCAATCAGTACCTCTCGACATATCCGGCGAATGCTGCGATGGCTTCTTTCCTGCTTCGCGACGACATAAGACCACTCCAGGCGCTCAGCGTCGGCGTCGTCGTGGAACGGCCATGGCTGCATACCAATGCCGGCGCGCAAAGAATGCAGTGGGCCCTGCCCGTGCGTAATGATGTGGGAGCGCCCCAAGCGCGCAGGATGACATTGCGCGCCGCCCCCGAGCTTGCGCTCGTACCGATGCCGGCCGTCGGTGCTCTCGATGCACGTCTTGGCAACAGCGGCATCTTCTTCGCGGATGCTGCCGTTGCGAACGGTCCGTTGGTACCGCCGGCGTGGAAGGGATACTCACCGATCCTCCGCGTCACGCCGCCGAACGACGAGGTCGACGCCCGGCGGGGCTGGGTCGATGCGCGGTTGGCTTTTGCGGAGCGCCCGGAACTCGCGCAATCCCTCGGTGGAGCGCTGACGACAAACCAAAGCGCGCTGCTTCCCGTCAACGGCGCGCTGGAAGCGCTCGTGCTCGTGGACGGCACGCTTCGCTCGAGCGCTTCACGGATTCTTACGACTACGACGCACGGGTATCGCTGGATTTCACTTGCGCCGAGCGTACGCGCCGTAACGTGTTCGGGGCTTTGCGTCGTCGCCGCGCAAGGGTCGCCCCCGGCGGGAGTTCCCCTCGAGCCGCCTCCGCATCCCGAATACGGCGTTGCTTTTCACGCCCTGACGCCGTGGCTGCTCACAGCGACGGTCTCCCCCGGTGCGCTCGGCGCTCTTCGCTATAACACTGCGTACGACGACAACTGGGTTGCCTTCATGGGCGGAGTACGGCTCTCGCACGTGCGTTTAGATGGGACCGTCAACGGCTGGCTTCTTCCAACTCGCTCGACGCCGCAGCGGCTTGTGATCGTCGAAACGACGGCCGCCGCGCAGTTTGGTACCGAGATCCTAGCGCTCATACTCCTGGTCGCCGTTGCGTGTTTAGAAATTGTTCGAAGGCGCCGACAAAGCGCTCGCGCGTGAAGCCACGCAGCATGTCTGCAGCGCCGACTCCAAGGGCTTCCCGTAACGCGCGATTCTGGATGACGCGCAAGAGCCCGTCACAGAGCGCCTCCGGATCCTGCCGCGCCGTGATGATTCCGGAGCGCTCGTGTTGCACCGAGTCGACGAGCCCCGGGACCGGATACACGACGCTCGGAACATAAAATCGCGCGGCCTCTGAAACGACGAGTCCCCAGCCCTCTCGCAGCGAGGCGAGCGCGAGGACATCAAAACTGCGCATATACGCATCCCGCTCCGCCGACGAGACGTGCCCGGTAAACGTGACGGCATCCGCAATTCCCAAGCGGTCCGCTAGGCTGCGGAGAGACCGCTCCTCGTTTCGGGTGCCGCGCCCTACGACGATGAGTTCAGCATGGGGAACGACGGAGCGCACGCGGGCAAGCGCCCTCACGAGATGATCGACTCGCTTTGACGGCGTGATGCGCCCGACGTATCCGATGCGGCCGGGGATGCTTTCGCCGCGGTTTCCTTCCTCTGGTTGCTGCAGCGGGTAGTGGATGACGTGAACGGGATTCCCGAGGCCGAGGCCGGCAAACGACGCGGCGCTCGAAGGCGCACCCGTGATGAGCGGCAGGTTACGGTACAGCGATAGAAGCGCAGCTTCAACCGCGTATCCTATGGGGCCGATGATCGGTGGGGCTTCCGCCAGCCAAATCTCGCGCGCCAGTTGGTGCATCCACAATACGACCGGCGTTCGGGTTGCGAACCGCGAGAAAAATGGGAGTGTGTTGACCTCGTCGATGACGACGTCAACGTCGTTCCGGTGTCTCCGCAACCATACGAACGCGTGGAGACGGCAACTGAGTTCGGTCCCGTGGCGCTCGACGACGTAGCCGTTTCGCTTACTCCGCGATGCGGCTCCGCGATGACGGCTCGTGAACCAGGTGATGGAATGGCCGCGTTCTGCGAGACCGCTCGCGAGCTCGTCGGTCACCACCTCGGCGCCCCCGGCTTTGGGATGCTCGAGATCACGCCAGTTCACGATGGCGACGTTCATCGTTCCGAGATTCTCGGCGTGAGCGTCACCCTCCGGCCCGGAGAAAACGCGAGCCCGCGACGTGCAACGCCGCGGGCATCGTGTCTATGGGGATTCGCTGAGGCTTAGGAACCGGCAGCGATGCCGGCTTGTACCTGTACGATTGCTTGATTGACGAGGGTGATTGCTTGGAGGCGGTGGCCGCCCTTGTTGGCCGTCGCCGCTTGCAGTTGCCCAACAGCTGCATTGAGATCGCTCAGCGCGGTGTTCATGTGCGGCTGATACGCGATTGCTGCGCCGCTGCCGAGTCCGAGTGCGAAGATGAATGCGATTATGGCAAAACGTTTCATAGATGATATCCTCCTGTCGATGAGCCTTCCGGCTGCCGCCGGTCGCTCCCTTCGTCGCCCAAGCAGGCCCCGCCGGCCTGCTCGGGTGCATGGGCTCCGCGCTTTGTCGCAGAACCCAGGCCGCTTGGAGATGCGCCCTCGTGGGAGGTAGTCGTGCTGCGCTGGGCCGGTAGCATCGGCGTGCTGGTCGTGACGTACCTCGTTGTCATGGCCGCGGCCGTCCTTTGGATGCCGCACGAATGGGACTGGCGAGTTTTCGGGTGGCTCAGTTCGCGCGCAACGCCCACGTTCTCCCAAGAGGTCAGCATCGTCGATGTCGATTGGAGCTCCGACATTCCAACGGATCGCCGGCGTGTCGCGGACTTCCTCAACGGCCTAGTAAGAAGCAATCAGCGGCCAAACGCGGTGATCCTTGACATTGAGTTCGATCCCTGTCAATCCACGCCATGCGGGGAGCCGATGGAATCCGCGCGCGACGCTCTCGTCACGAGCATCCGTGCTGCGACACGGTACTTCCCGGTGTACGCTACCGAAGAACCAGATGTCGGCCGAGATGATATCGTCAGCGGGCCGCTCGATCGGCAAGACGCGCGGATATACGATGCGCTCAGCGGTGCGGCGCAAACGCGCTTTACGAGCGTTCCCGAGGAAAACGGCCTATTTTATCGGATGTGCTATGCCGACGTTCCGTTCGCGAATGAGTCCGGCGAAGTCCAAGGAACGCAGAACGTCTGGGCCATGGTCGTCCGCGTCTTGATGACGCCACGCGTTTTTGCGAGTTCGCCCCCTTGCGACGCGAGCTACGTCCCCGTTCGCCTCGGGCCAAGGATAGCGCCCGCGCCGCCGACGGTGTACAGATTTACCAATGCGCGTGCGTTTGGAAAAAACTACGCGCAGTTCGATGACAAGATGTACGTGATCGTCGGAACGATGGCGAACGACAGCTCGCCGTTCACGGATCGAAGTGGTCCCGAGTTGCTTGGCTGGGCGCTCAGTAACGCGCTCGATCAAGGTTCATTGGTCGGAAGGGGGCCGTACTACGACGTGCAGGCGCAGAACGCGATGCTCTTGCTGCTTGTGCCGGCGTTCTCCGGACTTGCCGTCGTTGCGTACATGGCAATATTCTTTCAACTGAAGCGAACCCGCTTACGCAGGTTGCGATACCTCCTGCCTTGGCTGTCGTCCGGCGTTGCCGGCGCCGTGGGCCTGAGCATCTTCGTCGCCTTCGAGTCATGGATGCTCCTCTCGCACCATATTCAGCCGCAGGTTTCGCTCATCGCTCTCGGCATCGTACTTGCCTCCGGGTTAAGCGCGTTCCACGGCTCCCAGGTTCTCCGCGACGAGGCGAATGCGATCGAGCCCACACTCGGAGATACGTACGACTACGACGTCTTCATAAGCTACGCGCACGAAGAAGGGGCGTGGGTCTCGGAACACGTCTACGTGCCGTTTCGAGACGCCACGCTTCCGAACGGAAAGAAGCTGTCGGTGTTCTTCGATACGTCGTCTATCCGCTCGGGGAGCAGTTGGCAGACGAAGTTGTCGATGGCGATCGACGCCAGCCGCTTCATCGTTCCGGTGTACTCGGAGACGTACTTCAAACAGCCCTACTGCCGTTTCGAGATCATGCGCGCCCATCGCAAGTGGGTCCTCGCCGGCCAAGAGTCGCGCTGCGTCTTACCGATTATGCGCGGTCATCCGAAGATCTATGGTACGGTAGACGATATCCAAGCCCTCAGCATCGACGATCAGCCGGACTTAGTCCAGCAGCATATCGCCGAGATTGCGGGCCAGCTGTCCCGTGAGGCTGCCTCCAAGGAATCCCAGAAAGGTGTCACGCCGTGAATGTATTGCGTACCGTCTCTATCGCGAGCTTCTTCGTCCTTGCGGCACTCTCTCTATCGGGGTGCGGCTCGAGCACGCCTTCTTCGTCGCCGACTGCGGCGCAAGTCCGCGTGCACACGGTGCAAGGGATTTTGCTCGACGGGAAATCGGTGAAATCAGCCACGGGCGTGACGGTCAGCCGTGGCGCCACGGTGGAACACGCGCTCACGCGCGGTGAGACGATCTCCGACGGGACGCGAATCGACGTCCCGGCGCACCTGGTCGTGGTCATCACGAGTTCCGGCGGAAAGAGCACGACGACCCTTGAGCCCGGCGCGAGCGTGACCTTCGTGAGCACGGCTTCCGGAGAGCTCATCTCCAGCAACGGCGGTCACGCGACGTTCAGCGTCGTACCCGGCTCGCTCGACTTCTTTCGGGTGCAGTCCGGCGAAGCGTTGATGGCATCGGTTCACGGCACGGTGTTCTCGATCGACGCGGGCCCGGGCGGCGTTACGTTCACCTGCACGCGCGGTGTCATCAACGTCATAAAAAGCGGCTACTTGCTGATTGGGACGTCGAGCGTGAGGACGTCGCTCGTCGACGTGATCTCCGCGGCGAATCGGCCGCGCGCGACCTACAGGCCCACCTCGACGTGGTACTTGGCGAAGTTCGCGAACCGGGCGCAAGCCGACGCATTTTATCGTGAGCAGCTTGCGGCTGCGCGACGGAGCGGCGATGCCAACGTCGTGTATGCAGCTCGCATGAACCTTGGATATTTCCAACATCCGCGATGGAGAGGCGAGCGACTTCATGGATATTGGCATCAATATCGGCATCGCCCGGGAGGATTTCGCCCGGGAGGATTTCGCCCGAGAGGATTTCGCCTGCGAGGATCAACGCCCAGATACCGGCGCGCTGCAGGCGTGCCGCGACACGCTCGCGCCCTTCCGGGAGCTGGGCGACACCGGCGCAGAGGCGAAGGCCTTCGGCATCCTCGGCGTCGCCGCTAAAGCGGTATGACATTCTCGTCCGCAGAGCCGGCCAACGCACGGAGCTCGTCGCCCAGCCAAGACCCCATATAGTCCCGCAGCTGCTCGCCGGCGATCGAAAGGTACGTGACATCGCGCGTCTCGGCGAACAAGCGTAAGGCGCAACGCCCCGCGCGCCAGGCGTACGCATGCGCGCGAAACGTCTCGAGCGCTTCCTTGAGCATGTCGAGGGCGATCTTGCGATGACCGCTCGACAAGTCGACGATCGCAGCGGAATACTGTGCTAACGCGGCAAGGCGCGGATCGTTTTTCAGATGGAAGTTCGCCGCCTTGATGTCCTCGTACTCACTAAATCGTGCTTGATAGTATGCAGCCTTCGCCGCGTCGATCGGAACGAACAACTGAGCGAGAAGGAGAAGTCCGAGCCGAGCTTCGTCGCGCAGCGCGGCCCAATTGACGTTCGCAGCGTATCCCTCCGCCTGCGCGAGTTCTTGTCGCGACCAAAGGTGCTCCCCCATGCAGCGCGCGAGCTCGGCGCGATCCGCCGCGGCGATCGAGCGCCACGCGTTCGTCGTGGCGTATCGCGAACACAGACGCAGCAATCGAAAAGCGTTGAAGTGGTCTCCACGAAGCGCGCATGCCCAGCCCAGCCCTTTGAGCGCTTGGAAACGTTGATCGTTGAGATCCGGTGACCAGTCCACGCCTCCCAACTGTCGCTCGATCTCCGGCAAGGCTTCGGGCAGGTAGAGTTCGCGTGCGAGGCCGGCGAGCGTTTGCGTTGCCCACGCCCTGATCTCCATGTAGTCGGTTCGATTCGGATCGACGCACGCGAGCAGATCGAGCAAGACGTGCGCCTGTTCGTGATGCCGGCCTTCCTGATTGAGAATCGCGCTCTCGAGATGGAGCGCGCGGATCCGGCAGAACGGCTTCGCTACCGCGTGTACTTGCGGCAGCAGTGGCCTTGCACGATCCACGCGTCGTTCGAACAGATGTCGGTGAGCTCGGGAGTACGCGACGTCGCTCATCAGTTCCGCGTCGAGCAGACGCGACGCGGCGCGCGCGGCTTCGTCGAAGAGTTCATCGGCCACGGCGTAGTTCCCGATCAGTGCATGCGCCATAGCTAAGACCTTCGATCGGCGCACGGAGAACGATGCTCTTCCCGGACGGGTTCTTTCGAGCAAGCCGATCGCGGCCGGAGCCTCGCCGCTCTTCAAGTACGCCCGAGCGCGCAGAATCATCGCTTCGGGAGTTGGCTTCTCTGACGACTCGGTGTCGTAGATGGCGGCCGCGTCCTTGAAGCGGGCGGCCTCCCAAAGCGCCGACATCCTCGCCGTAAGCGTCGGTTCTCCGGCATCGGCGGGGCCGCGATGCGATGGCGGATCCATTGGAGGTCACGGATTCCTGGGGGAGGAGGCCGGCTCATGCGACCCCTCCCCCGATGAGCCCAAGTGGCTAGTTGCCTCGTCCGCCGCCCCCGTCGCCGCCGCTTCCGCCGTCGACCGGTAGGCCGCCCCCGTTATCGAGCGGCTGGAGATGGATCGCGCCCGTATGCGCCACAGACCCCGTCTCATGCACCGAGGCGAAGCCGACGTTGAGAAGCAGTAATAGGGCCGCTAAAAAGGCCATGGTGGAGCCTCCTTGCCCTCGAGCTACGAGGGCGGAGAAGAGTACAAAGGCCAACCCAAATGGGTTAGCCCAAGTAGGCTACGACTAATGTCGCTCTCGACCTACTGGCCGTTACGGCCCGTGCGGTTGGAATCCGAGGGTGCTGGGGGGAGGGCTCTCCGCGTTCTGTCTGGATTCGGCGATACTCTGAGGCTGAAATGTCAGCTACAACGCAATCGCTCAACGCCCCGAACGCGCAGATCGCTCGCGCGCTGGACCGAATCCGAGCTCTCCTGCGCAACCGCTTCGCGCTCGCCGGGATCGCACTCGTCCTCGTCATCGCGATCGTCGCAAGCGTCGTCATCGTGCGATCGCGCGCCGCAACGACGTACACGACGCAGCCGGTGGTTCAGCAGACGCTCGTGCAGAGCGTCTCCGCCTCCGGCACGGTCAATCCGCAGAACACCGTGACGGTGGGTTCGCAGATCTCCGGCACGATCTCCGAGATCGACGTCGATTACAACAGCCGGGTGCACAAGGGTGAAGTCCTCGCGCGCATCGATCCGAGCACGCTCCAAGCGCAGCTCGATCAAGCGCAGGCATCGCTTGCGCAAGCCCAAGATCAAGCCGCCGCGCAGGCGGATGCGGCGGCCTCGGATCAGGCGGGCATCCCCGCGGCCGGCGCCGGCGTGACGAAAGCGCAGAGCGCGCTCGCGCTCGCACAGAGCGCTCTGCAGCGCGACGAGAGTCTGCTCGTGCAGGGCTACGTCTCGCGCGTGCAAGTGCAGACGGATCAGGACAGCGTGGTGAGCGCGCAAGCCGCGCTCGAAACCGCGCAGTCGCAGGCGTCGCAAGCATCTTCCTCCGCCGCGGGTGGCGGCGCTTCGACCGCGGCCGCACAGGAAGCCGCAGTCGCGCAGGGCGCGGCGGTGCAGCAGGACTCCCTGAGCCTGCAGCGTTCGGTGATCACGTCGCCCGTCGACGGCACGGTCATCGCGCGTGACGTCTCGGTCGGCCAGACGGTGGCCGCGAGTTTGCAGACGCCGACGCTCTTCACGATCGCGCAAGATCTCACGAAGATGGAAGTCGACGTCGCCGTCGGCGAGCCGGATATCGGCTCGGTCCGCGCGGGCGAGAGCGTGAGCTTCACGGTCCTCGCCTATCCGAACCAACTCTTCCACGGCGTCGTCACGCAAGTGCGCGTCAATCCGACGACGGTCAACAACGTCGTCACCTACACGGTCGTCACGAAGGTCGACAACCCGCAAGGGAAGCTGCTGCCCGGAATGACGGCGACCGCGACGATCAACGTCGCGAGCGCACCGAACGCGCTCGTCGTGCCGCTCCAAGCCCTCCAATATCACCCGCGCGGTGGCAGCGGCCGCCGTCCGCAGACCGTCTCGGCGCAGACGCAATCCGGCGCATCGACGGCGTCGCCGTGGGGCCAAACCGCGCAGAGTTCATCGACGCAGACGATCGTCGCGGGCGGCACGGGAACGATCTTCGTCGATGCCGGCGGCACGCTCGTGCCGGTTGCCGTGCACGTCAATCTCATCACCGGCACGCAAGCCGCGGTGACGCCGCTGCGGGGAAGCCTTGCAGCGGGTGACGCGATCGTGATCGCCGACTCCGGCAGCACGCGCGCCCATCGCACGGCGACGACGTCGTCGCCGACCTCCGCCTTCGGCGGAACGCGGGGTATCCACTGATGCGTCCCGTCGTCGACGTCCGAGGCGTGACGAAGATCTACGATCTCGACGGACAATCCATTCGCGCGCTCGACGGCATCGATCTCACGATCGACCCGGGTGAGTTCGTCGCGGTGATGGGTCCGTCGGGATCGGGGAAATCAACGTTCATGCACATCGTCGGCATGCTCGACCGTCCGACCGCCGGCACGTACTCACTCGAAGGCACCGACGTCTCGCAGCTCGACGGCGACGCGCGTGCCGACATTCGCAGCCGGCGCCTGGGCTTCGTCTTTCAGGCGTACAACCTGCTCGCGCGCACGAGCGCGATCGAGAACGTCGAGCTCCCGATGGTCTACGCGGGCGTTCCCGCGGCGGACCGGCGGCGTATCGCGCTCGAGAAGCTCGAAGAGGTCGGGGTCGCGCAACTGAAGGATCACTTGCCGAACCAAATGTCCGGCGGCCAACAGCAGCGCGTCGCGATCGCACGCTCGCTCGTGAACGATCCCGGCTTGATCCTCGCCGACGAACCGACGGGCGCGCTCGACAGCAAGGCTGCCGAAAGCGTCATGCGGCTCTTCCGCGACCTCAACGAGCAGCGCGGGATCACGATCATGCTCGTCACGCACGAGCCCGACGTTGCCGCGCACGCAAAACGCGTGGTGACGTTCCGCGACGGCCATATCCTCTCCGACGCGACGCAGGATCGGAAGGCGGCATGAACACGCGCGCCACCCTCTCGCTTGCCATGCGCGCGCTGTTGCGCAACCGCTCGCGCTCGCTGCTGACGATGCTCGGCGTCATCATCGGCGTTGCCGCGGTCATCGTCACCGTCGCGATCGGCGTCGGCGCGCGGACCTCCGTGCAGCAGCAGATCGCGAGCCTCGGCAGCAATCTCTTGATCGTTCAACCCGGCAGCGTCACGACGAGCGGCGCCCGTACGGGGTACGGCGGAGCATCGACGCTCACGCCGGCCGACGGCCTCGCGGTCGCGACGCTCCCCGGCGTCGCCGCCGTCTCGCCGACCGTCACGGCGCGCGAGCAAATCGTCGCGGGCACGCAGAACTGGCAAACGACGATCGACGGCGTCGCCCCGACGTACACGTTCGTCCGCAGTTGGCCGCTGGCGTCGGGCACCTTCTTTTCAGAACAGGACGTCGCGTCGGCCGCGAAGGTCGCCGTCCTCGGTCAAACCGTCGTGCAGAATCTCTATCCCGACGGCTCGTCGCCGATCGGCAGCAGCATCCTCATCGACGGCGTTCCGTTCACGGTCGTCGGCACGCTCGCGCCGCTCGGCCAGAGCGGAATGGGTCAAGACCAGGACGACACCGTTCTCGTGCCTTACACCTCTGCGATGGAACGGCTCACGGGCCAAACGACGGTGAGCGCGCTCGACGTTTCGGCGAGCAGCGCCGCCTCCGTCGACACGGTGCAAACCGAGATCACCTCGCTGCTCGAGCAGCGTCACCGCATCGTGGCGCCGCAACCCGACGATTTCCAAGTCCGCAATCTCCAGGATGTCGCGGCCGCGGCGTCATCGACCGGCGCGATCATGGAGTTCTTGCTCGCGGGCGTCGCCGCGGTATCGTTGATCGTCGGCGGCATCGGGATCATGAACATCATGCTCGTCTCCGTCACCGAGCGGACCCGTGAGATCGGTCTGCGCATGGCGCTCGGCGCGCGGGCGAAGACGATCCTGCGCCAGTTCTTGACCGAAGCGGTCATGCTCTCGACCGTCGGTGGAACGATCGGCGTCTGCGTCGGCATCGTCGGCACGCTGCTCGTCTCGCTGCTGGCGAAATGGTCGACGGTGATTCCGATCTCCGGCGTGATCGCTGCCGTGCTCTTCTCGGCGCTCGTCGGAATCTTCTTCGGATACTATCCGGCACGCAAGGCCTCGCTGCTGAGCCCGATCGAAGCGCTGCGCTTCGAATGACGGCCGGGCTCTCGGAGATCACGCGCGTGCTCGTCATCGACGACGAGCCGCGCATTCGCGATCTCCTCGAACTTGCGCTCGGCCATCACGGCTACGCCGTCCGCAGCGCCGCCGACGGCGCGGCCGGGCTCGCGCTCGTACGCGATTGGGAGCCGGACGTCGTCGTGCTCGACGTCATGATGCCGAAGATCGGCGGCATCGAACTCTTGCCGATGCTCCGCAAGGTGACGGACGCGCCGGTGATCATGCTCAGCGCAAAGGGTGAGTTGGAGGACCGGGTCGAGGGCCTCGCTCACGGTGCCGACGATTACTTGAGCAAGCCGTTCGAAATCTCCGAGCTCCTCGCGCACATCGAAGCGAAGCTGCGGCGTCCGCGCCTCGAGCATCCCACCGCGTTGAACTTCGCCGATCTCCACGTCGATCTCGAAACGCGCAGTGCGCAGCGCGCCGGAAAGGCGCTCGATCTCTCGCGCCTCGAGTACGACCTGCTCGTCACGCTCCTGCGTCGCCCCAAGCGCGTCTTTACGCGCGAGGAGTTACTCGATCTCGTCTGGGGTGACGACCGCGACGTGACGGAGGCGGCCGTCGAACGCTACGTTTCCTACCTGCGTGCGAAGGTCGACGACGGATTTGCTACGCGGCTGATTCATACCGTTCGCGGCGTCGGGTACGCGCTGCGCGCACCGTGAACGCGTTCGCATCATTCGCCGGCCGCATCACGCGCGGATACGTCGTGCTCGCGTGCGCGCTCATCCTCCTCGTCGTCCTCGCATCGACGCTGCTCGCATTCTTGCTCTACGCGGGGACGCTCAACGAAGCCGTCACGCAGACGGCGGCGCGCGCCGCCGACCTGGCCGCGCAGGAGCGCGCGGCGCATCACACGCTCGCGCAGACGGCCGCCGCGATCGCGAACCGGTTCGGCCGCAGCCGCGTGCAAGTGCTCGTCTTCGACGATCGCCGGAATCTGCTCGCCGGGCGACCGGAGCCGCCCTCGCTTGCGCAAGCGCTGCTGCGCTCGGTCGGGACGCTCGCGGGCGTGCACCGCGAGAGCGTACCGATCGCGGGAGGCGTCGTCTCCGTCGAGCCGGATCTCTCGCGCTTTCTTTCGCTCTTGGGATGGTACTGGTCGATCATGCTGCCCGTGGGCATCGTCGCCGTCTTGTTGGCGTGGCTCGCGGGGCGCAGCATTACGCGCCGCGCGCTCGATCCGCTCGAACGCGTGACCGCTTCGCTGCGCCGAATCGCCGGCGGAGACTTTCAACCCGAACCGCTCGCGAACGGCGGAACGGAGTTGAGCGCGCTCACAAGCGCGTATAACGCGGTCGCGCATCGCCTGACCGCTGCGACCGCGGAGCGCCAAGAGAACGAGGCGCGCATGCGGCAGTTCATTGCCGATGCCGGACACGAGCTGCGAACGCCGCTTACGGTCATCATGGGATACCTCGACCTGCTCGAGAAGGGAGCGGTTCGCGACGGCGAGGGCGTCGGCCGCATTCACGCGACGATGCTCGATGAGAGCCGGCGCATGCGAACGCTCATCGAGAAGTTGATCCTCTTGGCGCGCTTCGAGCGTCCGCCCGAAGCCGTCGCGGGAGACGTCGACGTGGCGGCGGTGGCGCGCCGCGCGGTTGCGTCGCTCGCGCCGATCGCCGGCGATCGCATCGCGCTGCATGCCGTCGAGGGCGCGGTGACGCGCGCCGACGAATCGGAACTCTACGAGGCGATCAAGAACGTCATCGACAACGCGGTGAAATATGCGCCGGATTCACGCATCGACGTCGACGTCACCGCGGATGACGGCGCGATCGTCGTGCGCGTCTCCGATCGCGGCCCGGGCATCGACTCCGCCGATTTACCGCACGTCTTCGAGCGGTTCTACCGCGGCAACGCGAAGTATGCGATTGAGGGCGCCGGGCTCGGAATGGCGATCGCGAAGAGCGCCGTCGAACGATCCGGCGGCAGCATCGCAATAGAAAGCGCGACAGGCGAGGGAACGCGCGTGAGCCTGCGGTTCCCGGCTCGCTAACGAAATGTTGCGAGGGCGTCTTCGAAAGCGGTCTCGAAATCGGCGGGAGCATCGACGACGGGGAGCGCCCCCGTGACGCCGAGCATCTCGCGGATTGCGCGTTCGGCGCCGAAGAGCGGGGCTCCGGAGCGTTCGATGAGCGCGTCGGCGCGGCGCACGAGCCGCGCGGCATCCTCGTCGCGACGCCGCGTGGCGAGCAGGCGCGCACTCGTGAGCAATGCCATCGCGAGACCGCGCCGGTCGCCGATGTCGCGGTAGAGCAAGAGGCTCTCGCGAGCCGAGCGCCAGGCCTCACCATCCTCTCCAGAGGAGAGTTGCGTGTTTGCGAGCAGCAGCCATGAGGCCGCCAGGCCCGGCCGGTGGCGCAGTTCGAGACGAATATCGAGGCTGCGATGTGCAAGCTCGAGCGCTTCGTCGTAACGTTCTTCCAAGAAGCGGACCTCGGCCAGATTGTTTGTGACGAGCGCTTCCAGCGAGGGATCTTTGAGCGCCGCTGCGCGGGCCATGGCATCGCGCATGCGCCGATCCGCCTCGGCGTAGTCTCCGCGAAAGCTTGCGAGGCCGCCGAGATTGTTGACCGCCATCGCAACGCCGAGTGCGTCGTTGCGGCGCTCGCTGTACTCAAGGGACTCTTCGTATAGCGATTGCGCGCGGTCGAACTCACCGAGCGTGTGCGCGATGAGCGCGAGCCCGTTGAGCGCCGAGCCGATGCCCTCGGCGTTGTCGAGCTTACGCCAGATGCGAAGCGCCGACTCGTTGTACGCGCGTGCAGGGACAAAGTCGCCGAGAAGCCGGCAGACCATGCCGGCGTAGCGGAATGCCTGCGCGACCTCGGGCCCTTCCGTCTCGATTGGCCGCTCCAGCGCGCGATGCAGCCAGCGTGCAGCCTCTCTGAGATGCCCGTGGCGCAGCCAGAACGGCACGAGTGCGGCAACGAGCGCCAAGATGTCCTCGTGACTGCGCGCCGAGGCTGCGTAGTCGAGTGCGACCGCGTAGTTTTCGCGTTCGCGTTCGAACTGCTCGTAATCGTCGTTGCGCGCAAGATCGCGATAGTATGCGAAATGCCGCTCGCGCAGCGAATCGAGCTCCGGTGCGGGAACGCTGCGAGACGCGAAGCTGCGCATCGTGTCGAGCATCGCGTATCGGACCCCGTCGCGGTGCTCCGCGATGAGCAACGACTTCGCTTCGAGCGCTTCGATGTCGCCGGCTTCCGCGCTCGCGATCGTCGCCGCCGCATCGGCGGAGAATCCGCCGTCGAAGACGGAGAGCAAATTAAAGATGCCGCGCTGCCGCTCGTCGAGGAGCGCAACGCTCCAGGCGATCGCTTCGTCGAGGGAGTGCAGCGGAGCCGGCGGCGCGAGCTCCGATTGCGCGGCGAGCAGTTCGATGCCGAGCGGTAGGCAGTCGACCTGCTTGCAGAGCGCTCGGATGCGCGCCTCGTCGCGTACTCCGGAAGCGTGTGCCGCGGCGAGCTCGGAGAAAAGCCGCACTGCCTCGTCGGGTTGCAGGCCGCGCAGTCGCAGCGGCGATTCGCCCGGAACCCCGAGGCATTCGCGGCTGACGGCGAGCACGCGGAGATGTTCGGTTCGGCGTAGCAGTTGATCGACGACGTCTCCGGCTGCCGCAGTGCAGTGTTCGCAGCCGTCGAGCACGAGCAAGAGCCGGCGCACGTGGAGCCGCTCGAAGAGCGCGGCGGCGACCTCAACGTCATGCTCGATTCCGAGCGCGGCCGCAATCTTCGCGAAGACATCGGCTGCATCGCGTGCGGCAGAAACATCGACGTACCATGCGCCATCGCGAAAACCGGGAATCTGCGCGAACGATCCTTGCACGGCGAGGCGAGTCTTGCCCGCACCGCCGGGTCCGACGATCGTGACGAGGCGGCTCCGCGCGAGCGCGTCGCCGAGCGTTTGCAGTTCGCGCTCGCGACCGACGAACGCCGAACGCACCGGCGGCAAATTGTGCGAGGCCGCCGCACTGCGCGTAGCCGGCGCCGATGGAGAGAGGTACACCGAGCCCGCGACGTGATTTCGCCCCACACTCTTCGCGCGATAGAGCGCGGAGTCGGCTTCACCGAGGAGTTCGCCCACTTCGGTGAGTTCGCGCGGAACCGTCGATGCGACGCCCGCGCTGATCGTCACGACGCCGAGCGCGGACTCTTCATGCGTGATGCCGAGTTCGATCACGGTCGTGCGCATGCGCTCGGCGACGGCGACCGCCGCGGCCTCGTCGGTATCGGGGAGCAACACGACGAACTCTTCTCCGCCGAAGCGTGCCACGAGATCGCGCGGGCGATGCAGGCACGCCTGCAACGCTTGTGCGACGCGGCGCAGCGTGGTGTCGCCCGCCAAGTGGCCGTAGCGATCGTTATAGGGCTTGAAGTAGTCGATATCGATGATGACGACGGCAACCGAGTTCCCGAACTCACGCGCGAGGTTCCACTCGACGCGAGAGCGCGCGTCGAATGTGCCGCGGTTCATGATGCCGGTCAGCTGATCGCCTTCGGCAATCTGTCCCAGTCGCTTGTTCTCTTCTTCGATGGAGAGCTGGTGCACGCGCATCGAAAGAACGGCGGCCCACGTTTCTAGCGTGAGCAAATCCTCATCGTCGAAATCCGCGCCCGTGCGCGCGAGCGCGATGCCGCCTAATGCGTTCGATGCAAACGGCATCGTCGCGGCGATGATGCCCGGCTCGCGAAGCGGGCGGCCCGACGCAACCGCGTGCGTCGCCGCACCTTCGACCGCTCCGAGGCCGGCCTTCTCGCCGGTTCGATATGCCGTGCGATAGCCGCTCGGGCCGCGCAACACGAGCGCGACCGCGTTTGCGTCGAATGATGCGAGGAGATCGTCACAGAGATTCGGGAGAAGCTCCCGCAGCGGCTTTCCCGATGCGAGCATCGAGGTGGCCGCGTGGACGATGGAGCCGGTGCTGGAGCTTATGTTCGGCGCGCTTCTCCGGCGCGATAACGGTACACGATGCGGCCCTTCGTCAAGTCGTACGGCGAGATTTCAACGTCGACGCGATCGCCGGGCAGAATCTTGATGCGATGCCGGCGCAGGCGCCCCGCGATGTGCGCGAGGATCACGTGGCCGTTGTCCAATTCGACCGAAAAGGTCGTGCTCGGAAAGACTTGCTTGATCGTCCCGAATACCTCGAGCGGGGCTTCTTTCGTGTCCGACGGTGGTTTCGGCGCGCGCTTTTCGGTGCTGCGGCGCTTGCGATTACGAACCGGTATGGTGCGACTCCCTACTCTTCAGTTAAGCGTCTCATACTATCCCACAATTTTCCCACCGAGGCAAGGCCGGCGTCCACTTCGCGGGCGCCCACGAATACCCCGGCGAAGCCGCAGGCCATGATGCCGATGGCTCGGCTCGCTGCGATCGCGACCGCAGTCCCTCCGTACGCGCTCGAACAAGATGACGTCGCTCGGCGAGTACGCGCGGTCTTCAGTCATGAGGGGATCGTGGAGCGCCTGCTTCCCGTCTTCGAGAACAGCGGCATCGAACGCCGTTACTCGTGCGTGCCGCTTGAATGGTACTATGACGAGCACGGCTGGAGCGATCGCAATGCGGTCTACCTCGATTCCGCCGTTACGCTCCTCGAAAGCGCGACGCGCGGCGTGCTCGAACGCGCGGGCCTGCGCGTCGAGGACGTCGATGCGATCGTCGTCGTATCGACCACCGGCATCGCCACGCCGAGCCTCGACGCGCTGCTCGTGGAGCGGATGGGCTTCAAGCGCAACGCGCGTCGTCTGCCGATCTTCGGTCTCGGCTGCGCCGGCGGCGCGCTCGGGTTGGCGCGTGCGGCAATGGTCGCGCGCGAACGCCCCGGCACGACGGTGCTCTTTCTCGTCGTGGAACTCTGCGCGATTTCGTTTCGCCGCGACGACACGAGCAAGAGCAATATCGTCGCAACCGCACTCTTCGGCGACGGCGCGGCCGCCGCGATTCTCTCCACGGCGCAACGCGGACCCGGTGTCGCCGCATCGGGTGAGTATCTGTTCGAGGACTCACTCGACATCATGGGTTGGGATGTTGTCGATGACGGGCTGAGAGCCGTATTCTCGCGCGACATTCCCGTGCTCGTCGAGACGCGCTTCCGCGCGGTCGTCGACGGGTACCTCGCGGAGAGCGGTTTGACGATGAAGGACGTCGATCGCGTCCTTTGCCATCCCGGTGGAGCGAAGGTGCTCGCAGCGCTCGAGCACGCATTCGAGCTCGGCGACGGAGCGCTCGTCGATTCGCGTTCGATCCTGCGTGAGTTCGGCAACATGTCGGCGGTCACGGTCATGTTCGTGCTCGAGCGCGCGCTCGCGAGCGGCGCCCTCAGCGACGGTCGCTGGCATCGCGCTCTCGTCACCGCGATGGGCCCCGGCTTCACGGCAGGCTTCGTCACGCTCGAGCGATGAGCGTTCCGCCGCTCTACTGGATCGTCGGGTTCGTCGCGGCGCAGCGAATCGCCGAGGCAATCTATGCCGAGCGCAACGCGCGCGCATTGCGAAGGCGGGGCGCCCGCGAGCATGCCTCCGTGCAGCATCCGTTCTTTATCGCGCTGCACGCGGCGTGGCTGCTCGCGATGCTGCTCTTCATTCCGCCGGCGACCGTCCCAAACTGGGCGCTCGTCGGCGCGTTTGCCGTCGTGCAGGTCGCGCGTCTTTGGGTCCTCTTCGCACTCGGCCCTCGGTGGACGACGCGCGTGCTCGTGCTACCTGGAGTGCCGCTCGTGCGGAGCGGTCCGTATCGCTTCATGCGCCATCCGAACTACGCGATCGTCGCGATCGAAATCGCGCTCCTGCCGCTCGCGTTCGGCGCGCTCCGCCTCGCCATTGTCTTCACGATTCTCAACGCCGCGTTGCTCGCGTGGAGGGTGCGAGCGGAGGACGCTGCGCTTACGGACGCTCGCTGATCTCGACGTACTCGCGTTCGCCGCTCTGCGGGTTGTAGCGCACTTCGGTGAGCTTTCCGCTCGCCGGATCGACGAACCGCTCGCCGGTGGATTCCCACGGACCGCCGGAAGCCTTCGGACGATAGCGCCGCGCTTCGAAGGCGATCGCAAAGAGCAGCAATCCTCCGCCGCAGAAGAGTTCGGCGGCCGCGGGCCATGCGAACGGCGCTCGCGAGAGCGTAACGAACCCGAAGATCAGCAGGAGCACGCCGAAGAGCGCGACGATCACACGCAGCATCAGGGCGTCGCCTCGAGGATGACGGCGGTGCCGTATGCGACGATCTCGCTCATCGTCGTTCCCAGTTCCGAGGAATCGAAGCGCATCATCACGATGCCGTTCGCTCCCATCGCTTGCGCGTTCGCGACCATGCGATCGGTGGCGTGACGCCGCGCATCCTCGAGCATTTGCGTGTACTCGACGATTTCTCCGCCGACGATCGAACGGAGACCGGCAACGATGTTTCCGCCGAGCCCGCGGCTGCGCACGACGAGTCCAAAGACTTGCCCCAGCGTCTGCTTGACGCGATGCCCGGCGACGTTTTCCGTGGTTGCGATAATCATGGTATGATGCTTTGCAGCGCATGCCCGTTACTCCCGCTACGCCGCAGACGATCGAGCGCGCCGCCGGGCTCTTGCGCGGCGGCGGCGTCGTCGCGTTTCCGACGGAGACCGTCTACGGGCTCGGCGCTCACGCGTTCGACGCGAAGGCCGTCTCGCGCATCTTCGAAATCAAACGTCGTCCGTCGTTCGATCCGGTGATCGTGCACGTCGCGGATGAGGCGATGCTCGCGCGCGTCGTGCGCGAGATTTCGCAGCGCGCGCGCACGCTGATCGAACGTTTTTGGCCCGGGCCGCTCACGCTCGTCTTCAAACGCAGCGACGCGGTGCCGTTGCTCGTGACCGCTGGGCTGGAAACGGTGGCGGTGCGAATGCCCTCGCATCCGGTCGCGCTGGCGCTGCTGCGCGCATCGGGCGTGCCGCTCGCGGCGCCGAGCGCAAACGCATTCGGCGGGTTGAGCCCGACGCGCGCCGATCGCGTCGCGCAGGCGTTCGGCGAACAGATCGATCTCATCATCGACGGCGGTGCGACGCCGCTTGGAATCGAATCGACGATCCTGCGCCTCGAAC
This sequence comes from Candidatus Tyrphobacter aquilonaris, assembly GCA_003133745.1. Classification (GTDB taxonomy): domain Bacteria; phylum Vulcanimicrobiota; class Vulcanimicrobiia; order Vulcanimicrobiales; family Vulcanimicrobiaceae; genus Tyrphobacter; species Tyrphobacter aquilonaris. The sequence goes on from PKZD01000017.1 coordinate 90,509, forward strand.
CGATTCCGGCACTCTTGCGTCCCGGCGCGCTGACGGTGGAAGAAATCGAAGCGGCGATCGGGCCCATCGAACGTAACGTCTCAGATGAAAGCGGACCGGCGTCGCCCGGACGGTTGCCGCGGCATTACGCGCCGCGGACGCCGCTACGCATCGTCGGGCCGGAGAACGTACCGCTCGAAGAACGTTCGCACGCGGGCTTTCTCGGGATGTCACGCGCGCCCGGAGGCTACGCTGCGGCGCGCTTGCTCTCGCCGGCAGGCGACCTGCGCGAAGCTGCGGCGGGTCTCTTCGAGGCGTTGCACGAGCTGGACGACCTGGGACTCGAGCGCATCGACGCGGAGCCGCCCCCGCCGAGAGGCCTCGGCCTCGCGATCGCCGACCGCCTGTTGCGTGCGTCGAGGAATCGCACCGGGTATTGCCAATAAGGGAAGTTGTATGAAGCAACTTCTCCGGCGTCTTGCGTCGGCCGCCTTCCTGATGCTCTTCGCGCTCTGTGCGCGACCGGTCTTCGCCCAAACGGCGCTCCCGGCAAGAACGGCAGCGGACGTACAGCAAAGCTTCCATCTGCTCGAAACCACCGCGTATCGCGCGTTGGAAGCGCAGCAGGTGGTCGATGCGGCGCGCGCCGCGCTCGTCGAGTACGCGCGCAAGCACGGGGCGACCATCACGGTGCCCGCGCTTCACGACACCGGAGACGAGACGCGCACGACGACCGCGCTCGACGACGCGATCGTGAACGCGGCGGCGGCGGCGCACGGCGACGCAACCGAGTACGCGTATGCCGCGATCGACGGGATGGCGGCGACCTTCGACGACCGCTACACGCAGTTTTTGACTCCGGACGAATACCGCCAGTTCAACGATGCGCTCGATCCCGAGCGCATCTCCGGCATCGGCGTGCTCGTCGAACAGGATGCCGACACGTCGTACATTCGCGTTTCCTACGTGCTTCCGAACGCGCCGGCGGAACGCGCGGGCTTGCACGAAGGCGATCTCCTGATCTCGGTGGACGGAACCTCGACGAAGGGCCTGACGATCGACGGCGCGAGCCGGCTGCTTCGCGGCAGGGCGGGGAGCGTTGTCAACTTACAAGTCGCGCCTTCGCTGCACGTCACGCCGCGTGCGGTACCGATCACGCGCTCGGAAGTGCAGCCGCCGACGGTCGTCTTCAAGATGCTTCCGAACCAAATCGGGTACGTCTACGTGCTCGTGTTCGGTCGCACGACGCCCGATGAGTTCAACCTTGCGCTCCAGCGCCTGCGCGAGCAGGGCGCGCGCGCGCTCGTGCTCGACCTCCGCAACGACACCGGCGGATACGTCAACTCCGCGCTCGACATCAGTTCGCATTTCGTCGGCAATCAGGCGATTCTCACGGTCGAGGAGCGCGGCGATCACGCAACGACGATCGATTCGGACAACGAGGGTCAGATCGATCTCCCGACGACCGTGCTCGTGAACGGCTTCACGGCTTCGGCTTCGGAAATCACGGCGGGCGCGCTGCAGGATGACGGAGCGGCAACGCTCGTCGGAACGCGGACGTTCGGCAAGGGCGTCATGCAGACGCTCACGGAGTTGGCCGACGGTGCCGCGATCAAGATCACGACCGCGCACTACCTGACGCCGCGCCAACGCGACATCAACCTGCGCGGCATCGATCCCGACGTGAGCATCGACGAAAACCACGACGCGCGATTCGGCGAACTCGATCACGACGCGCAACTCCGCGCCGCCGTAGCCTTCCTTCAGAAGAAGATCGCCGTCGCCCCACGCTAGGGTCAAGCGGCTAGGCCGCCGGACGGCGCCATGATAGGATACAGGAACGGGCGATTAGCTCAGTTGGGAGAGCGCCTCCCTTACAAGGAGGATGTCGGCGGTTCGAGCCCGTCATCGCCCAGTCTTCGATATGCAAACTCGTAAACGCATCTATACCTCCCTCGAACGCGTCGGGAGCACCGCGATCGTCACGATGCGGCGTGCCGAACGGCGCAACGCGCTCTCGCTCGAGTTGATGCGCGAGCTGACGGCGGCGCTACTCGAACTCGGCGACGACCGCGCGGTGAGCGCGATCGTGATCGCCGGAGAGGGACCGGCGTTCTCGGCCGGGCACGATCTCACCGAGTTGCGCGGCGGCGATCGCGCCGCGTATACCGAGATATTCGATGCGTGCGTCGCGTTGATGGATGCGATCCGCGACGTTCCGCAGCCGGTCATCGCGGAGGTCGCGGGGATCGCGACCGCGGCCGGATGTCAGCTCGTCGCCGCCAGCGATCTCGCGATCGCCTCGACGAAGGCGACGTTTGCGACGCCGGGCGTACGCATCGGCCTGTTCTGCAGTACGCCGATGGTCGCGCTCACGCGCGCGATCGAGCGCAAGCGCGCAATGGAGATGCTCCTGACCGGGGAGCCGATCGATGCTCAGACCGCGCTTGCTTGGGGGCTCGTGAACCGCGTTGTCGCGCCGGATGCGCTTCGCGATGCGACGCTCGCGCTCGCGGGCCGCATTTCGGAATCGAGCCGCGTCGTGATCGGGATCGGTAAGCGGGCGTTCTACGCGCAGATCGAGCGCGAACAGAGTGAGGCGTACGCCTACACAAAGGAGATCATGACGAGCAACGCGCTTGCCGACGAGGCGCAGGAGGGGATCGCGGCCTTCCTGGAAAGAAGGCCGCCGCGTTGGAACGCGTAGTTGCCAAAAAGGGGCTCTTCCCGGTAGACTAGAAGCCCCTGGACCCTCCTTGGCGGCGGTCGTGGGCCCGCCCGCAGGAGCAAAAAAGACGTCGCCCACACCCGGTATGCGGGCAACCGCATACGCGACGGCAAGAGCCTCGCCTACGGCGGGGCCTCTTGTTTTCCGAGGTGGCGATGCGCAAGGTGCATCGCGGTTTCATCGAAAGGGCGACTTCGTGATTCCAACTGACCCGCGCGTGCGATTCGCCGCGTTCGTCTTGGCGCTCGGCCTCCTCGCATCGCTCGCGGTCGCGGCCTTTCGGCTTCGCACCGAGGCGCACGCACGGCGGGTCGAGCTGGCGATGGACTACAGCGACTTCTTGCAGTTGGCGCGCTCGTATGACTACGATCCTGCCGCCTTCCTCATTGCGCTGCGGCGCGCGGGGCTCACGTCGCTCGCGCTCACCGAAGAGCTGGGATCCGACATCGGGACGAACGGAAACGCCTATGCCATGACGGGCGGCATGCTGGTCGGCCAGGCGCGGCTCTCGCAGTTGAGCGATCCCGTGCTCGCGACGCTCGCGCGAAACGGCAAGCTCGATCCGGACGCCGTCTATCTCATCGTTTCCGATCGCGCGACGTACGAACGCTACCGCGCGCAGCTCCCCCTGCACTTCATGGCCAAGAGCGTGCACATTCTGCGCGATCGTTTCCCATGGCTCATCGAAGTGCACACGCAGATCGACTATTTCGACGCCGAAGCCCTCGGCATTCCGACCGATCAGTTGCTGCTCGCCAAACGCCTCGGGTTGCTCGTGATCCCGCGTTTCCAGAACGAAGAGCGTTTCACGCAGCCGCAGATGGACGCGATGATCGATCAGGTGCTCCGCTACGATTCGAAGGTCTCGACCGTCATCTTCTTCGGGTTGCGCAATGAGGTCTGGGGTTATCCCGATCACCTCGACGACGCGGCGGCGGTGTTCCGAGAGCCGTCGCATACGTTCAACTTCGGCTCGATCGAAGTGTACGACAACAGCCAAATCCAAAAGGGGAACGACACCCTTGCGAAGGCGATCCCCGGACAGAGCGTTCGCGTCCAGGCGATCGCGCGCACCGAACTCGACAAAATCACGCTCGACGACGTCATCGACCGCTATGTCCTCGGCGTGCGCGAGCGCAACGTGCGCGTCGTCTACCTGCGGACGTGGCAGCATCAGGACGGAAACCTTACGATCGAGCAGACGAACGTCGAGATGGTGAAGCGCATCGCGGATGAACTGCGCGCGCACGGTTATCGGCTCGGTCGCGCGACGCCGATCCCGCTCTATCGCGGCAACGATCGCATTCTCGTCGGGGTCGCCGCGCTGAGCGTNNTACGCACTGACGATCCTCCTCTACGCGGCAGGGCTCGCGCTGCACCACGATCTCTTCGCGCGCTCGATCATCGCGCTCGCCGGCGCGCTGCTCTTTGCGACCGCCTCGTTCCTCGCGCTCGGACCGGCGTTCGCCGACCCGCCGCAGCCGAAGCTGCGAGCGCAACTCGGCCACTCGCTGCGCTGGACCTTGATCGCAACCGGCGTCGCCCTCGTGGGCGCGCTCGTCGTCGTCGGGCTCATGAGTTCGCCGCTCGCGATGGAAGAGATCGAGCGATTTCGCGGCGTGAAGCTCGTGCTCGCGCTTCCGCCGCTCATCGCGCTGCTGCTCTACCTCTTCAGCGGCAAGTTTCCAGTCGGCTCCGCGCGCGTGCGCGACGTGCTGTTCGCGCCGCTGCGGTCGTATGAGTTGCTCGCGGGGCTCGCGATCGTCGCGGCAGGTGCCTTGCTCGTGATGCGGAGCGGAAACGAAAGCGACGTCGCGCCGTCGCACGCGGAACTCGTGCTGCGCCACGTGCTCGAGAGCGTGCTCTCGGTCCGCCCGCGCTTCAAGGAGTTTCTCGTCGGCTATCCGGCGATGATGCTCGTTCCCGCGCTCGTGCCGGCGCACCGCCGCGCCGTCGGTTGGCTTCTCGCGCTCGGCGCCGGCGTCGGAATCGGGGACATCGTCGATACCTTCTCGCACCTCCACACGCCGCTGCTCGTCTCCGCGCTTCGCGTCTTCAACGGTTTGTGGATCGGCGTCGTCATCGGCACGATTCTCATCTGGCTCTACCGTCGTCTCTTTCGTTAAGGAACCGTAGTGCGCGTGCTGCTCTCCGGCTACTACGGCTTCGGCAATCTCGGTGACGAAGCGCTGCTCGAGGTGATCGCCGAACAGGTTCGCCGGCGCTTTCCGGCCGTGCGCCTCGACGTTCTCTCCGCGACCCCGGAGAGCACGGCGGCAAAGTTCGGCGTCGAGGCGACGCCGCGCTGGGATCTTCGTGCGGTGAAGGCCGCGATCGCACGCGCCGACGCCGTTCTCTCCGGCGGCGGCGGGCTGCTCCAAAGCGCAACCTCGCTGCGCAGCCTCGTCTACTATGCGGGCATCCTGCGCGCGGCAATTCGCGCGCATCGCAAGACGATGATCTTCGCGCAGTCGATCGGGCCGCTCGATGCGCTCGGCTCGATGGTCGTGCGGCGTTCGTGCCGGGGTCTCGATCGCGCTACCGTGCGCGACGAACGCTCGCGCGCGCTCCTCTCCTCACTGCTTGCGCAGACGCCGGTCGAGCGAACCGCCGATCCGGTCTTTCTCTACGATCCCGACGCGACGATCGATCTTTCGCGCGAAGGGCTCGGCCCGGAATCGGCGCCGTACGCGCTCGTCGCGCTGCGGCGTTGCCCGTCGTTCGCGAAAGGCGTTGCCACGATCGCTCGCGCCGTCGATCGTCTCTCACAGACGCACGGCGTCCGCGTCGCATTCTTGCCGCTCGGCGGAAGAAGCGATGCCGAGGTTTCGACCACCGTCATTCGCGCGTGCCGCACGGCGCCGATGCTGCTGCCGGAGCCGACGCTCGAGAAAGCCGCGGCGATGATCGCGGGGGCGCGCATTGTCGTCGGGATGCGCCTGCACGCGCTCGTGCTTGCGGCGCGAAGCGCGGTGCCGTTTCTTGCCGTCTCCTACGATCCGAAGGTCGGCTCGCTGCTCGACGATCTCGCATATCCGCTTGCGCCGCTGTGGGAAACCGGCCGACCCGCACCGGAACCCGCGCAGACCGATGCGCTCGTCGATGCGGCGCTGGCGCGCCACGCCGAGCTGAGCGCGCATCTCGCCGCTGCACTTCCGGGCGTACGAGCGCTCGCAGAACGAAACTTCGACGCGCTCGGCGAACTGCTGCGCGAGCCATGAGCGAGAGCACCGCCCGCGACTATCGCGCAACGCTGAATCTGCCTTCGACGACGTTACCGATGCAAGCGGAACTGCCGAAGCGCGAACCCGCGCGCGTCGCCTGGTGGCACGAACGGCGCACGTACGAGCGCCGGCTCGAACGGAATCAAGAAAGCCCGCCGTGGATCCTCCACGACGGGCCGCCGTATGCGAACGGTGAGCTGCACATGGGACACTTCCTGAACATGGTCCTCAAGGACATGTTCGTGAAGGTGGCGCTGCTCGACGGAAAATGGGCGAAGTTCGTTCCCGGCTGGGACATGCACGGGTTGCCGATCGAGCTCGAGACGCTCAGGCATCTCGGGATCAAGGACTTTCACGCCGTCGATCCGCTTGTGCTGCGCGCGCAGTGCAAGGAGCGCGCGATCTTCTGGTTCGAGCGACAGCGCGACGTGCGCGTGCGCATGGGAACCTTCGGAGATTACGCGCACGCATATCGGACCATCGATCCGTCGTACGAAGCCGTGATCGTCGAGACGCTCGCCACCCTTGCCGAGTCCGACCAGATCTACAAGGGTCTGCGAGCGACGCTGTGGTGCATTCACGACGAAACCGCGCTCGCCGAGGCCGAGATCGAGTACGAAGTCAAGCGCTCACCATCGATCTACGTTCGCTTTCCGACGACGAAGGAGCAGCGCGAGGCGCTGCTGACGCGTCTCGGCGTTCCTTCGACGTCGCACGATGCCACGGTCTCGGTCCCGATCTGGACGACGACGCCGTGGACGCTGCCGGCGAATGCAGCCGTCGCGCTGCGACCCGATGCCTCGTACGGCTTGTATCGCGTCGGTGACGAAGCGCTGCTCGTGGCGGAGGCGCTTGCGCCGCGCGTCTTCGGCGAGTCATTCGGCGATGCAACGCTGCTCGGGCGCGTCGAGGGCTCGGCGCTCGAAGGGCTGAGCGTTCGACACCCGCTCTTCGATCGCGATTCACGCATCGTGCTCGCGGACTACGTCGACCTCGAGACCGGAACCGGTGTCGTGCACACCGCGCCGGGACACGGCGCCGACGATTTCGAGACCGGCATGAAGTACGGGTTGCCGATTCTCAATCCCGTCGACGCGAGCGGACATTTCACCGCGGAGGCCGGCCCGTACGCCGGGCTGCAGGTCTTCAAAGCCAACGCGAAGATCGTCGAAGACCTGCGCGCGAACGGAACGCTGTGGCGCGCCGAGGAGATCGAGCACTCGTATCCGCATTGCTGGCGCTGCCACAACCCCGTCATCTTCCGCGCGACGTCGCAGTGGTTCATCGCAATGGATCGCAACGATCTGCGCGCGCGCGCGCTCGCGGCAGTCGAGGGCGTCGCCTACACGCCGGAGTGGGGGCAGCAGCGGCAGCGTCAGATGATCGAGCGTCACCCCGAATGGTGCATATCGCGGCAGCGCACGTGGGGAACGCCGATCCCGGCGCTCGTGTGTCTCGCCTGCAACGAGTCCGTGCTCGATCCGGCCGTCGCGCGGAAGGCGGCGGCGCGATTCGCGCAGGCGGGAGCCGATGCGTGGTGGAGCGATCCGATCGAGACGTACCTCCCGAAGGGTTTTGCGTGCCCGAAGTGCGGCGGCACGGAGTTCGCGGCCGAGAGAAATATCGTCGACATCTGGTTTGAATCGGGCGTGACGCACCTCGCCGTGCTCGGGCGCGATGGGCTTGCGTGGCCGAGCGACGCCGTCATCGAAGGCGGCGACCAATACCGGGGATGGTTCCGCAGTTCGCTCGTGACCGGCATCGCCGTCAAGAACGCCGCACCGTACAAGCGGGTCGTGAAGAACGGCTGGGTCAACGACGAGCAAGGTCGTGCGATGTCGAAGTCGCGCGGCACCGGTCTCGACGCACAGGTCGCAATGGAGCGTTGGGGCGCCGACGTGCTGCGTCTGTGGGCCGCATCGACGGAGTTCGTCGACGACGTGCGCTTCGGCCCGAACGTCATCGAGCAGGTCGGACGCGTCTACCGCAACGTCCGCAATCGCGTTCGTTTCATGCTCGGAAACCTCGGCGACTTCGAACCGAGCGCGGTCGTCGAGCGCACCGCGATGCGACCGCTCGACAAGCTTGCGTGCGCGTACGCGGACGGCATCTTCCACGACATTCGGCAGGCGTATCTCGATTTCGACATCCACGCCGCGTACTTGAAGATGCTCGAGTTCGAGCGCGAGATGTCCGGCCTCTACTTCGACGCGGTCAAAGACCCGCTCTACTCGCACGCGAAGGACGACGCGCGACGGCGAAGCGCGCAGTCCACGCTCCTCTATCTGCTGACCGGGTTCCTTGCGGCAGTCGCGCCCGTTCTCTCATTTACCGCCGAGGAGGCGTGGCAGTCACTCCCCGAAGCGTTGCGCGGCGAACGCGAGAGCGTCTTCGACTTGCCGTTCAATCTGGGCAAGGCCGCGGAATCGCGCGTGCATGACGACTGGGAGACGCTGCGCGATCTTCGCGCGAGGGTCTCGTCGAACGCCGATCTGCGCGATTTCGAAGCGAAGGTCGTTCTCACGGCAACGCCGGCTTTTCGCGAGCATTGGCTTGGGGCCAACGGTTTCGACGAAAGCGATCTGCGTGAGGCTCTCGTCGTCTCTCAACTCGAGGTTCGCGCGGGCGCGGAGGATGCGATGATCGTTCTACCGGCCGACGGCGAGAAGTGCGCGCGATGCTGGAAATACCGTGTGCTCGGCGTCGATGCGGAGCATCCCGGAATATGCGAAGAGTGCGCGCAGGTCGTGCGCGCACTCCATCGCGTCTAAGGAGAGCCGACGCTCAGCAGCGCCAGTGTCCGTCGCGCCAGTATCCGTGGGACCAGTGCGCAGGCACCCACGTGCATCCGTTGTGACCGCCGAGCCAAACGCCGGTGATCCACGTCCAACGGCCGCCTTGCCAGCCCCAGTACCCGGCACGCCATGAGTAGCCGGGGCCCGGGCGGGAGGGTTGCCGCTCGTAACGCGGCGCCGGCGGACCGACGCGGACGTAGATCTGCGCCGATGCCGGCGAAGATGCAAAGCCGGCGATTCCGGCAATGAGAGCGAGTGTTAGAAACAGTTTCTTCAAATGAACCTCCATCTCGCTGCGCGATTGCAGCGACGATCTCAGAAACGTAGCTACGTTATCGGGTGTTCCCGACTCGCGAGATTCTCAGGTGCGGCCGGAAACGCCCTCTGGGTTATTCCCTCGCGAAACCGGCTCCAATCGCCCCTTTCGATCGCGTTCCGCGCGTCCTCCATCAAGCGATTGAGCATAAAGACGTTATGGTAGGAGAGCAAGCGCGGCCCGAGCATCTCGTTCGAGCGGAAAAGGTGTGCTAGGTAGGCGCGCGTGAACGTTTGGCAAACCGAGCAGCCGCACGCTTGGTCCAAAGGACCGAAATCCCGCACGTATGCCGCGTTGCGAATGTGGAACTCGCCCGCGCGCGTCATCGCGCGGCCGTTGCGTCCGCAGCGCGTCGGATAGACGCAGTCGAACATGTCGATTCCGCAGTCGATCGCGGCGATGAGATCGCGCACGGTTCCCACGCCCATGAGGTAACGCGGCCGCTCCGGCGGAAGCAGCTCCGCGCAGAAGCGTGCGGCGCGCTCCATCTCCTCGCGCGTCTCACCGACGGAGAGTCCACCGATCGCGTATCCGTCGAACTGCAGCGCGGTGATGTCCCGCGCGCTGCGCTCGCGCAGACGTTCGTCCAATCCGCCCTGCGTGATCCCGAAGAGCGCGGTTGCCTCGCGCGTCCGCGCCGCCGCCGCCCGCTGCGCCCAGCGCGTCGTGAGCGTCACCGCTGCCTCCAGTTCGTCGGCTTCCGCGGGAAGACGAACGCAGACGTCGAGCACCATCGCGACGTCGACGCCCAGCGCTTCTTCGAACGCAACGACGCTCTCCGGCGTGAAGCGGTGTTCGCTGCCGTCGAGATGAGAGCGAAAGGTCACGCCGTCGTCGTCGAGCTTGCGGCGCTCGCGCAAACTGAAGACTTGAAAACCGCCGGAGTCGGTCAGGATCGGTCCGTCCCACGCCATGAAGCGGTGCAGGCCGCCTGCGTCGACGATGACGTCGCGACCGGGACGCAGCCAGAGATGGTACGTGTTGGCGAGAAGAATTTGCGTGCGCGCGCTCCGCAACTCTTCGGGCGTCAGCGTTTTCACCGTCGCAGACGTTCCGACGGGCATGAACGTCGGGGTTTCGACGATGCCGTGGCCGAGGTGCAGGCGTCCGCGCCGCGCGCTTGCGTCGCGCGAGAGAAGCTCGAACTTCACGCGAGCATCGTGCGCGCGCGTACGTATGCCGGCGGCGGCTCGGATTCGAAGGACAATGCCGCACCGCTGCGCGGGTGCTCGAAGGCGAGGCGCCACGCGTGCAGCGCCTGACCGGGCAGACCGAAGCGCGGCTCTTCGTGTCCGTAGAGCGGATCGTTGAGCACGGAATGGCCCATCGCCGCGGCGTGCACGCGGATTTGGTGCGTGCGTCCGGTTTCGAGACGGAAGAGCAGCTCCGCATCTCTTGGAAACTGTTCGCGCACCTCGTAATGAGTGACCGCCGGCTTCCCGTCGGCGACGACCGCGTACTTCAGGCGATTGCGCGGATCGCGTCCAATCGGCCCGTCGATGCGGCCGCGCGCATGCGCGAGGATACCGTGGACGAGACCGAGGTACTCGCGCGAGATCCGGCGCGCGGCCATCGCTTTGCGCAGCTCGTGCAGCGCCTCCTCGCTCTTTGCGACGACGAGCAGACCCGAGGTGTCGCGATCGAGGCGATGGATGAGCCCCGGACGCATTGGGTCGCCGGGAAGCGAGCCCGCGTGCGCGAGCAGCGCGCTTGCAAGCGAGCCGTGCAGTGCGCCGCGCGCGGGATGCGTCACCATGCCCGCGGGTTTGTCGACGACGATCACGTCCTCGTCTTCGAAAAGGATGTGGAGCGGTATGTGCTCCGGTGTCGCCGTCAGCGGCGCGCGTTCCGGAATCTCGAAAGCAAGGCGATCGCCGGCGACGAGCACGCGGCCGGCCTTCGCCGCCTCGTCGTTGACGCGCAGAAGACCGTCGCGCGCGGCTTGCGCGACCATGGAGCGCGAAGCCCCGGAGAGACGCGCGGTCAGCACGTCGGCGCGCAGGCCCGCTTCCTCAGGCGTGACGGCGTGAGGTGACACTGGATAACAGAAGCAAAATCACGCCGATCGTGATGCACGAGTCGGCGACGTTGAACGTGAAGCGCCAGATGTTCGGAAAGCGGTAGAAGTCGATGAAGTCGATGACGTATCCGTAGTGGACGCGGTCGATGATGTTCGAAACCGCGCCGCCGAGGATCAGGCCGAACGCGATGCGGACGAGCACGGAGCGCTCCGCCGCCTCGCGGAAGCTGATCCAGAAGATGACGAGCACGATGAGCGCCATCGCGATGAGCAGGAACGTGTTGCTGCCGAGCAAGCCGAACGCGCCATGGTAGTTCGGTTCCGGTGCGATGCGCAGCCATCCCGGAACGATATCTTTGTGGCCGCACCATGGGAGGCATTGCGCGTCGAAGAAGACGTGCGCGATGACGAAGCCCTTCGAGAGCTGATCGGCGATGAGCACGGCGATTGCGATCGCGCCGACCGCGACCGCTCCGAACTTAGAGTTTTGGTTGTGGAACAAAGCTATAAAACCATCCGGCGACGTTGAGGAATGCATCGTTCGCGAGCACGAGCCCGACGACGACGAGGAAGGCGCCCGCGACGAATTCGATCGCGCGCAAGGAGCGTCGCAGCCGCGCCAGCAGTGGAAGGATGGCATCGATGGCCACCGCGACGAGGATGAACGGTAGCGCCAGCCCGAGCGAATAGCAGAAGAGCAGAAGCGCACCGCCGGCCCCGTTCCCATGCTGTTGTGAGGCAAGGACCAGAATGGCAGCAAGGATAGGACCGATGCATGGGCTCCATCCCGCGGCGAAGGCGATGCCGACGATGAGCGAGGTCCAGAGCGAGCGCCGCTGATGCTGCACCTGAACGCGCGTATCCCTCATGAGAACGGGAATGCGCAACATGCCCATCATCTGCAGGCCGAGAGCGATGACGATGACGCCGCCGATCTCGGCGATGATTCGGCTGTCTTGGCGAAGTAACCATCCGAACGAGTTCGCCGTCCATCCCAGCAGAACGAAGACGATCATGAACCCGACGATGAACGCGGCCGCGTGCGGAAGCGCGCGCGCCGCCGCTCGATTGCCCGCGCGCAAGTTCTCGAGGCTCTCGCCGGTCAGCAGCGAGAGGTACGCGGGCACGAGCGGCAGCACGCACGGCGAGACAAACGAGACGAGGCCGGCCAGGAAGGAGATGCCGGCGGAGAGCGGAGCCGTGGAAGTCATCCGGGGCGGGAACTTGGCTCGCAGGTCGCCCCGAGCCTGTCAACCAACTAGGACGCCCCATGCGGCACTGGTTCACGTATCCGAACGTGGACCCCATCGCGATCCATATCGGGCGCGTGGGAATCCATTGGTACGGCATCTCGTATCTCATCGGCTTTCTCTGCGTCTATCTGTGGCTGAGCCGCCCGGCGGCACAGCGCCGACTCGGGCTGACGCGCGAGCAAGTGCAAGACTTCATGTTCTATGCGGTGATCGGCGTACTCATCGGCGGACGAACGCTCTTCGTGATCGCGGACATTCTGACGTATCACAATGCGGCGCAGTATTTTTCACACCCGCTGAACTTCATCGCCGTGTGGAACGGCGGCATGGCCTTCCACGGCGGCTTGATCGGCGTCATCGTCGCGATCTACTTCTTCGTGCGCAAGCATCCGGGGCTGACGATGACGAGGTTGGGCGACGAGATCGTGCTGCTGGCGCCGATCGGGATCACGCTCACCCGAGTCGTGAACTTCATCAACGACGAACTCTGGGGTCGCGTCTGCGTGCCCGACCATCCCTACTGCATGATCTTTCCGAGCGATCCGACGCAGCAATACCGCTACCCCTCCCAGCTCTTCGAGGGCGTGCTCGACCTGGCGACGCTCCCGATTCTGCTCCTGCTCTACCGCGCGAAGCCGCGGGACGGCGTCGTCGCTTGGACGTGGTTCGTGCTCTACGGCATCACGCGCTCGATCGCTGAGATCTGGCGCGAGCCGGGCTTTCTCGTCTTCGGCGTCATTACGGGAGGGCAGCTGCTCGCGCTTCCGATGATCGCGATCGGCGCGGTCGGTCTGTGGTACGTTGCGACGCGCGGGCGGCCGCAGACCTCGCAAGAAGCGGCGTGAACGTTGCGGGACGCTACACGGCGCTCCGGGCGGAGATCGACGACGAACTGCGCGCGTGTGGGCGAGATCCCGGAAGCGTGACGCTCGTCGGGATCGCAAAAGGCCAGCCGGTCGAAGCGGTGCGCGAGGCCCTCGATGCCGGCCTCGAAGACGTGGGCGAGAACTACCTTCAGGAAGCGCAGCGCGCGTTTGCCGCGTTGCCGCCGGTCCGGCGCCATTTCGTCGGACACGTGCAGACGAACAAAGCCAAGCCGATCGTCGAGCAGTTCGACGTCGTGCAGAGCGTCGATCGTCTCGACGCCGGCCTTGCGCTCGCGCGAGCGGCGGCGACCCTCGGGCGCACCGTTCCGGTGCTCATTCAGGTCAACATCTCGCCGACGGAGCGCTTCGGCTGCCCTCCGGAGGAGGCGCCGCGCTTGGCCGACCGCCTGCGCGCGGAAGCGTCGCTGCGCGTCGACGGCGTCATGGCCATCGGCCCGATGAACGCGGGCTCGGCGGCGATTGCCGCAGCTTTCGAGACCGCCGCAAAGACGTTTGCACGCGTAGGTGGAAGTACGCTCTCGATCGGGATGTCGGGCGACTGGCGCGAGGCGGTGCGCGCCGGCTCGACGATGGTGCGGATCGGAACCGCGCTGTTCGGAGAACGGGGCCGTACTAGAGAAGGGGGGCGCGCGTAGGATGTTAGGCAAGATCGGGTCGTTTTTCTCGCTCCGGGACGAGGACGACGAGGAGTTGTACGAAGAGGAGGAGTCGCTCGGCCCGTCACGCGTCGTTCCGCTTACGAAGGGAGCCCGCAGGCAGGGCGTCGAGGTGGGGCTCTTCTCGCCGCGCAGTTTTCAAGACGTCGTCGAGATCGCGGATGCGCTTCGCGGTAAGCACGTCGTGATCGTGAACCTCCAGAACGCCGATCGCGCGCTCTTGCAACGGGTCGTCGACTTCACATCGGGCGTGGCGTACACGATCGACGGCAAGATCCAGAAACTCGCGGAATCGATTTACCTCATCGTGCCCGCGGGCGTCATCGTGAACGCCGAAGGCATGCGCGACGCGATGATGGCCGGAACGCTCGACTTCATGGCCAAATAGCGCCGCTCTTTAAGGAGAAGCATGCAAAAAATAACGCCGATCGACATCCAGCACAAGACCTTCAAACGCGCGCTACAAGGTTACGACCGCGCCGAAGTCGATCAGTTTCTCGACGAAGTCATCGAGGCGATGGAGGACGGCGGGACGCAACGTGCCGCCCTCGAGGCCGAGATCGCCGACCTCAAGGAGCGCATCAGCCACTTCAAGGCAATGGAGGAGTCGCTGCACAACACGCTCGTCCTCGCGCAACGCACCGCCGACGAAGTGAAGGCCTCGGCACATAAGGAATCGGATCTCATCAAGGAGCAGGCGAGGCTCGCCGCGGAACGTGAAATCGCCGGATACAACGAAGCGATCTCCGAGGTTCGCCGCGAACACCAGCGCTCGCTGGAAGAAGCGGAGAAGACGCGCAGTGAACTGCGCAGCCTGTTGATGACGCATCTCGCGCTGCTCGACCGGGGTGGACCGATGGCCAATCGCGGCGACGAGCGGCGCGTCATTGCTTCCGAGACGATCAGCGGCGAGGTCGTGGGCGACGAAGAGCTCGCGAACATGGACACCGGCAAAGTCAAGCTCTTCTAGTCGTTCGGGTCACGCCGCGGTAACACGGTGATCGCAGCGGCGTAACGCGCGGGGCGTACGCTCAACCGCGATGGATGGTATCGCATGGGCGGGCAGCGCGATGATCGCCGCACGCGAGCGGCTGGAGATCGCCGCCGATAACCTCGCAAATGTTTCGACCGACGGGTTTCGCGGCAGCGACGCACACGGATTCTTGAGCGCCGCGGGCGTCGGCATCGCCCGCATGCCGCTGCGCGCGCACGGCCCCCTGCGGCACACCGGGCGCCCCTCGGATCTCGCGATCGTCGGCGACGGCGCGTTCCTTCTCCGCGACGCACACGGTGGGATGACATCGACGCGCGACGGCGCCTTCAGCCGCGACGCGCGCGGCCGTTTGCGTGACGATGCCGGCCGCGTGCTCGTCGGCACGAGGTTGGCGCGCGGCAGCAGCGTGCGCGGCGGCTTCCTCGAGGCGGCGAACGTCGACGCCATCGGTCAGATGGTCGGCATGCTGTCCGCGGAGCGCTCCTTCGAGAGTGCGGAGAAAGTCGTCGCGGCCATCGACCAGACGGGCCAGAAGGCCGCGAGCGACGTCGGCAAGGTGAGTTAGATGGACAGAGCCTTGTATGCGGCCGCGAGCGGAATGGCGGCGCAGCAACTCAACCTCGACGTGATCGCGAACAATCTCGCGAACGCCGACGTCGCGGGCTTCAAGGGCTCGGCGGCGAGCTTCACCGAGTTGGCGGCGCCCGGCGAGACCGGTTTGGGAACGGCGCCGCTCGGCGAGCACGTCCTCTTCAACCAAGGGCGGCTCTCGAATGCGACCGGCTCGTTCGACATGGCGATCGACGGGCCGGGCTTCTTCGTCGTCATCGACGATCGCGGTCGTCGCGCCTATACGCGCGACGGGGAGTTCTCCCGCGCCGCCGACGGCACGCTGCGCAACGCGCTCGGCCGCAGACTTCTCGACCTTCGCATCCCAAGCGACGCGCTCTCCGCGAACGTCGCCGAGGACGGTACCGTGAGCGTTGCAAGCGGGCACGGACGCCGCGTCGTCGGTCGGATTCGTCTCGCCGAGTTCGCGGCGCCCGAGCACCTGCGAAGCGTCGGCGGGACCTCGTTCGAAGCGACGCAGGCCTCCGGCCCCGCGCGTCTCGCCAACCCCGGCAGCGAAGGCCCGCACGTTCGCTTCGGCATGCTCGAGGAGTCGAACGTCTCCGTCATCGAGGCGATGATGTCGATGCTTGCGGCCCAGCGCGCCTACGAAGCGGATGCGAAGGGCGTGCAGGCCGCCGACGAGATGCTGCGCATCGCGAACAACCTGCAACGTGGATAGCGCGGTCGCGCAGCGCGCGGGCGCCGTCTTCGAAGCGCTCCTGCTCCAGCAAGTCCTCGAACCGCTCGCGCGCGCGGATGCCGCACTCGGCGGCTATGGAACGGCGTGCGTCGCGGAGAGGATCGCGCGCGGCGATGCGGGCGGTTTCGGGGCTGCGATCGCACGCGCGCTGGAGCGCCACAATGGATGATCTCGAACGCGAGGCGCGCATCCGTTCGCTGCTGCCGCTCGTGCGTCGCCTCGCGGCGCGGCTGCGCCGGATGGTGCCGCGCGCCGACCTCGGCGATCTCGTCGGCGACGGCAACGTCGGGCTCGTTCGCGCGGTCGATGCCTTCGATGCGCGGCATGGCGCGTCGCTCGAGCATTACGCGCGCACCGTCGTCGTCGGTACGATGCTCAACGGCTTGCGGCGAATGGACCCCGCCTCGGAGCGCGTGCGGCGCACGCTACGCGAGGCCGAACGCGAACGGTATCGNNGAATGCGTCGTCTATCGCGCGGTTCCGCTCTCGCTCGACGCCCCGCTGCCGCTCGACGAATGTTGCCCCGTCGATGCGACGGGGGATCCGGCGAGCATCGTGAGCGACGGCGATGAACGGGCGTACCTACGAGCGCTCGTCGATGCGCTGCCCGATCGCGAGCGTCGCTTGATGCTCGCTCACTACTACGGGCGAACCTCGCTGCGCCGGATCGGCAACGCGTTCAGCATCTCCGGCCAACGCGCATCGCAACTCCACCTCGCCGCGATCGCGCGGCTCCGAAAGGCGTTCGATGTTGCGTCGCGTTGACGCGGAGGAAGCGCGCCTCGAGCGCCGCGATCTTGCGGCGCTCGAGACGCACGACGCAGAGCCCGTTGCGCCGCCGCTCCTCACCGTCGATACGGAGACGGAGCTGCTGCCGCAAGGGCATCCGAAGTGGGTGAAGGACGGGTTATCGATCTCGCAACGCGCGCGCGAACTCATCGCGCGGCTGAAGCCGGTCGTCGTACGCGTTCTGCGATTCTGGGATCATGGCGTGCGCTCGATCGTGGTCGGCGGACGGCGGGTCAGCGTCGACGCGAGCGGGAGCTATCGGACCGATTCTTAGATGCGCGGTCCCCAGCCCGGGAAGATGCAGCCGCGGCTCGCGGCCGGCAGCGGCAACGTTCGAACCGCGGGAAGACTTTTGTCGGTTCTGAGGTGCTCGGTGGAATGGATGGTTGGGATCTGCTCCTCCGAAGGCAGATGTTCGAGTGTTTTCATGCTTTGAACATAGCACGCGCACGGTCGGTACGCTATGACAAAGAAAGCGTCACGACATGCTGTCGTGCAAAGAAAGAGCCCGCGAGGTCGCGGGCTCTTGTCGTCTTAGCGCGTTCGCTGATTAGCGAAAGCTGGGCTTTGGCGTGAAGCAGTTCCGACAATAAACCGGGCGATCGCCACGGGGTTGGAACGGAACTTCGGCCACGCCGCCGCACTGGCTGCACGTCGCCGTGAACATCTCGCGCCGGCTTGCACCGCCGCCGCCACCGCCGCCGCCGCTTTGGCCGCGGTTGGCCTTGCGAGTCGCGCGGCAATCGCTGCAGCGGCTCGGTTTGTTCGTGAAGCCTTTGGCGGCAAAGAATTCTTGTTCGCTCGCCGTGAACGGAAACGTATTTCCGCAGTCCACGCAAGTGAGTGTTTCGTCTGAGTACATTGAAGCGAGTCTCCTAAATGTTGAAGTGGTTTCTTTCAGGGTCCGACTCGCCAGTACTTGGAACAACCGAACGGTGCGTAGCCTGTAGCGCGTTGGGACGCCTATCGCAAGTATAGCACAATCCTCGGAAATCAGACCTCCGGGAGCGTCTTTTCGATCAGATCGGCGAGGCGGGGGGCACTCTGGGCAGCCGTCGCCATCACCTCTTCGTGGGTGGTCTCGGCGGCGCCGACGACGTTCGTGACGAGGCTGAAGCCGAGCACCTCCATGTCGAGGCAGCGGGCGAGGATCGTCTCGAGCACCGTCGACATGCCGACCGCGTCGCCGCCGATCGTCCGAAGGTAGCGCGCCTCGGCCGGCGTTTCGTAGTTTGGACCGAGCAGCCCGGCGTAGACGCCCTCGCGCAGGCGGTGGGCGTCGGTCGCGTGGCGACGGACGATCGCGCGCAGGCGAGCGGCGTACGCGTCGGCCATGTCGACGAACGGCTGCTCGACGGCGTCGCCGAGCAACGGGTTGTGCCCGGTGAGGTTGAGATGGTCCGCGATCAGCATGAGATCCCCCGCGACATAGGCGGGGTCGAGCGCGCCGGCAGCGTTCGTGAGGATCATCGACGACGCGCCCGCGGCCTTCGCGAGGCGCACGGCGGTCGTCACGTGCGCGGGCGTGAAGCCTTGATAGAGATGCACGCGACCGGAGAAGGCGAGGACGCGGCGGCCGTTCCACGTTCCGACGAGCGCTTCGCCGCGATGTCCCGGCAGCGGCGAAAACGGGAGCGATCCAAGGCGGGCGTACGGAATCGCGGTGCGCGTGAAGCTCGCGCCGAGCGCCGGCGCCAAACCGCTTCCGAGTACGATGCCGATCTCGATCGCGCCGCCCGCTGCATCGCGGATCGTCGCGGCATCGTTTGCAATTGCCCGGTCGCCGGGCTTGAACTCCGTCATCGCAGCAGGATCGTTCCGGTCATCGCGCTCGGTATCGGCAGCTCCATGAGCGTGAGCAAGGTCGGCGCAACGTCGCCAAGTTTACCGCCGGAGGCAAGGGTCGCGTCGAAGTTCGATGCGACGATTGAGAACGGGACGGGATTGGTCGTGTGCGCCGTCAGCGGGTTGCCCTCGGCGTCGATCTTCTCCTCCGCGTTGCCGTGGTCCGCGGTGATTGCGAGCAGGCCGCCGGCCCGCAACACGCCGTCGCAGAGTCGCCCGAGCTGCTCGTCGAGCGTTTCGACCGCTACAATCGTCGGCTCCCATTTGCCCGTGTGGCCGATCATGTCGGCGTTCGCATAGTTCATGACGATCGCGTCGTACTCACCCGCGCCGATCGCCTGCAGCGCGAAATCGGTGATCTCTCGCGCGCGCATTACGGGCGCGAGATCGTATGTCGGCACGCTGCGGTCGGAGGGAATCAGCTCGCGATCTTCGCCGGGCAACCTCTCCTCACGCCCGCCGTTGAAGAAGTACGTGACGTGCGCGTACTTCTCGGTCTCGGCGAGACGCAGTTGACGCAAGCCCGCCCGCGAGAGCACGTCGCCGAACGTGTCGAACTGCGGCCTCGGTCCGAAGAGCACCGCGTTCGTATACGTCTCGTCGTACTTCGTCATCGTTGCGAAGAGGCCGTCGCGCCACGGCTTCGGCTCGAATCCGGGCATGTCGGATTCGACGCCGCAGCCGCCTTTGCGCAGCGATTCATCGAAGGTGCACGTGAGTTGTCGCGCGCGATCCGGCCGGAAGTTGAAGAAGATGCATGCATCGCCGTCGCCGATCGGCCGTGCTTCGCCGACGATCGTGGGCGCAACGAACTCATCGCTCTCGCCGCGTTCGTACGCGGCCCGGACCGCGTCGCGCGCATCGGCCGCGTGGAAGGGCGCACGAGCGTAGGCGAGCGCATCGTACGCAGCCTCCGTGCGCTCCCAGCGCCGATCGCGGTCCATCGCGTAGAATCGGCCGATGACGCTCGCGATCGCGCCGCCCCGCCCGATCTGGGCGAGATGCGCTTCGAGTCGCTCGACGTAGGCGAGCGCCGAGGACGGCGGCACGTCGCGCCCATCGAGAAAAGCATCGACGGTGAACGCAACGCCGCCGGCGACCGCAGCGTCGATGAGCACGAGAAGATGCGCGAGCGAACTGTGCACGAGCCCGTCGGAGAGCAACCCGAGAAAGTGCAGGCGGCCGCCGCTGCGCCGCACGTGCGCGATCGCGGCCTGCAGCGTCGGGTTGACGGCAAACGTTCCGTCTTCGATCGACGCATCGATGAGCGTGACGCCTTGCGGCACGATCCGTCCCGCGCCGAGATTCAAATGGCCGACCTCACTGTTGCCCATCACCCCCTTCGGCAAGCCGACCCATTCCCCCGAAGCGTGCAGCGTCGTCACCGGATAGCGCTCGAGCAGCGAACGCCAATGCGGCAGATTCGCGGCGGCGATCGCGTTGCCGCGCGTCGCTTCTCGACAGCCCCAACCGTCGAGTATCGCGAGAACGACCGGCCGGAACCTCACCCGGGCGCTGTGTCGCGGGCGAGACGAACGAGTTCCGCGAATGCGCCGGCGTCGAGCGAGGCACCCCCGATCAAACCGCCGTTGCAGTTGGGCAGCGCAAGATACGCGCCGAAGTTCTCCGGCTTGATGCTGCCGCCGTAGAGGATCGGTGAGCCTTCGAGCCCCGGCATGGAGGAGCGGATCGTCGACATTACGCGTTCCGCCTCATCCGGGTCGCAGTTGCGCCCGCTGCCGATCGCCCAGATCGGTTCGTACGCGATCGCAACCTCCGGCAGCCGTTCGCGCGCGATGCCGTCGAAGGCGGCACGCGTCTGCGCGACGACGCGCTCGCCGGCGATTCCCGCATCGTGCTCCTCGTTCGTTTCGCCGACCGCGACGATCGCAAGCAGGCCGTGTGCGAGCGCCGCGCGCAGCTTTGCGTTCACGTACGCGTCGCTCTCGCCGAAGTAGCGGCGCCGTTCGGAGTGACCGAGGATGACGCACCGCACGCCGAGATCGATCAGCATCGGCGCGGAGATCTCGCCGGTGAAAGCACCGTCGTCCTCCCAATGCATGTTCTGCGCGCCGAGCAGGACGGGCGATCCCGCGAGCGCAGCGCCCACGGCGGCAAGCGCGGTGAACGGCGGCGCGATCGCGACCTGCACGTTCGGGCCGATATCGAGTTCGCGCACCGATGCGACGATCGAACTCGCGAGGCGTTGCGCGGCGCGCGTCGTCTCGTGCATCTTCCAGTTGCCGGCGACCAGGCGTTTCATGCGTGCATGAGCGCCGCGACGCCCGGCAGCGTCTTGCCTTCGAGAAACTCCAACGTCGCGCCGCCGCCGGTCGAGACGTGGGTCATCGCGTCTGCAAAACCAAGCAGATGCGCGGCGGCCGCGGCGTCGCCGCCGCCGACGACGGTCGTCGCGCCCGCAGCGGTCGCGCGCGCCATCGCGTCGCCGATCGCCTTCGTGCCGCTGCGATAGGCCGGCTTCTCGTAGACGCCCATTGGGCCGTTGAAGACGATCGTCTTCGCACGCTCGATGACGTGCGCGTACGCGGCGGCGGTCGCCGTGCCGATATCGAGAATCATCCCGTCGCCGACGGCATCGATCCCCACCGCGTGCGCTCCTTCGTCGGCATCGAAACCGGTCGCGACGATCGCATCGACGGGCAGGTGCACGGCGACGCCGCGCTGCTCGGAGCTTGCGAGAATTCGGCGCGCGGGCTCAAGGTCGTCGTCGCGCAACGAGCGCCCGACGTTGACGCCCTGCGCGGCGAGAAACGTGTTCGCCATGCCGCCGCCGATGCAGAATGCGTCGACTCGCTCCATCAACGACATGAAGACGCCGATTTTGTCTTTGACCTTCGCGCCGCCGATGACGCAGAGGTACGGCTTTGCCGGGTGCTCCATGAGCGGTTGCAGCGCGGCGAGCTCCGCCTGCATCAGCGGTCCGGCCGCATTCGGCAGGAGGTGCGCGAGCGCGTCGGTCGAGGCGTGCGCGCGATGTGCGCTGCCGAAGGCATCGTCGACGTACGCATCGCCGAGCTGCGCGAGCTCCGCCGCAAAGGCNNACGCAATCGGCGGCGAACGCGACGGGAGCGTCGAGTCGTTGCGCGAGGGCCTCGGCAACCGGGCTGAGAGAGAACGCCGGATCGGGATGTCCGTCCGGACGGCCAAGATGCGAGAGCACGACGACGCGCGCCGCTCGCTCGCGCAAGGCCCGCAGCGTGGGAAGCG
Organism: Candidatus Tyrphobacter aquilonaris; assembly: GCA_003133745.1. GTDB lineage: Bacteria > Vulcanimicrobiota > Vulcanimicrobiia > Vulcanimicrobiales > Vulcanimicrobiaceae > Tyrphobacter > Tyrphobacter aquilonaris. The sequence goes on from PKZD01000017.1 coordinate 112,535, forward strand.
TCGCGTCGATGCGCGTCGCATCGGCGACGATCTGACGATCGCCCTCGCGCCGCAGCGGCACGTTGAGGTCCTCGCGGACGAGGACGCGCTTGTGCGCGACGTTCAAATCCGCGAGCGTGTGAAACCTCACGCGCTCACGCGCCGGCGGGAATCTTTTCGAGGATCATCGCGGTCAGCTCCGCGAGGCGGCACGAGTAACCCCACTCGTTGTCGTACCAGGCGCCGATCTGCACGAGGTCGCCGTTCGCGTTCGTGAGCTTCGCATCGACGATCGAACTGTACGGCGAGCGCTTGAAATCGCTGGAGACGAGTTCCTCTTCGCTGAAGCGGATGTAGTCGCGCATCTCGTTCTCGGCCGCGCGGCGCAGCAGCGCGTTCACCGCGTCCTTCGTCGTCGGCGTCTTCACTTGCGCGACGAGATAGATCATCGAAACCGTCGGCGTCGGCACGCGGAGCGCGAAGCCGTCGAAGGTTCCCTCCACCTCCGGAATCGTGAGGTAGAGCGCTTTCGCCGCGCCGGTGGAGGTCGGGATGATGTTCGTCGCGGCATTGCGCGCGCGCCGCCAATCCTTGTGCGGCGCATCGAGGATGTGCTGGTCGTTCGTGTACGAGTGCACGGTCGTCATGAAGCCCTTCACCCAGCCGAGGTGATCGACGAGCGGCTTCACGGCCGTCGCCAAACAGTTCGTCGTGCACGATGCGTTCGAGATCACATGGTGCCGCGCCGGGTCGTAGCGACCGTCGTTGACGCCGAGCACGATCGTGATGTCTTCGCCCTTCGCGGGCGCGGAGATGATGACTTTGCGCGCGCCTCCGCTGTCGATGTGGGCGCGCGCCTTCGCCGCGTCGGTGAAGAGACCGGTCGATTCGATGACGACGTCGACGCCGAGATCGCGCCAAGGAAGCTTGCCGGGATCGCGTTCGGCGAGGACGCGGATGCGACGACCGTCGATGAGCAGCGCATCGCCTTCCGCGGCGATATCGCCGTCGTAGACGCCGTAGTTGCTGTCGTACTTGAAAAGGTGCGCGCACTCGGACGCGCTCGTGAGATCGTTGACGGCGACGATCTCGACGTGCGGGCGGCGCTCGAAGAGCGCTTTCGCAAAGTTTCTTCCGATGCGGCCGAAGCCGTTGATCCCGATACGCATTGCGGAGAGATTTACCGGCCTGCGTCGCGCCGCCCCTGCCGCAATCGTTCGGCAAGGCGTTTGAGCGCGGCGAACCGGCTCGAAACCGTGGGCTTGCCGATCGGCGAGCGGCAGCGCTGCCCCAACTCGGCAAGCGATTCGCCGGGAAAGCGAAGTCGCAGCGTCGCGATCTCACGCAACGGTTGCGAGAGGCGGCGAAGTCCGCGTTCCCGTTCGATGTACTCGATCGTGCGACGCTGCGCCGCCGCGGCCTTCGCGGCGCGCTCGAGATTCGCGGCTTCGGTGTTGACCAAGCGATGGATGCGGTTCTTCGTCTCTCGCAACGCGCGCACGTCTTCGAGGGCGAGCACCGCGCCGTGCGCGCCGATGCGCGCGAGCAGGTCGACGATCGCTTCGAAGTCTTTGAAGTAGAGCACCGGGCGATTGCGGCGACGGCTGCGCTTTGGCGCCGAACCGATGCCGCGCAAGATCACGCTCAGGCGGTCCGCGCGCGCGTCGTCGAGCGGCGCGAACTCCAAGTGGTAGCCGCGCGAGCCGGCAGCGAGCGAGCCGCACGTCATGAATGCGGCGCGCACCTCGGCGAGACGATCGCAGCGACGACGCGGCATCGCCGCCGGGCGTCGCAGCCGCTGCGGCGCCTCGATCGAAAAACGCGCCGCGCGCCGCAACTGCGCGGTCGTCGTCGCGGCAATCGGATAGCGTTTGCGTTCGTCGAGCAGCGACCAAAATAAGCGCGCAACCGCGTTGCGATGGGTGACGAAGCGGTCGCCGCGCGCTCGCATTCCGTAGACGACGAGCGCGGCGATCAGCGCGTTGCGGCAGTGCGCCGCCTGTGGAGGTTCTCGCGCGAGCGCATCGCTCGTGTCTTGGGTGAGCGCGGCGTTCACGCTTCGGGCACGACCTCGATCTGCTCGTACAAGTCGGCGGGGCGAACCGCCGGCGTCACCCGCAGCGGCACCTCGCGAACGCGAACGGTCACGCGGCGCGTCGCGTAGTGGATCTCGAGCACGTCGCCGGGTTTGACGGCGTAGGCGGGCTTGAGCGGGATTCCGCCTTTGAGGATGCGCCCGTGCTCGAGCGCCTCATGCGCTTCGCTGCGCCGCTTCGCGAGGCGCGCGACCTTCAGGAACTTATCGAGCCGCATCGCGAGCGGTCTTGACAGATAGCGATATATCGCTTAATTTCGCCGCATGAGAAACCGCTTTTCGTACGAGCCCTCCAGTCGGGCAGCGTGGGATCGTCAGGGGCAGCGCCGTGGTCACGGCCGAAAGCTGCGCCGCGGCATCCTGAAGTTCATCCTGCTCAAGCTCGTGGCCGAGCTGCCGCGCCACGGCTACGACCTGATTCGCGCCTTTCGCGAGCACGGCTGGGGCGGCGGCCCCGGCTCGGTCTATCCGCTGCTCTCGTTCTTGGAGGCGTCGGGGTACGTCACGAGTCACGACGACGGGCAGCGCCGCACCTACGAGATCACCGAGAAGGGGCGTAAGGTCTTGGCGGAGCGCGCGGCGGACGTCGCGGCATTCTTCGGTGCGAGCGGCGAGGAAGAGGAACCCGAGCCGACCGACGAACTGCGCGATGCGGTGGACCGCTTGATTCAAGCGGTGACGCAACTCGCGCCGAACTCGAAACCGGAAACGGTCGAGCGCGTGCGCGAAATGCTCGATCGCACGCGCAAAGATATCTATACGCTGCTCGCCCAGGAGTAAACGATGGCGCAGGCCCCAGGCATGCGACGCCTCGGAGTCAACATCTTCGACACGTCGCGCCCGTTGTGGTTGATCTTCGTGATCTTCTTGATCCCGTTGATCCTCAGCAATTTGCTGCAGACCGCCTCGCAGACGCTCGGCAGCGTCTTCCTCGGGCGCATGATCGGCACGGATGCGCTCGCCGCCGTTTCGGCCGTCTTCCCCGTCATCTTCTTGCTGTTTGCGTTCTTGATCGGGATCGCGAGCGGCAGCACGATCCTCATCGGTCAAGCCTACGGCGCGGGCGACCACCACCGCGTGAAGAAAGTCGCGGGCACCGTGCTCGGCGCGACCTTCGCCTTCGGCATCATCATCGCGATCGTCGGCGTCCTGTTCTCCTCGACGATGCTCCAGCTCTTGGGAACGCCGTCGAACATCATCGCGCAATCGGATGCCTACGCGCGCGTCGCGTTCCTCATCTCGCCGATCATCTTCCCGTACTTGGCGTACACGACGTTTCTGCGCGGCACCGGAGACTCGACGACGCCGTTTTACTTCCTCATACTCAGCACCGTGCTCGGCGCACTCCTGACGCCCGCGTTCATCGCAGGCTGGTTCGGCTTGCCGCGCCTGGGCGTCGTGAGCGTCGCCGTGGCGGGATTGCTCAGCCAAGGCATATCGTTCTTGGCGTTCTTGATCCGCTTGCGCATGACGAACAACCCCTTGCAGTTCGATCGCGAGACGGCGCGCGACATGCTCGTCGATCCGCGCATTCTCTGGACCGTGCTGCGCATCGGCATTCCCACGGGCATTCAGGTCGTGATGGTCTCCCTCGCCGAGATCGCGGTGATCTCGTTCGTCAATCGTTTCGGATCGAGCGCGACCGCCGCGTACGGCGCCGTGAACCAGGTCGTCTCGTACGTGCAGTTTCCCGCGATCTCGATCGGCATCACCGCCTCGATCTTCGGCGCGCAGTGCATCGGTGCGCGGCGCGAGGACATGCTCGGCGCGGTCGTGAGAACGGCCGTCGGGCTCAACTATGTCATCGGCGGCGTCCTCATCGCGCTCTGCTATCTCTTCGCGTGGCAGATCATCGGCTGGTTCATCGTCGATCCACACACGCTCGGCATCGCACACGCGCTGCTGATGATCACGCTCTGGTCGTATCTGCTCTTCGGCAACAGCGCCGTCATGAGCGGCGTCATGCGCTCGAGCGGTGCGGTCCTGTGGCCGACGATCAACGGCATCTTCGCGATTTGGGGCATCGAAGTGCCCTCGGCGTACATCCTCATGCACTACTTCGGGATCAACGGCGTGTGGATGGGCTATCCGATCTCGTTCGTCGTCGTCGTGCTGCTGCAGTTCTTCTACTACGAGCGCTTCTGGAAGAAACGCACGCACGAGAGGCTCGTTTAGAAGCGCTTCCTGTCCTTGGGCGTGACGCAGGTGCCGGAGGCGCGGCAGACGAGGAGCGGCTCGGTCAAGAACTCCGCGGCGCTCGGAGCGATCTCGGGACGTGCCGCGACGACCGCGTACGCCTCGAACTCCATTCGGCGCGACGTGTTCCCGACCGAGACGATGCGGCCGCTCGCCTCGACGTAATCGCCGGCGCGCACGGGTGCGAGAAACTCAACCCGATCGTAACCCGCGAAGAGCCCTTCGTCGCCGTCCATGCGGACGAGCAGTTCCGTTGCGACGTCGCCGAAGAGCGCGAGCAGACGCGCGCCGTCGACGAGGTCGCCTCCGTAGTGCGCGTCGGCAGCACTCATGCGCACGCGAATTACGGCGCGGTCGCGGGATCCGCTTTCGCCTGTTGCCATAACTCTTCGAGCTCGTCGAGATTCAAATCGCTCAAGGTCTTGCTTTGCGCGACCGCACGCTCCTCCATGAACGCGAAGCGACGCAGAAACTTCTCGTTCGCTCGTCGCATCGCGCTCTCGGCGTCGATACCGAACGTTCGCGCGAGGTTGACGAGCGTGAAGAAGACGTCGCCCAACTCTTCGCGTACGCGCGCGTCCGATTGCCCTGCACTGCGCGCCTCCGCTACTTCGCCGACCTCCTCGACGAGTTTCTCGAGCACGCCCTCGACGCTGCGCCAATCGAAGCCGACGCGTGCGGCTTTCTCCTGCATGCGCTGACCGCGCTGGAGCGCGCCGAGTTGCCGCGGTATGCCGTCGAGGCGGCTCTTGCGCAGGCGCCCGGTCTTCTCTTGCGCTTTCAGCCGCTCCCAACTCCGCCATTGCGCGTCGACGTCTTCGATCACCGCATCGGCGAAGACGTGCGGGTGGCGGCGCACCATCTTGTTCGCGAGCGCGTCGACGACGTCGGCGATCGTGAAGGCTCCGGTCTCGGTCGCCAGTTGCGCGTGGAAGACGATTTGGAGCAAGAGATCGCCGAGTTCGTCGCAGAGCGCCTCCGTCGCGTGCTCGGGGCTCGCCTCCTCTTCGATCGCTTCGACGACCTCGTACGTCTCCTCGATGAGNNGCCATGATCTCGACGAGATCGTCCCACGAGTAGTGCGCGGATTGCGGCGGCAGCGGCACGAGCGGCATCGCGATCGATTCCGAGAGCGTCGCCCGCGGCATGCCGGGAACGATCTCGCTGCGGATGCGCCGCGCGTCGAGCGCGCGCAGCAGCGGCGGTAGTCCCGGGAAGTCCGAGAGCGGGTTGCCGAGCACGCCGATGCCGACATCGCCATCGCGCTCGCGCAACGCTTCGAGGCGTGCGGCAAAGGCCGCAATCGCCTCGGTGCTGCCGCGGACGATGAGCGCTTCGTCGACGGCGAGCGATTCGTCGATCGTGACGCCCGCGCCGCGAAGGTACTCGACCAGTTCGCGCGGCGCGAGCAGCGCAACCGCGCATCCCACGTTGCGCAGCGCGTCGAGGCTGCCAAGCGTGAGCAACCCCGGATCGCCCGGGCCGAGTCCGACGATGCGCGCGATCATGTCACGCGCAAAGCGTCAGTGCGCCGGCGAGGCGGGCGGGCTCGTCGCTGGTGGAGCCGGCGCCGCGTTCGGCGGTGCGGGTGCCATTCCGGGCATCGGCGTCGGGAAGAGCGATGCGAAGCGCGGATCGTTGGCCGTGATCGTCGCCGTCGATTGCAGTCTTTGCAAGAACGGTTGGATGAGCGGCGCCTCCTGCTGCTGCACGAGCGTGAGCTTGATGCGATCGCGAGCCGACGCGATCGTCGCGCGCACCGCGGGTTGCCTCGAGCTGACGAGGATGATGTGGTACCCGAACGGCGATCTCACCGGTTGGCTGATTTGACCGACCGGCAACGAGAACGCAGCCCGATCGAATGCCGGCACCATCGCACCGCGACGGAAGCATCCGAGGCTGCCGCCTCTCGCCTTGGATCCCGGATCCACCGAATACTGTTGCGCGAGTTGCGCGAACGCACCGGCGCCCTGCGCCTTGAGAGCGGCTTCGACGCGGTTCGCCGTCGCAAGATCGGGAACGAGAATGTGGCTCGCGCAGACCTGCGCCGGTTTATCGAATGCCGCGTGGTTCCGATTGAAATATGCGGCGATCGCCGAATCGCTGACGTTGACGTTCCTCGCGAGCGCATCGTCGAGGATGATCTGAAGGCGCAGGGCGTCGTGAACGTCCTGCTCGGTCAGACCGCGCGCGGTCAGCATTTCCGACCACTGCGTCCCGGGGTAGTTCGACTTCAGTTGATCTTCGCGTGCTTGGATGTCCGCATCGCTGACCGTAATGTTGTTATCTTTGGCGTACCCCTCGATGAGCGCTTCCTGCACCATCTGTTGCAGAACATTGCGCGCGAAGGGCGTGCCCTCGAGCTTCGCGTCGAACTGCGCGCGGCTGATCGGCTGGCCGCCGACCGTCACGACGGAGCCGCCGCCCCCGCACGAAGCGAGCGCTGCGCCGAGCAGAAAAGTAACCGAGCCCGCAAGCAGGCGGAGAGTTTTGGACATTCATGACTCCAGGGAAAAAAGGTCGGCGCCTCCTGTTCGTCTTTGAGCGGGGCCGCCCCTTGCCGTGGGGCTAGAGGGCCTCGAGGAGATTGCGCAGCAGCGGCATCCACAGCTCTTCGGGGCGCTGGGGCGGCTGTGCGCGCGGCAGATCGACGAGCACCTTGCCTTCACTGAAGCGGAAGCGATTTTTCGTGAGCGACTGGAACCTCTGGATCATTGCGGGCGCGAGCGCGAAGCCCGCTCCGACGCCGAGGGTCAAGCGCTCCGCGTCCACGACGACGCGCGTGACGCGCTTTCGCAGGGCGATCGTGCGCAGGCGCGTGAGCTCGATGAGGCGATCGAGCGGCAGCGGGAAGGGGCCGAAACGATCGCGGACGCCGGCGGCGATCTCGTCGACCTCTTCCTGCGTTCTCGCCTTCGCGAGCTGCTGGTAGACGGCGATCTTCTGTGAAACCTGCGGGATGTAGTCGTTGGGAATGAAGGCGCTGATCTTGACGTCGATCACGGCTTCCCCGCGCTCCTCGAGCGATGCCGCCATGCCGCGCCGCTGCGCGATAGCGTCGGCGAGCAGTTGACAGTATGTATCGAAACCAACCGACGCGATGAAGCCCGACTGCGCGGCGCCGAGCAGATTTCCCGCGCCGCGAATCTCGAGGTCCCGCATCGCGATCTGCAAGCCCGAGCCGAGATGCGTGAACTCCACGATCGCTTCGAGCCGCGCCTGCGCTTCCTCCGAGAGCACCTTGTGCGCCTGATACAACAGGTAGCAATACGCCTGCTGGTTCGAGCGTCCGACGCGCCCGCGCAACTGATAGAGTTGCGCGAGCCCGAAACGGTCCGAATCCTCGACGATCATCGTGTTGACGTTGGGGATGTCGATGCCGTTTTCGATGATCGTCGTCGCGACGAGCACGTCGGTCTTTGTGTCGATGAAATCTTGCATGATCGGTTCGATCTCGCGCTCTCGCATCTGGCCGTGCCCGACGGCGATGCGCGCGCGTGGAACGAGTTCTTGCAGTTTGTTGCGCAGCGCGTAGATCGACTCCACGCGATTGTGCAGGTAGTAGACTTGGCCGCCGCGATCGAGCTCGGTTGCGATCGCGTGCGCGACGACCGCGTCGCCCGCAGGCACGACCACGGTCTTGATCGAGAGACGGTTCTTCGGCGGCGTGCGGATGACCGAGAGATCGCGGACGCCCATGAGCGACATGTGGAGCGTCCGCGGAATCGGCGTCGCCGAGAGCGTGAGCGCGTCGACGCTCGCGCGATACTCCTTGAGGCGTTCCTTGTGCATGACGCCGAAACGCTGCTCTTCATCGACGACGATGAGGCCGATGTCTGCGAACGCGATGTCTTTTTGCAGCAGGCGATGCGTTCCGATCGCGAGGTCGATCTTTCCCTCCGCAAGGTCCTTGAGGTTCGCGCGCAACGCCGCGCGGTGCGAGAAGCGCGAGAACGACTCGATGCGAATGGGAAAACTCGCAAAACGCTCGCTGAAGGTGCGAAAATGCTGATCGGCGAGGAGCGTGGTCGGCGCGATGAGCGCCACCTGCTTGTGATCGGCGATCGCCTTGAAGGCCGCGCGCATCGCGACCTCGGTCTTGCCGTAGCCGACGTCGCCGCAGATGAGGCGGTCCATCGGGCGCGCGCGCTCCATGTCCGCTTTCGTCGCCTCGATCGCCGTGCGCTGATCGGGCGTCAACTCGTAGGGGAACGCCTCCTCCATCTCGGCTTGCCACGGCGTGTCCGGTGCGAAGGCGTGACCGCGCGCCAACTCGCGTTCGGCGTAGAGCTGCACGAGGCCGTCGGCGATCTTTGCGAGGGATTCGCTGACGCGCGATTTCGTGCGCGCCCAATCCGCGCCGCCCATTCTGGAGAGACGCGGCGAGGCGCCCTCGGAGGCGGCGTATTTCGTGACCTGGTGCATCTGCGTGACCGGCACGAGCATGCGATCCGTGCCGGCATAGTGCAGATCGAGATAATCTTGCGTCGCGCCGAGCACGGTTTCGGTGCGCAGACCGTGATAGCGTGCGATCCCGTGCACGGCGTGCACGACGTAGTCGCCGACGCGCAGGTCCGCGAGCGTCACGGGGACGCCTTCCTTGACCGCGCGCAGCTTGACGCGTTTGGGCGGCAACCCGAAGATCTCGCGATCGCCCAGGACGTGAAGCCGCAGCGACGGCACCGCGAATCCGGATTCGATCGAGCCTGAGTCCACGAACACGCGGCCGAACGGGATCTCGCGCGACGCCGCGCTCCACCGTTGCGCGTCGATGGCCGCGCCTTCGAGCAACTCGAGCGTGCGCGAAACGGCGGTGCTCACGATGACGACGCGATCCCCGGCGGCGACCCACTCGCGCACGCGCTCCGAGAAGAGTTCGATCTGCCGGTTGAAGTGTTCGGCCGGGCGGCATTCGAGGGCGAAGCGCGGCGCGGCCGGCACGAAGGACGGCGTCTGGTTCGATTCGATCGCGCCGGGCAACACGAGCGTCGGATGTCGCGCGATCGCCGGACCGAGATCGGCGAGCGACGGACGCGGCGTCTCTTCCTCGACGGGTTCCTCGTCGAGCGCGCGTTCGATCGCGGCGAGCGCCACGGGTTCGTCGAGCACGATCGTCGCATCGTCGCGGAGATAATCGAGCGGTGTCGCGCGCATTGCATCGTCGGTCGTTTCGTTCCACGCTGCGATGGAGACGGAATCGATCTCTTCGCGGCTGCGCTGTGATTCGAGGTCGAAGATGCGCATCGACTCGATCTCGTCGCCGAAGAACTCGATGCGAACCGGCGCATCCGCGGTTGCCGGGAAGACGTCGAGGATTCCGCCGCGCACGGCGTACTCTCCCACGGCGCCGACGACATCGGCGCGCGCGTATCCAAGGGAGTGCAGCCGATGCAGCAACGCTTCCCAATCGGCCTGCTCTCCCCGCAGCAGCGCGAAACGTCGCGCGCGAAAGAGTTCGGGCGGTGTCGCATACTGTCGCGCCGCCGCGACCGCGGCAACGACGATCAGCGAGCGGCCGTCGGCGAGCGCTTCGAAGAGGCTCGTGCGCGCGCTGCGTTCCGAGGGGCTCTCGATCGCGCCGAACGACTCCTCGCGCGAACGCAACAGGGCGACGTCTCGGGAGCCGCCGTCGCTCGCTCCCAGATAGAAAAGGATGTCCGCGTAAGCGCGCTCGGCTGCGTCGGGCGTAGGAACGATGAAGAGATACTGCCCGCTGCGAGCCTGAGCGAGCGCCGCTAATAATGCCGGACGAGCCGCTGCGATGGTCTCGTGCAGCGCGGCGCTCCGGCCGGCCGCGAGCCGTTCGAGCACGCTCGCGCTCCCGCGTGCCTCGATCAGAAGGCGCGCGAGCGCTCGCGGGAGGCTCATGAGATCGGGAGCCAAGGACGTCTGAGCGAGAGCAGCAACGGTGAAAGCGCGACCGCGGCAATCGCCGCCGCCGCGACGACGTTCGGAGTGGCGACCGCATCGGGCACGTAGCGCACGATCGCCGTCAGCGAGAGCCCGATCAAGATGGCCGCCGCGCGGCTCTTCGGCGCCAGACGCGCGATCGGCACGAGCCAGAGCCCGTACCACGGGTACGGGCTCGGAAGCAGCAGCCACCCTCCGAGCGCGATGCCGCACCAGCCCGCTCGATCGCCGCGCGCGAGCATGAACGCACCGTACGCGACGACGGCGAGCGCGATTGCGATCGCGAGCCACGGCGCAAAGAAGAGCAGTCCTTGCAGCGAGGCCTGCGGTTCGTAGATGCCGTGCGAAAGCATTCCGAACGACGCGTGAAACCACGGAGCCAAGAAAGCCGCCGCGAACAGCGAGCCGGCCCCCAGGCCGATCCAAACGCGGAACGCGCTGCGGCGAGCGAGCGTGGCATCGACGGCGATCGCGGCCGCGACGACCGCGCACGGAATCTTGAAGAGCGCCGCTGCTGCCGCAAGGAAGGCGCCGAAAAACGGAACTCCGCGCCGCACGAGCGCGATCGCTGCGAGGAGCGCGAGCACGGCGAGCGCGTCGTTGTGGCCCTCCGCGCACGTCCATAACGCGACCGGGTTGAGCGCGAGCGAGAACGCGCCGCGCAAACGTTCCTCCGTCGGCGCTCCGCGTAGCGCCGCGTAGAGCAATGCGGCACAGATCGGCAGCGCCGTCGACGAAGCGATGCGAAAGACGTCGAGTTGCGCGAGCGTTCCGAATGGCGCGCTCAGCGTCACGAGTGCTTGCGCGAAGCGCACGAAAGCCGGCCCGTAGACGCAGAGCGGAAGCACGCCGCCCCATTGGCGCAGCGCGCCGATCAGCAGCGGATCGCCGTGCCCGTTCGCGATCGGCGCGTACGCGTCGAGGCCGATGCGCGTCGCCTCACCGTACGCGGCGTATGCGTAGACGTCGCTCGAGAAGATCGCGGGAAAGAGCAATACGGCCGCGAGCGCGAGCACGCAAAGCCCGAGCGTCCGCGCGAGCCGCGGCGCGCTCGTCGAGCGAAGCACGGCGACGTACGGGATCGCCGCGACGCCGACCGCAGCGACGACGAGGCCCAAGAGCAAAGCGCCCAGAGCGTGCCACGCGGTGACGACGACGAGCGGCTGCGTCGGATCGGATGGGGGCGTCGCGTGAGCGAGGTGGAGCGCGATGCGCGCCGCGACCGTGGCGACGGCAAAAGCGATGGGGATGACCCAGAGCCGTCGCACTTCAGGAACGCCACTTCGCCGACGCGGCGCTCGCGCCGAGGCCGACGAGGATCCACCACGTCGCGCCGACCTTCGGATAGAAGACGAGATCGTCGACGATCTGATGAAGCGCGAAGGCGATGGTCGCGGCGAACGCCGCGGTCTGCCAGGGTGAGGCTTCGCGCAGACGGCGAGCGAGCGTCCCGAGGATCGTCCCGATCAAAGCGAGCGTTGCAAGGAACAGAACGATGCCGCCCTCTGCGAGGGCTTGGAGATACCAACTGTTCGCATGCGTCCGCACACCCGAGAGCCCGACTTCGGGCAGGTCCAACTCGAAGTTGCCCGCGCCGATACCGAGCAGCGGATGACTTCGCCAGAAGTCGATCGCCGCGCGCCATAACTCGCGCCGGTAGCCGACGCCGCCCGCATACGCCGGTGACGGCGAGGGCCACGGTGGCGTGAGACCGGCATGCGTGATCGCGTTCCATGCGCCGACGAGCGCGGCGCCGAGGATTGCGCCGATCGCGATCGATCGCGCGAGCAACGGCCGAACCTGCGGCGCGACGACAAAGACGATCGCAACGGCGATCGCAGCGCCGGCGATGCCGCCGCGCGAAAACGTGAGCGCGAGCGCACAGCACGCAAGCGGGATCGCGAATCCGATGAGCCGGTCGCGTCCGCACCACGCGCAGAGCGCGGCGAGGGAGATCTCAAGGTAGCCGGCAAGTTGATTCGGACCCTCGAGCGGTCCTGCGATGCGCGGAATGACCTCGCCGTTCAAGACCAATCCCGACGGCGCGCCGACGACCTCTTGCAGCAGAGCCAGCACCGCGACGACGATCGCGACGATCGCCCAGCATCGCACGAAGAGCGCGTCGTCGGGGTCGCGACGGTACGCCGTGCAGATCGCCGCGAAGACGAGCAGATATTCGAACCATTTCAGCGTCTCCCGCAGCGTCGCGCCGGGCTGCGACGCGACGGCCGCCGTGGCGGCGACGGCGCAGATCAGCACGGCGAGCGCGACGAGCACATTGCGAACCGGACGCTCGCGAAGCGCGGCGCGCCAACCCGGAACGACGGCGAGGCCGAGCAGCACGCCGAGGAGCGTCGCCTTCGGGAGCGTGACCGTCGTCTGGAAGAGATCGTGCTGGAAGGCAAACGGCTGAACGACGATGAGCAGCGCGACAGCGTAAGCGGCGCGCTTTGCGACCAGGAGTGCGGCGAGGATGACGACCGCCACGAAGATCATCGTCCACAGCGGATCGAGCGGCACGGGAAGGTGAATCGGGCTCACGACCGGCTGGTAACGCACCAGGCGGGCTTCGCTTCCTGGGTGGTGAAATCCACGCGCTTCGTATGGACGAAGCGATGATGCGCCGCGCGATCGAGGAAAAGCGCGACGGCCGGGTGCTCTTGCCGGAGCGTTGGGAAGCGATCGTTGCCGGTTATCTCGCCGGCAAGGTTGACGACGCGCAGATGGCCGCAATGCTCATGGCCGCGCTTTGGCGCGGCCTTTCGACGCAAGAAACGGCGTCGCTGACGAAGGCAATGGTCGAGAGCGGCGAGCGGATTCGTTTTCCCGACGACACGTTCGTCGTCGACAAGCATTCGAGCGGCGGCGTCTCCGATATCGTCTCGCTCGTCGCGGTGCCGCTCGCTGCCGCGTGCGGCGCGCGCGTCGCCAAGCTGTCCGGGCGCGCGCTCGGCCACACCGGGGGCACGATCGACAAACTCGAAACGATTCCCGGATTGCGAACGACGCTTTCAGTCGATGCGTTCGTCGCGCAGGTGCAGCGCATCGGCTGCGCGATCGCCGCGCAGACGGAGCGCCTCGTTCCCGCCGACAAACGCCTCTACGCGCTGCGCGATCGCACCGGTACGGTTCCGAGCGTTGGGCTCATCGCGGCCTCGATCGTTTCGAAGAAACTCGCCGGCGGGGCGCACGCCTACGTCTTCGACGTGAAGTGCGGAAGCGCGGCGTTCATGCAGAACCTTCCCGATGCGGAGGCGCTCGCGCGCGAGTTGGTCGCCGTCGCGCGGAGTTTCGATCGCCCCGCCCGCGCGCTCGTCACCGAGATGAGCGAGCCGCTCGGGCGCTCGATCGGCACCGGCATCGAGGTGATCGAGGCGCGAGAGTTGCTGCGAGGCCGCTCCGGCGACGGCCGCGTTCGGGAAGCGGTGCTGCGCATTACGGCTGAGATGCTCGTGCTCGCACGCATCGCCGCACCCGAGAAGGCTGCAGCCGGCGCGCTCGATTCGGGGGCCGCATACGAGAAGTTCGTCGAGATGATCGAGGCGCAGGGCGCGTCGAGGGCCGCACTCGAGGGAATGCGCGTCCCCGAACGCATCGAGGAGGCGTATGCGACGCGTGCGGGTTACGTCAGCGGCGTCGATGCGGTCGAGCTCGGGAACCTCTCGCGCGCGTGGAGCGCTCGGGAAGCGACCGCGGGCATTCGCGTCGAGGTGCGCATCGGCGATCGCGTGGAGCGCGGCACCGTGCTCGCGCGCGGTTTCGGATCCGCCGCCGCCGCTACGGCGCTCGAGCCGGCGTTCGAGATCGCCGACGCACCGCCGCAGGCTCGCCCGCTCGTCTACGCGACGTTCTAACCCGTCGAGTCTGCGGAGCGCTCGATCTCGCTGACGAGGTAGATCGGGCGGCCTTTCACCTCGTCGTAGACGCGGCCGAGATATTCGCCAAGGATGCCGATGCCGATCAACTGCACGCCGCCGAGAAAGAGCACCGCGACGATCGTCGAGGCCCAACCCGGCGTGTAGCCCGGCGGATGCGCCGAGAAGAGTTTGAAGCCGATGACGATGAGGGCGTAGATGAAGGCGATCGCGCTGGAACAGAAGCCGAGATACGACGCGAAGCGCAGCGGCACGTCGGAGAACGACGTGATGCCGTCGATCGCGAAACGCAGCATCTTTCCGAACGGATACTTCGTCTTGCCGGAGTGACGCTCGTCGCGATCGTAGACGACGCCGGTTTGGCGATAGCCGACCCAGCTCACCATGCCGCGTAGGAAGCGATGGCGTTCGGGCGAGCGGCGCAGCGCCTCGACGACGCGGCGGCTCATCAAACGAAAGTCCCCGGTGTCGACGGGGATGTCGACCTTCGTCATTCGGCGCACGAGCCTGTAGAAGAGGCGCGCCGTGAGCACCTTGAAGAGACTCTCGCCCTTGCGGGTGCGGCGCACGGCGTAGACGACGTCGTAGCCTTCGTGCCATTTCTCGACGAACGCCTCGATGAGTTCGGGCGGATCCTGGAGGTCGCCGTCCATGAGGATGACGGCGTCGCCGAGCGCGGTATCGATGCCGGCCGTCGCGGCGAGTTGATGGCCGAAGTTGCGCGACAAGTTCACGAGCACGACGTCGCTGCGGCGCCGCATCTCGTCACGAATGCGTTCGAGCGTGCGATCGGCGCTGCCGTCGTTCACGACGACGATCTCATGCGACGGGTTTCCGGGAAGGTGAGCGAGGATCGTCCCGACGCGCTCGAAGAGCGGCGCGACGTTGCCTTCTTCGTTATAAAGCGGCACGACGACGCTGAGCGTGGGTGGCCTCTCCATTCATGGCGGCTTCGACGCGCGCGCAACGGAACCCGTGCTCGCAATCCCGAAGCGCCGCGCCATGCCGCGTTATGCGCTGTGGGCCTTCATCGTGCTCTATTCGGTTCTCTCGCTCGCGCTCGTCGTCGGCGGCAACGGCGTCCGCGTCACCCGCGTCGAGCCGCGCGCACCGGCAAGCCTC